>NZ_AP024852.1:0-636416 GCF_024346715.1 Photobacterium swingsii
GTCGCTGATAACCCTGGTGCAGCCTATAATCCACTGTTCTTATACGGTGGTACTGGTTTAGGTAAAACACACTTATTGCATGCTGTGGGCAATGCGATTGCTGATCGCAAGCCTAATGCTAAAGTCGTGTACATGCACTCTGAACGTTTTGTTCAAGACATGGTGAAAGCCTTACAGAACAATGCGATTGAAGAATTTAAGCGTTACTATCGCAGCGTTGATGCCTTGTTGATCGATGATATTCAATTCTTCGCCAACAAAGAGCGTTCGCAAGAAGAGTTTTTCCATACCTTCAATGCGTTACTTGAAGGTAACCAACAAATCATTTTGACCTCAGATCGTTACCCACGTGAAATCAGTGGGGTAGAAGATCGTCTGAAATCTCGCTTTGGTTGGGGCTTAACGGTTGCTATTGAGCCACCTGAGCTGGAAACCCGCGTGGCGATCTTAATGAAGAAAGCTGAGCACAATAATATTCGCTTGGCTGATGAAGTCGCGTTTTTCATTGCGAAACGCTTACGCTCGAATGTGCGTGAGTTGGAAGGGGCATTGAACCGTGTCATCGCCAATGCCAACTTTACTGGCCGTGCGATTACCATTGATTTTGTTCGTGAAGCACTGCGCGATTTACTGGCGCTACAAGAAAAGCTGGTAACAATCGATAATATCCAGAAGACTGTCGCCGAATACTATAAAATAAAGATGGCTGATATGCTGTCGAAGCGTCGTTCTCGCTCTGTGGCGCGCCCTCGTCAAATGGCGATGGCACTGTCAAAAGAGTTAACGAACCATAGCTTGCCAGAAATCGGTGATGCATTTGGTGGTCGTGACCATACAACCGTATTGCATGCTTGTCGCAAGATTGAGCAGCTACGTGAAGAAAGCCACGATATCAAAGAAGATTATTCAAACCTAATTAGAACACTGTCGTCTTAATATGAAATTTTCCGTTGAACGCGAACATTTATTAAAACCGCTGCAGCAGGTCTCTGGTGCATTAGGCGGTCGTCCATCGTTGCCGATTTTGGGTAACTTGTTACTGCAAGTCACTGATGGTTGGCTATCAATGACGGGTACTGACTTAGAAGTAGAGTTAGTAGCTAAATTGGCGTTAGACGGCGACTACGAAGAAGGTGCGATTACCGTACCTGCGCGTAAATTCCTCGATATTTGTCGTGGCTTGCCTGACACCTCTGCAATTAAAATTGCCCTTGAAGGTGACCGAGTGATCATTCGATCAGGCCGAAGCCGTTATTCATTGGCGACACTGCCAGCGAGCGACTTCCCGAATATTGATGATTGGCAGAGTGACGTTGAGATGACGTTACAACAAGGTCAAATGCGCCAGCTGATCGACAGCACCCAATTCTCAATGGCACATCAAGATGTGCGTTATTACCTTAATGGTATGTTGTTTGAGACGGACGGTCAGCATTTGCGCTCAGTGGCGACTGATGGTCACCGTATGGCGGTGTGTGCGATTAACATCGAACAAGAGTTGCCAAGCAAACAAATTATTGTACCGCGCAAAGGGGTACTTGAGTTGGTACGCCTTCTGGACACACCTGATGCGCAAGTCACGATTCAAATTGGTAACGCCAATTTGCGTGCGACGGTTAATAACTTTGTCTTTACCTCTAAACTTGTTGATGGTCGCTTCCCTGACTATCGTCGAGTGATGCCACAAAACACCACCAAAACATTAGAAGCAAGCTGCGATGAATTGCGTAAAGCATTTTCGCGTGCCGCTATTTTATCTAATGAAAAATTCCGCGGTGTCCGTGTTAACTTTGTCGGTAACGAAATGCGCATTACAGCCAATAACCCAGAGCAAGAAGAAGCCGAAGAGTTTCTTGATGTTAGCTACGAAGGGGATGACTTAGAGATTGGTTTTAATGTTAGCTATGTATTGGATGTACTTAACACGCTTAAGTGTGAACAAGTGCGTATGTCGCTGAGCGATGCCAATGCCAGTGCGCTGATTGAAGACTGCGCCAACGATGAAGCCATGTATGTGGTCATGCCGATTCGACTATAAGGCATGGCGTTAACCCGACTTATAATCAAAGACTTTCGAAATATTGAAGCTTGCGATGTGACGCTGTCAGCAAGCTTTAATTTTCTTATCGGTGCTAATGGCAGCGGTAAAACCAGTGTGTTGGAAGCGGTGCACTATTTGGGGCATGGTCGCTCGTTTCGCAGCCATTTAACCAGTAGAGTGATCCGTCATGAACAAAACGAGTTGTTTATTCATGGGCGGATCCAGCACGACAATAACCTTGAGCTACCGCTGGGGTTAAATAAAAAGCGTGATGGGACGGCCGAAGTTAAAATTGCGGGTGAAACCGGGCAAAAAATGGCGCAGCTTGCGCAAATTTTACCGCTACAGCTAATTACCCCCGAAGGGTTTGAGTTGTTAATTGGTGGGCCTAAGTTTCGTCGTGCCTTTATTGACTGGGGCGTCTTTCATGTGGAACCGCGTTTTTACCAAGCATGGAGTCGTGTGAAGCGACTGACTAAGCAGCGTAATGCGCTACTCAAAACCGCGCAAAGCTACCGTGAACTTAGCTATTGGGATCAAGAGCTGGCGCAATTGGCGGAATCAATCAGCCAATGGCGCGATGAGTACTTGCAAGCGGTGAAGGTGAAAGCGGCGGAAATTTGCCAAGGCTTTCTCCCTGAATTTGATATCCAGCTGGGGTACTACCGTGGCTGGGAAAAAGAAACACCTTATGCCGAGCTGTTAAAGCGCAATTTTGAGCGTGATTGCCAGCTTGGTTATACCGCAAGTGGGCCGCATAAAGCCGACTTGCGAATTAAAGTGGCTGGTACGCCAGTGGAAGATGTGTTGTCACGTGGTCAATTGAAATTGATGATGTGTGCACTGCGTTTGGCGCAGGGAATTCATCTGACCGAGGCGACCGGCAAACAGTGTATTTACCTTATTGATGATTTTGCTTCCGAGCTGGATAGCCATCGGCGTGCGCTGTTAGCGCAACGGTTAAAGGAAACCAACGCCCAGGTATTCATCAGTGCGATCAGTGACAAGCATGTCGCTGACTTGCAAGATGAAAATGGCAAGATGTTTCATGTGGAACACGGTAAAATAACCGCAGGATAATTTAAGCGAGAGTAACTCAATGTCCAACAATTACGATTCATCAAGCATTAAGGTGCTTAAGGGCCTAGATGCGGTACGTAAGCGCCCAGGGATGTACATCGGCGATACCGATGACGGTACTGGCCTGCACCATATGGTTTTTGAGGTCGTCGATAACTCTATCGATGAAGCTCTTGCTGGCCATTGTGAAGACATCATTGTCACCATCCACGAAGATGGCTCTGTTTCTGTCAGCGATGATGGCCGTGGTATTCCGACCGAAATGCACCCTGAAGAGGGCGTATCAGCAGCTGAAGTTATCATGACGGTACTTCACGCGGGTGGTAAATTCGATGATAACTCCTACAAAGTATCGGGCGGTTTGCACGGTGTAGGTGTATCGGTAGTGAATGCACTATCTGAAAAGGTCGAGCTAACGATTCATCGCCATGGTGATATTCACCAACAAACTTACTGTCATGGTGAGCCTCAAGCACCGTTAGCCGTTATTGGTGACGCCGGTGAGCGCACGGGTACACGTATCCGTTTCTGGCCAAGTGCTGAGACGTTTACCATTCTTGAATTCCAATACGAAATTTTAGCGAAGCGTTTACGCGAGCTGTCTTTCCTTAACTCTGGTGTATCGATCAAGCTGATTGATGAGCGTGAAGAAGGTAAGCAAGACCACTTCATGTATGAAGGTGGTATTCAAGCATTCGTTGAGCACTTGAACCGTAATAAAACCCCGATTCACCCGAAAGTGTTCCACTTTAATTTTGAGCGTGAAGACGGTATCGCGGTAGAAGTGGCAATGCAGTGGAACGATGGTTTCCAAGAAAACATCTACTGTTTCACCAATAACATCCCGCAACGCGATGGTGGTAGTCACCTTGCTGGTTTCCGTGGTGCCTTAACGCGTACTTTGAATAACTTCATGGAAAAAGAAGGTTACTCGAAGAAAGCAAAAACAGCGACATCCGGTGATGATGCACGTGAAGGCCTAACAGCGGTTGTATCGGTGAAAGTGCCGGATCCTAAATTCTCAAGCCAGACTAAAGACAAGCTCGTTTCAAGTGAAGTGAAGCCAGCCGTTGAATCAAGCATGGGTGAGAAACTGAGTGAGTTCTTATTAGAGAACCCATCAGATGCGAAAACGGTTTGTACTAAGATTATTGATGCTTCTCGTGCGCGTGAAGCTGCTCGTAAGGCGCGCGAAATGACACGCCGTAAAGGTGCGTTAGATTTAGCAGGTCTACCAGGTAAATTGGCAGACTGTCAGGAAAAAGACCCAGCCCTATCTGAATTATACATAGTGGAAGGGGACTCTGCTGGCGGTTCAGCCAAGCAGGGACGTAACCGTAAGAACCAAGCGATTCTGCCGCTAAAAGGTAAAATCCTTAACGTAGAAAAAGCCCGTTTCGATAAGATGCTATCTTCACAAGAAGTGGCAACCCTGATCACAGCCATGGGTTGTGGTATCGGTCGTGACGAGTACAACCCAGATAAACTGCGTTACCACAGCATCATCATCATGACCGATGCCGATGTCGATGGTTCGCACATCCGTACACTACTGTTGACCTTCTTCTACCGTCAAATGCCAGAGCTGATCGAGCGTGGTCATATCTTCATTGCTCAGCCACCACTTTACAAAGTGAAGAAAGGTAAACAAGAGCAATACATCAAAGATGATGAAGACATGAACCAGTACCAAGTGGCACTGGCTCTCGATAATGCATCACTGTTCACAAGTGAAGGGGCACCAGCAATTTCTGGCCTTGCACTGGAAAACATTGTGAAACAATACAATGCAGGCATGAAGTTAGTGACGCGCATGAGCCGTCGTTACCCAAGTATTCTATTGAATGAATTGGTTTATCAACCACGTCTAACGACAGACATGCTAGCAACTGAAGCGGCGGTTACTGAATGGTTGACGCCTGTTATTGCCGCACTAAACGCTAAGCAATCGGGTGAGAGTCAGTTTAGTGCAGCGGTTGAGCGTGACGAAGAAAACGATGCATTCTTGCCTAAAGTGGTTGTTCGTACCCACGGCGTTGATTATGAATATGCCTTAAGCTTTGATTTCATCAATTCAAAAGAATACAGCAAGCTGGCTGATCTTTCTGAAACGCTGAATGAGCTACTGGAAGAGTCCGCATTTGTACAACGTGGTGAGCGTAAGCAAGCGGTAAGCAGCTTTGATGAAGCCCTCAACTGGTTAATCAAAGAATCGCGTCGCGGCCTATCACTACAGCGTTACAAAGGTCTTGGTGAGATGAACCCAGATCAGCTTTGGGAGACCACCATGGATCCTGAATCTCGTCGTATGATGCAAGTAACGATCAATGATGCCGTTGCTGCTGATGAGCTGTTCACGACCCTAATGGGTGATCAAGTTGAACCGCGTCGTCACTTCATCGAAGAGAATGCCCTAAACGCAAACCTAGATGTGTAGTTTGTAACAAACACACGATTAGGTCTAAAAAAACGTCGCTAAGTGCGACGTTTTTTTTGCTTTTTATTTAGAGGGTTAGGGAGGAATGATGTGCTTTTGGAAAATTATTTACGCTTTAGCCCTTGGAAAAAACAGCATTAAGCCTTATATCTATTTATGAAGAGCAAGACGCCAAAGACTGGGTCGAGCGCGAGGTTTGTCCTACTGAGGAAAACCACTTCATACACAGATTAACTTATATTGCTTCTTAGAAGGATAGTATTATGCGTAACGTAGATTTCACTCCTCTTTACCGTTCAGCTATTGGTTTTGATCGTCTGTTTAACCAGATGGAAAAGAACTTCAGTAACAACAACAACGCTGGTTACCCTCCGTACAATATCGAGCAGCAAGACGAAAACCATTACCGTATTACTATGGCAGTGGCGGGTTTTGCCGAAGAGCAATTGGATATCACCCAACAACAAAATATTTTGATTGTCCGTGGTACGCGTGAGGAACAAAAAACCGAGCGTGAGTACCTATACCAGGGTATTGCTGAGCGTGATTTTGAACGTAAGTTCCAGCTTGCTGATTACGTTAAAGTTGTGGGAGCTCAAATGGAAAATGGTTTATTGCACGTTGAGCTAGAACGTGAAATTCCAGAAGAGCAAAAGCCACGCAAAATTGCGATTAACGGCAACCGCTTACTCGAAAGTGAATAAGCTCGGTTCGGTTATTACGTCTTTTTATTAAGGCACGACACCAAAGAAAGAGTAGTGAAAGGTCAGCTTAGGCTGGCCTTTTTTAATGGCTGGCGTTTAGAAAAAGATGGTTTATCTTGAGTGTTTCACGTGAAGCACAACAAAAAAGCAGCCAGAAGGCTGCTTTGATGTATGAGAGTCTTGGGGTTGGCTCGTGGTATTATTTGCGCTGTGACGCAGTCTGTCGTGCTAGTGATTCAACACATTACGCTTGATAGGCTTTGGTTATTTCATCGGCAATCACGGCAATGCCTTTTTGCATATCTTCATCGCTCTGGACATAGTTCATTCGTAAGCATTCATGGCCGTGCTGCCAATCCTCTTCTAAGCCAATGAAGAAGTATTCCCCAGGCACGATGAGTACCCCACGTGCTTTAAGGCGGCGATAGAGTTCCATTGTCGTGATTGGTAAATCTTTGAACCATAGCCATAAGAACATCGCGCCTTCAGGCTTATGGATTCGAAAGCGTGGATCAGGAATTGCTGCTTGCAGTAGTGCGACAGCCTGTTGAGATTTACGTAAGTAAAAAGGTTTAATGACTTGCTCGCTTAAGGTCAGCAAATCATCTTGCTCGATCATCTTATGAGCAAGGGCAGGGCCTACACTGCCAGGTGCCAAACTTAGCACACCATTCATGTTGGCCAGTGCTGTGGTTATCTCTTCACTGGCAATTACAATACCGCAGCGTAACCCAGGTAAGCCGAGTTTGGATAAGCTCATGCACAGGATGGTATTACTGTTCCAGAAAGGGGTGACATCTGCAAAGATGATGTCAGGGAACGGCATACCATAGGCGTTATCGATGATCAGCGGGATATCGTTAGCGCGGGCGAGTTCATCAAGGTGCTGGATTTCTTCATCAGTCAGCACATTGCCAGTCGGGTTGGTGGGGCGTGAGGCACAAATTGCACCAATGCTGTCATCCACCACTAAGTGGTCAAAATCGACGTGGTATTTAAACTGGCCATTATCCAGCAGGGTGATTTCCGGTTTATATGAGATAAACATATCATGGCTTAGGCCAGAATCGCCATAGCCGATATATTCCGGTGCCAGTGGTAGTAGAATTTTCTTTTGCTTACCATCAAACTCACCAGCGAGTAAGTTGAACAAATTAAAGAAAGCACTTTGGCTGCCATTGGTGAGACTGATATTACTCGGCTTGATATCCCAACCATAAGTGGCCTTCATTAAATCGGCTAGCGCGTTAATGAAGGTGTTTTTACCTTGTGGACCATCGTAGTTAGTCATCGCGGCGGTGAGTTCACCACTGGCGGCCATCGCTTGGGTGAGCTGATTGAAGTACTCAACCATCTCAGGGATCTGGGCTGGATTACCGCCGCCTAGCATTACGGCATCGGGATTACGTAATCCATCGTTTAGGTCTTCCATTAATTGGGTGATACCCGAATAACGGCCAAACTTATCTCCGAACTTTGAAAACTCCATCTTTACTTCCGACCTCAGCATGTTGCTCTTAGATTTATCGTTATTACATAGCTGTATAACTTATGCTCAACTGTCAACATACCTGATCCCATCATGAAGGAAAAGCCAGTTTTTCATTTCAATTACATGGTAAGCGCAGTGAGTGTTTTGCCTGTTATGAGTGTAGTAAAATTCTGCTCGTTGCGTTTCACGTGAAACAGTGGCGCTGAAAAAAGAAGGCTAAGGTAGGGCGGCAGTAGATAGGTAAGCGGAGTAAGGAACAGGAGCCTTCTTGTTTGGATGCGATGGCTTAGATCATCATTCAGACAGAAAAAAGCCCGCCTAACAGAGTTTGGCGGGCTTAAATAGTCATGCGTTAACTTACTTTTGCAGAAGCGAAATATCCGCAACTTTAAAGAATTCGTTACGCAGTTGGCTAAGCATAGTTAGACGGTTCACTTTTAGCTTCTCGTCATCAGCCATAACCATTACGTTATCGAAGAAGGCATCAACCGCTTCACGTAGTGTTGCAAGTTCAGACAGTGCTTGTTGGTAATCACCTTGAGCAAATACAGGCACTAGCTTCTCAAGCATGGCAGCAATATCTGCCGCAAGTGCTTTTTCTGCATCTTCGACTAACAGGCTGCTCTCAACGTTAGCTGCAAGTTCACCGTCGAATTTCGCTAGGATATTACCAACACGTTTGTTTGCTGCTGCCAGTGACTCTGCTGCGTCTAACGAGCGGAAGTGGCTAACGGCTTTAACACGTTTGTCGAAGTCAGCAGGTTGCGTTGGACGTAAGGCCAGTACTGCTTGAATCACGTCTACGCTGTGACCTTCATCTTGGTACCATGCACGGAAACGACCGAGCATGAAATCAATCACTTCAGCTTCTACATTGTCGTTCGTTAACTTGCTTGAACCATCTTGGCTTACAAATAGCGATTTTGCTTTTGCAACTAGGTCAACCAAGTCTAGGTCGTAACCTTTTTCAACGATGATACGAAGCACGCCTAGTGCAGCACGACGAAGGGCAAATGGGTCAGAACCTTTCGGTGCTTGGCCAATGCCAAAGATACCAACAAGTGTGTCTAGCTTGTCTGCCATCGCAACCGCCGCAGATACACCAGTGCTTGGGAGTTCATCACCTGCAAAACGTGGCATGTACTGCTCGTTTAGTGCAAGTGCAACATCTTCAGCTTCACCGTCATGACGTGCGTAGTGCATGCCCATTACACCTTGGGTATCAGTAAACTCGAATACCATAGATGTCATTAGGTCACATTTCGCCAGTAGGCCAGCACGCTTAGCATTGGTTACGTCAGCATCGATTTTTTCTGCGATGTAACCTGCAAGTTCTGTGATGCGATCTGTTTTATCTTTGATCGTACCCAGTTGCTTTTGGAAGATTGCCGTTTCTAGTTCAGGCAGACGATCAACAAGCGGACGCTTGCGGTCGGTGTTGAAGAAGAACTCAGCATCTGCAAGGCGAGGGCGAACAACCTTCTCGTTACCTTCGATGATTTGACGAGGGTCTTTTGAGATGATGTTGGATACGAAGATAAACTTAGGCACTAAGTTACCGTCCGCATCGTACACAGGGAAGTACTTCTGATCGCCTTTCATGGTGTAAACCAAAGCTTCAGATGGTACGTTCAGGAAGTCTTCTTCAAAAGAAGCCGTTAGTACAACTGGCCATTCAACCAGAGACGTCACTTCTTCTACTAGCTCATCTTCAAGATCCGCTTTACCGCCAACAGCGTCGGCTGCTTTTTGTGCATCAGCTAGAATGATGGCTTTACGCGCTTCATAATCGGCCATGACTTTACCGCGTTCTTCTAGAATCGCAGGGTATTGGTCAGCGTGATCGATCGTGAATTCAGCTTCGCCCATGAAACGGTGACCACGGATAGTGCGTGCCGATTCAACACCAAGAATAGTGCCAGGGATAAGCGTGTCACCAAGCAGCATGGTTAGCGTTTTAACTGGACGAATAAATTGTGTTTCTTTGTCGCCCCAACGCATTGGCTTAGGAATTGGAAGCTTCGCGAGTGCGTTTGCTGCCATTTCGCAAAGCAATGCATCAGCTGATTGGCCTTTGACTTCTTGTTTGAACAGTAGCCATTCGCCTTTGTCTGTTACCAGACGGTCAGCTTGTTCTACTGTGATACCGTTACCACGAGCCCAACCTTGAGCCGCTTTGGTTGCGTTACCTTCTGCATCAAATGCAACAGAAACCGCCGGACCACGCTTTTCTACAACTTTGTCTGGTTGACCTTCAGCAAGGTTAGCCACTTTAAGTGCAAGACGACGCGGTGCTGCAAACCACTTCACACCTTGGTGTGGAAGTGCCGCAGCTTTTAGTTCTGCTTCAAAGTTTGCAGCGAATGCTTCAGCTAGGGTACGAAGTGCTTTGGGTGGTAGCTCTTCAGTACCTAGCTCAATAAGGAAATTGTGTTCAGCCATGCTTTATCCTTACTTGTCTTTTTTGCACATAGGGAAGCCAAGTGCTTCACGTGAAGCATAATAGGCTTCAGCAACTTGCTTCGTTAAGTTACGGATACGCAAGATGTAGCGTTGGCGTTCGGTAACAGAGATTGCTTTGCGTGCATCAAGTAAGTTGAATGCATGGCCGGCTTTTAGAATGCGTTCGTAAGCTGGTAAAGACAGTGGCGTCTCTAGTGCTAGCAGTTCCTGACACTCTTTCTCGCATTGATCGAAGAAAGTGAAAAGGAAATCAACGTCAGCATGTTCGAAGTTGTAAGTTGATTGCTCAACTTCGTTTTGGTGGAAGATGTCACCGTAGGTTACTTTACCTAGTGGGCCATCAGTCCATACAAGGTCGTAAACTGAGTCTACACCTTGGATGTACATGGCTAGACGCTCAATACCGTAAGTGATTTCACCAGTTACTGGTTTACACTCAAGGCCACCAACCTGCTGGAAGTAAGTGAACTGAGTCACTTCCATGCCGTTAAGCCATACTTCCCAGCCAAGACCCCAGGCACCCAATGTTGGGTTTTCCCAGTTGTCTTCTACGAAACGGATATCGTGTACTTGCGTATCGATGCCTAGCGCTTCTAGTGAGCCTAAGTACAGTTCTTGGATGTTGTCTGGTGATGGTTTGATGATCACCTGGAACTGATAGTAGTGCTGAAGGCGGTTTGGGTTTTCACCATAGCGGCCATCGGTAGGACGGCGAGATGGTTGTACGTACGCTGCTGCAATAGGCTCTGGACCTAGAGCACGTAAACATGTCATTGGGTGAGAGGTACCTGCACCTACTTCCATGTCTAGTGGTTGTACTATGGTACAACCTTGCTGGCCCCAGTAATCCTGCAGCGCGAGGATCATGCCCTGAAAGGTTTTAATATCGTATTTCTGCATTGTCAGCTTCGCGAGATTAGTGGATTAAAAGAAAATATCATAACAATCCAGTATACCTTGCCAGCTAAGGTGCGAGTAGGGTTAGTGCATGTTTTTTATCCATCAAGTTCCAAATAGGCCCGAGAAATTTGTGGTAAGTGCGGATTCTTGCTCTGCATGGGCTTTTTTGACATTCCCTTGATGATTTTTATGATTACGCTGATTACAATTCGCCGAAATAAAAGCACCGGCATAATGGATGCTAAGAGTGTATTAAAGACAAACGAGTGTAGACGCAATGAATGTACAAGCAGGTGGTAAAGTAAATAAATGGCTACGCAGTGTTGTCGTGGCTTTGGGTGTGACTATGGTCGTGAGTGGGTGTTCGACAGTGAACCCTTATACCCGTGAAGATCAAACAGCGAAAGCGACCAGCGGCGCCCTGATTGGTGCGGTTGCGGGGGCGGCCATTGGTGTTGCCTCATCCAGCAAAAATGATCGCGGCAAAGGCGCATTGATTGGTGCGGCATCAGGTGCAGCGCTAGGCGGTGGCATTGGTTATTACATGGATGTGCAAGAGACTAAATTACGTCAGCAACTTGAAGCATCAGGTATCAGTGTGACCCGTAATGGCAACGACATTATTTTGAATATGCCGAATGAAATAACCTTTGGTTTTGATCAGTCAGACTTAAGTGGCCGCGCTAAAACGGCATTGACCAATGTGGCTATCGTGGCGAAGGAATACGAGAAAACTGCACTGAATGTTTATGGTTTTACCGACAGTAAAGGAACCGCACAATATAACCTGCGCTTATCACAAGTACGTGCGAGTGAAGTGAGTAACTACCTGATCCGTCAAGGTGTCGGTGTTAACCGTGTTGTCACGAAAGGCATGGGTGAAGCGCACCCGATAGCGTCTAATAGCTCTGAACAAGGTCGCGCGCAAAACCGCCGCGTTGAGATTGTATTAAGCCCATTATCTTAATCTTTCTATTAGTGTACATATCGCGAATAGATGCGGTTAAATGAAAGGCTAGCACTCTGTGCTAGCCTTTTTTCGTTCGTAAGCATTTACATTTTTGCGCTTGTTTCCCGTTATAACACTCGCTATCATTGCGGCTCCTTTGGGGAGTAGCCTCTCGATCTATCGAGATAATCGTCAACATAATTGAAGCAAAATCTTCATGGCGGTTATGACTCACACTAATCCTACTAGTGAGTTTGGCGAGACCATTGGTAAACCAGCATGAACCGGGGTGGGGCGTGTGCGTTTACCTATGGTGCTAATAATTATCCTCGCCCCCAAGAGTATGTCGTGAGTGTTCTCGCTGTTTCTATTACTACCGTTGCTTTAGCTGAAATTGGTGATAAGACCCAATTGTTGTCGCTATTGCTGGCTAGCCGTTATCGCAAACCTCTTCCTATCATTCTAGCGATCTTTCTTGCCACTATTGCAAACCACGCTTTGGCTGCTTGGCTTGGTGTTGTGGTTGCAGACTACCTGACTCCCGAGGTACTCAAATGGGTACTTGTGATTAGCTTTGTTGCAATGGCGGGTTGGATTCTGATCCCAGACAAGCTTGATGACGATGAGAAAATCTCAAATCGTGGGCCTTTTATCGCGAGTTTTATTGCCTTCTTTATTGCGGAAGTTGGTGATAAAACGCAAGTTGCGACCACCATGTTAGGGGCGAAGTACCATGATGCCTTATTGCTGGTGGTAATAGGAACGACTGTGGGTATGTTATTGGCGAACGTACCAGTGGTACTTATAGGCAAACTGTCTGCAGATAAGATGCCGTTGGATTTGATCCGAAAGATTACTGCTACCTTGTTTGCCGGCTTAGCGATCGCAGCGGCGGTTGGTTTATAAACGGGCTATGAGTAAGTTGTGCTGGGAGTGGCGTGTTCCACGTGGAACACTGGCACGCCATTAACGTTGTAGAATGACAGGGACGATTACGTTAATTTCTCCCTTGCAGTCATTGTGATTATTGGATGGAAAATCAATGAACTGTGACCTTTGCAGCTGGTTGTTTATACCAGTTATGCTAAGTTGGAAGTGCTTAAGTTGAGCCAAGATAGGAGGTTGTTATGATCCGTTATCTCGCCATTTCGCCGAAGAGCCAGTGTTGGCTTTTTCATATCGCACTCGCGTTAAATGTACTCGGCATGGTACTAACTGATATGTGGTTGCCTATGGTAGTTGGGGCGATTGTTACGACTTATCTATCGGTGGATGCTTTAGTACGGCTACGCTATGTCATACCAATGAAAAAAGAACTGCGAGAGCTAAGGCATGAATTAGATATTGCCCGTAAGCAAGTTCGCGAAAGCTACGAGCAGCAAGAGAGATAATAAAAAGGCAGCTCATTGAGCTGCCTTTTTACTTTTCACTGCCTTTGCGAATAAGAAAACGGTAAGGCAGGTTGTCGATTTCCGATGCCACTAGGGTGTGATCCATAAAGCGGCAAAAGCTTGGGATATCACGGGTGGTGGAGGGATCATCAGCAATGATTAATAGGGTTTCGCCTTCAGTCATCTTCCTTACTGTTTTGCGTACCATCATTACTGGTTCTGGGCAACGAAGCCCTTGTGCTTCCAAGCTGTGAGTTGGGTTGTCAAATATTGCAGTCATCATACACACATCTTTAGTTTCGAATTGCTGATCATACTGATGGATAAGAATTAATCAATAAGGGTTGGCAAAACAAAATAAAGGGTGTAACTTAATTAACAAGTCGTTAACGTTTTTCTAAAGGATTAGGAGGCATTATGTTGACTCACCTCGATCGTCTTACCATTTATAGCGTGCTGTGTTTTATCACCTTTTGTTCATTGGTGTTACGCGGCCCCGCAGACGCAAGCTTGTTCGCACTCGGTGGTGTGATTGCAGCCGCACTTGGCTTGTGGTTTGAACTTATGAATACCTCAGAGCTTGAAGAAGAAGAATTGAAATAAGCCCTGATACCTTATCTCACAAATACACTCTCCCTGTTTTCTTGGGCTTCCCCGCTTAATATAGCGGGATTTTTTTTACTTCAAGCTGCATAATTTAACGGTCTAACGTTAAGGTGAAGTATATGGAGCTGGAAGAAGTTTATCGTCGCGATCTCAACTTGCTGGTGGCATTAAAGGTGTTACTGGAAGAAGGCAGTGTCAGTCGTGCTGCGGTGCGGCTGAATTTAAGTCAGTCGGCGATGAGCCGAGTGTTAGGTCGTTTGCGTGAGCTGTTATCTGACCCGCTTTTTACTCGTCAAGGACAACACCTGCTGCCAACGCAGCGAGCACTCGAATTGAGTGAAGCGTTAAATGATCCCCTTGAAGCATTACGTATCCTGCTTACGCCTAATGATTTTCAGCCTGCCTTGTGTGATCAGCACTTTGTTATCGCCACAACCGACTATGCAATGCAAACCATTTTGCCGTTTGCTTTGCCACGTATTTATGAAGAAGCCCCGAATATTTCGTTAGAGTTTGCTCCCTTGCAACACGATCACTTACTGACGCAACTCACGTCTGACGGCTGTGATATGGCTATCTGCCGACCGACAGGACCTGTGGAACCTTTGTGTAAAGACAGTCTGGGGTTAGTGAGTGTGTTTTGTTTATTGTCACGAAACCACCCTTTGGCTGATAAAGTATTAACCTTGGATGACTACCTCACATCCCCCCATGCGATGATTGCGATCAGTGATGGTGTGAAGGCCTTAATTGATGAGGCGTTAAGGGGTTACCCTGAACGCAAAATGGTTCTGAGGGCATATCACTTGGAAGCTGCGCTGACGATTGTCGATAAGATGCCACTGATGATCACAGTGCCTGCGGATTTAGCGTACTTAGTGGCCGAAAGGCATGATTTAGTGGTGAAGCCGTTACCCTTTAAATTTGAGCCGTTTGATTACTCACTGATCTGGCATCCAAGGTGTGAGCACTCTGCTTCGCAGATCTGGCTACGTAACCTGATCCAAGAAGAGTGTGGCAAGCTTATCGCAAAACGCATTCATGATATGGGATTAGCTTAAACCTAATGCCGTAGTGACAAGGGTGCTCGCCAAATGCGGTATAAAAAAGGCCAGCTTATTTGCTGGCCAAGGTAGTCATTTGTTGCTGTGTTATCTTGCTATAGCTTGATAGCCATTTATCGTTTGATAATCACTTATAGTTTGATTACAACGCGACCCGTGATTTGGCCACGAGTGATTGCGTCGGCACATTCAGCAACTTCTTCTAGTGCCACTTCACGGCAGGCTTGTTGGTAGAAGCTTGCTGGTAGTAATTCTTCCAAACGTTGCCAAGCTTGCTGGCGTTTTTCAAACGGGCAAGAAACAGAATCAACACCTTGTAGGCGAACGTTACGCAGAATGAACGGCATCACTGTGGTTGGTAAATCGAAGCCACCGGCTAGGCCACATGCTGCAACGGTACCGTTATAATCCATCTGAGCCAGTACTTTGGCTAATACTTTGCTACCCACTGTATCTACAGCACCTGCCCACACTTGTTTTTCAAGTGGGCGAGCTGGCTCCTCAAATTCACCGCGCTCAATAACACGGCTAGCACCAAGTTGTTTTAGTAGCTCACCGTTTTCTTCGATACGACCGGTTACTGCTGCAACTTGGTAACCTAATTGGGCAAGTAGTGTGACGGCCACTGAGCCAACACCACCGCTTGCGCCAGTCACGAGGATCTCACCCGATTCTGGTTTAACGCCTGCATCAACAATCGCTTGTACACATAGCATCGCCGTTAAACCGGCAGTACCTATCATCATGGCTTGTTTGCCATCGAGTTTTTTCGGTAGTGGTACTAGCCAATCCGCTTTAAGGCGTGCTTTTTCTGCCATGCCACCCCAGTGACCTTCGCCAACACCCCAGCCAGTGAGTACAACACTGTCGCCCGCTTGGTAGCGGTCATCACTTGATTCAATGACTTTACCGGCTAAATCAATGCCTGGCACCATAGGGAATTGGCGAACAATTTTCCCTTTACCAGTGATAGCAAGGCCGTCTTTATAGTTCAGCGATGAGTAATCTACATCAATCAGAACATCACCATCAGGTAGTTGGGCAGTGTCTAACTGACGAATACCTGCGATAGTTTTTTTATCTTCCTGATCGAGAACAAGTGCCTTAAACATAGGAATACTCCGGTAAATGGAAAAGAAAATATGTTTGATGGAGTGAGTGTAGCTGGCTAATGAACATGAATAAAATGAAACTTTATCATTTTATTTATGACTCTGGCGCATGGCTAGATAGTGAGTGCTTGTTATATAAAGAAAAGCCCACCGAAGTGGGCTTGTACTGGTATCTGTGATGAAGCGACTATTCGACGCGCTCAAAGATAGTGGCGATCCCTTGGCCTAAACCGATACACATGGTGGCGAGCCCAAATTGTACATCGCGATGTTCCATCAGATTAATCAAGGTCGTTGATATCCGTGAACCTGAGCAACCCAATGGGTGACCTAGCGCGATTGCGCCGCCGTTAAGGTTTACCTTCTCTTCCACTTTATCCAGCAAGTCGAGATCTTTGGCGCATGGCAGTGATTGAGCGGCAAAGGCTTCGTTGAGTTCGATCATGCCAATATCATTGATATTTAGGCCTGCACGTTTTAAGGCTTTTTGGGTTGCAGGTACTGGGCCGTAACCCATGATAGAGGGATCACAGCCTGCAACAGCCATGGATTTCACACGTGCGCGAATCGTTAAGCCGAGTGCTTTGGCGCGTTCCTCACTCATCACTAACATGGCCGAAGCACCATCAGACAGTGCTGATGACGTTCCCGCAGTGACAGTACCATTGACAGGATCAAAGACGGGGCGCAATCCAGCCAACCCTTCAACAGTTGTTTCTGGGCGGATCACTTCATCATAATCAAACAGTTTAAGCGCACCGTTTTCATCATGCCCCTCAATTGGCAAAATTTCATTTTTGAAGCGTCCTTCAACGGTGGCAGCATGCGCCAAGCGGTGTGAGCGAGCCGCGAATTCATCTTGCATGTCACGGCTAATGCCATGCATTCGGCCTAACATTTCTGCGGTTAGTCCCATCATGCCTGCCGCTTTGGCAACGGACTTGGACATGCCAGGGTGGAAATCCACGCCATGGTTCATTGGCACATGGCCCATGTGTTCAACGCCTCCGATAATACAGGTTTCTGCATCACCCACCATGATGGCGCGAGTGGCATCATGCAGTGCTTGCATCGATGAACCACATAAACGGTTTACTGTGGTTGCACCGACCGTATGTGGGATCCCGGCGATTAAGGCTGCGTTACGGCCAATATTAAAACCTTGCTCTAGGGTTTGCTGGACACAACCCCAGTAAATATCTTCGATCTGAGTTGGATCTACTTGTGGGTTGCGACTTAGCAAGCCCTTCATTAAGTGTGCTGATAGATCTTCAGCACGGACATGTCGGAATGCACCCGCTTTCGAACGTCCCATCGGGGTACGGATACAATCTACAATGACAGCGTTATTCATGGTTTATCCCTCGTCCTTAAGCGTTAAATGGTGCTGATGCGGTGTCGATAGCGTAGTAATTTTCGCCTTTCTCCGCTTTTGCGCGCAAACCTGCTGGCACTTGGTAAACCGCACCAAGGTGAGCATATTTATCGGCCATTGCGACATATTGTGCTAATCCCATTGTGTCTAAGTAACGGAATACGCCACCACGGAAAGGAGGGAAGCCTAAGCCATATACCAGTGCCATATCTGCTTCTGCTGGGGTCGCAATAATGTTTTCTTCTAAACAACGCACGACTTCGTTGATCATTGGCACCATAGTACGCGCAATAATTTCTTCACTACTGTATTCGGTCGCGGTACCCAGAACCGGTGACAGTAGTTCCGCGACGTCGGGATCGTGTGCTTTTTTCGGTTTACCTTTACGGTCGATAGAATAGCTAAAGAAGCCTTTACCGTTTTTCTGGCCAAATCGGCCACTTTCAAACATTACATCAACCGCATCTTTGTAATCTTTGTTCATGCGTTCTGGGAAGCCCTCTGCCATGACCGCTTGGGCGTGATGGGCGGTATCGATACCGACAACATCAAGCAAGTAAGCAGGGCCCATAGGCCAACCGAATTGTTTCTCCATGACCTTATCGACTTGTGCAAAGTCGGCGCCGTCACGTAACAGCATGCTAAATCCTGCAAAGTAAGGAAAGAGTACACGGTTGACGAAGAAGCCTGGGCAGTCGTTAACGACGATAGGGGATTTGCCCATTTTGGCGGCGTAAGCCACGACGCGATTGATAGTGTCGTCTGAGGTTTTTTCGCCACGGATGATTTCCACCAAAGGCATGCGGTGCACGGGATTAAAAAAGTGCATGCCACAGAAATTCTCTGGACGCTGTAGTGATTCTGCCAATAAGTTGATTGGGATGGTTGAGGTATTGGAGGTCACCACAGTATCTGCCGAGACATGTTGCTCAACTTCGGCCAGTACTGCCGCTTTGACTTTTGGATTTTCGACCACGGCTTCGACGATCACATCGGCATGTTCGATACCGGCATAACTCAGGCTTGGGGTGATTGAAGAGATAATACCTGCCATTTTAAAGCCGTCGATACGGCCGCGTTCTAGCTGTTTATTGAGTAGCTTGGTTGCTTCGTTCATCCCCAGCGCGAGGGATGGCTCGGCAATGTCCTTCATTAATACAGGTACGCCTTTGAGGGCAGACTGATAAGCAATACCGCCTCCCATGATACCTGCGCCCAGCACTGCACCTTTAGCTGTTGGCTTGCCCGCTTTGGCGGCTTGCTTGGCGTTACCTTTAATAAACTGATCGTTAAGAAATAATCCGACTAGGGCTTGGGCAACATCAGTTTTTGCCAGTTTGACGAAGTGTTTGTTCTCGACAATTAAGGCATCATCGCGTGACATACTTGCCGCTTCTTCAATCGTCATTACCGCTGCCATCGGGGCAGGGTAATGTTTTCCTGCAACTTGAGCCACCATGCCTTTGGCCATAGTAAAGCTCATCATGGCTTCAGTTCGATTTAATAAAAGAGGGGATTTCTTTTGTTCTCGGCGTTGTTGCCAATTTAATTTACCTGCAATGGCGTCTTTGATCATCGCTATCGCATTGTCGCGCAAGGCATCTGGTGCAACTACGGCATCAACAAGACCCAGTTTGAGCGCATCTGGTGCTTTTTTATCTTTACCTGCGGTGATAATTTCCATTGCCGAATCGGCACCGATCAAACGTGGTAAGCGTACTGTCCCACCAAAGCCGGGCATGATCCCTAGCTTGGTTTCAGGCAACCCTATGCGTGCCGTGCTATCGGCTAAGCGGAAGTCGGTCGCAAGTACGCACTCACAGCCGCCACCAAGCGCATGGCCATTAATGGCAGAGAGTGTGGGTACAGGCAGGTCTTCTAATTTGTTGAAGATATCATTGGCACGCGTTAGCCACTGTGACAGTTCTTGCTCTGTCTTAGCGAATAAGCCCATGAATTCGGTAATATCTGCGCCCACGACAAAGGCCCCTTTGGCTGATGTCACAATCAGGCCTTTAAGGTCGTTTTGTTGGTAAAGGGCGTTAAGTGCTTCGCTGAAACACTCTAGGGTCTTGATATCAAACTTATTAACACTACTAGGGGCGTTGAGGTTGAGCTCCGCAATACCATCTTCCAGATAGTCAACGGATAGGGTTTCACCTTGGTAAATCATATTCTATCTCCGTGAATTCCAGTCTAAGCTGGCTTGATTTGGTGGTTTGACCTGTACCAGACGAATTTAGTGTGAACCCGATATTTAGCAATTACAACACTTATTTAAAACAATTGTTTAACTTTTAGGTGCGAAATAAACATACAAAATCGCGTAGGCAAATCTTGTACCTTGATATGAAAGAGTTTTTACATGATTAACGCAGAAGAATTGGACGTGAAATGTTGTTAAATTGTTGCGTTCTCAGTGCGGAGGAAGCACTGGCCGTCGATTTTTCGTATCTATCATTAAAAAGCCATATTTAAGCGATGAGCGCTAAAACGGGTATTTGCCTGTGGTTATACGCAGAAGGGGAAGGGTTATTGCATTGGTTGTGGTATCCTGCTCGGTTACTAAACCATGACCAAATTGTTTTTAAATGACAGCTTCAGAACCGTATTTAATACCCGCGGCCAGCGCCTCGTGTGAAGAAGAAATTAAGAAAAGCCGCTTTATTACTTATCTTGCACACACCCCTACGGTGGAAGCTGCCAAAGCCTTTGTGCAGCAGATCAAAACACAGCATGCTGATGCCCGTCATAATTGTTGGGCTTTTGTTGCTGGTCGACCGTCAGATTCAATGAAATGGGGTTTTAGTGATGATGGCGAACCTTCTGGTACGGCGGGGAAACCCATTCTTGCTCAATTAACGGGATCGGGCGTGGGTGAGATAACCGCAGTGGTGACACGGTATTCGGGGGGCATTAAATTAGGTACCGGTGGTTTAGTAAAAGCCTATGGTGGCGGTGTTCAGCAAGCATTAACGCTGCTGCAAACGCAAGAGAAAGTCATCATGTCTGAGGTTGAAATTTGCTGTGCTTATAATCAAGTTACGCTGGTGGAAGCACTGCTTGCTGAGCATTCAGGCAGTACCTTAACAGCAAGTTATACCGAGAGTGTGCATGTGATAGCCGAGATTGATTGTCGCTGTGTCGATGCTTTTTGTTTGGCTTTAGTCAATCGTAGTGGCGGCACCCTGACAGCCAAAACTGTCGAGCGTTAAACGCATAACCATATTGTTTAGGATGAGAGCCAGCTAGTTCATGCAGTTTCGTTCAATCATAAGAATCGTCGGGCTTTTGCTCGCCTTATTCAGTGTCACCATGTTAGTACCTGCGATGGTGGCATTATTTTACCGCGATGGTGCAGGTTTCCCTTTTGTGGTGACCTTTTTCCTTCTATTAATGGGGGGCGCTGTATTATGGTTGCCAAACCGTCGCCATCGACATGAATTAAAAGCCCGCGATGGCTTTTTGATTGTTGTTCTATTCTGGACGGTAATCGGTAGTGCTGGTGCCGTGCCTTTCTTGCTCTCGAAAACCCCCGATCTTTCTGTAACGGATGCCTTTTTTGAATCGTTTTCGGCCTTAACCACTACGGGAGCGACGGTGATCGTTGGATTGGACGATTTACCGAAAGCGATTTTATTCTATCGTCAGCTATTACAGTGGTTCGGCGGGATGGGGATCATTGTATTAGCCGTCGCGATTTTACCTGTACTCGGGATCGGTGGTATGCAGCTTTACCGTGCGGAAATTCCGGGCCCAGTTAAAGATTCAAAGATGACACCACGGATTGCCGAAACGGCTAAAACTCTGTGGTATATCTATTTAGCCTTAACGGTCAGTTGTGCGTTCGCTTTTTGGATGGCAGGGATGACGCCCTTTGATGCGGTCTCACACAGCTTCTCGACCATTGCGATTGGTGGTTTCTCTACCCACGATGCCAGCATGGGGTATTTTAATAGCCCCACCATTAATATGATCACTGTGGTCTTCCTACTGATATCGGCATGTAACTTCTCACTCCATTTTGCTGCTTTTGCTAATGGTGGAGTGAATTTACGGACGTATTGGCGCGATCCTGAATTTCGAGCTTTCTTTGGTGCCCAATTTATCTTACTGGCGATTTGCTTTGGCATGTTACTGAAGCATCACTCGTATGACTCTTATTACGATGCGTTTGATCAGGCGCTGTTTCAGACCGTCTCTATTTCGACAACGGCGGGGTTTACTACCACTAGCTTCTCCGAATGGCCGCTTTTCTTACCTGTATTATTGTTGTTCTCTTCTTTTGTGGGGGGCTGTGCTGGTTCGACGGGTGGCGGCATGAAAGTGATCCGTATGCTACTTCTCTTCTTACAAGGTGTGCGTGAACTGAAACGTTTAGTGCACCCGCGTGCGGTCTATACCATTAAAGTGGGTAGCAAAGCCTTGCCTCAACGTGTGGTTGACGCTGTGTGGGGGTTTTTCTCGGCATACGCACTGGTGTTTGTGGTGTGTATGCTGGCATTAATCGCGACAGGCATTGATGAGTTAACCGCATTCTCTGCGGTTGCAGCAACATTAAATAACCTCGGTCCTGGCCTTGGCGAAGTGGCGGTGCACTTTGGTGAAGTGAACTCAGCCGCGAAGTGGGTACTTATTATCGCGATGCTATTTGGTCGTCTTGAGGTATTTACGTTATTAGTCTTATTTACTCCAACATTCTGGCGAAACTAAGGAGCCAAAGTGGAACAGGTTTTATTACTGCATTCGAGCACGGATGGTCAGACGATTAAGATCCTTGACTATATAAAGAGGGAATTGGGGCAAGATTGCGAATGTACGCTGCAAGACCTCAATAGCTTGCCTGACATTGAGTGGCAAAAATACGATCGTGTCTTAATCGGTGCGGCTGTTCGATATGGTCACTTAAGCAAGAAGCTTTATCAGTTTATTGAAAAGAACCTTCAGGCATTAGAACAACATAAGGTCGCTTTCTTCTGTGTAAATCTGACGGCACGTAAAGAAGGGAAGAATACCCCTGAAACGAGCGCTTACATGAAGAAGTTCTTAGTGAAGTCGCCTTGGTGCCCAAGCTTACAAGCTGTATTTGCAGGGGCGCTACGTTATCCGCGCTATAACTTGTTTGATCGCACCATGATTCAGTTCATTATGCGTATTACGGGTGGTGAGACGGATACCAGTAAAGAAGTGGAATACACAGATTGGGACGCTGTTGCCCGGTTTGCAGTGGCTTTTAAGCAGTTTTAGCTGTGGTTTTTATCGGTTTGTTCCTTATTTGACCACTTAAAAAGAAAAGTGAATTTTTTTAAGAAAAGGGTATTGCCAAACCGATCGAACTCTCTATAATGCGTCCTCACTGACACGGAGCAAGGCGCTTAGCCAGCAACGATAAGTCAGTTTGTTCTTTAACAATTTGACCATGCAATCTGTGTGGGCACTCGTGAAATGAATAGTCAAAAAAGATTATATCAATGAACTGAGTGACCAATACAAATAACAAGTTTACTTATTATTTGGCACAGTCAATTCGAATATCATGACTAGCTTCTAGTTATCGATGTTCAATCAGTATTCATTGAGCCGGTCGCAAGACCAACAAAACTTTAATTGAAGAGTTTGATCATGGCTCAGATTGAACGCTGGCGGCAGGCCTAACACATGCAAGTCGAGCGGTAACAGGAAGTAGCTTGCTACTTCGCTGACGAGCGGCGGACGGGTGAGTAATGCCTGGGAATATGCCTTGATGTGGGGGATAACTATTGGAAACGATAGCTAATACCGCATAATGCCTACGGGCCAAAGAGGGGGATCTTCGGACCTCTCGCGTCAAGATTAGCCCAGGTGGGATTAGCTAGTTGGTGGGGTAAAGGCTCACCAAGGCGACGATCCCTAGCTGGTCTGAGAGGATGATCAGCCACACTGGAACTGAGACACGGTCCAGACTCCTACGGGAGGCAGCAGTGGGGAATATTGCACAATGGGGGAAACCCTGATGCAGCCATGCCGCGTGTATGAAGAAGGCCTTCGGGTTGTAAAGTACTTTCAGCAGTGAGGAAGGTGGTAGTGTTAATAGCGCTATCATTTGACGTTAGCTGCAGAAGAAGCACCGGCTAACTCCGTGCCAGCAGCCGCGGTAATACGGAGGGTGCGAGCGTTAATCGGAATTACTGGGCGTAAAGCGCATGCAGGCGGTCTGTTAAGCAAGATGTGAAAGCCCGGGGCTCAACCTCGGAACAGCATTTTGAACTGGCAGACTAGAGTCTTGTAGAGGGGGGTAGAATTTCAGGTGTAGCGGTGAAATGCGTAGAGATCTGAAGGAATACCGGTGGCGAAGGCGGCCCCCTGGACAAAGACTGACGCTCAGATGCGAAAGCGTGGGGAGCAAACAGGATTAGATACCCTGGTAGTCCACGCCGTAAACGATGTCTACTTGGAGGTTGGTGTCTTGAACACTGGCTTTCGGAGCTAACGCGTTAAGTAGACCGCCTGGGGAGTACGGTCGCAAGATTAAAACTCAAATGAATTGACGGGGGCCCGCACAAGCGGTGGAGCATGTGGTTTAATTCGATGCAACGCGAAGAACCTTACCTACTCTTGACATCCAGAGAATTCGCTAGAGATAGCTTAGTGCCTTCGGGAACTCTGAGACAGGTGCTGCATGGCTGTCGTCAGCTCGTGTTGTGAAATGTTGGGTTAAGTCCCGCAACGAGCGCAACCCTTATCCTTGTTTGCCAGCACATAATGGTGGGAACTCCAGGGAGACTGCCGGTGATAAACCGGAGGAAGGTGGGGACGACGTCAAGTCATCATGGCCCTTACGAGTAGGGCTACACACGTGCTACAATGGCGTATACAGAGGGCTGCCAACCAGCGATGGTGAGCGAATCCCAGAAAGTACGTCGTAGTCCGGATTGGAGTCTGCAACTCGACTCCATGAAGTCGGAATCGCTAGTAATCGTGGATCAGAATGCCACGGTGAATACGTTCCCGGGCCTTGTACACACCGCCCGTCACACCATGGGAGTGGGCTGCACCAGAAGTAGATAGCTTAACCTTCGGGAGGGCGTTTACCACGGTGTGGTTCATGACTGGGGTGAAGTCGTAACAAGGTAGCCCTAGGGGAACCTGGGGCTGGATCACCTCCTTAACGATAGACTGTTTGTTTGATGCAGTGTCCACACAGATTGCTTGGTTAAAATGTAAAAGAACGCAAAAAAGACTTGGGTCTGTAGCTCAGGTGGTTAGAGCGCACCCCTGATAAGGGTGAGGTCGGTGGTTCAAGTCCACTCAGACCCACCACTTTTTCTCCCAGAAAAAGTGATGGTACAGTCTTTTTATACCGTTGGGGTTATAGCTCAGCTGGGAGAGCGCCTGCCTTGCACGCAGGAGGTCTGCGGTTCGATCCCGCATAGCTCCACCACTTTCTAAAAACATTCGTTTGAGTGTGTTTAGAAAGTGGATGTCTTCGGACTAACACATGTTCTTTAACAATCTGGAAAGCTGACTAGTAAATTGAATCGTTAGATTCAATTACAATAGTATTTTTGCTTCTTTATTTAGAATCAGAAATACGAGTTCTCAAAACAACACACATTCAAGTGTCTTGGTTTTTGTCTTCACTTTTAAAAAAGTGGAAATGAAAATAACGAGTCCGGCGAAAAACCAATTTGTGTCCTTATCAGACACACAACCTTGGTTGTTTGAACATACAGACCTCTTGGGGTTGTATGGTTAAGTGACTAAGCGTACACGGTGGATGCCTTGGCAGTCAGAGGCGATGAAGGACGTATTAACTTGCGATAAGCCCAGTTTAGATAGTAAAAATCACTTGAGACTGGGATTTCCGAATGGGGAAACCCAACTGCATAAGCAGTTATCGTTACGTGAATACATAGCGTAACGAGGCGAACCGGGGGAACTGAAACATCTAAGTACCCCGAGGAAGAGAAATCAACCGAGATTCCGACAGTAGCGGCGAGCGAAATCGGATTAGCCCTTAAGCTAGTCTTGCGTTAGGTGAACAAGCTGGAAAGCTTGGCGATACAGGGTGATAGCCCCGTAACCGACAACGCATTACAAGTGAAAACGAGTAGGACGGGACACGTGATATCCTGTTTGAACATGGGGGGACCATCCTCCAAGGCTAAATACTCCTGACTGACCGATAGTGAACCAGTACCGTGAGGGAAAGGCGAAAAGAACCCCTGTGAGGGGAGTGAAATAGAACCTGAAACCGTGTACGTACAAGCAGTAGGAGCCCACTTGTTGGGTGACTGCGTACCTTTTGTATAATGGGTCAGCGACTTAATTTTAGTAGCAAGGTTAACCGTTTAGGGGAGCCGTAGGGAAACCGAGTCTTAACTGGGCGTCATAGTTGCTAGGATTAGACCCGAAACCAGGTGATCTAGCCATGGGCAGGTTGAAGGTGAGGTAACACTTACTGGAGGACCGAACCGACTAATGTTGAAAAATTAGCGGATGACTTGTGGCTAGGGGTGAAAGGCCAATCAAACCTGGAGATAGCTGGTTCTCCCCGAAAGCTATTTAGGTAGCGCCTCGGACGAATACTACTGGGGGTAGAGCACTGTTAAGGCTAGGGGGTCATCCCGACTTACCAACCCTTTGCAAACTCCGAATACCAGTAAGTACTATCCGGGAGACACACGGCGGGTGCTAACGTCCGTCGTGGAGAGGGAAACAACCCAGACCGCCAGCTAAGGTCCCAAAGTTATAGCTAAGTGGGAAACGATGTGGGAAGGCTCAGACAGCCAGGATGTTGGCTTAGAAGCAGCCATCATTTAAAGAAAGCGTAATAGCTCACTGGTCGAGTCGGCCTGCGCGGAAGATTTAACGGGGCTAAGCTATACACCGAAGCTGCGGCAATATGACTTGTCATATTGGGTAGGGGAGCGTTCTGTAAGCCGTTGAAGGTGGTCTGTAAGGGCTGCTGGAGGTATCAGAAGTGCGAATGCTGACATGAGTAACGATAAAGGGAGTGAAAAACTCCCTCGCCGGAAGATCAAGGGTTCCTGTCCAACGTTAATCGGGGCAGGGTAAGTCGACCCCTAAGGCGAGGCCGAAAGGCGTAGTCGATGGGAAACAGGTTAATATTCCTGTACTGCTTATAACTGCGATGGGGGGACGGAGAAGGCTAGGTGGGCTTGGCGACGGTCGTCCAAGTTCAAGGGTGTAGGCTGATAGTTTAGGCAAATCCGGACTATCTTAAGGCTGAGACCTGATGTCGAGTCACTACGGTGATGAAGTCATTGATGCCATGCTTCCGGGAAAAGCCTCTAAGCGATAGGTTATACGTAATCGTACTCCAAACCGACACAGGTGATCAGGTAGAGAATACCAAGGCGCTTGAGAGAACTCGGGTGAAGGAACTAGGCAAAATGGTACCGTAACTTCGGGAGAAGGTACGCTCCTCACGGTGATGAGACTTGCTCTCTAAGCTGTAGGGAGTCGCAGATACCAGGTGGCTGCAACTGTTTATTAAAAACACAGCACTGTGCAAAATCGAAAGATGACGTATACGGTGTGACGCCTGCCCGGTGCCGGAAGGTTAATTGATGGGGTTAGACTTCGGTCGAAGCTCTTGATCGAAGCCCCGGTAAACGGCGGCCGTAACTATAACGGTCCTAAGGTAGCGAAATTCCTTGTCGGGTAAGTTCCGACCTGCACGAATGGCGTAATGATGGCCACGCTGTCTCCACCCGAGACTCAGTGAAATTGAAATCGCAGTGAAGATGCTGTGTACCCGCGGCTAGACGGAAAGACCCCGTGAACCTTTACTACAGCTTGGCACTGAACATTGACCCTACATGTGTAGGATAGGTGGGAGCCTTTGAAACCTCGTCGCTAGATGGGGTGGAGGCAATCTTGAAATACCACCCTTGTATGCTTGATGTTCTAACGTCGCCCCCTTATCGGGGGTGCGGACAGTGCCTGGTGGGTAGTTTGACTGGGGCGGTCTCCTCCCAAAGAGTAACGGAGGAGCACGAAGGTGGGCTAATCACGGTCGGACATCGTGAGGTTAGTGCAATGGCATAAGCCCGCTTGACTGCGAGAATGACAATTCGAGCAGGTGCGAAAGCAGGTCATAGTGATCCGGTGGTTCTGAATGGAAGGGCCATCGCTCAACGGATAAAAGGTACTCCGGGGATAACAGGCTGATACCGCCCAAGAGTTCATATCGACGGCGGTGTTTGGCACCTCGATGTCGGCTCATCACATCCTGGGGCTGAAGTCGGTCCCAAGGGTATGGCTGTTCGCCATTTAAAGTGGTACGCGAGCTGGGTTTAGAACGTCGTGAGACAGTTCGGTCCCTATCTGCCGTGGGCGTTAGATGATTGAGAGGGGCTGCTCCTAGTACGAGAGGACCGGAGTGGACGAACCGCTGGTGTTCGGGTTGTGATGCCAATCGCATTGCCCGGTAGCTACGTTCGGAATCGATAAGCGCTGAAAGCATCTAAGCGCGAAGCGAGCCTCAAGATGAGTCATCTCTAGACCTTTAAGGTCTCTAAAGGGTTGTCGAAGACTACGACGTTGATAGGCAGGGTGTGTAAGTGCTGCGAGGCATTGAGCTAACCTGTACTAATTGCCCGTGAGGCTTAACCATACAACACCCAAGGGGTTTTACGGACTCCATGAGCACTTGAATGACGTGTTTGAACGATATTGTAAACACTAGTTAGATTTTCCCAGATTGTATTTATCGCCTGACGGCGGTAAATAACCCGAATTTGCTTGGCGACCATAGCATTATGGACCCACCTGATCCCATGCCGAACTCAGTAGTGAAACGTAATAGCGCCGATGGTAGTGTGGGGTCTCCCCATGTGAGAGTAGGTCATCGCCAGGCTTCAAATTTAGATATACGTATTGAACGACGTGTATCGGATAGACAGATTACTGTTTATCACCGTGTGGAGCGGTAGTTCAGTTGGTTAGAATACCGGCCTGTCACGCCGGGGGTCGCGGGTTCGAGTCCCGTCCGCTCCGCCACTTATACTAAGCCCGAGTCTTACGACTCGGGCTTTTTTACATCTGTACTTTGGCGAATCATGGCGCGGAAGCGGTCGTTCAGTTGGTTAGCCTCTTTACCTTGAAGGCGGCGGCCTATCACGCCGGGGATGTGCTGATTTTTGGTGTGGCAGTTTATCTATATAAAGTCTTGTCCGCTCCGCCACTTATACTAAGCCCCCTTTTGTTCGCAAATAAGAAAGTACGACTTGGGCTTTTTTACGTCTGAAATTTATGAAAAAGCCCGCGGTGCGGGCTTAAATAACAATAGTACGGTAGTCTTGATTTAGCCGTAATTGTAAAAGTGATGGAGCCAGCGTTCGGCAATCATGATTTCATCGGTTTCACTGAGTGCTTGAATACCGGCTTTAAAGCCATGACTATCTTCAAGTAGCTGTAACCCTGCCAGCATATGTGCTGCTTCAAATAAGTAGAGGGTTGGGTCTCCCATCCCAGTTTTAAATGGGGTGTTAGCCGATTCACCACCTGCTAATAAATAGAGACTCTGTTTATTACGGGTGTGGTATTCACGTACTAAGTTATTGCCACCCACCTCAATCAAAGCCCCACTTGCGATAAGCTCTGGTAATCGTAATTCATCGTCCGCTGAGGTAACAGTGGCGATAAAGACGCTTTTATCTAGGCTATCCAGTAACGCTTCAGATAAAGCCCCGTTACCAGTACAGCAGAACAGCATATTACATTGACTCACTAATCTTTCGATGGAGCTAACTTGTACCCCATTACGCGGGAATTGGGTGAGTTTGCGCGAGTCGATATCGGCAACCTGAATGCAGCTGATCTCTTTACCTTTCAGGTATTGGATAACCCCACGTCCCAGATTACCAGCACCAATGACCCCAACTTTTAGAAACTCATCGTTGTTGATCTTAAGGCCAAACTCTTCGCGCAGTATTTGATCTGAATAATGAACGATACATTCTGATGCTTCGTAGTCGGCTGGTGCTTTAATACTAAGGTGAGAGACGGTAACAAGTGGTTTATCGAATGACTTATTGAGGTACTTATAAAGTCCGTTAGCGGTGAGCTCGGTTATACCAACACATTGCTCTGCAAATACTTGGCTCAGGTACTCGATGGCATGGGAGAAGTAGCCACCATGATCGAGGATCAAAAACTGGCTATCAGCACTGATCGATTGGCGGATCAATGCTTCAGCAACCAAAGGATCTCTTAAGCTCTGCTTATTAAAATGATCATCCACGATATTGCAGTGTGGAATGGTTTGGATTGTTCCTTTTAATGCTTGGTTTTGTTCGGCGGTCGCGCTCTTGGGGATGAACACAAGGCTATCTGCGAGTTCGGCCAGTACATTGATATAAGGCAGTGAACCTTCATAACAATGCATGACGGAAAAAATAACCAGATTGGAAGGCGGGGTGTAATCTGCCGCTATTTTTTTGAGAAAGGCATAACCCTTGTGGGCGAAAAAGTCGGAGTAATAGCTGTGAGTTAGTATTGGGCTTGGCATTACTGGGTTCCTTGTTGCCTACTGAGTATTGCCACTCAAAACAACTGTAATAAAGCGTGAAGTAAGGGTTCTTGTTGACGACTCTGTTTGCAACAAAGCCCAAGATTCAGTGGCTCTATGTTTTCGTTATGGCGCCGCTGAACCTTGTCACCCATAGGACTGTTGTCAATTACAACATCGGGGGCAATCCCGATACCGCACCCTAATGCTACCATGCTAACGATCGCTTCGTGCCCAGCAATTTGTGCATATATGTTTGGTTTTATTTTCTTTTGTTTTAACCACTTATCAGCCCGTTCTCGTGCAGGCCCTGATTCTGGCAAAATAAAGGGAAGTGCTTGCCAATCTGGCTCATTACTAAGGGCTTTTTGTAAGGTCGGAGGTGGGATAAGCGGTAATATGACCGATAGGGGGACTTTGTCTAATTCGATAAAGGTCAACTTTTTTGGCAGTTGGAGCGGCTGGGCGGCAATCGCGATATCAACGTCTCCTGCAATAACCTTCTCTATTGCTTGGGCGGGATCACCTGTTGTGAGCTGGATTTCAACCTGAGGATGCTGTTGGCGAAAGTCATGCAATATCTGGGGGAGGTGGCTATAGCTGGCGGTGACTGAACAAAATAGCTTTAGTTTTCCTTTTAGCTGCTGCTGATCTTGCGTGAGCTGTAATTTGAACTCTTGCCAACTGCCGATAATGCCAGCAGCGACAGGGACAAACTTCTTGCCACTTGAGGTGAGCTCAACGCTTCGGTTATCCCTCAGAAATAGCGGCTGACCAATGTCTTCTTCTAAGCGTTGGATAATTCGGCTTAACGCTGACGGACTAATGTGCATCGCTTGTGCCGTTTGACTAAAACTTTTTGAATCGCACAGGTGCAGAAAAAACTGCAAATTTTTTATATTCATCATCCATGTTGCATTTTTTGCAATAAGTTGTTGTGAATATATCACTTTAAGCAACAAAACACCTGATCTACTATCGAAGTATTCGACAACGATGTCGACCCAAGGATAAGTACTCACGGAGTTTGTGTTATGGCTAATTATTTCAATACCTTAAATCTACGCCAACAGCTAGACCAACTAGGTCGCTGCCGCTTTATGGATCGTGCTGAGTTTGCAACTGAAGCTGATTACCTGAAAGGTAAAAAAGTGGTGATTGTCGGTTGTGGTGCGCAAGGCTTAAACCAAGGTTTAAATATGCGTGATTCTGGTTTGGATGTGTCATACGCACTGCGTCAAGCGGCGATTGATGAGCAGCGTCAGTCGTACAAAAATGCCAAAGAGAATGGCTTTACAGTCGGTAGCTATGAAACCTTGATCCCACAAGCGGATTTAGTGGTAAACCTAACGCCAGATAAGCAACACACGAACGTTGTTGAAACCGTGATGCCGCTAATGAAAGAAGGCGCAGCACTGGGTTATTCACACGGGTTTAATATCGTTGAAGAGGGCATGCAAATTCGTTCTGACTTGACGGTTGTTATGGTGGCACCTAAGTGCCCAGGTACTGAAGTGCGCGAAGAATATAAGCGTGGTTTTGGTGTACCAACCCTGATTGCGGTTCACCCAGAAAATGATCCACAAGGTGATGGCCTTGATATCGCTAAAGCATGGGCAGCCGCAACAGGCGGTCACCGTGCGGGGTGCCTAGAATCATCATTTGTAGCTGAAGTGAAGTCTGATCTAATGGGTGAGCAAACCATTCTTTGTGGCATGCTACAAGCTGGTTCTATCGTGTGCTACGAGAAGATGATTGCTGACGGCATTGCACCTGAATACGCAGGTAAGCTGCTGCAGTACGGCTGGGAAACGATCACAGAAGCGCTGAAGTTTGGTGGCATTACCCACATGATGGATCGCCTATCAAATCCAGCGAAAGTAAAAGCCTTTGAGCTATCAGAAGAGCTGAAAGAGCTAATGCGCCCACTGTACAACAAGCACATGGACGATATTATTACGGGTCATTTCTCGTCAACTATGATGGCTGACTGGGCCAATGATGATGCTGAGCTATTAGGCTGGCGTGGGGAAACGGCTGAAACCGCGTTTGAAAACTACCCTGAGTCTGATATTGAAATTTCAGAACAAGAATACTTTGATAACGGTATCGTAATGGTGGCTATGGTACGCGCAGGTGTTGAACTGGCGTTTGAGGCCATGACAGCATCTGGCATCATTGAAGAGTCGGCTTACTACGAATCACTGCACGAGCTACCTTTGATTGCCAATACCATTGCACGTAAACGCCTGTACGAGATGAACGTGGTGATCTCCGATACTGCAGAGTACGGTAATTATCTGTTTGCTAACGTAGCCACCCCGCTACTGCGCGAGAAGTTTATGCCAAATGTAGATACCGATGTGATCGGTAAAGGCTTAGGCGAAACAAGTAATTACGTTGATAATCAGATTCTGATTGATGTGAATGAAGCGCTGCGCACTCATCCGGTAGAGTGGATTGGTCAAGAGCTACGTGGCTATATGACGGATATGAAGCGTATCGCGGTTGGTGGCTAAATTACTGGGTCTAACGTTTTACTTCTGCGTCGAAGGTGCTCATTTATGTTCGTAAACTGCGCGTCTTCTTCTTGAATTAAAGCGTTATCCCGGCGTAATTACATTTTCCAATCATTGGTTTCGTATTAACTGCTTTCAGGTTCAGGACGGGACTATAAATAAAAAAGGCTTGGTCTGAGACCAAGCCTTTTGTGTTTTTGGGGTAGAAAAAGCAAGAATTATGCGTCTTTGTCTTCTGCTTTTGCTGTTAGCTTAGCTTCTAGATCTGCTAGCTTTTGCTCCATCTCTGCCAGTTTTTGGCGGGTGCGTAGCAATACTTGAGTTTGTACGTCAAATTCTTCGCGGTTCACAACGTCTAGTTTGCCTAGTTGTGCTTGAATAACCTGACGAACTTTCTGTTCAACGTCGTTACCTAATTCTTTTACAGGTTGTGGCATTGATTCATGAATCTGTTTAGCGACTTGTTCTAATTTCTTTGGATCGAACATAGCATGGGCTCCGTGGCGACTAATCTTTGTTGTGGTCATTTTATGCAATGCCGACGTGATTGTCGTGGTTGAATCGCGAAAATAAAAGAGGCCGCACAGGGCGGCCTCTTAATTTCAGGATTGTTATTTAGCAATCGCGAGCTTTCAGCGCATTACGCGCTTCATCAGCTCGTTTAAGCTTTTCCAGATCTTTATCCTCGACAAAGATTGGTAGCGGCTTATGGATACTTGCTAGGTAGGTGTAGATCACCGGTAGTACGAACAGGGTAAAGATAGTACCGATCGCAAGACCAGATACGATAACAATACCAATACTGAAGCGTTGAGCCGCACCAGCACCTGTTGCGTAAAGCAGTGGGATCAAACCTGCAATCATCGCTGCTGTGGTCATCAGGATTGGACGCAGACGTACTTTCGCCGCTTCCATTACTGCTGCCATACGGTCTTTTTGATGATGTAGCTGTTCTTCTTTTGCTACCTCACAAATCAAGATACCGTGCTTGGTGATCAGACCAATAAGGGTGATCAAACCAACTTGCGAGTAGATGTTCATTGAGGCTGCGCCCCATGCCAGCGCAATCAAGGCACCACAAATTGCCAATGGTACAGAAACCATGATAACCAGTGGGTCACGTACTGATTCAAACTGAATTGCCAATACCAAGAAGATAATTGCCAACGCCAGTAAGAAAGTGGTGAACAGTGCACTACCTTCAGTTACGAACTGACGCGCTTCACCCATAAAGTCATACTGGTAGCCAGAAGGTAGGCTACCTACAGCTTCTGTTTGGAACCAGTTGATCGCATCACCCATTGCAGTACCAGGCGCAGGAACCGCACCTATGGTTGCAGAGTTAAGCTGGTTGAAGTGTGGTAGTGAACGCGGCTCAGCCACAACATCAATCGTGATTAGGCTTCCTAGTGGAATTGCTTCACCATCAGCAGCACGCACATAGTAACCTTTGATTGCTTCAGGGTTAAGGCGGTAACGACGCTCAACTTGTGGGATCACTTCGTACGAGCGGCCATTCAAGTCGATACGGTTAACATAGCCATCAGCCATCATGGTACTTAGTGTGATACCAATGTCTTGCATGGTCACGCCGTAAGCGCCTGCTTTGTCTTTATCGATGTTGATTTTCATCGTTGCCGAGTCGTAGTTCAAATCAAGATCTGAGTACACGAACATCGGGTTCGCTTTTACATCGCCAAGAATATCGGTCGCAACTTGGAATAAGCTCTCGAAGTGATTTGGCGTTGTGATAACGAACTGAATCGGAAGACCTGAGCCAGCACCTGGTAGTTCAGGCATCTGGAATGCCGTAACAGCCATTTCTGGAATGTCTTTCACTAAGCCAGTAACACGCTTAACAACTTCAGCTTGGCTTGCTTCACGCTCACTCCATGGCACCATAGACGCAATACCAAATGCTTGGTTTGAGTTAGGGACACCAGAGAAAACTTGGGCAAACGCCACTTCATCTTGCTCGGTCAGCATGTTGTTGACTTTTTGCATGGTGTTTTCGATGTAATCAAGGTTGGCCGTTGACGGCGCTGTACCCATCATCATCAATACACCTTTATCTTCTGCTGGGGCAAGTTCGCTTGGAATAAACTTGAATAGCAGAGGAAGCGCAGTGAAAACAATCGCAGCAAGTACAAGTACTACTGGGCGCATTTTCATGATGCCGCCAAGCATTTTCTCGTAACGTGCCGTCATGCGATCAAGGAAGTTGTGCACTGTCGTTTCAAATTTACTTGGCTTTTCATTCGCCTTCAGCATTTTTGAACACATCATAGGTGATAGCGTTAGTGCTACCACGCCAGATACAAATACAGCACCTGCCAGCGTGAGTGCAAACTCTTTAAACAGTGAACCTGTGATACCACCCATCATCGCGATTGGCGCGTATACCGCACCCAGTGTTAGGGTCATTGCGATAACAGGTACCGCGATTTCACGCGTACCAATAATGGCCGCACGGAATGGTGATTCACCTAACTTGATATGACGGTCAACGTTCTCTAGTACCACGATCGCATCATCGACCACGAGGCCGATTGCCAATACCATTGCCAGCAGCGTCATCAGGTTCCAAGAGAAGCCAAATGCTTGCATCACCATTGCCACACCAATCAGTGATAGTGGGATAGTAACAATTGGAATGATTACCGCACGGAATGAACCTAGGAACAGGGTAATAACCACCAATACGATCAGTGCGGCTTCAGCGATGGTTTTAATAACCTCGTTGATTGACTCGTTAATCGCGATAGTGGAGTCATACATGATGTTCATCTTGATGTTAGCTGGTAGGTTTTTCTCCAACTGAGGCAACAAATCAAGTACATCGGCAGCGATGTTAATTGGGTTAGCACTTGGTGCGGCGTTAATCGCAGCAACAACGGCTTCCTCACCATTCGCAGAAGCACGGTAAACATCGTGACTCTTTTCTAGGCTAACATTCGCAATATCACCCAAGCGGATCACTTGACCTTTCTTGGTGGATACAACCAGTTTCTCTAGCTCATCAGTGTTGCTTACTTGAGTGTCGGCTGTACCGTTGTACAGAACAAACTCACCTGTCGCTTGACCGGTTGCTGATTGGTAGTTGTTAGCATTTAGTACTTGCATAACATCTGACGCTGTTAGCTTGTACGCTGCCATTTTTGCCGGATCTAGCCATACGCGTAGTGCGTATTTCATACCACCGTACAAATCAACTTTAGAGACACCGTTAACCGTGAATAGCTGCGGGTTAATAACACGCTCAAGGTAATCTGTGATCTGGCTTGATACTAACTCGTCACTGGTGAAACCAATGTACATTACCGCGGTTGTCGAGCCTGTCGACATGGTAACGGTTGGATCCTCAGACTCTTTCGGTAACTGAGAACGTACCGAGTTAGTTTTTGCCAGAATATCTGCCAAGGCTGCATTCGGGTCAGTGTTTAGCTTCATGGTGACAGTAATGGTTGATTTACCCAGTACTGACGATGAAGTCATAAAGTCGATATTATCGGCTTGGGCGACTGCTTGTTCCAGAGGTTGTGTAATGAAACCTTGGATCAGATCGGCACTTGCACCGTAGTAACTGGTTGAAACCGTTACCACAGTATTGGTCATGTTCGGGTATTCGCGGACCTGCATTTTGAAGATAGCTTGCAGGCCGAGCAGGGCAATCAGAAAGCTGATTGAGACCGCTAGAACAGGACGTTTAATAAAAACATCAGTAAAACGCATTAATCCTCCGGATTACAGCATCGGTGTTTCAGCTGGCGCTTTGAGTACATCGCTTTCTACGATGCGTACTTTTGCGTCATTACTCAGACGTACTTGGCCAGATGTTACAACTTGGTCGCCGGCTTTTACGCCATCCAAGATGTGTACAACATCGCCTTTACGTTCACCCACTTTAACAACAGATTGACGAACACGAAGTTCACCTTTGTCGTCTTTGCTTACCAAGTACACATTGTCACCGTATAGGGTGTATGTGATAGCGGTCTGAGGTAGCACCATTTGGTTTTCAAGCGTAGGCAGGATGATGTGAGCACGGGCAAACATACCGCTACGTAGACGGCCACCATTGTTAGGGATGTCAGCTTGAACTTGGATTAAACCACTTTGGTAGTTAACCGCAGGCTCGATTGCACTGATTTGTCCATCGAATGATGTCTCAGGGTACGAATCAACGAAGATTTCAATTTTCTGGCCAAGGTGAATATCAGAAATGTCTGTTTGTGGCACAGTAAAACGTAGCTTCATTAGCGTTGTATCTTCCAAGCGAACAATGTCGTTGCTTGGTTGAATGTATTGACCAAGGAAAACGTTACGTAGACCAACAACACCATCAAATGGAGCTTTGATGTGGCGACGGTCGATGGTGGCTTTTTGGCTTTCAATATCCGCACCTAGTGAGAAGTAAGCCGCTTCAGCATCATCGTAAGCTTCTTTAGAGATAGAGCCTTTTTTGTATAGGCCTTGGTAGCGAACATACTTAGCTTTTGCTGCTGGTAGGCGCGCTTCTTTACTCTTTAAGTTGGCTTTTTCTACGTCGGAATCAAGCACAACTAGCTGTTGTCCTTTCTTCACTGCCACACCCGAGTCAAAGTCGATGCTTTGAATCACACCTGATACTTCCGATGTAATAGTCACACCTTGGTTAGGCTCGATAAAACCAATAGCTTCGATCGCTGGTGTCCAGTTAGATGGTGCGGTATCTACCACTGTCACTGGAAATTCAGGTTCAGGCATATTGGCCATGTATTCTGCTATTTTCTGTTGCTTAAACAGATTGAAGCCAATCACAGTACCGAACAGCAGTACTGCAATTAATAGCATCACTATCCATTTTTTCATTTTATGGTGTGCTCCGGAGTTTCGTTTATTTATGCTTGGTTATTGCGTCCCAACAAGCATCGATAGTGGCTTCTAAAGCCTCATCGCTGACTGTTACAACGCCTCTCACATGTTTACGCGCTAGGCAGGCGCTCGGTTCTAGCCCCAGAACGCTTAAGATTTCATTATCTAAATCCTTAAACTGTCCGTCGGCCTTTCCTTGGTCAAACATGGTGTCTACTTTCGCGAACATTCTTTTTTCTAATTGCCGTTGTTCAGGACTATTCCGGCGAGGAAGATTTTCAAATTGTCCACGATTGATTAAAGGGGCATCGCTATGGCAAGCCATGTCCCAAATATTTAGCCACATAGTGCGAAACTGTTGTTTCAGTGGCATATCATCACACACGTTGGCTGTTAACTTGTTTGCAACATACCCTAAGATGTGATCATGTAATTGATATAATAAGTCGTCTTTGTCTTCGAAGTAGCGGTAGATAGTACCAGCGGCAACTTTTGCTTCTTTGGCAACCATTTGCATCGACAAGCCATGGAAACCATATTGCGCGAGCAGTTTTTCAGTTGCTTGCAGAATGCGCTCTTTTTTATCACTCATTGGCAAATTGGGTTCTTAAAAAATGTAAATAAAGGTAATGAATGAATGTTCATTCCGATATTGTAGATTATGAATGATTGAGTGCAAGCATTTTAATTCGTCAATCATAGCGAGTTTGTATATTGCATTGCTGACTTGCGAGTCAAACCACAACCGTTAAAATGCAGCAACAGGTGCGAACTTGATCACGCTAGGACCATTTAGGATAGGCTCATGAAACTGAACCCACGGCAAACAGAAGCAGTTAAGTACATCGCAGGGCCATGTTTGGTTCTTGCTGGCGCAGGCTCAGGTAAAACTCGAGTAATTACCAATAAGATCGCCTACTTGGTCCAACACTGTGATTATAAGGCTCGCAATATTGCGGCGCTGACATTTACCAACAAAGCCGCGCGTGAAATGAAAGAGCGTGTTGGCCAAACCTTAGGTAAGAAAGAGGCCAAAGGGCTGATGGTCTCGACCTTTCACCGGTTAGGGTTAGACATTGTGCGCCGTGAGCATAAAGCGTTGGGGATCAAAGCCAGCTTCTCTTTATTCGATGACCAAGATCAGATGGCGTTATTGAAAGAGCTGACCGACGAAGAGCTCGACGGTGATAAAGATCTGCTTAAGCAACTGCAGTCGACTATTTCTAATTGGAAAAACGACATGCTGTCGCCTGCAGAGGCACAAGCACACGCACAATCTGAACGTGATCAGCTGTTCGCACATTGCTATGACATGTACCAGCGCCAGATGAAGGCGTACAACGCACTCGATTTTGATGACTTAATTCTAATGCCAGTGTTACTGCTGCGAGATAATAAAGAAGTGCGTGAGCGCTGGCAGAATAAGATCCGCTACTTGCTGGTGGATGAATATCAAGATACCAACACCAGTCAGTATATTTTCGTCAAGCTGCTGGTAGGTGAGCGTTCGCGTTTTACCGTGGTAGGTGATGACGATCAGTCGATCTACTCATGGCGTGGTGCGCAGCCTGAAAACTTGGTACTGCTTAATAAAGATTTCCCAAGTCTGCGCGTGATTAAGCTAGAGCAAAACTACCGCTCGACCAGCCGTATTTTGCGGACCGCGAATATATTGATTGCCAATAACCCTCATATCTTTGAGAAAGCTCTGTTTTCTGAGATCCCTGATGGTGAACTATTGAAAGTGATCACGGCGAAAAATGAAGAACATGAAGCGGAGAAAGTTGTAGGTGAGTTAATTGCCCATCGCTTCTTGAATAACACCCAATATAAAGATTATTCGATTTTGTATCGTGGTAACCATCAGTCACGCTTGTTTGAAAAAGCCCTGATGCAAAACCGAATTCCATACAAGATTTCTGGCGGTACATCTTTCTTCTCACGGGCAGAAATCAAAGACATCATGGCATATTTACGCCTGCTGACTAATCAAGATGATGACAATGCTTTCTTGCGAGTGGTGAATACACCACGTCGTGAAATTGGCCCTGTAACACTAGAAAAGCTGGGAACCTACGCCAATATGCGTGGAAAAAGTTTGTTTGCGGCTAGTTTTGAAATGGGTTTAGAACAACATCTTACGGGCCGTGGCTTAGAGTCTCTGCAGCGTTTTACACGTTGGGTGGTGGAGTTAGCTGATAACGCTGAGCGGGGTGATACCGTGGCGGCAGTGCGCCAGTTAGTGCGTGATATTCACTATGAAGACTGGTTATACGAAACTTCACCAAGCCCGAAAGCCGCAGAGATGCGTATGAAGAACGTCTCTGATCTGTACAGCTGGATCACCGCTGACCTAGAAGGTGATAACTACGACCAAGAAGTGAAAACTCTGAAAGAAGTGGTACAACGCTTAACCCTGCGTGACATGATGGAGCGTGGCGAAGACGATGATGAGGCTGATCAGGTTCAGTTAATGACGCTGCATGCCTCAAAAGGTTTGGAGTTTCCGTATGTGTACCTTGTGGGAGCGGAAGAAGGTATCTTGCCACACCAAACCAGTGTGGATGAAGACAATGTCGAAGAAGAGCGCCGCTTAGCCTATGTTGGCATCACACGAGCGCAGAAAGAGCTAACGTTTACCTTGTGCAAAGAGCGTCGTCAGTATGGTGAGCTGATTAAGCCCGAGCCAAGCCGTTTCTTATATGAGCTACCACAAGATGACTTGCAGTGGGAAAGTGATAAGCCGCCAGTCACACAGCAGGAACGTATGCAAAAAGGCCAAGCCCATATTGCGAATATTCGTGCCATGTTTAAAAAGTAGTAAGCAGCTTGTGCAAGTTGCAAAGAAAAGGGTTGATACACGGTATCAACCCTTTTTTGTTTTCGTTGTGGTGCTTATTGCGGGTGGGTAAGTCTGCTATAGCCCTTCAATCATATGATTGATTGCTGCTACGATTTCCTCATCGCTACAATCCATACACGAGCCTTTTGCTGGCATCGCATTAAAGCCATTCACGGCGTGATCGGTTAATACATCCATACCTTTCGCAAGTCGAGGGCTCCAGTCACCTGCATCACCCAGCTTAGGTGCGCTCATTACGCCTGTACCATGGCAGGCAATACAGAAAGTGCCGTAGACAGTATTGCCATCACGAGGGCCAGTAGCGGCAGCGACCACGGGGGCATCGCCTTCTAAATATACAGACCCAACGGGTTTGATGCGTTCTGCGATAGCCTCGTCCGACATGTCAGCAGCCATCGCTGAACCGGCAACGCTAAGTGCAGCAACTGCTGCAACCAATAGTTGTCGTAGAGATAATTCCATTGAGCTCACCTTACACTTCCAGTTTATTTGTGATTGTCACAGCCGTCTTGTCGTAAATTTTTATAATCGTACTGTTGAGACAAGGCAATGATTATGTACAGAATGTTTAAAATGTAACATCAAAGTGATTATATCCCCTAAATTTGTTGTGTGAAACTAGCAAGCTGCGTTTGTATGATACGAATCAACCCCGCTTTGGCTATATTTAGAGCAAACGAAAAAAAAATTAAAAAAAAGACTAGACGGGGAGGGGCCATATCCGTAATATTCGACTCCGCCGATAGGGCAAGGCGCCCGTAGCTCAGCTGGATAGAGCGTTGGCCTCCGGAGCCAAAGGTCGAAGGTTCGAATCCTTTCGGGCGCACCATCCGGTTAAAATTTGGCAAAGATACACAGTAACAAACATTGGTGGCTATAGCTCAGTTGGTAGAGTCCCGGATTGTGATTCCGGTTGTCGCGAGTTCAAGCCTCGTTAGCCACCCCATATTTTAGAAGATTGATGTTATCATCAGTGTTCACAGTCTTTAAGACTTAAAACAGATTTCGTCGGTGAATAGCGCAGCTTGGTAGCGCATCTGGTTTGGGACCAGAGGGTCGGGGGTTCGAATCCCTCTTCACCGACCACTTACAATGGTGGCTATAGCTCAGTTGGTAGAGTCCCGGATTGTGATTCCGGTTGTCGCGAGTTCAAGCCTCGTTAGCCACCCCATATTCAGGTAATGTTTACATTCCCTTGGCACTGTAAGAGCCTAAAACTTGTTCGGTGAATAGCGCAGCTTGGTAGCGCATCTGGTTTGGGACCAGAGGGTCGGGGGTTCGAATCCCTCTTCACCGACCACCATTTAAAAGCCTCGTCGAAAGACGAGGCTTTTTTCGTATGTGCGAAAGAAAATTGGGTTACTGATCTATGTGTAATAGCTAAAGCATGGGTCGGGGGTTCTCTGATGTTCAAACTCAGCTCTTCACCGGCATCATTTGAAAGCCTCGTCGAAAGACGAGGCTTTTTTCGTATGTGCGAAAGAAAATTGGGTTACTGATCTATGTGTAATAGCTAAAGCATGGGTCGGGGGTTCCCTGATGTTCAAACTCAGCTCTTCACCGGCATCATTTGAAAGCCTCGTCGAAAGACGAGGCTTTTTTCGTATGTGCGAAAGAAATTGGGTTACTGATCTATGTGTAATAGCCAAAGCATGGGTCGGGGGTTCTCTGATGTTCAAACTCAGCTCTTCACCGGCATCATTTGAAAGTCTTGTCGAAAGCCGAGGCTTTTTTCGTATGTGCTGAATAAAAAGTTGTTAGTCGAGCTGGGGGGGGAATTGTAATAAACCCAAGCAGGTGAAACCTGATACTCAAAATCGACTTTCTATCACTTCAGCTCTTGCTTTGTTTTCTTATTTTTCTCTCTTTTAACTCTTCTTTATTGAAGGTCTGTGTTTTTAGTCTCTTTAAACTCCGGCGTGAAAAGCCACAAAAATGGTAAGTGAATTTCACTAGCGCAAAGCCATAAGTCTAGATGTTGATCGGGGTTACTTACTTTGAAGTAAATGAATATACCAGATTATTGATAAACGATGGCTTGTTGTGGGTTTGTTAATTTTATCTTTGGTGTAAATGGGGTTTTATGCATGCTTGTCTGATGGGGATAAATGCCTTTATGAGTGATATCTACTGTTAAATGCTTATTTGAAGGCGCTTAGTTAGGGGGGTAAGTATGTTTCACTGTCCTTGCTTTTCTTGTTGGTGTGATTTTTTATTCGATATTATGACTATCGATCAGTTTTTTAGCTTGTTTTGTTGATTTTCTGTGAAATCTTTGACAGATTGATGGGCGTACAAATGTCCAGCCATTTGTACTGAAAATGAATGGATTCAGTTTTTCAGACAGGGCAGAAAGCTGCCGAGCAGTTGAGGTCTGGTAATGGCGTTATTAGAAGTAAAAAATCTCCGTATCGAATATCCATCTCGTCACGGTATACACGCGGCAGTAAAATCACTGTCATTTTCGATAGACCGCGGTGAAATTGTGGGCGTGGTGGGTGAGTCAGGTGCAGGTAAATCTACAGTAGGGAATGCTGTGATTGATTTGCTAAGCCCGCCAGGGCAAATTGCCAGTGGTGATGTCTTTCTTGATGGGGAGCAAATCTCGGGGCTGAGCACAGAAGCCATGCGAAAAGTCCGAGGCTCGAAAATTGGATTTATTTTCCAAGACCCGATGACATCGCTTAACCCTCTGTTCACCGTTGAGCAGCAGCTTACCGAAACAATTCTGACGAATTTAGATGTTAGTGCACAAGAGGCTTACACGCGTGCCATTAATTTGATGGAACAAGTGGGCATCCCTGAGCCAGAATTGCGTATTAAACAATATCCGCACCAGTTTTCAGGCGGCATGCGTCAGCGTGTCGTTATCGCGATCGCTTTGTCGGGTGAGCCTGATTTAATCATTGCTGATGAACCTACCACAGCATTGGATGTTTCAATTCAAGATCAAATTCTTACCCTGATCCGTGACTTATGTATTAAGAAAAACGTCGGTTGTATGTTGGTAACGCACGATATGGGTGTCGTTGCGAATGTGACGGATCGCGTCGCGGTAATGTATCGTGGTGATTTGGTTGAAATCGGTACGACAGAGCAAGTCCTTGGTCGCCCTAACCACCCTTATACGCAGAGTTTGATTTCTGCGGTACCGCGTTCAGATATCAAACTAGATCGCTTCCCACTGGTGAATTACATCGAAGAAGCGCAAGAAATGACGCAATTGGATATCAAAAATCACTGGCTAGGACAAAGTGAAGATCAGCGCAGTTACACTGGCGCGTTACTGCAAGTTGAAAACGTTAATCTGCGTTTTACGACCAAAGATTCGTTTTTTGAAAGCCGCCGTGAGTATGTTCAAGCCTCCAACAATGTCAGCTTTGAGATCACTGAAGGGGAAACCTTTGGTTTGGTGGGCGAATCAGGCTCTGGTAAATCGACCATTGCTCGCGTTATCGCCGGTCTCTACCCGCCAAACTCAGGTAAGGTGGTGTTTGAAGGGATTGATCTAACGGCCCTGAAGAGTGAAAAAGAACGTCGCCCGCTGCGCCGCCAGATGCAGATGGTATTCCAGAACCCGTATTCATCCATGAACCCGCGGATGAAGATTTTCGACATCATTGCAGAACCTATTCGTTTCCATCGCTTAACGGAAAACGAAGCGCAGACCCGCCAAATCGTCCATGACTTGCTGGATCATGTCGGCCTTGGCCGTGCAGCAAGCGTGAAGTACCCGCATGAATTTTCAGGTGGCCAGCGTCAGCGTATTTCGATTGCTCGTGCGTTAGCAACCCGTCCGCGTTTATTGATTTGTGATGAGCCCACTTCTGCCTTAGATGTGTCAGTGCAAGCACAGATTCTTAACCTACTTAAAGATCTGCAAGACGAACTCAACCTTACCATGCTGTTTATCAGCCATGATTTGCCTGTGATTCGTCAGATGTGTGATCGCATTGGGGTGATGCAAAAAGGCACCCTGTTGGAAGTCTCGCCGACCGAGCAGCTGTTTACTAACCCGCAGCACGAATACAGTCAGCACTTAATTTCGCTGATGCCTGAATTTAAAGGGATGAGCCAAGAAGGGCTGAAACTCGCATAATAATGAGCGCTGCTTGGCTGCGAGGGTTGCAAAAAAGAAGTGCTGTAACAGTAATAACAACAAGCAAACACAACAGTAGAAGGGAGTGCGCTCCCTGCATAAAGGAGTATGCAATGAAAACCATTAAGAGCAAGCTGGCAGTCGCTTTAATGGCCGCAGGCCTAAGTTTTAGTGCAGCAGCAGCTGATATCAAAGTCGCTTATGACGCCGATCCTGTGTCGCTTGATCCGCATGAGCAGCTTTCCGGTGGTACGCTGCAATTGTCCCACATGGTGTTTGATCCTCTGGTTCGTTATACCCAAGATTTCGATTTTGAGCCGCGTTTGGCTGAAAGTTGGGAACGTGTTGATGACAACACGTTCCGTTTCACCCTGCGTAAAGGGGTGAAGTTCCATTCAGGTAATACGCTAACGGCGGATGACGTGGTATGGACATTCAACCGTTTGAAAGACTCACCAGATTTTAAAGCGATTTTCGAACCATACACTGAATTGAAAAAAGTGGACGACTATACGGTTGAGTTGATCTCGAAAGGCTCTTACCCGCTAGTACTACAAACCGCGACCTACATTTTCCCAATGGACAGCAAGTTCTATTCGGGTAAAACCGAAGACGGTAAAGATAAAGCTGAGCTAGTGAAGCACGGTAACTCGTTTGCCTCGACACATGTTTCTGGCACGGGGCCTTTTATCGTTACAGCACGTGAGCAAGGCGTGAAAGTGGACTTCGAACGCTTTGATGGCTACTGGGATACCGAATCAAAAGGTAACGTTGATAAGCTCACCTTGGTGCCAATTAAAGAAGATGCGACCCGTGTGGCAGCGCTACTGTCTGGCGGTGTAGACATGATTGCCCCTGTTGCACCGAACGATCACCAACGTGTAAAAAATGCTAAAGGTATCGATCTGGTGACGCTACCGGGTACTCGTATCATCACGTTCCAAATGAACCAAAACAGTAACGAAGCTCTAAAAGATGTACGTGTGCGCCAAGCTATTGTGCATGCAATCAATAATGAAGGCATCGTGAAGAAAATTATGAAAGGCTTCGCGACAGCGGCAGGTCAACAAGGGCCATCAGGCTACTCAGGCTATGACGCTGATCTTGTACCTCGCTACGATCTGAAAAAAGCTAAAGCGCTGATGAAAGAAGCAGGTTATGAAAAAGGCTTTAAGCTAACCATGATGGCACCGAACAACCGTTATGTGAACGATGCCAAGGTGGCACAAGCTGCTGCGGCAATGCTATCGAAGATTGGTATCAAGGTAGATCTAAAAACCCTGCCAAAAGCACAATACTGGCCGGAATTTGATGTGTGTGCAGCAGACATGATGATGATCGGCTGGCACTCAGATACTGAAGATTCAGCGAACTTCTCTGAATTCCTCACCATGACGCGTGATGAGAAAACAGGTAAAGGGCAGTACAACTGTGGCCACTATTCAAATGCAGAAGTTGATAAGTTGGTGAATGAATCAAACGTTGAAACGGATCCAGCGAAACGTGATGCGATTCTGCAAAAAGTAGAAGCGACCTTGTATGAAGATGCTGCGTTCGTGCCATTGCACTGGCAAAACCTAGCATGGGGCGCAAGTGCTAACGTTCACATCAAACCGATCGTGAATGCCATGAACTTCCCTTACTTCGGTGACCTAGTGGTTGATGAAAAATAATGCCTTAGCACGTGTCTTTAAGACATAAGTAACAAAGTGTAGTACCAGTGCCGGAGCTACTTGCTTCGGCACTTTTTCAAGGATGAGAGAAGGGGCAGGGAATGTTTACGTTTCTGGTCAAGCGCCTGTTTCAGGCACTGATAGTGATGTTTGTGATCAGTCTGGTGGCATTTGCCATTCAGGATAACCTTGGCGACCCATTGCGCGAGCTGGTGGGGCAGTCTGTATCAGAAGCTGAACGTCAACAATTACGCGACGATCTAGGTCTTAACGACCCATTTGTAACTAAATACAGCCGATTTTTGGCGAATGCCGTCCAAGGCGATTTAGGTACGTCATACTTTTTTAAACGGCCAGCAGCTGAGGTGATCCTCGATAAGCTGGTCGCAACGTTAGAGCTGGTGTTTGGTGCTGCCATGATCATTATCGTGGTGTCGATACCGCTCGGGGTGTATTCCGCGATTCATCCCAATAGTGTATTTACTAAAACCGTTATGGCACTTAGTAGCGTCGGTATCTCTATTCCCGTTTTCCTTACCGCTATCATGCTGATGTATGTGTTCTCGATAGAGTTAGGTTGGCTCCCCTCCTACGGACGAGGCGAAACCTATAACTTATTAGGTTGGGAGTCTGGCTATTTCACTCTCGATGGTCTCAAGCACTTAGTCTTGCCGTGTGTAGCACTTGCCTCGATCATGTTACCGCTTTTCATTCGATTAGTGCGTTCTGAAATGTTGGAAGCATTGAGCTCTGAATACATTAAATTTGCCAAAGCCAAAGGGCTATCAAGTAATAAAATCTATTACCAGCACGCCTTAAAAAATACCATGCTGCCAGTATTAACTGTCGGTGGGGTGCAAATTGGTACCATGGTTGCGTATACCATTTTGACAGAAACCGTGTTCCAGTGGCCGGGGACAGGGCTACTTTTCCTTGATGCGATTAACCGTGTTGATACCCCATTGATCACTGCCTATGTCATCTTTGTGGGCCTGATTTTTGTGGTTACCAATACCATAGTCGATCTGCTATATGGCTTGGTGAATCCAACTGTGAACCTGACAGGTAAGGGAGAGTAAATCATGAATACGACAGCTGTTGCCGCTCCTAGCCGTTGGGAGCGATTTAAAAATTCCGATATCGTGTACTACTTCTTAAAAGACAAAGTCGCGATGTTTAGCTTTGCATTATTTTTAACCTTCGCGAGTGCTGCCATTCTGGCTCCGTGGATTTCACCAACTGACCCTTATGATCTCTCGACTATCGATATCATGGACTCCGAATTGCCGCCATCGTGGATGGAAGACGGTGATAGCCGCTTCCTGTTGGGAACGGATGATCAGGGCCGTGATATTTTCTCGACGATTCTTTATGGTTCGCGTTTATCACTGACCATTGGCTTGCTTGCGGTCGGTTTGCAGCTAATTCTTGGGGTGACGATTGGTTTGAGTGCGGGTTACTTTGGTGGCCGTATTGATAGCTTCTTGATGCGCTTTGCCGATGTCCAATTGTCGTTCTCGACCATGATGGTTGCGATCATTGTCTCTGCGATTTTCCGAACCGTATTAGGCTCTGAACTGTTTAGCCAATATGCGGTGGTGATGCTGGTGGTGATTATCGGTATTGCTGAATGGCCGCAGTATGCGCGAACCGTGCGAGCCTCGGTATTGGCAGAGAAGAAGAAAGAATACGTCGAAGCGGCGCGCGTAATGGGTTTCCGTTCACCACGCATTATGTTCCGTCATATTCTACCGAACTGTTTGTCACCGATCTTAGTGATATCAACGGTACAGGTGGCTAATGCCATTATGTCGGAAGCGGCGCTGTCGTTCCTGGGGCTTGGCCTACCGGTTGATCAGCCATCGCTTGGTTCACTGATCAGCATCGGGTTTAACTATATCTTCTCGGGTTCTTGGTGGATCACCGCCTTCCCTGGTTTAGTGCTGGTTACTTTGGTACTGGTAATTAATCTGCTGGGTGACTGGTTACGTGATGTGTTCAATCCGAAGATTTATAAAGGCTAGATATCGAGGTTCTAAGCTTAGCTGTGGCGGCTAGGTGTGAGTCTCAGTTCTCAATGTATAAAAAAGGTGGCCAAAATGGTCACCTTTTTTTCTTTGTTATCAGTTAATTATGCTGCTTATCAATTGCTTGTTAATTATAATGCTGGGTTTTGATTTTAATAACAATAATCCATAAAGGATTGCACTTGTGTGCGTAGCTCCTTGTATGGTGATAACCGAGAAAACACAGTGAAAAAGTCATTAGCAGCAGTTTTGTGTCTTTCAACGACAGCCGCGTGGGCTGTTGAACCCGTAACAGCAGCAAAACCTAAGGAGGGGTATTCGTACTTCACTCTTGGTTTGGAATCGGTCACTTACCAAGAAAAATTTAGTGATCAAGGTGAAACCTTCCAGTCAGATGCAACTGCTCTCAGCCCTGTGATCAATACAGGGAGTTTAACGCGCGTCAACGATATGTTTGATTTCTCAATCGATGCCTTGGCAACATTTTCGCCGGGTAGTGTTGATGAAGAGTGGTCAAATAGCCAAGGGATTTATCAGCGTAATAAGTTTGAATATATCAAAGCTTCTACCAATGTACTTATCCACTATAAAGTCACTCCGCAGTGGCGTGTCGTGGCTGGTCCATCGATGACCTACCAAACCTATAAACGCTATCAGAATCAGAGTGAGAACAGCATTTACTATGGTACGTGGGAAGAAAGTTCTACCGATATCTTTTTAGATGCGGGTGTTGCTTACGATAGTGGTTCGTTGCATGCGGATAGCCCATGGCACTCTTATTTCCGTGTAGTGGCTGGTGTACCTATGTGGAGCCAAACGACCAATACTGCGATTGATGGTATGACTTTTAATGACTTTGGTTTCCGTACTTCGATTGATGGTGGCATTAGCTACCGCTTGATGAAAGGTCTACACCTAGGTTGGTTTGTGATGGCGGGCTATGAGAAGCGCTTTGAAGAAGGTCCACACTTCTGGCGCTATGATGATAACGGCAGTAAGCAGATGGCCACCTTGCCAGAGGCAACAACTGTGAGCTTTAGCACTGGCCTGCAAGTACTGTGGAATATGTAACTCATTGTTGCTGAGATAGAAAAAAGGCGACCATGCGGTCGCCTTTGTTGTTTTAGCCTAATTAGGCATTATTTGTTTTGTACCATGTAGCTATAGTCGGTTGAGCCACCATTTACAGGCGTTTTCTCCCGGTGAAGAATCTCATCGTCTTTTGAATAGCGCCATTGAACGTTATACAGTGGCTCATCAATTGGACAGTTGTTCCAGTCCGTAGGCATATCAGTATCGCAGAACTTATATTCGCTATTTAGCTCAGCGATAGTACAAGTATGATCACCTTCGACTAGGCATGGCAGATCGTTGGGTATTTGAGACCACTTAAAGGTCTCTAGACCTTCTACTGAGTCATAGATAACGTTATTCACGTTATAGGTGACAGTTGCCGTTTTAACATCTTCACTATTGAACTCAGTCCAATTTGTATTCGTGAAGTTGACTTCACCAGAAAATGCTTCTTGAACGGCAGCTTTTGCTTCGCCTTCCGTCGCGAATGTTGGTGAAACAAAGATACTATTTGGTTCATCAATTACATCGACACCAGCATCGGCACTTTTCACTTCATTCGCGGAATCACGCCAAAGGGTGTAAGACTCTTTTTCACCATCGAACTCTGAAGCTACTTGCAGTAATTGGTTACCATTGATGGTGTAAGCGGTAAATACTGCTTTGCTTTCTGAGGCGTTACTCCAGTTACCAGTAAGCGGTTCGTATGTTGATTCTAGTTCTTTAATCTGATTACCATCGTGGTAGATCTTAATAAAAGAACCGCTATTTTTATTTATTTCAATCGCGTACACGGCAGCTTCGTGAGTGAGTATCGAGTATTGCGGTTCAATCGAGTAGTTACGGTCAACAAAGGTATTGAGAATAAATTCTTCGCTCACTGTGTTACCTGTTGGATCAGCCAGAACAACGACTGGTTCGCCAGGAGTGAAGTCAGCTACGCCTGAGTAATCAAAATCAATTCCACAAGCTGCACCTTTATCAGCACTGAAAGCAACGCTACCTTGAGTTTGGCTGGTTAGGCTAAACATGCCATCGGTGAACTTGCCGCTCAATAAATGGAATTGGTACGCCATGCTCGAGCCAAATCGGTAGCTAGGGTTACCGTAAGGATCTTCCGAATTATCTCGCTCGAAGCCTAGGCTTTCACAGCTGGTTTTGATGAATAGATCAGCATCGAGTTTGTCATTTTCATGATTAATTCCCGTTACCTTGCTGGCTGCATCTGCAGTGGTTAATACGCCATTAACCATGACTTCTGCCTTTGGTTGTTGCCAGTAAGCGTCAGCACTTGGTTTGCCAATGTAGAAGGTTACAGGTTCATTTTGAGTAGTACTTGCTAGAGTTGTCCCTGTTGCTGTTTTGGCGATGGTTGCTTTTGGTGATGTCGTAGAGAGGTGTACACGAGGCATCTCAACATCGGTAGACACATCTTTATTTAGGCTAAGGGTAACAGGGCTGTCACCTTCTAAAGCCAGAACAATGTTCTCACCATCGAGCGTCCAAGTACCTTGGTTGTTTTGGAAGCTATCTTCTGCAGGGCATTGACCATTCACTGCTTCAGCTAATGATACTTTGTTATCAGAGGTTAAACGGATAGCCCAGCAATCGGGTTTAGCCGTGTTTGCGTTGCCTGCTTGTTGAACCCATTCAGCATTAAAGCGGTATAGGTTTTTCTCGACAATGATCTCGCTGAGAGGATTGTTGGTTACAGGTTTCTCGGCAATTGACAGCTTAATTGTTGCTTTAGCCTGATTTTTATCATCATCTGTTGCACTTATGGTGATATCAAAATCACCTGAAACCAGCGGTGTGCCAGTAATGGTGACGTCTGGGTACTGAACGTCATATTTCAGCCCTGTCACGTTATCGCTAAAGGCATAGGTAAGTGTATCGCCATCTTCATCGGTGAAGATCTCGCTGATATCTAAGACAACATGGCCAACATCCTGACCTTCTTGCAGTGCAAGCTGAGTGAATTCATTCTGCAGTGCGGCTAGGCGCTTATCATTTACAACAGGTACAGTATTGAAGGGGTGAATTTCAAACTTAAGTAGGGTCGTCACTGTGCCGACTTTGTTATCGTCTTTATCGAGATCCGTAGCTTCAAGCTCTAGGTAATAGGTATCAGCTGGTGCACCATTCAAAGAGGTGATTTGGATAACACTGTTTGGTGCGCTTAGCTCGGCATGGATACCTTTTGCTTTTAACTCATCGATACTCTTTTGAGATAGGCTAACATCTGGTGATGTTGCTTGATCTTTATCGACAAACAAACCTGATGCTGATGCCGTCGTTGTGTATTCGAAATCTTTACCTGCCTCGATGTAGAGGCTATCCAACTCATTGTTTAGATTGTTGTAGATATCTTCATTAACACTTGCTTGATAGTTTACGACTGGTTTTTCAACTACGGTTTCGCCGCTTTCATTTTTATCAACAGGCACGACAGGTTTGAAGTCAGGGTCGTTCAGCTCGTCTGTCGTCGCATCATTTACCGCTGTAACCGCTTCAGTAACAACTTGTTCTGCTACTTCATCAAGGTCAATGCTGTCATCGGCTTGATGCTGAGTTTCTGTCAGGATCTGAGCTGTTTTGTGCAGTTTGGTTGCTAGTTGCTTCTCTGCGTCAGATGCACCTGTATCTTCTTTGGTGTTGATGTAGTCAGCATACAAGTCGATCTCTAGGTCAGTATCTTCACCTTTTAGGTCGCTAAGCATTGCCTGCACACTTGCTTCCGCCGTGGCTTGATCCGAGCCACTTTCCATTTCAGCGACAATCAAGTCTGTCAGAGGTGTCGCAATTGCGCTGCCTGCTGGGGCGCGAAATTCAACGTTTTTGCCCATGGCCTGATATGGCTGATCCATATCGACCGTGTAAATACCAGGTTCAATGGTAAAGCCGTCAGCGCTGTAGTCTTTAAATGGTTCTAGTACCTTAACTACGATTGGGGCTTTATTGATGGCTTCTTCGACACTTTTCTCAACTTCAATATCAAGCTGACCTTTTTCATTGGTCAGTATCAACTTGTTATTAATATCGGTAATAACTTCATCGGCATCACAGCGACCGTTGGCATTTTTATCAGAACAAACAAGTGCATTTTTCAAATAACCATCAATCGTTGTAATGACAACACCGCCAACAACAGGGCCTGTGATCGGTGGCTTACCAGTGTTGCCACCAGGGTTAGATCCTGAGTCGCTATCACCGCCGCCACAGCCAGAAAGAGTCAGTGCCGCCGCCAATGACGCTGCTAACGCAGAGTATTTAAATTGCATGTTTAATCCTTATTAAATGCATAGTTAAACGATATGTAACTTGTAGTTATTGTTGTTGTTATTTATATAACGCGTGCATATACAATAAGGATGAAACTGGAAGCAAGATCTCAAAGTGAAATTCGTGAGCCAGCAAGAGTTTTATTCGAAAAAAGCCACTGTAATGAGTATTGTTAATAACTTTAATACCCTGAAAGGATAGAGTTTTTTTTGTTCTGTTGTTTATGAAAGTGAAAATTTATGCCGAAATGGATGTTAGTTTTTACGTGATTAAATAGAGAAAAAAGGCCCCTAAATGTTGATAACAAATAGGAGCCATTATTAATTACACTATAAATGGCGTTTTATTTTTTCCATTCGTTGTAGAGGCTTTTAGCCATGTCTTCATGCTTGATGAAGAGGTCATACACACCCATGCGGGTCTTAGAATAGTTGTAAACTGCCATCATGTTTTTGTCTTCTAGGTACAGAGTAACACTGAAGTCAGAATCACCGTCAGGGAAGTCAATGAAGAGCTTGTCGCCATCCATTTTCCAAGGAAGTTCCATTGCTTCTTGCTGTTTGTCTGCGTAAGGTTCTGTGATTGTCACCTTATCTTTACCAAAGACCATTTTCGCAACCATTGGCTGGGCATCTTTGCTGTTTGATGGGGCATCATCGCTTAGGTAGTACCAGGTTTTACCTTCAAAGTAGCTTGCTGCTAGTGGCTGTGATTTTTTCAGATCACCTTTGGTCCATAGAATGAGATCGGAATCTTCGGTTACGGCCAGAGAAATATTCTCGGCAATATAGATGAAGGTGTCGCGCTCGGAGTTAGCACCACTGCTTACAACTAGCGTATTCCCCTCGGTCGTGTAGTTAATGGTTTCTTCTTTACCGTCTTTATCTGTCAGAGCCAGCTTTCCTTCACCCGATACTGCTACTTTGAAAATGCCTTCATCTATCGCGTAAGCTTGGTTCATACTGATGAATTGGCTGTCACCGTCTTTCAAATAAGCATCTAACGATTGAATAATTGCTACTGAAGATGCATTGCCTGAATCATCAATTTCCACTGTGATGTTATCAAGGTCTGCGCCAGCATTAACTTGCGCATCAATTTCTTTTTGAATCTTTTCAGTGGTGGCTGTGAGCTCAGCGGCCTGATTGTCTTTAACGCTTGGCGCTAACTCAGTCGTTACACTACGCGCTAATAGGTGCGCAGCTTTGGCTTTTTCGTCGTTTGCCTTCATTGCAACGTAGTCACCACTTATTACGTCTGCTGGTAGGTTAAGTTCATTGGCGACTTCATCCAGCGTTTTTTCTTGAACGACGGCAAGGGTGGTAAAAGGTGTGACGACGGTTGATCCTGCCGCAGCAATTAATTCATAGCTGCTGCCAAGTGTACCGAGTTTATCGCTATCACTTGTTTTACCAGCAACAGCGCGAGCAATAATTGGATAACCGGCTTTATCTGAAGGGATTGTGATTTCACCCTTAGCATTCGTGAGTGTTGGGAGTAACTCTCCGGTATCACACACGCTGTTTTTATTCTGATCGATACAAACTTCTGCTTGTGACAGGTAACCATCAATCACTTTAATGGTATTGCCTGTCGTGGTGCTAGTGTCGCTGTCGCCGCCACAACCTGTCAGGCTAAGAGCTAAAGTAAGAGATGCTGCAACTGCCGTATATTTGAAATGCATTTTGGTTCCTTTAATAAATGCTTAATTTTTATCTATTTATATTTGATATTGATTAATTGGTAATCATATCAATTGCATATATATTCGGAACGTTTAATGGAAACAAGATCACGTATTTTATAACGTGATCATGTTAGCAATAAATTGCGTCACTTTGACGGGTTGGTTGTAAAATGAGATTAAAAACAGTGGCTTTGATTGATGCTTGCAATTTTCGACTGAAAAGAAGAAAGCCAGCATCAATGCTGGCTTTTTTGTTCGGTGCTGATGTGAAACTCGCAACTAGAAAATGATGTGTGCCATCAATGCGATTACTGGCAGGGTAACAAGTGTACGCAAAATGAAGATAACAAACAGCTCCCATGCTTTCACTGGGATTTTACTGCCGATCAGCAGGGCGCCGATTTCAGACATGTAAATCAGCTGAGTAACCGACATCGCAGCAATGACAAAGCGGGTTAAGTCACTCTCAATACTGGCTGCCAAAATAGAAGGCAGGAACATATCAGCAAAACCTACAACAATGGTTTTCGATGCTGCAGCAGCTTCAGGAATGTGCAGTAATTCCAGTAATGGAATAAATGGCATGCCAAGGTAGTTAAATACTGGTGTGTTTTCTGCGATTACAAGAGCAACCGTACCAATTGCCATGACCACAGGCAGTACACCAAAGACCATGTCCATGGCATTTTTAAGCCCATCAATCACCACTTTACGCATACTCGTGACTTGACTTGCTTTCAGTAAGCCTTGTTCTAAACCAAAACGGATTGCCGTGCTGCCTGCAGGAATGGCTTCGTGATCGACAAGATCCGTTGAACCATCGATGTATTGGTTTTTTTTCCATGAAAGGGGCGGTAAACGCGGCACGATAACAGCTGCGGCAAAGCCGGCTAAACATACAGTGAGGTAGAACGGGGCAAACAGGTGCTCAAGGTTGACTTGGGCAATCACAACCAAACTGAAAGTAATAGATACAGCTGTGAAAGTGGTACCAATAACAGCAGCTTCACGCTCTGTGTAAATTTTATCTTCGTACTGTTTGCTGGTCATGAGTACGCCAACACTGCCATCGCCAAGCCATGATGCAATGCAGTTAACTGCAGATCGGCCTGGTAGACCAAAGATAGGGCGCATCACTTTCGCAAACAAAGCACCAAAGAACTCCAGTAAGCCAAAATTTAGTAGTAGCGGTAGTAGTAGACCAGCAAAGATAAAGACTGAGAATAGCACTGGCAGTAGATCATGTAAGACCAAGCCACCTGTAGCGCCGTCATAAATCATGGCAGGGCCGATTTCAAAGTACGTCATGACCACAAAAATAGCGCCAAGCTGCTGTACCACAAACCATGCAAGGGAAGGATTCAATAAACCACTCAAAAAACTGTTGTCTAAAATAGCGCGTGGTTTAACGATTTTTGTTGCTATGGTCGCGAGTGCGGTTGCAGAGATCGACACAGTTACCAAGGTGGTGAGCATACCTTCAAACAAGGCTTGGACCGACTTGGCAAGCACGGCGATAGGAATCGTGATGCTATCTTGGTAGTTGATGGGTGCCATAAACAAGAAAACCCCCAGTAGAGAAGGGATCAGGAACATCAGCCAGTTTGCTGTGGTGGGGCTCTTTTGATTGATTGTCTGTTCTTGCATACAACATCCGAATTTATTGTTGGTTGGAAAATTTATCTAATCAACTTAACGCATAACCATTCACTGATATATCGTAAATAGTTAGACGAATATTACATAGAATTGCGCCTCGATGGAATACTAAATCGAATTAATTGCTTTTTTATGCGTGATTATGTTGCCTCTAACGATTTCTGAGCGTAATTATTCAGTTGGATTTTAGTCGAAAAGGAGAATTAAAGAACAAGATTGCATTCAGTGTAAATAAATGCTTCCACGCTAGCGTATTGATAGATATATATTTACGTCATATTGACCGATATAATCCCCGCGCATTTGCGCTTTCAATGAATAATGATAATTAAATAGGGATTATGAATATTAATCGTAGTGGTATCTCATTAATGGTTGCGGCAGCTTTGCCGTTGGTATCTTTCTCGTCTGCAGCTTACACAGGTATGGATGCGCGTGGCGGTGCTATGGGTGGTACAGGTGTTGCGTCTGCCAGTTATTTAACAGCAGCGTTTTATAACCCCGCGATGGCTACGCATTATAAAGACAATGATGACTTTGGTCTGTTATTACCAAGCATCAATGTGAGTGCGCATGATGCGGATGACATGATGACCAAGCTGGATGATTTCCAGAAATTGAATGATCGTCTGGAATCTGATCCAAGTGTACGTGGCGAATGGGAAGATGCATTACGTGCATTGGATAACGGCCAAATTGCTGCTGAAGCGAAAGTGGGTATGGTGGTATCCATCCCAAACCGCTTTGTGAGCGCAAGCCTCTTTACTAAAGCTGATGTCGCAGCGTTTGCGGTAACTGAGGTGGCTGATAGTGACTTTACCAATCCAAATCCAAATGACCTTGATTCGATGGCGACAGGTCTAGCGGGTGGTACGGTTGATTTGGGTGTGACATTAGCTAAATCTTTTGAGTTAAGCGCTTACGGTAAGCGTTTCTCTGTAGGTGTATCACCTAAATTTCAAAAGCTGGTGGCGCTAAACATGATGGAAAGCGTGAGCACTTTTGATTTTGAGATTGATGATCCAGAGCAAAGCTCTGCATTCAACATGGACTTGGGTGTGTCTTACCAGCCAATAGATAATGTGACGATTGGTTTTTCTGCGATGAACCTTATCTCGCAAGAGCTAGAAACCAATAAGATCATTGGTGATGCAGGCGAAAGCTACAGCGCGACCTTTATGGTTGAGCCACAGTACAAGCTTGGTGCTGCGTATGCCAATGGCTGGTTCACGATTGCGGCTGATGTTGATCTAAATAAACAGCAATACTTTAAGCAATTTGATTACAGCACGCAGTTTGCAAAGCTAGGTGTTGAGTTAGACGCATGGCAGTGGGCGCAGTTACGTGCAGGTTACAGCCACAGCATGACAGATCACGCAGAGAGCTTAATGACGGCAGGTATCGGTTTCACACCGTTTGGCGCATTTGGTTTCGACCTTGCGGGTCAGTTCGGTAAAGACAATAACTACGGCGTGTCTGCCCAGTTGGTGTTTACGCTGTAAATTACTGATGTTACTTGAATAGAAAAAAGGGAAGCTATGTGCTTCCCTTTTTGTCACTTTCGAATTTGTTATCTCGAACTTTGTTGCTTCGAATAAAATGCGCGCTTAGCGCATAGTAGCGAACTACCAACACAGGTAGGTTCTGAAATAAATCTGGAAAGATTTGTGCGATAAGGCTTGCTAGCCTTTTCCAGAAAAATAGTGATTCTTGGCTATTTTTCCTAAAATTTAAGTTTTGATAGTACCAGTTTCCAGAAAAATCAGCACTAAATAAGGCCTATCTTTCAAATTGTGTAACAGCCTGTTGCACAAATCAGCCCAACACACGTTTGCCCCAAACAGACTTCCAAGCAATCACCTTATCTATTGCTTAACCTATAAAGGCACTAAACTCTTTTGAAAGAGTCAAATCACAAGAAGAGTTAATCAAGAATTGAGATAAAACGTAAAAGTTACGTTTTTTTGATGTTTGATATGCGCGGATCAGCATAGCTGTAGTATGCTTTGCTTATAACAACAGTCAAATTGGGATGGATACTTTCCTGCTAAGTGGACAAATCATGGAATTACTACACCAAACACATCAACTGCATTTTTTCTCTAACAACGGCGATATAGAACCAACGGCTCCTTTTATCAATGCTTTCAAACAAGAGCTTCAAGCATTTAACCTTGTTCCAGTCTCTGGAAACGAATTGAATCTGAATGGATCTACGGGGCAGCACAGGCAGTTTCTAATACTCATGACTCCAGATAATAAACTGAGAGTAGAGTTTCCTTCATCAGAGATTGTTGTAGTTGTTGAAGGTGGAACCATTGAAGAGTTTCGTGAGATCAGCAGTACAGTTCTTTCTGCGATTGAAAAGCTGTTTCCTATGAAGGTGGCTAACAGGCTATCCATACTTAATTCTAAATACTTTCGCAGTGATGTTGAAAGCTACAGTAACCTTTACCATGCACTGTTTACTCATAAAGATGCAGAACCGTTCGAATGGGACAATCGTATCGTTGAGAGAAAAGAGCTTCCTGAAACTAAAGAGCTGATAAACAGCATAAGCACTATCAGGCGCAGTGAAATTAGATCTCCATTCATTGATGGTGGTCGTCAGCAAGACATAGTGGCAATGGAGATAGACAGTAACACTCTTCACCAGAATACGGAGATGAGGTTCTCAATTCAGCAAGCCAAGAAAATTTTTGCCGAGCTGTATAGCAACAATGATACTTTGACAGACGCTCTGGGACGCTACTTTTAGGAGGTAAGATGGATAACGCATTGGATAGATTACCACCTAAAGTCGAGTTTATTTCAAGCGGCTCTCGTGGCTCCCTAATTCAATATTCCGACAGTTCAACATTTCAGGCTTTTCGAGCTGAAAGCGAAGAGCAAGAACGTTGTGCGAAGCAGATTATTTCTTTTGCTATGAAGGACGACTTTGTTGAAGGTGAGGTTAGCAAAACTCAGCTATATCTTGAAAAGCTGTACCTAAGAGATCCTTTCTTATTTAGGGAGAGCTTTACAAGAGCATGGGTTAAACTGTTTGGCTTAGATGATGAAGACCACATTTATACCCTTGCTTCTGTTGCCTCATGCCTACCATATGAATGGCTAGAACATCATGGGATTACGCTGATTTTAGGTTGTAGCTCTCATCCTAGTCTTTTGGTAAATGAAGCCTGCTTAAGACTAGCAGAAGCCTGGGAGCAACACGAACATGTGTCGTACTTAAAAAAGATGAGGGCATTTGATTATCCTTGGTTAGAAGAATATCGGGTAAATGTCATTGAGTACTTGGAGGGGCTGGGTAAGTGACGTATTTGCTTCGAAAAATCAATCCAAACAAATGGCAACCCAACGTAGGTAAAGAGTCAGCAAGACATAGTGCGGATGCAATCACTGGATGTACACGTACCAAGTCAAACACCCTCTCTGTATGGCATTCAGATACAAGAGATTTTGATGATGAAAGCGTACAAAACCTAATTGTTGGCCTAGCCATAACTATGCCTCAACCAGCCAAAATTGATTTATTATGGCTCGAAGAAGATAGCCTAGTGGGTAAGGGATTAAAGGTAACGCAAACTGATCCTGGTAGCGATTATGTAGCGATAAATCCACTTCATAAAGATATTGAAGAGCTAGATCACGAAGGGCTTGGAATTGTGAGTGAGCACATAGTTGAGCAGTTTGTTGAAGCGCAGAATTATAAGCAAGTGCCAAGACCAAAGTTGATAGGTATGGTTGCTCAGTGGGCATTAAAACCTGACACGTTTAATCTCAATGATTTGAATGATAGTTGGCTAGAGGCTGTGAAAAAACATCTTGAGACGCACTCTCAGTTAGCTGCATAGTGTAAAAATTAGATGTGCTAGCACAGACCTTTCAGATTCGGCACCTCGTTCAGCGGTGCCGTTCTATCTTTTAGGGCCTGAAAAGTTATTTGAAGGTGAAGGCTGTAAACATCCTTGTCCGAAAAAGCTATCTCGCTAATGCCCAAAAACATGCTAGGAAGTAAGCCACTTGAGCGAACCTCAAGTGGGCGTGTACAGTTTCATTTGATAGGTACAACCTTGCTTCGTTTTAGGTTTGTGAGTTTTTCTTTCAGCTCTACGTTCTCGTATTCCAGCTCATCAATGCGAGCCAAAGCCTGAACTAGCTTGTCGTTAAGGTGGTGTTGGGCTGCTGCGAATAAAGCCAGCTTCTCTTTCTCAGACTCGTACTTTTCCTTATAGTTTTTCTTGATGCGTTTTTCCTCGTTGAGCTTAGTACGCACCGATTGAATTTCAGGTTGGATATATTCACCTTTGGCTTCGGCTATATCAGATTTTACTTGCCTCACTTTCTCCACAAAATCAGGATAGTAGTAACCACTGCCGTTACCGAGATTTGCCTCTTCTTCGATAGCTCTCACGCTGAGTTTGCGTGTGGCTGGAATGCGCTTGGGTTTTCCTTGCGTAATACGTTCTAGCGCAGCCTCAAGTGCAAGCAGAGTGTTTTCGCTCTTACTCATAATTCAGTAACCTTTAATTCGGGTTCAAAAGGGGTAAAGGGCATATCAAAGTCTTTCATCACAATTTCTGCTGCTCTAATTTGGGTGATATAATGACTGCGCTCACTCGCTGAAATATCCTCTCCTGATGCCATATAAGTGGTTAAACTGCGATGCTTTTTTTGCCACCACTTCATTTGCTGTTCATCAATGATGCTACTACCAGAGCCACAATCAACACAGAACTGTGGGGCGACCACACCATCCATATCGCAGTCATAACCCGATTTGCAATAGCTGTGCATTGAACCATGCAGCGTCAACTTTCCATCCTTAACTGCTTTGTATATAACGTCCCAAGAGCTATAGATGGTCGGCATATCCCCCCGCATTTTCATGATTGCTTTACCGTGAGTACCTGAGAGGGTTTCATCTGAGTGCCATTGCTTGAAGATTTTATTAGCGGTGGTTTCAGCATTGATTTCATCGAGTGTTTTTTGCACCTTCTCGTCCACTTTCAGGTCCCGTAGGCTCGCCAGCCTCCCACCATTGGTGTACCACTCGGTCATCGCGAGGTAGAGGTGCTTGAACTGTTGTTTGAGCGCCACCAACGTCCCCAGACGGTTTTTAATGCAGTAAAAGGCCAAGGTGCGCCTGAACTGATGAGTTGTCATGTGCCATGGATTTCCAACAGTTACATCTTTTTTTACACGGTTTAATGAGCGAGGGTTCGACTCAAGGCACTCAGCGAAATCCTCTTCAGCTACAATGAAATTAAACTGCTTACAAAAACGTTTTAGTCGGTGATTCCAGCCTGTAATCAATGCGGGGGGCTTGGAGCGGTATGTTTTATTAACCCAAATGGAGTTTCTGTATTTTTTATCTGGGTAGGTGGTTTCTTTGCGCCATTCTTCCGTTAACGTAGTCATTAACTCTATAGCAGTTTTGGAAGAAGAAGCTGTGATCCATGTTTCTCGTTTATTACCCAATTTAAAGGTGTGAGATTGCAACATGTGGAAGTCACGTCCTTCAAAGGTATCTTTGTAATAACTTTCAGGCGTTAATTTATCGATTTCGGAGTCTCGCATGCCGCTAAAACCTCCACAAACGATATAGCAAGCGTTAATTAGTTGACCTAAGTAGCGTTTAAAGTCGCTTCCATTGTTCAGTTGGATATGTGGGATCTTCTTTGCTAATGGAGCGATAATATCTTTAATTTTATGTGGTTGGCACTCTTGAGTCGCTGATATATATTTGCGATTGTCGATGCTCCCACCCTCACCAATGAAGGAGTAATGGTTACCTTGCTTTATTTTCTCTTCAAGGTTGCGCACTCCCTCGATATAGTTGCTTTGTAGAGCAATCTCTATATCCAAAATTGATTGTCTATGTGGATGAGCATCATTAACCAGTTCTATTGCTTTTCCATAAATGGCATCACATAGGCGTTCTGGTATCACAAGGGTTTGTTGCGCTTCATTGCTACTTAACCGTATAGCTTCTATTTTTGATTTTATTGGGTTAATGCCAAGATCAAGTTTGTGCCATGACTCATTATTTATGGCGGTATTAATAGCAACAAAAGTTAATTCAATTGTGCCTTGTGCATAGTTACGTTTTTGCAAGAAGTGTTCAAACTCAGTCCATACAACAGGCGAGCCAAGAGCTTTCAACGAGCTATAGTTACTCTCCATCAAGAAACTATAAGCCACCTTTATATTACTTAGTCGAGAGCGAACACTTGAGAATTTTATTGCTTTTTTCTGTTGAGGGCTTTTATTGAATAGCCAACAAAAACTTAGCAGCTTAAGTTCTCGTTGTAACTTAGGCGCACATTTGAATTCTTCTGTGTTTAGATTGTTGTTATCTTTTCTTCGAGAGAAAGGTAAGCAATCCCAATTGTTTTGCCCAAAGGTGGCGGTAACGTTACCGTCCTTATCCTTGCAGATGACGACGGCATCCAGCTCTTCAAATCTTTTCTCATGGTAGAGCGTGACCACATCAACATCCTTGACTTTATGCTGCTGTGGAAAATCGGGCAAATAGAGTTTAGATGTATCCATTATCCTACCTCGGCTGGTGATTTTGGAATTAAGCTTAAAACTGACTCGCTGTCATCCCAAGCGGGGTGCAGGCCATCATCATCGAGCTTGGTTTCTGCCTGCCTCAATATCCGTTGATTTATGCTCGGTAGTATTTTTTGCTCAATGAATTGTACGATGTCTTCAAAGTTTTTTTTGTAATGGCTGGCATCCAAATGAAGGTATAGTGACTCCTCAATACAGGCCTTGAATGAGAGCAGGCACCAGATATCTGAGATCGACTGTACAATCACTTGGTCAGGACAACCAAAGCACCCCAACAGGTCTGCACAGGCCAATCGCTCTCCCTCCTTGGCAAGCCCCTGTGCTTGGGCTTTCTTGGTGTACTTTTGGGACTTTTCGCCGAATGGGGTAACGCAGCTACCGCCATTAGAGGTACGGCTTAAATTGGGAAGGTTAATCTTCTTTTCTTCCTCGATGACCAGCACATCAATACAGAGGTTTTCCTGAGCTTGCTGGGTGCTGACCCTGTTCTTGACCTGCTCCTCCCGAATTGACATCGTATCTTGCATCATGCCGTTATTTGCCAGCTTATTTCCCTCGCTATAGTGACGCTTACGGGTGTTGGGCGTGTTGTTAAGCATGAGGTTATTAACCATTTCACCTTGATGATATGCGGTTAGTTGAGAGCCTGTTTCACGAAAGCGGCTTATATTAGGGCGTAAACGTCTTCCCATTTGATCTGTGAAGGAAAAATGTCTTTCTAGCCATACTTTCAAAAAAGATTGGAGCCTTGAAGTCTGTAACTTTTGCACCTTTCGAGAGGCAATGGTTTGAAGAAGAGGCGCTTCTTCATTTGTGCTAATTATTCTTGAAGCATTGAGTAGTTTGTCGAAAAAGGTCATAGCATACTTGGGTATTTCTAACTCGTGCTCACCCATTTCAACCCGAATGGTTTTGAATGCTCGACGCTTAAAGGCGGGCATTGTGTACCATGTTTCCCCTGTTGATATTGATGAATTATTAGGCTGTTTTAACCTAAATAGATCACTGGAGTTGGCATAAGTGTAATAAGCCAGTAGGTAGGTGGCGGCACACATCATCTTGGATATGCCACCGCAAAGCTTATATTCTTTACTTTGCCACTCAAAGGTCATGGTAGCCGTGTTTTTATAAGCTTGAATGTGCTTTTCTGGCTCTACAATAAATTGAGAATAGGTTTGATTGAAAAGGCGTCTTAGAAATGGAAGTAGTTGTTTTAAATCGCTTTGAGTATAGGATTCATAAGATTCCCTATCGCTATTATCCATGATAACCACGTTATTAAAGTAATAGTGTGGTAGATCAAGATATCTAGAAAATAGGGTGACCATATTAGCTCGCCTATTCTTATACGTGCTCCTTTTGAGTTCGCCTAGCATTACTCTGGTTTGTAAGTGTTCCATATACCCCTCTAATGAGCTTTTGATAAATGCTGGCTCGCTTTCTTTATCGCACCACCGTATGTATTGAGAGGCTTCAACATAAATGCCATATAGAGAGTCGTGACTAACCCCTTCATCATTTTTTTCACTAAAACTGTTTTTTAACTGAAAAACGAACGCTTCACGATCTGCAATCTTGAATTGGTTGCTTTGTTGTAACTCTTTAGTTGATGGAAGCTCCTTGAATAAAAAACGGTTAAAGTCTGCTAAAAGATTGTCCCTAACATCAAGCTTGATACAGAGATCAGGCCTCCATCCAGATAGGTAGGTTAGTTCAGTCATCATCACCTCCCAGCGCGTCGTGCATGATGGAATCGAGGATGCCAAACTTCACTTTGAACGCCTCTTTGCGTTTTAGAAAGCGTAAATATTTCCAAGTCGTACTTTCATCTTTATGCCCCATCCAGCCCATCAAAAGCTCCATACAGTCGACAATGGGCAATTTAGCCTCTAGCAAGTCACTAAGGCGATAGGTGCCATAGGTGGCGCGTAAATCATGGAAGCGATGGGTAAATGATGGCTCTGCCTGTTTTACTTCTGCCCTGAACTCAATCCATCGAGCTTCAATGGATTTCCCCGTAGCAGGGTTGCCTTGCTGGCTAACAAAAAGTGGTTCATGACGGTTACAACGCTCCAGTCTTTCAACGGTCTTCTGGGGGAAGGGGGAAGCATCGCTGTCTAGGTGTTCTATTTTCTCGTTGAGCCTAGTAACACGCTTCAGGCGGCGTTCTGAAATTCGATACTCATTTAATGACTGGAGCAAGTCCGATGAAATCTCGACAGTCCGAGTTTTTAGGAACTTGGTTTGTACGCCTGTAGAGCGGGGGCATAACAGAATTTCAAAACGATGTTGGCTCTCAGCAAGTGGGGTTGCAGTATCTAACGCATCTAACGACAGAGTTGCTACTTCTTCAACTCGCATTCCTGTATCAATTGCAAGCAAGGCTTGTAAGCGCAACTCTTCAGATGTTTGTGATAAATGTTGAGTTAAAATACCAAGAGCATCACAGCCTAATGGGGATAATGGCCTGATGTTTTTACTATCTGCATCCCTAGGAACCTTTATACGTAAATCACTGGTCTCAACAATGAAAGTTGGGGATATGTGGGCAAGCATCCCACTGTTCTGAACAGATACAAACTCCATTTTGAATGGGGCTTCCTTCTCATTCTTTACGCGTAAGTAACCATCATGCATTAGCCACTTATAGTAATTGACGATTTGGTTCATACGAACACTGGCAGTGCTGTGTGCAAGCTCGCCTTGCTTTATTTGCTTGAGCAGGTGAGAGCGGTACAGGTAAGTTGGTTTGAGCCGTTTTACTGGCGGGAATTTATCCCAGCGAAGTCCCTTCTCCTCAAGAAATTGGTAATAGGCACGCAGAGCCTGTGCGCAGGGAGATAGGTCTTCTGCCTTCTTTACTGCCTTGAGATAAAACAGGTAGCTGTTGGCTTCGTGATTGAATATACCATCTTGCGAAAAGAGGGTTGGCAGCGAACCGATATTGTCATTGGAGGGGAGGTAATGGAATGTACCATCATCTAGTTTTTGTAGCTTAGTCTCTTTGAAAACATCGCTAGAGTGTACAAGGTGTGTCATAAATCATCCTGAAAATATCACTGTCCATGTATACAGTATGGACAGTGATTAACTATTTTCCAGATTTATTTACGTGTGTAAGATGCTTTTCCTACACTAACCCCTCATGGTAACAAACTCTTCTGAGCCCGTTGGGTGGATCGCGACGACTGCATCGAAGTCTGCTTTGGTTGCGCCCATTTTGATGGCAACACCAAAGCCTTGGATCATTTCATCAACCGTAAAGCCGATACCGTGAAGACCCACAACTGTTTCTTCTGGGCCTGCACACACTAGTTTCATCTTACAAGGCTGACGGTGAGCGGTGACTGCTGTGTACATAGCGGTAAAGCCAGATTTGTACACTTTCACATTGTCTTCGCCGTATTCTGCAATCGCTTCTGGTTCAGTCAGACCGATAGTGCCAATTGGTGGATGGCTAAATACTACGGTTGGTACTAGCTTGTAGTCCATTTTCGCGTTGGTCTTGCCATTGAATAGACGTTCAGACAGCTGACGGCCTGCTTTAACCGCTACAGGTGTTAGCTCAATACCGCCTTCCATGATATCGCCCACACAGTAAATGCCATCAACGTTAGTTTGTTGGTATTCATCGACCTTGATGTAACCGCGGTCTGTAGTTTCAACGCCTGTCGCAGCAAGGTTGATCTTGTCGGTAGTAGGGTGGCGACCAATTGCCCAGATGATTAAATCTGTGTTGTGTGACTCACCGTTTTCAAAGTGCATGGTGAAGGTGCCATCGGCTTCTTTAACCACTTCTTTTGGAATCGAGTGGGTGTGCAGGGTTGGACCTTCTGCATTCATCACTTCTACCAGTGTTTCTACGATTAGTGGATCGAAGCTACGTAGTGGCGATTCTTTACGAACGAACAGGTGAGTATCAGTACCGAGTGCACTCAGTACGCCTGCAATTTCCACTGCAATGTAGCCTGCACCAATCACAGCAGTACGCTTAGGCTGCTCGGTTAGCTCGAAGAAGCCATTCGAGTCGATACCGTGGTCGGCACCTGGAATATTCGGAATGGTTGGCTCACCACCAACAGCAATAAGAATGTGATCGGCTGTGTAGTGTTCGCCATTCACCTCGATGGTTTTTGCATCCACAAAGGTTGCGAAACCATTGATCACTTCAACCTTATTATTGCCTAGTACGTTGTCGTACGCTTGGTGAATACGACCAATGTAGGCTTCACGACTCTCAACCAGTTTGCCCCAGTTGAACCCTTTTACATCAACATCAAAGCCGTAGTCTTTTGCGTAAAGGTGCATTGCTTCAGCAATTTGTGCGCCGTGCCACATCACTTTCTTTGGTACACAACCCACGTTGACACATGTACCGCCAAGGGCTTTTGCTTCGACAATTGCTACTTTTGCGCCGTACATTGCAGCGCGATTTGCTGAGGCAATACCGCCGCTACCACCGCCGATACAAATATAATCAAAATGCTTCGCCATGACTTTCTCCACCTATTTGTAATTTTTAAGCGCCATTTATATTGCGTTTAGTGTAATGGAGAAAAGTGCGAGATACGAGCAGCAGTGATGGGGATTGAAACGAGAGAGAAAGGAGATGTGAGCTGGCGAGCATTGTGACTCGCCAGTAGATGTAACGTGAGCAATGACGAAGGGGTTACTCAGGCACAATCCATTCAACAGTATTGAAACCTGTGATTGGTGAGATAGCTTGTTGTAGCCAAGGTAGAATGGTCTTCATTTGACTTTCTAGCTTCCATGGTGGGTTAATCACTATCATGCCCGAGGCTGTCATACCGCGCTCTTCGGTATCAGGTTCTACACCCAATTCAATTTGCAGGATCTTACGAATACCTGTGTCTTTTAGGCCGTTTATCATCTTATCGATGTTTTCACGGTAAACCACAGGGTACCAAATCGCGTACGTGCCTGTTGCCCAACGCTTATGGCTTTCACGAATGGCTTTCACTACATCCATGTATTCATGTTTGAGTTCATACGGTGGGTCGATCAGTACCACGCCACGGCGCTCTTTGGGCGGAAGGCTACCTTTCAGACGGGCAAAGCCATCTTCTTTATAGATTTTCACTTGGCGATCGCCACGGAATTCTTGCAATAACAGTGGGAAGTCGGTTGGGTGCAGCTCAGTTAAGACCATGCGGTCTTGACCACGGATTTGGGCACTTGCAACCTTTGGCGACCCTGGGTAGTAGCGCAATTCTTCACTGTCGTTTAGTGCCTTGATGGCGTTAATGTAGGACGCAATTTCCGTTGGGATGTCATCACGAGACCAAATACGCGCAATCCCTTCGAGGAACTCACCGGTTTTCTCGCTGCGTTCATCTTGTAAATCGTAACGACCAACCCCTGAATGGGTATCGTGGTAAACGAAAGGTTTATCTTTCTGCTTGAGTGAATCCAAAATCAGGCTTTGAACAATGTGTTTTACCACATCGGCATGGTTGCCAGCGTGGAAGCTATGACGATAACTCAGCATTAGGAAGGTCTCTGTGACGAATAAGAATAGTGAAGGCGCTATTATCGCCAAATCATGATGAATATCCAGTTTATACCAAGCTAAGCGCTGGCTTATTTAAGTCTCTGGCGCATAATTAAAGCGATAAGGGGTGTTAAATTTTGCTCTAAGCTGGACTAAGGGATTGAATTTAACCAGAGAAAGACACATCTATTAGGGATAACCTCATAAAGGATAAGCGCATGTCAAACCCACTATTGACCATGACGGATCTGCCTCCGTTTTCTCTCATTAAAGCTGAGCACATTCAACCTGCCGTTGAACAAGCGATTGCTGATTGTCGTGCCAAGGTAGAAGAGGTCTTGGCAAACGATGCGCCACCAAGTTGGGACTCCATTTGTGAGCCACTGGCGGAAACCGATGATCGTTTAAGCCGTATTTGGTCACCGGTTTCTCACTTAAACGGGGTGAAAAACAGTGCTGAATTGCGTGAAGCATACGAAAGTTGTTTACCTATGCTATCTGATTACGGTACTTGGGTTGGTCAACACAAAGGCTTGTACGAAGCGTATAAAGCGATCAAAGCCAGTGATGCTTTTGCAACAATGAACCAAGCGCAGCAAAAATCAGTCACTGACGCGCTAAAAGAATTTGAATTGTCGGGTATTGGTTTACCTGCCGATGAACAACACCGCTATGGTGAAATCAGTAAGCGCCTTTCAGAGTTGGCCTCGACGTTTAGCAACAACGTACTGGATGCCACTATGGGATGGAGCAAGCAGGTAACAGACGAAGCTGAATTGGCAGGCTTGCCTGAATCCGCGATGCAAGCTGCTCAAGCTGCCGCACAAGCGAAAGAGCTTGAGGGTTACCTGTTTACGCTGGAAATCCCATCTTACCTTCCTATGATGACTTACTGTGAAAACAGTGCATTACGCCAAGAAATGTATGAAGCGTTCGTAACACGTGCTTCTGATCGTGGTCCGAATGCAGGCACATGGGATAACAGCGAAATCATTGCTGAAAAACTGAAGCTGAGCCATGAGCTAGCACGTCTACTTGGCTTTAGCACTTATAGCGAGAAATCACTGGCGACCAAGATGGCGGAATCGCCAGAGCAAGTGCTGGGCTTTTTGAACGATCTTGCAACACGCGCCAAGCCACAAGGTGAGCGTGAAGTGGCAGAGCTACGTGCATTCGCGAAAGACGAATTTGGTGCCGATGATCTGCAACCGTGGGATTTTGCTTTCTATAGCGAGAAACTAAAGCAGCATCGTTACAGTATTTCAGATGAACAGCTACGCCCTTACTTCCCTGAGAAAACCGCCGTATCTGGCCTGTTTGAAGTGCTAAAACGAGTGTTTGGGATGGATGTGAAGCAGCGTGACGGTGTTGACGTTTGGGATGATACCGTGACCTTCTACGATATCTTCGACAGCAAAGGTGAGCTGCGCGGTAGCTTCTACCTCGATCTGTATGCCCGTGAACACAAACGTGGTGGCGCATGGATGGATGAGTGCATGGTACGCCGCACTCGTCTTGATGGTTCGCTACAGACGCCAGTTGCTTACCTAACCTGTAACTTCAACAAGCCGATTGGTGATAAACCAGCCTTGTTCACCCATGATGAAGTCGTGACGCTATTCCACGAAACAGGCCACGGTATTCACCATATGTTGACTCAAATCGATGCACCTGCAGTATCGGGTATTAATGGTGTGCCTTGGGATGCCGTCGAGCTGCCGAGCCAATTCTTAGAAAACTGGTGCTGGGAAGAAGAAGCACTGGCATTTATTTCGGGTCACTTTGAAACAGGTGAAGCCCTGCCAAAAGAAATGCTCGATAAAATGCTAGCGGCGAAGAACTTCCAATCCGCGATGGGTATCTTACGTCAGCTTGAGTTTGGCTTATTTGATTTCAGCTTATATACGCAATATGACCCAGAAATTGGTGCTCAAGTGCTAGAAACCTTGTTCGACATTAAGTCGCGTGTTTCTGTGGTGCAAAGCCCTGAGTGGGGCCGTTTCCCACATAGCTTTAGCCATATCTTTGCGGGTGGTTACAGCGCAGGTTACTACAGCTACCTATGGGCAGAACTGTTGTCAGCAGATGCGTTCTCGCGTTTTGAAGAAGAAGGGATCTTTAACCCACAAACGGGTGCGGATTTCTTGGATTGCATCTTAGAGCGTGGCGGCAGTGAAGAGCCGATGGCCTTGTTCAAACGCTTCCGTGGCCGTGAGCCACAATTGGATGCCATGCTACGTCATTGCGGCATTACGGGGTAAGCCGCCGCCATAGCGTGAACACTGGTGTCTAGTTTTAAAAATGATGTCTAGTCCTAAAATAGACAGGTAATAAAAAAGGCTGCCTTGATAACAAGGGAGCCTTTTTTGATCGTGCTGAAACGGTTATTGCTTTGGGTTACGGGTGATTAAGCCTCGTCATCCATCGCAATGATGTGCAATGGCCAGCCCATATCGGTCTGACGGTTAGCTTCTTGTTGAAGCTCCGCGTTGGTGAGCGGATTGCTTGCAAGCCATGCACTCGGTAGTGATAGCGTGAGATTATTGTCTTGTGCTGTGAGTGTCACAACCGGTTGATGCAGGTGGTCGCGACGATGACAGATAATCACGGCTAAGCGCAGTAAACGTAGAATACGGGTTGCACTTGATGCAGACAGGGCGTGTTGCTCTGGCAGGCTAGTGAGTACTTCGCGGTGACGGCGAAGCAACTCGGCGATTAAATGCTTCTGTGCACGCGTAAAACCTGGAAGATCAATATGATTGATCAGGTAGGCTGCGTGTTCGCCGCTTTTTTTGAATTCGATGCTAGCACCGATTTCATGCAAGGTACTGCTCGCATGGAGTAGACAAGGCGCTTGCTGTTCCAGTGGCCATTCATTCTTGCAACTGGTTAGCAGTGTCATGGCAGTGTTCGCCACATTATCAGCGTGAATGGCATCTAGCTGAAAACGTCGTTGCACACTGTTAAGGGTACGCTCACGAACATCATGATGACGCATCTGGCTCATCATTTCGTAAACCATACCTTCACGTAGCGCGCCGCCTGCCAGCGTCATGGTATCGATGTTAAGTGATTCAAACAGCGCAATCAGAATAGATAACCCACTTGGGAATACCAATGCGCGCTCTAAGGTCAGCCCTTCGATGTCTAAATCTTCCAAGCGTTCATATTGCATCGCTTGACGCTGCATGCGTTTGAGCTTTTGCAGCGTAATCACTTCATCCATGCCTTGTGCCAGCATGATTTCTTGCAATGCCTGTACTGTGCCACTGGCGCCGACACAGGTATCCCAGCCTAGCTGTTTATACTGCGCTAAGATCGGATCAATCGCAGCTTTTGCGGCTGTGATTGCAGCATCAAAATTCGCGGCACTGAGCTCGCGGTCTTTAAAATAACGCTCAAGCCACGTCACACAGCCAATTTTTAAGCTGGTGAGGGCATTGGCATCAAAGCCTGCACCTATGATCACTTCGGTACTGGCACCGCCAATATCGACCACGAGGCGTTTATCACTGCCACCTGAAGTATGCGCGACACCTTGATAGATGATCCGCGCCTCTTCTTCACCCGGAATAATATCAACCGAGTGACCGAGAATCGTTTTTGCTTTAGCTAGGAAAGTATCAGCATTGACCGCGGTACGAAGCGCAGCGGTACCTACAATACGAATGCGCTCTGCGGGAATGTCTTGAAGACGTTCAGCAAATAGGCTTAGACATTCCCAGCCACGCTGCATGGCTTCGTCACTGAGGATATTGTCGTGGTTCAACCCTGCGGCTAAACGCACTTTGCGCTTTATCTTTGCGAGTGTTTTAACACTGCCAGCAACTTCACGCACAATCCACATGTGGAAGCTGTTAGATCCTAAATCAATCGCGGCGTACAAAGGTGATACTGAACTTCTTTCCATAGACTTATCGATTCTTATTATTTTTGCGTTTGTGGGCGGCGACGATGACGCTGGCGAGATTGTCCCTGACCTTGTCCTTGACCCTGACGCGTGTTGTTACGACGGTTGCCACCTTGGCGAGGTGTGCGTTGTACTGGCAGTGCCGCTGGCAATTCTGTCATCAAAGCATCGCTGTCGTACTTAGAAACTGGGATTGAGTGCTCAATGTAGGTTTCAATAGCTGGTAGGTTAATCGCGTAACCTTCGCAAGCAAAACTGATTGAATGACCACTTGCACCTGCACGGCCTGTACGGCCAATACGGTGAACATAATCTTCAGCATCGTCAGGTAGATCGTAGTTAAATACGTGTGTTACCTGAGGAATGTGTAGACCACGTGCTGCCACATCGGTAGCCACTAGAATATCAAGTTCACCTTGAGTAAATTGCTCAAGAATACGAACACGTTTTTTCTGTGGTACATCACCCGTTAGCAAGCCAACACGGTGTTCATCAGCCGCTAAGTGCGCCCAAATGTCTTCACAACGGTGTTTAGTATTAGCAAAGATGATCGCGCGATCTGGCCATTCTTCTTCAATCAAGGTTTGTAGCAAACGCATTTTTTCTTGATTTGAAGGGTAGAAAAGCTCTTCTTGAATACGGTGACCTGTTTTTTGTTCAGGCTCTACAACCACACTCTCTGGGCTGTTCATGTGTTCGAATGCAAGCTCTTTTACGCGGTAAGATAGCGTTGCAGAGAACAGCATGTTCAGACGGGCTTCTGGTGCCGGCATGCGACGGAACAAGAAACGAATGTCTTTAATGAAACCCAAATCGAACATACGATCGGCTTCGTCAAGTACAACCACTTGAATGCTACGTAGATCGATAACACGTTGCTTGTAGAAATCGATAATACGGCCACACGTACCCACCAGAATATCGACACCATTCTCTAGTGTTTTCTGTTGTTTCTCGTACGCTTCGCCACCGTAAGCTAAGCCCGCGGTAAGACCGGTGCTTTCTAGTAACGGTTTAGCATCGTTATAAATTTGGATTGCCAGCTCACGCGTTGGAGCCATGATGATTGCGCGAGGGTGGTTCTGTTTACGTTCTGCTGGTGCTGGGTTTAGCAGCAGGTGATTAAAAGTAGCAGTCAGGAAGGCAAGGGTTTTACCCGTACCTGTTTGAGCCTGTCCTGCGATATCTTGGCCGGAGAGCACTACCGGCAATGCCAAGGCTTGGATCGGGGTACAATTGTAGAAACCCTTGCTGTCCAAACCTGCGATAACCGTTGGTTCTAGACCAAGGTCGGCAAATTTTTGCTCTGTGATATGAGTCGTCTTCATTGCTATAGAATATCAGCTTAGGGTTGCAATACGAAACGGATTCAATTCAAATAGGGCAACGATTTGCTCTTTATACTATGAGATAGGTCAGGTTTAACGTAATTCGACTAGCCTGAATCGAACTTTGTAGCGTATAAATAATACTTATCAGACAAGCTATCTGATCATGTAAGCGGATTTAAATAACCCATATTAAGCCTAAATACCCCTGACTAGACAGACTAGTTATTGCTGTTTACGCTTTGAATATATTGGCAATTTATCAGTTAAACATTGAACATTTACTTATCCAGATTGGTATAAGCTAATAAAATCAACCATTGGAGTGGAAGATGAGCGACAAGATTGTGCAGCTAAGCGATGCAAGCTTTGAAAGTGATGTAATTAACGCTGCAGGACCTGTACTAGTCGATTTTTGGGCTGAATGGTGTGGTCCATGTAAAATGATTGCCCCAATTCTTGACGAGATTGCTGACGAGTACGAAGGCAAGCTGACGATTGGTAAGCTAAACATTGACCAGAATGCAGCAACACCACCTAAATTTGGTATCCGCGGCATCCCTACATTACTGCTATTTAAAGATGGCAGCGTAGCAGCGACCAAAGTGGGCGCGCTATCAAAATCTCAACTTAAAGAGTTCCTAGACGCGAACGTTTAAGCTGTAAATACGAGCTGTGCGCAATTTCTTTGTTGTGCGCAGTTTGTCTTCCGACTATGCTAGACGGATGGAAGGTTTAGTGCTAACTTATTGCACGTAAATATCAAACTTGTTCATTTCATGACCAGCCCCATTGGTCATTAACTCTCTCAACTATATAGAACCCCATTTTGACAAACAAGAAACCCACCACTATGAATCTTACAGAACTGAAGAACCAACCTATTTCAAAGCTGGTTGCGCTTGGCGAAAGCCTAGGATTGGAAAATCTAGCGCGTTTAAGAAAGCAGGACATTATTTTTGCCATTCTTAAACAACATGCGAAGGGTGGTGAGGACATATTTGGCGATGGTGTTCTAGAAATTCTTCAAGACGGCTTCGGCTTTCTTCGTTCTTCAGATAGTTCTTACCTTGCTGGCCCTGATGACATCTACGTCTCTCCTAGCCAAATTCGCCGTTTCAACCTTCGCACTGGTGACACCATTGCCGGAAAGATTCGCCCACCAAAAGACGGTGAGCGTTACTTTGCCCTGCTAAAAGTTAACGAAGTTAACCACGATAAGCCGGATAACGCGCGTAATAAGATCTTATTTGAAAACTTAACCCCGCTTCACGCTAACGAACGTATGCGTATGGAACGTGGTAACGGTTCGACTGAAGATATCACAGCACGTGTTCTTGATTTAGCATCGCCAATTGGTAAAGGTCAGCGTGGTCTGATTGTTGCTCCGCCAAAAGCGGGTAAAACCATGTTGCTACAGAACATTGCCCAAAGCATTGCATACAACCACCCTGAGTGTGAGTTGATGGTATTGCTGATCGATGAACGCCCAGAAGAAGTAACTGAGATGCAACGCCTAGTTAAAGGTGAAGTTATTGCATCAACGTTCGATGAGCCTGCATCTCGTCACGTTCAGGTTGCTGAAATGGTTATCGAGAAAGCAAAACGCCTTGTTGAGCACAAAAAAGACGTGGTGATCCTACTGGATTCCATTACGCGTCTAGCACGTGCATACAACACCGTTGTGCCTTCATCAGGTAAAGTCCTAACAGGTGGTGTGGATGCAAACGCACTTCACCGTCCTAAGCGCTTCTTCGGTGCAGCTCGTAACGTAGAAGAAGGCGGTAGCTTAACTATCATCGCAACAGCACTGGTTGATACTGGTTCTAAAATGGATGAAGTTATTTACGAAGAATTTAAAGGTACAGGTAACATGGAACTGCACCTATCTCGTAAAATTGCTGAAAAACGTGTTTTCCCAGCTATCGACATTAACCGCTCTGGTACGCGTCGTGAAGAGCTACTGGCGAAATCAGACGAGCTACAGAAGATGTGGATCCTGCGTAAAATTGTCCACGCAATGGGCGAAATCGACACCATGGAATTCATGATCGACAAGCTATCGATGACTAAAACCAACGATGAGTTCTTTGATGCCATGCGCCGTCAAAACTCTTAATCGATAGGGTTCTAAGCTAGAAGGTTAGCTTGGTCACAAATTAAAGAAACGTCGCCTAGTGCGGCGTTTTTTATTATCTGCCTTTCAGGCATACTGGATTTAATGCAGTGTTCAATTGTGTATGAAAGACGAAATGATTACGTATAAGAGTGTGATTGCTTATCGTGATGTCATGCTATGAATAACAATACTGCACAGTGCTGCGAAGAATAATCATTCGGCTTGGTATTACTGCTTGAATGCTGTATAGGTAGAGAGTAGGCAAGTTAGGATGGCATGCCTACACGACAACATTGAATTGGCCAATAGAGCATTGATTGCTCTTGATCTTCCTCTCGACGAATAGGAGATAACATGCGACAAGGATTGTGCATGATACCCTTGCTACTGACGATGTGGACAGCACCCGCTTTGGCACAAGATGTGTCAGAACAACAGGTACTCGACACCTTAGCATCAGCGCAAGTGCAAACGCGGGTGAATGCCCTTACCACACTCTACAAGCGAAATGATTTTCGTGCTTTAGAATTTAATCTCTCGCAATTACCGCCACTCTCACAAGAAGCTGTTCGCGAAAAACTGGTGTTATTTGCGGTCGAATTTGGTCAGGTCGATCAAGCCAAAGCCACATGGCTGGCTGAGCAGGCAGGGCGAAAACCAACCTTTACCATTGTTGAACAAGGTGACGGCTATCTAGTGATGAAAGCCGCGTTTCATTATGGTGCGCCAGCGCGGACCTTGATTAAGCATTGGGAACACCAGTTACAAGCTGATGATATGGTACGTAAAGCTGAATCGGGCACTTTGCAGTTGTCCAAGTGGCTAACCAACGATCCCCATGTTCAAAAACACCGTCGTGACTTATTTTTAGAACGTGTTGAAACACTTTCACCGGCTGCGATTGCGGCCTTAGTTGACCAGTTTCAATCGGATAGTCAGCTGATGTGGTTACCCGACAATGCCATCATTGCCAGTTTGGCGGCACATTCAGGCGATAATGATATGTACCAACTTCTGTGGCGTCGTCGCACCGATACCTACAGCTACCAAGAGTTAACCCGATTAACTGAGTTGGCGCCTCAGCCGCTCGCTTTAGAGCAGCTGATGGCTGCGACCAGTAACCCATCACTGAAGCAGCAAGCATATCGTTCATTGATTACCCTAAAGCCAATGCCTGCATCGACCCGCCAGTTTTTGATTACCAAGATGGGGGAAACAGATGACGGCCAGGTGGTGGCTCAGCAGCTGGCGCAGCAAGGGTATACCCATTGGTTGCGTCAATTAGCAACGTCACACACGAGTAATGTATTGAAAAAGAATCTACAAATCGTACTCGAACAGTAACTGATAATCAGTAACGGGTGAGATTAGGTTAACAACTCGTTATAATATCGCCCATTAATTGATGGGCACTCGCATAGTGAGGGTGCCGCTTGGTAACGGGTAGCACCTATGAAATTCAAGGATCTGCGCGACTTTATTGATCGCCTTGAGCAGCAAGGGCAACTAAAGCGTATTTCGCAGCCTATCGATCCCAATCAAGAAATGACCGAAATCAGTGATCGCACGCTTCGCGCGGGCGGTCCTGCTTTGCTATTTGAAAACCCTGTTGGCTATGATATGCCAGTTCTGACCAACCTGTTTGGGACACCAGGTCGTGTTGCAATGGGGATGGGACGACAGGATGTTAAAGAACTGCGCGAAGTGGGTAAACTGCTGGCGTACCTAAAAGAGCCTGAGCCACCGCGAGGCTTTCGTGATGCGATGGATAAGTTGCCTGTGTTCAAGCAAGTGCTGAACATGCCTGTAAAGCGCTTACGCAAAGCACCGTGCCAAGAAATCGTTTGGCAAGGTGACGAGGTTGATCTTGATAAAGTCCCTATCATGAGCTGTTGGCCGGGTGATGTGGCACCACTATTAACCTGGGGCTTAACCATCACCAAAGGGCCCAATAAAAAGCGCCAAAACCTTGGTATTTACCGTCAGCAAAAGCTGGGTAAAAACAAGGTGATCATGCGCTGGTTAGCCCACCGGGGTGGGGCATTAGATTTACGCGACTGGATGGAAACTCATCCAGGCAAACCTTTTCCAGTGACCGTTGCCTTTGGTGCTGATCCTGCGACCATTTTGGGTGCCGTGACGCCTGTGCCAGATACCTTGTCTGAGTATGCGTTTGCAGGGTTATTGCGTGGCAGTAAAACCGAGGTAGTGAAGAGCCTTAGTAATGATTTGGATGTGCCCGCAAGCGCTGAAGTGGTGTTAGAAGGGTATATCGATCCGACTGAGTTTGCCGATGAAGGTCCTTACGGTGATCACACGGGTTATTACAACGAAGTTGAAAGCCATCATGTGTTTACCGTTACCCACGTATCCATGCGTAATAACCCGATTTATCACAGTACTTATACGGGGCGCCCGCCCGATGAGCCTGCGGTATTAGGCGTGGCATTGAACGAAGTGTTTGTGCCTATTTTGCAAAAGCAGTTCCCTGAGATCACGGACTTTTATTTACCACCTGAAGGTTGTTCCTACCGCATGGCGGTAGTGACTATGAAGAAGCAGTACCCTGGTCATGCCAAGCGCGTCATGATGGGCGTCTGGTCTTTTTTACGTCAGTTCATGTACACCAAATTTGTCGTGGTTTGCGATGACGATGTTAACGCGCGTGATTGGAATAGCGTGATCCACGCGATGACCACGCGAATGGATCCTGTGCGCGATACTGTGATGATTGACAATACGCCGATTGATTCCCTTGATTTTGCCTCGCCTGTGGTTGGGTTAGGGTCAAAAATGGGTTTGGATGTGACGATCAAATGGGATGCCGAAACGGTCAATTCACCAAGTGAAGCATTCACCGTGAACCATGATTTTGATGTTGATGCAGGGCTGAAAGTGCTGCGCGAGCAACACCCTGAAATTCTGGATTGCTATTTACCGCCTGAAGCTGATTCACACCGCATGGCGATAGTGAGCATCAAGAAAGAGGGAGCAGGTCAAGCGATCGCAGTGATGGAAGCGGTGTGGGCATTTTTGGCACAGTTTACCAATGCCAAGTTTGTGATTGTCTGTGATGATGACGTGAATGTACGTGATTGGAATGATGTGATCTGGGCGGTAACAACACGCATGGATCCTATCCGTGATGCCATTATGATTAATGGCTCTGACGCAGAGCAACTCTCGTATGGCCACGGTGCGAAAATGGGTTGGGATGCGACCAACAAGTGGCAAGGTGAAACCGATCGCGAATGGGGAACCCCAATTAGTAAAGATCCCGCTGTTGTGGCGAAAGTGGATGCCATTTGGGATGAATTAGCGATTTTTAAATCATAGCTATCAAACAGACTAAACAGGTTATCATAGCTGATGACCTGTTTTTTAATGACTCTTGATAAGGTGCTTTGTAATTAATCGCACTTTGTCTGGAACACGATTACTAAGAATATTATGACGTACCAAGTTCGCCTGCTGCCTGCCGATGTGACTTTTACTGCTACCGAGCATGAAAGCGTACTGCAGGCTGCGCTCAACGCGGGCATTGCCTTTCCTAACCGTTGCCAAGTCGGTGCGTGTGCCATGTGCATGTGTCGAAAGCTATCGGGTGAGATAAGTTACCAACTTGAGCCTATGCTTACTGAGAAAGAGCAAGCGCAGGGTTGGATGTTTACTTGCCAAGCAACGGCGAAAAGCGACTTGGTGCTCAGCATGGATTAGCGTCTTGTACGTGCCATGCTCCTGAACGACCAGAGGACAATCATGTCGATTAAATGTGAAGTAAAGTCAGTTGAATCATTAGCATGTAATACCTTTCGTATTCTATTGCAGCCAGAACAAACGATCGATTTTAAGGCCGGTCAATACCTGCTTGCCGTGATGGGTGAGAAAGATAAGCGCCCATTTTCTATTGCGAGCAGCCCGTGTCGTGAAGGTGAGCTTGAGCTCCACATTGGTGCGGCGGAGCATAACCCGTACGCGATTGAAGTGGTCGAAACTATGAAGGCGGCACTGGCTGCAGGTACGCCTGTTGAAATCGAAGCACCACACGGTGATGCGTGGGTCCGTACCGATAGCGAAAAACCACTGCTGATGATCGCGGGGGGCACTGGTTTTTCTTACGTGCGTAGTATTTTAGATAACTGCTTAAGCCGTGGTGTCAGTCAGCCTATCTTTGTTTACTGGGGCGGCCGTGATGCATGCCAGTTATACGCAAATGATGAGCTACAAGCGTTGGCGGACAAGCATGCGAACCTGACTTATGTACCTGTGGTTGAGCAAGCAGAAGCGGCTTGGCAGGGTAAAGTCGGTAATGTATTGGAGGCGGTGAGCAACGATTTTGTTAGCCTGTCAGCCTACGATATCTATATTTGTGGTCGTTTTGAAATGGCGGGTGCAGCGCGTGAACAGTTTACCGCGGAAAAAGGGGCAGAGCGTGACCGTATGTTCGCTGATGCCTTCTCGTTTATTTAATCGATAAATCCATCGATAAAGATAGAGCGATAAAACGATAAATAAACGGCGAGCCACTGGCTCGCCGTTTTTGTTGTGGTGATATGCTAAATATTGCGAGATGACGGCTACACGCTGGCTTGGCGTGATGCTGCGACCTTACGTTTGACCCAGGTTTCATTGAACCACAGTGAAAAGACGATGATAACGCCGCCAATGATCAAGCGTGGGTAGTCCACATCACGGTTCCAAATCACGATATTCACAATCAAGCCCGCAGGTACCAAGGCATTGTTCATAATGGCAAGCGCCCCCGCATTAACCAGCGTCGCGCCTTTATTCCAAATGTAATAGCCCAAGCCCGATGCAATCGTACCCAGGTAAATCAGTACGCCCCATTGGGTTGAGGTGGTTGGCAGTTTATCGGTATTACCAAACATCAAAAACATTGGGATAGCGACACACATCGCGCCTAAGTAGAACAGGCCAAACACCGTGTGCTGCGGGATATCTTGGCTTTCTTGCTCCATAGTGTGCTTGTAACCCACTTGGCCAATGGCGAAGCTCAGGTTGGCACCTTGGACGATTAAAAAGCCCGTAATGAAGTTTTCATTTATGCCTTCAAATTTGATGACGGCAGCACCGAGCACAGCGACGGCGGCGGTGACCAGATACCACGCTGAGAATTGGCGGCGCAGCATATCGTAAATGAGGGTGACATAGATAGGGGTAAAAATAGTGAATAGCAGTACTTCAGGTACCGAGAGATACAAGAAAGACTGGTAATAAAAGCAGTACATGATGCCAAGCTGAAAGGCACCCACAACCATCAATTTTGCGGCTAACTTAGGGTGTAAATGCTGTTTACGCAAGAAAGGTAAAAACACCAGCGCAGCGAGTGACACGCGAGTGAGCACCGAGAACCAAGCATCAACTTGGCCCGCAAGATACACCCCAATCAGGCTAAATGAAAACGCCCATAACAGGGTGATTGTAGAAAGGTATCCCATAACAGTTTGATCAATCCATAAGTGTCATGGCGATAGTGTACCTTAAAGCGCTCGCGGCAAGCAGAGAAATGCTAGTGCAAGGCGAGAGGTCGGAGCGGTAACTCTCGCTTACCGCTCATCCCGTTCATGGTGTGGTTATTTCAATGGCACCATCAACATATCAACGGGAGTTCGATTGATCAGTTGTTTTGCTGAAGACAGGATTTTACTCCAGAAGTCCTGGTGATGACCGCAGACGATGAGCTCAATATCAAGATCATCAATCGCTTGGCAGATTTCATCGGCAAGGTCACCGCTGCCCACTAAGGTATGAGAAACAGGGTAGCCAGCTTTGTTGGCTAAGGCTTTCAGGTGATGCTGCGCTTCATCGGCCATGCGATGTTGGGCATCAGAAAGGTTAATATCAATCAGGCCGGTATAGAGTTCGGCGTAATTCACATCAATATGGATCAGCGATAATTTAGCATCGACGGCCTTGGCCAGAGCGGCAGCTTTATTAACTAAAACGAAGCTGTCTTCAGATAAATCAATAGCAACGAGAATGTGTTTGTAAGCCATAACTGTGCACTCCTTATCACGGTTTCATTTCATGCTACCACTGAGTATGACGCAAAAATATCGTGTAGGTCTCACCCTTGGCGGTAACTAAAAAAATCACGACAGAGTGGTCTTTTTATCTTTTCTTTTCGTATCTTACCCTTAACTGAGATATGCCATGACAGATACTTACTTTGCTGTGTTGCAAACTTGATTGTGCGCTGTGACAATGTCTCTATTACAATTGTATAAGAAGGAGTAGTGCGATGTTAGCGCAAGCGATGGTTGAAAAACTGAATGAGCAAATTAACTTGGAGTTTTTCTCTTCAAACCTATACCTACAGATGAGTGCATGGTGTGAAGACAAAGGCTTTGAAGGTGCTGCTGAGTTTCTTCGTGCCCATGCTGTTGAAGAAATGGAACATATGCAGCGTTTATTCACGTATGTGAGTGAAACGGGTGCTATGCCAATTCTGGGTGCAATTGAAGCACCAAAACACGAATTTGCATCGCTGGGCGATGTGTTCCGTGAGACGTATGAGCATGAGCAGTTGATCACTAAACAAATCAACATGCTGGCGCACGTAGCGTTCACTACTCAAGATTACTCAACATTTAACTTCTTACAGTGGTATGTCGCAGAACAGCACGAAGAAGAGAAATTGTTTAAAGGTGTTCTAGACAAGATTGAGCTGGTTGGTGAAGACGGTAAAGCCCTGTTCTTTATCGATAAAGACTTAGCTGCGATGGCTAAAGCTGGATCGTCGTCTGTGATGGATACGCAAGCAGGTTAAATCATCGTATAGGGTGTAGAGATGCACCCTTTATCCCCTGCTTGTGTCCAAGGTAGTTTGGGGGTTATTTATGATAAGTGGGGATGCATTACTACTGGCGCTGTTTATGGTCGCTGTTGTTAACGTTTCTAGGTATGTCAGTACATTACGTACATTACTCGCCATCATGCGTGAGTGCGATCCTCTGCTTTATCAGCAAGTGGATGGTCGAGGTTTCTTCTCATCTCAAGGCAATGTTAGTAAGCAAATTCGTTTGTTCCACTACATTCGCAGTCAGCAATATCATAAACATCATGATCCCGTCTTTATGGCCAAGTGCATCAAAGTGCGTCGGTTATTTATTTTAGCCAGTACCTTTTTGATGGTGTTCTTTATTGCCATTTTTGTTGTTGCTTATCTTGGTATGTAGCGGAAATAGTCAGATCTTCGCCTAACATCACGCGTATTTCTGTTTGCCAATAGTCGTCATTGCGCTTAACTTTACGGCTATTGAATGCAAACAGTTATGCTGGTTTTTAATGGAAAAAATGACAACCTGGTGGTTATCGTTAGAGCAAGGGTCTAGTCCTGATTGGCTCTTGAATGTGGGTCTACTGCTAACCTTAAGTGCAGTGCTTTGGGGGGCGTGGTGGCTGATCAGTCGTCGTCTTGCCCATGTCGCTACCGCAACAAAATTCATTTGGGATGATGCTCTTGTTCATGCGGTCCGTCGACCTGTCTCTTGGCTAATTTGGCTTTGGCCCGCGCTGATCTCGATTGGTGTGGTGGTAGAGAATACCAGTCATTATTCCATTACCTTTTTGGCTGTGGTCCGCCATCTACTTTTGGTATGGACGCTCATTTGGATCTTACTCCGCTTAATCTCTAATGTTGAAACGGCATTAGCCAGCAATGCCAAAGATCTCACCACCTTAAATGCCGTGTCTAAAGTGCTGCGCCTGATGGTGATGGTGATCGGCGGTTTGGTGATGATGCAAAACCTCGGGCTCAGTCTGTCGGGTATTCTGACTTTTGGTGGTGTCGGTGGCTTAGTTGTTGGTATGGCAGCCAAAGATCTGCTGGCCAACTTCTTTGGGGGCTTGATGATTTATTTCGATCGTCCATTCAAAGTGGGAGATTGGATCCGCAGTCCTGATCGCCAAATTGAAGGCACGGTCGAGCGTATCGGTTTTCGTATGACGGTGATCCGTACCTTTGATAAGCGCCCTTTGTACGTGCCGAATTCAGTCTTTAGTTCGATCGTGGTAGAAAACCCATCGCGGATGTCGAATCGTCGAATTAAGCAAAAAGTGGGGCTGCGTTATCAAGATGCTGCGGTTGTTGGTGAGGTGGTGGAAGGGATCAAGCAGATGCTGCGCCAGCACCCTGATATTGATAGCCACCAAACCCTGATTGTTAGTTTTGATAATTATGGCCCGTCGTCGCTGGATGTGTTGGTGTATACCTTCACCAAAACCGTGAATTGGGTTGAATACAAAGACGTGCAGCAAGATGTGATGCTCAAGATTGTCGAGATAGTGCATCAGCATGGGGCTGACTTTGCCTTCCCAACCAGTACGGTGCAATTGGGCGATAATGCCTTGATGGCGCTAGAATCTTCTTCTTTAAAGGCTTAGCTCGGGTCACTTGAAGGCTAAGCGCGTAGGATTGCTGTTGGTATTCGCCGCGTAGGCGGGTAAAATGTGCACAAATGAGGGATGCTATATTGGCATCCCTTTTTCATTGCGAGAAAAGCAGGTTGAGTAAGATGGCAGAACAGTTTGATGTAGTGATTATAGGTGCGGGTGCCGCAGGGTTGATGTGTGCTGCTGAAGCAGGCAAACGAGGCCGTTCGGTGCTGGTGGTTGATCACGGCAAAAAACCGGGCCGTAAAATTCTGATCTCAGGTGGTGGTCGTTGTAATTTCACCAACTATGATGTGGCGGCTAATAACTACGTTTGCCGTAATCCACATTTCGTGAAATCGGCCTTGTCGCAATACACCCAGTGGGATTTTCTTGCCATGGTTGGCAAGCATGAGATTGCGTTTGAAGAGCGTGATCATGGCCAATTATTTTGCTTGGATTCGGCGAAAGACATCGTAAAAATGTTGCTGGCTGAGTGTGACTTGCCGACCGTCTCGCAACGTTATCAAGCCGATGTACATGCGATAACGAAGACTGAAACTGGCTTTACCTTGAAAGTGAATACCGACACCATTCACTGCCAATCACTGGTTGTTGCAACCGGTGGTTTGTCGATGCCCAAACTGGGTGCAACCCCATTTGGTTACCAGATTGCTGAACAATTTGGCTTAAAACGCATCCCTACCACGGCGGGGTTAGTACCATTTACCTTGCATAAAGAAGACAAAGAAGCCTTTGCTGAACTGTCGGGCATTGCGATCCCTGTGGTGGTTGATGCCCAAGATGGCACCTCATTTAAAGAAAATTTACTCTTTACCCACCGTGGTTTGTCTGGTCCTGTTGTGCTTCAGATCTCTTCATACTGGACCCCTGGACAAAAAGTGACGGTCGATTTATTGCCAAACGACGATCTCGCCGAAACACTGACGGCAATGCGTGAAGCGCATCCGAATCAAAGCCTGAAAAACTCACTGTCTCGTTTGTTGCCGAAGCGTTTAATCGAAGTCTTGATTGCGCGTGGCGATCTTGAAGATAAGCCTTTAAAGCAGTTGAACCCGAAAGACATTACGGTTTTAGCGGACTATTTCCACCGCTGGTCGATTGCACCAAACGGCACCGAAGGTTACCGCACCGCTGAAGTGACACTAGGTGGTGTTGATACCGATGAGTTGTCGTCTAAGACGATGGAAGCGAAGCAGGTTTCTGGTTTGTACTTTGTCGGTGAAGTCATGGATGTGAGCGGCTGGCTGGGTGGCTACAACTTCCAGTGGGCGTGGTCGAGTGGCTATGTGGCAGGACAGTACGCTTAACGTACTTTGCTGTGACTGATAGTGGAACATGCTGCTTTTATCGACGACGTAAAACTCTGCTATTAGTTAAATTAGCTTCAAAAACAAAGCGTTGAATTTACCGATATCAAGGTGCAATTTTTTCGTATAAAAAGCTCGACCTTCATCCAAAAAGGTCTATAATCCGCCAGCTTTTTTTGCGTTCTAAATAATTGGAGATATCGGTAATGACGAAAGTTGCGCTTAAAGCGGTAGCAATGGCTGTGCTAGCAACATCACTAACGGGTTGTATTGGTCAAATGGGGACCTCTGCGGCTGTGACAAAACTTAACTTGTCTGCAGTGGATAATCGTTATGGTCGTGCTGGACTGTTTGTATTGCTAAGCCCGGTATACGGTATTGCGGCAACAGCAGATATGTTCATCTTCAACAGCATTGAATTCTGGACGGGTAAAAACCCAATCACAGGGCGTTCACCTGCTGTGGTTGATATGCCTGTTGATGCGATTTTCAAAGTAAATAGCAAGCTAGATAAAAGCATGACAACCGCACCATTAGCGAGCGTTCGTCACAGCGATGTAGATGCTGCGCACTTTGAGCAAATTGATTCCAACACGCTAGATATGCACGTGGCTTACCAAAATGGTGACACAGCGGTATTACGTGGAAAGAAAGTAGAAGACGGTGTGGATTTCTACCTTGATGGTCAATTCGTAACAACCGTAAGTATGGACGAATTAACACAATACGCGAACAACCTGTCGTAGGTTTCTCGGGTATGAAAAATGGGCGCTTCGGCGCCCATTTTTGTCTCTGTGGTTTAGGTTATTAGCTAATAGTGGTTGATTATTCGTGTGCGACAATAGCCTGCCATAATAGGTCAAACGCATGCTGCTGACATTCGGGGTCGTTGGCATAATCGGGGTATTCAATCAGTAAGCTTGCAGTGGCGAGATACTGGCTATGACAGAAGTTCAGCAGCATTGGCAGTGGTCGGTCTACCAATTCACCTTGGCGAATGCCCGTTTCAATTAAGGCCATCAGAAAGCTCATGGTGGTGGTCATCATGTCATGTTGTTGGCGTAGGCTAAAACTTGGGTCACTGGCGATTTGGCGCAAGAATTGAAGCTTGATTGGGTTGTGTTGTGCCCATGTTAGCCCATTATTCCAATAGTGCTGAATTTGTTGCTGAAGCGACAAGCTAGGCTCAGCAGGAGGCATAGCTGCGCTGAGCTCTGTCTTAGTCAGCAAATACAAACTATCGACCAGATCTTTTTTGGTTGCAAAGTGATGAAACAGCGTCCCGTTCGCCACCCCAGCTTGCTGGGCGATCTTTGCGGTGGCGGTAGCTTGGATCCCATGTTCGACAAAGAGCACGAGAGCGGTATCGAGTAGCTGCTGTTTTTTATGGCTTGCCATTGATCCCTCAGAGTAATGAGTTTGGGCTTAGAAATTAACGAACAAAAAAGGCTAACATCAATTTTTGGATGATGCCGCCGTAGGGTGGGGTCACCAATTTGCCTGTATTGATTTTCCCACGAGTCAGCACGGTTTTGGCTTTAGAGAAGGTTAAAAAACCTTCATGGCCATGATAGTGCCCCATACCTGAAGGGCCGATCCCACCAAAAGGAGCGTCATCAGCGGCTACCTGAAAAACAGACTCGTTGATGGCCATTCCACCGGCGTGAGTCGTGGTTTTTATGCGTTGCTGCAATGCTTGGTCAAAACTCATCAGATAAAACGCGAGTGGGCGCGGTCGCTGTTGGATATATGCCAATGCGTCATCGATCGAGCGGTATGGCACTATAGGCAAAATAGGGCCGAAGATTTCATCTTGCATTAAGGTCATGCTGTCTTGGGTATCTAACACCAAGTGGGTCACCATACGGTGTTTGGCGTCATCACAGGCGTTCTCATGGCACGGAATAATTTGGGCACCTTGCTGCTTTGCATCGGCTAAATATTCGTTCAAACGCTGATATTGGCGTGTGTTGATCACTGAGGTGAAGTCTTTATTGGCCACCCCTTTAGGGTACATTTTATTAAACTGCTTTTTATATTCTTCCACAAAGTCTGCGACTTGTTCTTCGGGCACTAAGGCGTAATCAGGCGCAACACAAATTTGACCGCCATTGAGGCTTTTACCAAAGATCATCCGCTCTACTGCTGTTGCCATTGGTATATCGGGCGCTATCAATACTGGGGATTTTCCGCCTAACTCTAGTGTGACAGGGGTGAGGTTATCCGCCGCGGCACGCATAACATGACGGCCCACTGTCGTTGAACCTGTGAAAATTAAATGGTCGAACGCGAGGCGACTGAAGGCCGCAGCAACATCCGCTTCACCCTCAACCACACTGACTTGCTCTGTGGAAAAGGCTTCGGCTAACAGTGCGGTGATCACGGCATTGGTTTGTGGCGTGAATTCGCTAAGTTTAATCATTGCTCGGTTGCCAGCAGCCAGAGCGGTGATCAATGGCCCTAGGCTTAACATCACAGGGAAATTCCACGGCACAATAATGCCCACCACACCGAGGGGCTGATAAATCACTTCGACTTTGGCTGGCGCCAGCAATAATCCCGCATGGCGACGTGAAGGTTTCATCCACTTTTTCAATTGCTTGATGGTGTATTTGATGTTGAGAATGCATGGCAGGACATCACTGATCAGGGTGTCATGTTTATTGCGTTGGCCAAAGTCTTGGTCAAGCGCATGGCATAGGGCTGTTTTATGATGCAGTAAGGCTTTTTTAAGGGCTTTTAAGTGGTGAATACGCTCGGCGAGATCGGGGTAAGGAGCGGCATTAAAGGCTTGGCGCTGTCGATCGAGTTGCAGCTGAAGTTGGCTGATATCAGCGTGTTCAACAACTTGATTATCAGGAGCGGGATGATCAGAAACCATCTTCTCAGAAGCTATGCGCTCGGAAACAGTAGAGTGTGCTGCTGTCATGATCTCATCCTTAATATTATCAATAAAAACCAAAACCGACTAAATAGTCGGTTTTAAGTATAGGTGATAACTTCCAAGGTGCAAGTTAAGGCGATCACAGTTATCACCTTGTCTAACGGTGGCTATGTCCGCTGCGATCGGCATGGAAAACGTCAGAAAATGCAGTGAAATAGCACTGAAGCTGTTCGGCTTGCTGGGGCTCATTTAAGAGTGACAGCAAGGCAATGCCTGTTTCGCAGGTACAAAGGTTCCCCGCTTGTTGATTGCGACGGAGCTGATATTGAGACAGGGCGGTTGGTGTTAAGCTCAGGCGCGGCAGGTTGGCGAGCCAAGGGCTTTTACGCACCATTTTTCGTGCTTCTTGCCAAGTTGCATCAAGTAATACAAACAATGGTGTGGTTGTTATTATTGATGTTGATGAGCTTGAGTGTGCAACAAAAGGCGTGGCAGGGTGTGTGTCGTCAGCAGGGAAAAGCAGCCAAGCTTGATAGGCTGGATCTTCGAGCTTCTCAATTAGCGCTGTTGGTGAATTCACGCGATCCCAAATCACTCGCTCACAATGGGGCAAGGTACGCATCATGAGTTCGCCTGTGTTGGTGGCTTTGCGACATTCATTGGGGTGGGTCAGCAAGACAAAATGAGCGGCACTGGTTAACTTGGGCTCGTGCGAGCAAATACAGTTATGGGTGAAGCCACAGCGTGGGCAAGACATGCGCAAATTCCCGATGGTATGGGTGAATAGACAAAGCGGATTGTGCGGCAATCATGCTGTCGCTGCAAGATAGCAACGACAGCGGATGAGGAGTGTCGTTATTTCATGATCACTCGGGCTGGCGCTGTAGCTGTAAGCCCCCTTCGCCAAGGCTGTATTCATTGCCGTTAATCACTTCATCACGGGCGATTAGACGTGGCCCTTTGGCGGTATTTTCAAGGGTGTAGGTGCGTTCGCTCAGTAAACGACGGCCTTGGTGTGAGGTCATCATCACTTTGACGCTATCTTCGCTCACTTGCTGCCACAAGCCCTGTTCTTCGAGTGCAGGCTCATTACTGTCGTATTCATAGCGAGTAATGGCGGAATGATCGGCAAGTAGCGTGAGTGTGGTAGTCAAGCCAGGGGTGTTGGTGGCATCGGCCGTTGTCTTGTAGTGCCCGACCCAATTCGCCGTCACATCGGTCGCCCCTAAGGTGGCGCAACCTTTGAAGGTTTTTCCTTTCCATGTGAGGTTGGATTGCCAACCGTAGAGCGAGCTACTCATGGTGTCATTGCAGTGGCCTTTAGTCAGGATTAGGCGGAAATCCTTGCCTTGATACACTTGTTTACCCGATGTTGATTGACGCTGGGTGATGGCTTGTTGCTGATCACTCATCCCCATCTGCGAGAAGATAACCGTATCTTTTTGAATCTTAAGATCCCAGCTAGGCTCCATGCCAAAGGCATTGGTGTAGTGAGCGCTCATTTGGCAGCCTCCCAGCATTTCCGCCGACAGTAAATTGGTTTGCTTGACCATAAAGCGACCATCGTAATCAGCGGCAAAGCCATCTTCAGGGGCGGGTTCTAGCATCCCAATGACTTCACCATACATAGGCTCATAGCTGTACGGCGCAATCTCTCTAATTTCATTGTGGTCGCTAGGTGGGAACACAATCCAATATTGTTTTTGGCTATTGCACGGCTGAATGGAGTAACTCTCATGACCCCAAGTCACCATACCACGCATCATAAAGGCTTGTACTTTGGCGCTTGGCTGAGCGGTTGAAGCGGTGCTCGCTGTGGTTGGGATTGCGGTAACACCTTGCTGTGAGCTTGGCTGGGAGGAACAACCTGCCAGCAGTGCAAGCGTTGCAAGTGGCAGCGCCAGTGGGGTCCAAAGCTTCATCATTTACCTCTTCATCGAGAGTGGTGGAATATAGTATGGTGAGCGTCATGCTCAGCGGTGTTATGAGCTTACCTGCTATAACACTAGATAACAAAGAACCCCGAACAAAGAGGTCTTCCATGGCGAAATGGCTATTTAAAACAGAACCTGACACCTTTTCGATAGACACGTTAAAGCAGCAAAAAGTTTCATGTTGGGAGGGGGTTCGTAATTATCAAGCCCGTAATATGATGCGTGATGCGATCAAAGTGGGTGATGAGGTTTTTATTTACCATTCTTCGTGTAAAGAGGTGGGTGTGGTGGGCATTGCAACGGTAGTGAAAGAAGCGTATCCCGATCATTTTCAGTTTGATCCGCAAAGTCCTTACCATGACCCAAAATCGACACCAGATAACCCACGTTGGATAATGGTTGATATTGCCTACCAACGCCATTTGCGTTTGGTGTCATTAAAGCGGATGAAGGCCAATCAGGCACTTGCCGAGATGCCTTTAGTGAAGCGAGGCAATCGCTTGAGTATCATGCCAGTGACAGAGGCTGAGTGGGCGGAAATATTGCAGATGACAGGGCAGTTTTAGGGCGCTTGGTGTTTCGAAACCATGGATGCCCACGCTGAAATGGTAGGGTTTCATTAACGTCGAAATAAAAACGACTTTAGTGCAAGCATCTAAAGTCGTTATTCATTATTCATTGTGGCGGCTTACTGTACTACTACAGCCTTACAGCACGTTTTCAATCAAGTAGTGAGCAACCGCTTCATCTGCGCATGAGCCGATTACCTCATTGTTAGGTAAGGCGCGTTTTACTTTTTCGTGCGCAGTGCCCATGACTAAGCCTTTGCCCGCCATTGACAGCATTTCAGCATCGTTCATGCCATCACCAAACGCAATGCAGTCTGCCAAGGTTAAGCCTTTCTCTTTGGCCACCGCTTCAAGTGCATGCCCTTTTGAGACATTGGCATCCATGATTTCTAAACACCAAGGCGTCGAAAATGCGATGTTCGCTTTATCGCCAAACTCTGCGTTGAATTTATCTTCCCACTCAACCAGCTTATCGTGGTCTTGGTCATCGCGGGTAAAGAATACCTTCGCAATTCCGTCTAGTGGTGGGTTCTCGACATCAAACAGTTGGTACGTGAAGGTGTCGTGAAAATCACGCAGCTTTTCATCTTCTGCGTTTAGTAGCCATTGATCATTTTGGTAGATGTGAATTTTCAGATCAGGATCAGCTTTTGCCATTGCCACGACGCCAGCAACCACCTCTGGGGTCACGTCTTGTTTGAAGATCGCTTCGCCTTTACAGTTGTGAACGCGTGCGCCATTGGAGGTGATCATGTAAGCAGGAATGCCTAATTCTTCACGCATGCCAGCGACATCGATATGGTGACGACCGGTTGCGAAAATAAAGTCACGACCTTCTTGATGAAGGCGTTTCAACACTTCTTTGGTGTAAGGGGCGAGTTTGTGATCCGGTGTTAATAAGGTGCCATCCAGATCTGAAGCAACAATCTTGTACATGAACATTCCCACTATGAGCAACTCGCCAGCAAAAGCGCTGACGAGAGTAGGATCGATTCTAAACCACTTTTACGGAAGAAAAAGAGGCTAATTTACTGTGATTCGGTTTCCGCTTTTTTGAAATGGTTAAAAGCCGCGGCTAATACCGGGGTGCGGTATTTGTCTTGTTCGAATAACAACTCGTGGCGAGCACCATGAATGACTTTGATTTCACAATCACCACCAGACTGTGTCATTGCACGATGGAAAACATCATGGGCTGAGTTATCCACCACGGTGTCATCGCTACCTTGGATCAAAAGGACGGGCACTTTGATTTGGTAAGCGTGCTGAATACATTGTTTAGCTGCTGCCATGCCTTGCCATACCCAACGTGCACTCGGCCCACCGACTTTTAGCTCAGGTTTGTGTTCGTAGAGATCGCGGAACCACTGATAACGGACTTCACTTTGGGTCAGTTTATTGTCTAAGAAAGGCTTAGGGTAATAAGGCACTTGTCCTGGTGCGTAGTTAGGTTGGCGTTGTAGTTGTTCCACTACGCGTGCAAATGGGGAAGCAATTGGCTTCATCCATTGGGTTAAGTTGATGCCATGCATTGGGGCACTTAATACCGCACTATCGAAAAAGTCAGGGCGTTGCTCTAAAAATAGGCTGCCGACTGTGCCACCCATGGAATGTGCCAGCATGTAATGTTGTTGGTAGCCGCACGGCGCAACCACAGTATCGATGAAGGTCGTAAAGTCTTCAACGTAGTGGGCGAACTCTTCGACATGACCAAGCTCGGTATCATCGACTAAGCGATCAGAGACCCCTTGGCCACGATGGTCGAGGGAAAAAATGTCATAGCCTTGCTGGAATAGGTCGTAAAACAGTTCTTGGTATTTCCAGTAACTTTCGATGCGACCATTGATCATGACTATCACTTTGTCATGGTTTGGTTTGGTTAAGCTCACCCAACCGATATTGCGATCATCAACCCCTCTGAATTCGCCTTCTTCTCGTTGTTGCCACATTGCAGCAACGGGCCCTTGCATGGTTGCTGCAAAGTGAGGTTCGAGTGAAAAATCATAAAAATGTGGAGGTTGTGCTGTCATTCTGGCTCTCAAAGTGAGGGGATAGGGAAACCGAGTTGGCTAGGCGCTGTCAGTCTCGAAACGCGCCCTTATTCTAAAGTATACGATGGATATGGTCGCTTATTTATTGGATGTCATTATAACCTAAACTGAAGATCAACGAATAAAAGGGTGCAAGTTGCTTTCAAATCTATTCTGCTGTTAACTAACGGCAATATTGATAGCTTAGATAGTTGCTGAACTCGTATCGACGAGTCGTATTGCAGGAGTATAGAGTGAGTATTGATATTTGGTTAGCCTACCTGGCGACCGCAATTGTGTTCAGCTTTGCACCGGGCTCTGGTACCGTCAATTCGATCAGTAATGGCATGGTCTACGGTTTTCGTAAATCGCTGGCGTCCATCATGGGTTTGCAGGTGGGGTTAACCTGTCACATCATCTTGGTAGGGGTCGGGCTGGGTGCCTTGGTTGCTCAATCGGCAACAGCATTTACTGTGATTAAATGGGTTGGCGTGGTGTACCTCATTGTTTTAGGGGTGCAAAAATGGCGTGAACGGGCGGCATTTGATTTAAATCCTCAACAAGCAAGCGTGTCTGGGCGTCGGTTATTCCGCCAAGCAGTACTGGTGAACTTAACGAACCCTAAGAGCATCGTATTTTTAGTGGCGCTATTCCCACAATTTATCCAACCCTCTGCGCCACAGCTACCACAATTGGTAATATTGGGTGTAACGACTGTCGTGGTGGATATGTGTGTCATGCTCGGGTATGTCACCTTGGCGTCACGGTTATCGGGCTATATTCGTTCTGCGCGCATTATGGGGGCGCTTAATCGTGTCTTCGGTTCGATGTTCATCGGCTGCGGTGCATTATTGGCATCGGCACGTGCGTAGTCTGCGCTTTTTCCTTTAACTCTGGTGCATCATGAAATCAAGTAATGCTCAAGCCATGTATTCCTATGTTGCGCGCCAGCCGATATTCAATCGGCAACAGCGTACAGTTGGCTATGAATTACTGTTCCGTGATGGTGAGAGTAACGCCTTTCCTATGATAGAGGCGAATAAGGCCACCAGCCGCTTGTTAGTGGAAAACTACATGGCGGTGGGTGATAACAAAGCGACCTCAGGGCAACGAACCTTCATTAACTTTCCCCAAGAAAGCCTACTTCAACTGCTGCCGCTACTGTTGCCTAAGCGTGAAGTGGTGATTGAAGTGCTTGAAACTTGCGAGCCTAACGACGCGCTGTTTAGTGCAATAAAGTTGTTATGCCAGCGTGGTTACATTATTGCCTTGGATGATTTTGAGATGTCACCGGAGTGGCAGCGTTTCTTGCCGTATGTGCGCATTATTAAGTTGGACTTGCTCAAACTCGGCATGGAAAAAGCGTGCGAGTTTGTGAGCCAGTACCGTTCACGCCGTTTGAAATTTTTGGCAGAAAAAGTCGAGACTAAAGATGAATATGAGACAGCGTTAGCCGCAGGGTTTCATTTTTTTCAGGGCTATTACTTCTGCAAACCTGAGTTGGTAAAAAACCGTCAGGTTGAGCCAGAGAAAGTTGCCACTGTTTTGTTACTGCAAGAAATTTGCCGTGATCCTGTGGATTTCAAACGGATAGAGCAAATCATTACCAGCGATGTTTCGTTGTCGTATTTGTTACTGCGCTATGTGAATGCTGCGTCTAATCGTACGGTTGAGCCGATCAGCTCTTTTCGTCAGGCCTTAGTGTACTTAGGCGAAGATAAAATTCGGCTCTTTGTTGGCGTTGTCGCAACGGCACACGCTGCATTAGACAAGCCGAGAGAGCTGTATTTGATGTCACTGCAACGTGCGCGGATGTGTGAATCATTGGCGGCTGGCAGTGGAACCCGTGAGCAATCCCATCAAGCCTTTTTGGTCGGCATGTTTTCGTTGTTGGATGCGTTGTTAGACACCTCACTTGAGCAGCTAGTGAAAGTTTTACCGCTGCAAAACGATGTCGAAGCGGCACTGCTGCATCATCAAGGGCGCTTAGGCCATACTTTGGCGCTATTAGAAGCCTATGATCAGGCAAATTGGCACCAAGTCAGTGAATACTGTGAGCAACTTGGCATTGCTGAAACCTTGGTGACCCGTAGCTACCAGCAAGCATCGGTATGGTCTGAAAATATGCTGAACATCCAATAACTCTCGCGCTCTTTGGGTTGTGAGTTGGTTGCGGATGAACCTTTTGTGAAACCCTGCGTAATCTGAATTATCTCCCCTCACTTTTCTTTACACTCTTTCTTTTGGACTAGGCCATTCTTACAGTGGTGCAAGCTGATTGCATTGCAGCTGATGAAGGGCATTAAGAAAGGAATATTGTGTCTATCTTTGCGTTTGTCTTAGTGGTGGTGTCGGCCATCATTCATGCCAGTTGGAATTTACTGGGTAAGTCGCGTACGCCAACGCCCGCCTTTTTTGGCTTAGCCAGTTTAGGGGCAGGGAGCTTGCTATTGCCTGTGTTGGTGTATGTGCTGAGTTTGCCCATATCTTTGCCGACATCTTTTTGGTGGCTATTGCTGTTCAGTGGCTTTTGCCAAATGGTGTATATGGCATCCTTGGCATTGGCATACCAGCAAGCGGATGTCGGTGTGGTCTACCCGATAGCCCGCGCTTTACCTGTGTTGATGGTGGCGGTTACCACGGCATTGCTTGGTCAGTCATTACCCTTATCGGTATGGGGGGGGATGGTCGTGGTGACAGCTGGATGCTTATTCGTGCCTTTGGTTTCTTTTCGGCAGTGGCATTGGCGTGCGTATACTCAGTTAGGGTGTTTATGGGCCTTAGTTGCAGCCATTGGAACCGCAGGTTATTCGGTGCTTGATAATACCGCTTTGGAGCTCTTAGCGGCGACAGGTTTACCGTCATGGCTGATCGCAATGTTTTATTTAGGGGCTCAGTTTTTGGTAACGGGCTGCTGGCTGAGTGTGTTTTATTTATCAAAGTCTGAGCGACATAAGTTCGCAGCAGTTTGGCAAGATAGGCATATCGCTTTGTTGACTGGGAGTATGATGGGAGGGACATACGGGTTAGTACTATGGGCCATGACCTTGACGGAAAATGTGAGTTATATCGTGGCGCTACGCCAGTTAAGTATTCCGGTTGGAGTCGGGTTAGGGGTTTGGTTATTGAAAGAGCCCTCATACCGCCCACGTGTTGTGGGGGCGATGTTAGTGTGTGTGGGGCTGGTGGCTGTGTCATTACGCTAACCGTGCTCAATAAAAAACGCCGAGCTAGGCTCGGCGTTTGTCATTATCAAAGTGAATCGCACAGGGTAAGGAGGAAGATACCCTGTTATCAGCCGTTCATGAACGGATTAACCGCCGACGTTGTAGTAGGTTGCCGCTCCAGGACCAACTGGAATACCTAGCACAAATACCCATACGTAGAACATGATGCTCCAACCAACCACAAACACGATAGAGTAAGGCAGCATGGTTGAGATCAATGTACCTAGGCCTAGGTTCTTCTGGTAACGTGATGCGACAGCCAGAATCATGCCGAAGTAGCTCATCATTGGGGTGATGATATTGGTAACGGAGTCACCAATACGGTAAGCCGCTTGAATCGTTTCAGGTGCGTAGCCAACCAGCATCAACATAGGAATGAAGATAGGTGCAGTTACAGCCCATTGTGCCGATGCTGAGCCGATCATTAGGTTGATAAAGCCACACATCAGAATGAAAGCGAAGAATAGCGCAGGACCCGTTAGACCAATGGATTGCAGGAAGTCTGCCCCACCGACCGCGAATACCTGACCAAAGTTAGTCCACTTAAAGAAGGCGACGAATTGTGCGGCAAAGAACACCAATACGATGTACATGCCCATCGATGACATGGATTTAGACATTGCCTCAATCACATCGCGATCTGTCTTCATGGTGCCAACAACTTTACCGTAAACAAAGCCTGGAACCGCGAAGAACACAAAGATAAAGGCAACGATGCCTTTTAAGAAAGGCGATCCCGCAACTAAACCTGTGGTTGGGTGACGCAAAATACCGTCAGCAGGGACAATCGTTAGTGCCAGTAAACCTGCTACCACCAGTGCCGCAATACCGGCTAAACGAAGGCCTTTTTTCTCTAGGTCAGTCAGTTTACCCATTTTGTCGCCAGACAAATCTTCAGCGGCATCATCAGGGTTGTATTTACCAAGTTTTGGTTCCACGATTTTTTCAGTAACAAACGCACCCATGATGGTGATTGCGAATGTTGACGCAAACATGAAGTACCAGTTTACTTCAGGACCGACGGTGTAGTTAGGGTCAATCATTTGTGCTGCAGTTTCAGTAATACCTGAAAGCAGAGGATCAACCGTACCCAGTAGTAAGTTAGCGCTGTAACCACCAGACACACCAGCAAAAGCCGCTGCTAGACCCGCCAGAGGGTGGCGGCCCAGAGAGTGGAACAACATTGCTGCTAGCGGGATCAGTACGACATAACCTAGCTCTGATGCTGTATTTGAGATGATACCGGCAAATACCACAACCAAGGTTACCATACGGCGAGATGCGCCCATGACCAAGCCACGCATTGCCGATGATAGTAAGCCCGAGTGCTCAGCAATCGCGACACCTAGCATAGCCACCAGTACCGTGCCTAATGGTGCAAAGCCAGTAAAGTTTTTCACCAAGTTAGCCACGATAAGCTGTAAGCCTTCGGCGTTAAATAAGCTAACAACGTGGATCATACCGTCAGCAGCCCGACCAGCAGCGCCTTCAGGACGCGGATCAACAACGGAAACTTCGAAATAACCTGCAATCCCAGATGCCACTAAAATCGCGACACAAAACATAGCAAAAAGGGTGATTGGGTGAGGTAATAAGTTACCTAGCCACTCAACGGTGTCGAGAAAGCGGGTAAAAAGGTTCTTTTTAGGCGCTTTAGGGGCCTGTTGTGAAGCAGATGAGTGCATGTAAATCCTCTTCCTTTTCGTTTTAATCCCATCAATGGGAACATCTTTATGTGCGAAAGGTTACGCTATTGTTAACGCGGTGAACAAGGGGAAACTATTTCAAAATGTTTCTGATGTCACATAATTGTCTGTGTTTTGTTAATAAAATAGAGTCTTTGGTTGTTTTTTTAAGCAAAAGCAGAGCGCAAATGCGCTTGGGTGTTGTGTGCTATGTTGCATTTTAATGCTTTGCTAAGTGATTGATTGCTCGTTAATGGGAAGACTTTCACCGTTGTGGGTTAGCAGGAATGCTAGTTGTGGTAACAAAAGCCAGTAAGAAAGATCTGTTTTGTCACATGTTCTTTACATAAATATGAGTGGTGAAGGGATGAAAACAGCCTGATTAGGTCAAAATGCTGTCAATTTCCGCAAAATGAATAATGTTATGGTTAATGATTCCTGTTGGCTATGCTACAAAAGATAAGGTGTAGTTATGCTTACTGGGGTGCACATTGCGTCAGAAAATTTATTTCTTCGATTTATTGCGCTGTGTGGCGGCGGTTGCTGTGGTCGTGATCCATGTGTTGGGCCCTTATCGCGAACAGTTGGGGAGTATCGCAAACACAGATTGGGCGATCGCGATTGGCTTTAATAGTGTGAGTCGGTGGGCTGTTCCTGTCTTTATTATGATCACAGGCGCACTCATGCTCAGTGATCGGCGTGACTTTGTGTTGAGTTACTACTTAAAGCGGCGGTTGGGTAAAGTATTGATCCCTTTTTTGGTTTGGTCTGTATTTTATGCTTGGCTTTCAGGCGCTTCACTATCAGGCTTTGATGGGGCACTGGCATGGGAAACTTTTACCGCCTTGCCTTTTCATGAAACCTACTACCACCTAGGCTTTTTCTATTACTTCATTCCTCTGTATACCGTGATCCCTTTTTTCTCATGGGTGGCAGGACGTGCTGATCGCACAGCTATGATCGCACTCACTAGCTTATGGCTGGGTTTATTCACGCTCTTCTTCTTTGATGTTGAGGGGCCATGGGACCATGAGTTGGTGCTGTATAGCGGTTACTTACTACTGGGGTACTGTTTGTTGCAATATCAATGGCCGAGCCGACCTTGGTTGGTTGTGTTAGGGGGCATGATGTTGCTCTTAACCGGCTATAACGTGATAACGGTTAGTTTAGCCGCACAAGATTATACGGTGGGGAATTGGCTATCGTATAAAACAATCAATACCGCATTAATTGCCGCCATGGTGTTCTCGGTTGGGCGCTATTACGGCGAACGCTTGCAGGGCCGCACTCAGCAAACGGTAGCATTTATTAGTCGGTACAGTTTGGGGATCTATTTGCTGCATCCTCTGTTCTTGTGGCCAGTGCGGGCATTTGATCTGTACTGGGGATCACCATTAATCATGATCCCGCTCTGGACTCTGGTCTGTGGTGGGCTTGCGTTAGCGACGAGTTATTTATTAGCGAAATACAAAGTAACAGCTTGGTTAGTTCCTTAATCACGATCTGGGCTTAGTCACGCTGTAGCGCAAAATGTAAAAACTGTCTGCCGCGGTAGGTCATGGTGCCTTGATCACCAGGCTTGAGTGCTTGGTAATAGTGAATACCAACCATAAACTCACGTTTAGGGCCGCCATCAAGCGGTTCAACATAAATCCAATACTCTTCATTATCGTCGCCGGGCTGTGCGCCTATTATTGGGTTACTTTGCTTATCAAGCACGCAAACTGCGACTGTCTTTTCTGGAGCGTCAAGGCCAAGGCTGTGGCGACGATAAGAATAGATAAAATAAGTGATAGCAATAGCCAGTGATGCCAGTAAGGTGAGTGGAATCCAAAACGGCATGAGAGATCTCCTTGAACAATGTCTGCTTGTATTGATCGCCATTTTGAACGTAAAGGCTATGGCAGATCCCATAAAGCGTGATCCCATCTGGGTTTTCACTCAGGATGCATAACGCATTGTGAGCCTTAACTGACTTTTTTGGCTTTACATGAAACAAAGATTGCATTGCGTTAACGAGTCAGTAATGTAAAGGAAGGCATGCAACACATCATCAGCGCTGTTATTTACAATAATTATGATGGGGATTGTATTGATAGAAGGGAGATAGCCTATGGCCAATATCGAAATGGTCGTGACAAAGACACGGCGTATCGAACACTTGCTGCGTGAGCATTATCATGCGGAAGGTAAGGGCTTACACCAGTTGATCACCAGCTGTGAAGAGCGACTACCTCATGAAATTATTCCCAAACTACGCTTTATTGCCTCTGTGAGAAATAAAACTGTCCATGAAGAAGGCTACAGGCTTGATGATAAAAAAGGCTTTATTGCGGCATGTCGATTGTGTGAAAAAGAGCTAACCCCGCGCAGTGGACGTTTTATTTGGGGATTAACACTATTGATAGTGTTGGGTTTTACGGCACTCGCATTATGGTTTTATTCGGAAAATTGGCACAACATTAATCTTACGCCATAGTGGCTCATGAGAGCATCGTTATATGGCATAAGTGATTATCTTTGCAAGTTTAGGCATGAAAAAAGGGCACCCATTGGGTGCCCTTTTTTTTGAATTTTTTATCTGCTTAGTAAAGCATTGGCAGCGTCATGAGGCCCGCAACAACTGCGATCATCATAAGCCCTTGTTTTTGAGAGGAAGTGAACATGAGTAGGCTCCTTAATTAGCTGCTAAAGATATGTTGTAAATAAAGATAGCATTGTTTTTGTGTGTTAGGCAAGTCTGAATGTCAATTTGTCGTAAAAAACACAATTTTAAAGTCTATATTTGGCTTTGTTGTTGCTCTTTAACTGTGTTTTTTGATGTGGTTATTTTTTGAGTGATTAATATCACACTTTGATTGTTGTGTGTAAGCTATTGATTTGTAGTGGTTTAAATTGTTTCTCACTGTGCATTTTATCGTCATGATTAGCGTTGTTTATTGTGGTTTATATTTTATTAGTAAATTTAAGGTTCAGTATCCCTAATGGTGTTGGTGCAATATAAAGGCAGGCAATTGTAAGGCTATCTGTTCTACAACTAGGATATTTATCTATAAATCAACCAACTAAAGTGCTTTTATGATTGTGGGTAACGCATTATTTTCTTTCAGGTATTCATCAGCCTTAGTCATGCTGTAATGAACCGTTCCCAATAAATGTTTTTAATATAAGTTGTTGTTTTTGCTTACTTGTTGTTTGTTATTTTTTATTTTTTGTATGTTATTTTGAGTGGTTTTATCCTTGTTTTCATATGATTGGATTTGTTTTTCTGTTCTTTTTTTCTTTCAGTCAAAGGTAAACGTTTGCTTGCTGGGTTTTTTATGTCAGAGGCTTGCTGTGCAAGGGTTTAAGGTGGCTGCATAAGTTATTTCACCTAAAAAGGGCTAATCTATTTGGGTGTGATATACCGCAATAAGGAAAGTTAGGTTTTATAAGCGGTGTCTAGTTATCGGGGTGAGTGACTAGACAATAACAATTGGATTTTTACACTGTGCGACATTAATTAAAAATGGTGATGTTATGTGGGTTTGGTTAGCCATTTCTTTTTCAGCGTTACTACACATTAACGCGGCCTACACTGGGCCAAAGTGGCAGTTTTATCTTTTTAAGCCATTAACGACAGGTTTGTTGATGGCTGCTTTATGGCAACATGGTCTGACACATTTTTATCAACAGGCAATCTTTGTTGGCTTGTTGTGCTCTGTGGTTGGCGATATTTTCCTTATGTTGCCCCGTGATCGCTTTATCCAAGGGCTGGGTGGCTTTTTGGTTGCCCATATCCTCTACTCCATTGCATTTTGGAGTCAGCTTAGCGCCAGCATGGTGTGGTGGTTACCTGCGATGCTCTTTGGCGGTGGCATTATTGTCTTTTTATTATTGTTGCCCACATTAGGTCGGTTTACTCTTCCTGTGGCTTTATATATTGGCATGATCACTCAGATGGCGTGGGCGGCAGGTGAATTTTGGTTAACGACCCAAAGTGTCATGGCGTTATTTGCTTTTGGGGGGGCCGTGATCTTCATGGTGTCCGATACGATATTAGCGATTGATCGCTTTAAGGGGCCATATCACAGTTCGCCTGCCACTATCATGACAACCTACTATTTGGCGCAGTCTTTGATTGTGGTCTCTGCGTTAATGATGCCGCTATAGTTAATAAGGATGACTGGTTAGCATTACCTACCTGCAGGCACTAACCTATGAATGAAAGAGGCCAAAGCCTAGAGCGGTCTGGTTCGTTATTAACGAAAAGGTAGCAAGATGTCTGAGCATTGGGTGATAGCGTATCGCGCAGCAAATAGTTTAGAAGCACATTGTCTGAAAGGCTTGCTGGAAAGTGACAACATTGCCGTGAAACTGACGGGTGAAAACTTATCGTCAGCAGCCGGTGAGTTACCGGCAAACGTGGTGGAAGTCAGTTTATGGGTTGATGAGCCAGATAGGGTGAAAGCAGCCTCGATTTTACAACGTTACGAACAGAGCCAAAATGGTCAAGCGTGGCGGTGTGTGCAATGTCATGAAGTCAATGACGCACAATTTGAGGTGTGTTGGCAGTGTGGCTGTGATCCTTTGTTATTGACTAAGACAGAGTAGCGTTAATAAGGTGTATTTAAAATACACTTATTTGTTTTGGGTCAACAAGGCTATCTGAATATATGGTGTAATGATGTTATTCGTTACCATCGACACTGAGAATTTATCATGACTGAATCTGTTCACGCCCACAATGTTCTTAATATGCTGCTGGAAGACGGCGCTGACTTTTCGCTAGATTCATTGCGCCAAGCTGTTGTAGCCCTGTATGGTGAAGATGTACGTTTTCATACTTGTAGCCTACAAGATTTAACCTTTGATGCATTGTTGACGTTCTTGCTTGATCGCCGCAAAGTTATTCAAGATGGCGACAAGATTATGGCTAACCGCGATCGTATGTGTAGCCATTAAAAAATTAATAGAATAAATACGTTTCTGGAGGTGGTTTTAATCGCCTCCTAATTGTTCGTTTGTTATACTCCTCCCGCGCTTTCTTCAGCCGTCCGGCTGACAACGCCTATATCTACTAATACATACTTACTACTCTCAACTGAGGTCTGCCTGTGGAAATTATATCTGCGGCGGTCATGTTATTTTTAATCATGGATCCGCTGGGTAATCTGCCAGTAATGTTGTCGATCCTGCGGCATATTGAGCCGAAACGTCGACGTCTCATTATGGTGCGGGAATTGTGTTTTGCGTTGATTATTTTGCTGCTATTTTTGTTTGGCGGTAAACAGATGCTGGCTTTCTTGCATGTATCAACGGAAACCGTGAGCATCTCAGGCGGTATTATCCTGTTTTTAATTGCCATTAGAATGATCTTCCCGCAACCGGGTGGGGTTACAGGGCTTGCGGCGGGTGAAGAACCTTTCCTTGTACCTATGGCCATTCCAATGATCGCAGGGCCATCGGTATTGGCATCATTACTCTTGCTCTCAAATCAAGATCCTACTCGCACTTGGGATTGGGCATTGTCAGTGCTATTAGCTTGGGGCGCGACGTTTATTGTCTTGATGTTCTATGAAGTATTCAATCGCATCCTGGGCGAACGCGGTTTGAAAGCTATCGAACGTTTGATGGGCTTGTTATTGATTATGATGGCGACCCAAATGTTCTTAGATGGTATTCGTTCATACCTGCAGATTGGGGTTTAATAGCTGCTAACAGCTGTGAAGTAACGCGAAGTTGCAGCTAAAAGTGATACATATAAAAAAGGCGGCTAATTGGCCGCCTTTTTTGTGTCTGGTGTTTTTCGCCAGTAATTGATGAGATTACATCATGTGTTTGCGGCGAATATCGAGTAGGGCAAAAATTCCGAAAAATAAAATCGACCACTTTTCCCATTTGCTCATGGCAATTTTATCGCCAAATGCGCCAATGAACATCAGTGCTTGTACGCCATGCATCATGAATAAGAAGCCTGTCATGATATATAGCACAATCGCTGTTAGCCCTGGAAACGGGTGAAAAATATTAATGGCTAGCACAAGCCAGACAAAACCAATGGCTATTTTGGCCAGTAGAAGTAACGTTTTCATTATTCCTCTCTTTCAAATAAGCGATAACTGACTTGCCCCGCTGTTTTTTCACGGTGAAGGTGCCAGTGAGCAGGGGTCGGTAGATCGCCCAGTTCCTTTTCTGTTTCGATATAAATCATGGCTTGCGGCGTTAGCCAACCATTGGCTTCAAGTAACTCAATGACACTCGCGATCAAATCTTTGCGAAATGGCGGGTCAATAAACACGACATCGTGCGGGGTGCCTGGTTGGGCTAAAAACTTGAGCGCATCTGTGTTGTGTAACGTGGCATTATCAGCCCCAATTGTCGCCAAGTTTTGTTTGATTTGGTTCGCCGCTTTGCTATCGAGTTCTAATAACGTCAGGCTGTCGGCACCACGCGAGAGCGCTTCAAACCCTAGGCCGCCACTACCGGCAAAAAGATCTAAGCATTTCGCTTGGTATAAATCTTGTGCCAACCAATTAAATACTGTTTCTTTAACCCGATCAGTCGTCGGACGCAGCCCTTCAACATCATGAACAGGAAGTTTTCGTCCACGCCAGCGGCCGCTGATGATTCTGACGAATCCTGTTTGGCGGTTATTTTGTTGATTTCGCCCTGATTGTTGCTTGTGTCTCGTCATAAATTTCGTCGACCGTTCAGAAAATGATAGTATACACCTGTTTTTCGGTGGCAAATTAGCCACATTAACACCATGACTATTTCGTTTGCTTATCTCTTACTGACGAGTATGAGGTGAATGAACGAAATGGCCATGAGTTAGGTTTAACTCAACAGGCTGACATGATGATAATTGTACCAATCAAGCTGTAGGATTTGCCAATGGCAGAAAAAAAGAAACGCGGTTTATTTTCGTGGCTAGGGTTTGGTTCTGAAGAAAAAGCAGAATCGAATGTTGAACAACCTGCTGTAGACGAAACTGCGCAACAAGAAACGGATACCCAAGCGGCGGCAGATGCTGAAGCACAAGCCGCAGCTAAAGCGGCGGAAGACGCAGAAGCACAAGCCGCAGCCAAAGCGGCTGAAGAAGCCGAAGCGCAGGCCGTAGCCAAAGCGGCGGAAGAGGCTGAAGCGCAGGCCGCAGCCAAAGCGGCGGAAGAGGCTGAAGAGGCTGAAGCGCAGGCCGCAGCCAAAGCAGCGGAAGAAGCTGAAGCGCAGGCCGTAGCCAAAGCGGCGGAAGAAGCTGAAGCACAAGCCGTAGAGGTGCACGAGCAAGAGAAACCAAAGAGTGAAGGCTTCTTTGCACGTCTAATGCGTGGTCTTAAGAAGACAAAAATGAACTTCGGCTCTGGTTTTTTTGACCTATTTAGCGGTAAGAAAATTGATGATGAGCTGTACGAAGAGCTAGAAGAGCAATTACTGATCGCCGATGTTGGTATGGACACTACGGTTAAAATCATTGAGAACTTGACCGATCGTGCCAGCCGTAAAGACCTCAAAGATGGTGAAGCGCTATACGGCCAACTTCGCGAAGAGCTCAGTGATATGCTAGCGAAGGTAGAGCAACCGCTAGTGATCGACACCACTAAAAAGCCGTTTGTTATCTTGATGGTCGGTGTTAATGGTGTGGGTAAAACCACCACTATCGGTAAGCTGGCTAAGCAATTTGAGCGTGAAGGCAAGTCTGTCATGCTTGCGGCGGGTGATACCTTCCGTGCTGCTGCAGTTGAGCAGCTACAAGTGTGGGGTGAGCGTAATAACGTCCCTGTTGTTGCTCAACACACTGGCGCGGATAGTGCGTCAGTGATCTTTGATGCGATTGAGTCGGCTAAAGCGAAGAATGTTGATGTTGTGATTGCTGATACCGCAGGCCGCTTGCAGAATAAAGGTCACTTAATGGAAGAATTACGCAAAATTGTGCGCGTAATGAAGAAAGTGGATCCAGAAGCACCGCATGAAATTATGCTCACTGTCGATGCAGGCACGGGACAAAATGCGATTAGCCAAGCGAAACTCTTTAGTGATGTGGCGCCAGTATCGGGCATTACATTGACCAAACTTGATGGCACTGCAAAAGGCGGGGTCATTTTTGCGATTGCTGATCAATTTAACATTCCAATCCGCTACATTGGTATTGGTGAAGGCATTGATGACTTACGTCCATTTGCCGCCGATGAGTTTATTGAAGCGCTATTTAGTGACGAGGGTTAATTCGTGATTCGATTTCAGCAGGTAAGTAAAGTATATCGCGGTGGTGGTGGCAGCCCTGCCTTACAAAAAGTAGATTTTCATCTACAAAAGACCGATATGGCTTTTTTAACAGGTCACTCAGGGGCTGGTAAAAGTACCTTGCTGAAATTGATTTGCGCCATTGAACGACCAAATGACGGCAAAATATTCTTTAATGGCCATGATATTAGCCGTTTGAGCAATAAAGATATTCCGTTTTTGCGTCGTAACATTGGGATGATTTTCCAAGATCATAAGCTCTTGCTCGACCGTACTGTTTACGACAATGTGGCATTACCATTGCGTGTTGAGCAAGCGTCTGAAACCGATATTAAACGTCGTGTTTCAGCCGCATTAGATAAAGTGGGCTTATTGGATAAAGCCCGCTGTTTACCGCTGCAGTTATCGGGCGGTGAACAACAACGTGTCGGTATAGCCCGAGCGGTTGTGAATAAACCTATGCTGCTGCTGGCGGATGAACCTACTGGTAATCTCGATGCAGCGCTGTCACAGCAAGTGATGGATTTATTTGAAGAATTTAACCGAGTTGGCGTCAGTGTATTAATGGCAACCCATGATACATCACTGCTGAATTCACGAAACTATCGTCGACTCGATTTGCAACAAGGTTGTTTAAGGGAGCTGACTCGTGGCGCGTAATAAAGGTGGTTTCTTTGCGATTCATAAACAGCAAGCTGTCGCGGCCTTACAAGATTTATTTAAGCGTCCGCTTGGCAATGTATTAACACTGGCGGTGCTGGCGTTAGCCCTGACTTTGCCTGCGACTTTCTATCTACTGGCGAAAAATGTCGCCTTGGTTGCGCAAGCGTGGCAAAGCCCAACGCAATTGACCCTCTATATAGAAGAGGGCGTGGCAGAGCCAACGGCAAATCGCCTTGCTGGTGAATTGCGAGGTTGGTCTGAAATTGAGAGTGTTGAATACATTTCTCCCGATGAAGGCTTACAGCAATTTCGTCAAAATGCAGGCTTTGATCAGGCATTAAGTTTATTGGATGAGAACCCACTACCTGCAGTAATGGTGATCCGCCCAACTGAAAATTGGCAAAGCAGTACACAAGCAACGGCACTCGCTGCAAAGCTGCGAACAGAATCCGCTATTGCTGAAGTGCGACTAGACAGTGATTGGCTACAACGCCTTGCTGCGATCAAGCAACTTGCCATTACTTTGGCAATGATAGTATCTGGCTTGATGCTGATCGCTGTTTTCTTGATTGTCGGCAACACCTTGCGCTTACAAGTGCTGAACCAAAAAGATGAAATTCAAGTGATGAAATTGGTTGGTGCAACCGATCAATTTATCTTACGACCTTACCTCTATACCGGTGTTTGGTACGGCCTGATTGGTGGGATCAGCGCTTGGGTGGTGACGGCCATAGTGACCATATTACTCGACAGTGCAGTTGCGACCTTAGCGGGTTTATATGAAAGTAGCTATCGTTTGGTGGGCTTAAGCTGGGATGAAACCTTAATCTTATTGATGATTTCAGCGTTTCTTGGCTTAGGTGCTGCACGCTTATCGGCAGGGCGTCATTTGAAAGAAATTGAACCTGTCTGACATTTTTTTGTCAATAATTGGTGTAGTTTACCCAGCCTGCTTGCAACCGGGGTGCCTTTTTAGGCATTATAGGCGGTTCAAGTAACTTTTCATTCGTATAAAAAACACACGAGGTTTTTTACATGGCACAAGCGATGTCTTCAATGGCTTTGGTTTCCGCTGATAGTTTGGATAGCTATATCCAGACCGTAAACGGCTATCCAATGCTGACCGCTGAGCGCGAACGTGAGCTTGCTGAACGTTTGCATTACGACGGTGATATCGATTCAGCGAAAGCACTCGTCATGTCGCACCTGCGTTTTGTTGTTCATATTGCACGCGGTTATTCTGGCTATGGTTTACCTATGGCGGATTTGGTGCAAGAGGGCAATATAGGTTTAATGAAAGCCGTGAAACGCTTCAACCCGGAAGTTGGGGTTCGATTAGTTTCATTTGCTGTGCATTGGATTAAGGCTGAAATTCACGAATACGTATTACGTAACTGGCGTATTGTGAAAGTGGCAACCACCAAAGCACAACGCAAATTGTTCTTTAATCTGCGCAAAGCGAAAAAGCGTTTGGGCTGGTTTAACAATGCAGAAGTGAACATGGTAGCTGAACAGCTCGGTGTGGAAGCTTCTGAAGTGCGTGAGATGGAATCACGTTTAGCTGCGCAAGATCCAACGTTTGAAATGCCAGCTGAAGATGACGATCGTAATAGTGGTTACACGGCACCTGTTTATTTCCTCGAAGACAAAGCGTCTGATGTGGCCTTAAGCCATGAAGAAAATAACTGGGAATCACACGCCAATAACCGTTTATCGCACGCGTTAGCAACCCTTGACGAACGCAGTCAGCATATTGTGCGTTCGCGTTGGTTAGATGATGAGAAAACAACGTTGCAGGAACTGGCCGATGAGTACAGTGTATCTGCAGAGCGTATTCGTCAGCTAGAAAAGAACGCAATGAAGAAGCTAAAAGCAGCGGTAGGTGACCTATTTTAGGATCTTACGCGCATAGCTGATCATCATAAAAATGAAGCCGGTATGATACCGGCTTTTTTGTGCCTGAAATTTGGGAGTTACCTCACATTTGTGAGTAGCTTTGTGTATTACTCACCGTTTTATCCACAGCTTATGATGGATCCAAACTATATGTAGTGGATCCTAAATCTAGAAAACACATTATCAACGTAATTCACAGACTTTTCCACAGTTGGTCGCTTTGTGATCGCTTTTTCACTGAGTGTTCTATCAATGTGCGATCAACGCCTTGTCATTGCTGGGTTTATGCACAACCTCGTCGGTGTGGATAAGCCCACATTTTCTGTGCGAGGTTGTGAGTAACTAGATAGGATACAATGGCGAGACTGTGGCAAGACGTTGCGATAGCCATGCAATGATCGCAAAACGGACGATCGTCACATATTATGGATCTAATAATAAAGCGGTCGGATCTTTGATTCAGACCCTATTCAACAGAAAGTGAGAAAGTGAATGGAACAGTTTGAACATATTTCAGTGCAGGATGCTTATAGCATGCTGCAGCAAGAGCAAGCCGTATTGGTGGACATTCGCGATCCTCAATCACATACCCTTGCACACCCACATAATGCATTTCACCTGACCAATGACACCATGGTGCGTTTGATGGATGAAGTGGATTTTGAGCAGCCAGTGATTGTGATGTGCTATCACGGTATTAGCAGCCAAGGTGCGGCTCAATATCTGATTAATCAAGGGTATGATGCGGTGTATAGTATGGATGGTGGTTTTGAGGCATGGCGTCGTGAAGGCTACCCAGCTAAAGAGCAGTAATAAAGCGGAGTAATGAACAATGCATCGGTTAGTCGGACTTCCCAACCCTCGCCAGGGACAAGCCTTTATTGATTATATGGCCTCCCGCGGTATTACCATCCAGATGGCATCAGAGCCTGAAGGGGTCTTTGCCTTGTGGCTAGCTGATAGTCAGCATTTGGTTGAAGTGGAAGCTGAACTGGCTGCGTTTATTGCGGATCCTTATGCAAAACGCTATGCCGCAGCATCATGGGATGTTGCGGAAAGCCGTACCGCTAAGTTCTATTACCAGAACCCCAGTTTGCTCAAGATGGTAAAAACCCAAGCAGGTCCGTTTAGCTTGTCGGTGATGGTGGTTGTGATCACCATTTATGTCTTGTGGTTTTTAGGCTTTCGTCAGCCTATCTTTGCTCTGACGCATTTTCCGACCATGCAAGGTGATGAATGGCAGTTGTGGCGCTATTTTTCTCATGCGTTGATCCACTTCTCGACGCTGCACATTGTTTTTAACTGCTTGTGGTGGTGGATTCTTGGTGGCCAGCTAGAGCAACACAGTGGCAGTGGTAAATTACTTCAGGTCTTCTTGTTTTCAGCGTTGATCTCTGGGTTTGCTCAGTTTTGGTTACATGGACCTAATTTTGGTGGCTTATCGGGCGTGGTGTATGCCTTGATGGGTTACATCTGGTGGCTAGGTTGGCTCGCGCCTGAGCGGGGATTAGTGTTACCCAAGCCTTATGTGATCTTTATGTTGGCATGGCTGGTGATAGGGTTTGCTGAACCCTTTGGCATGTCGATAGCGAATATGGCGCATTTGTTCGGTTTGTTGAGCGGGTGCGCATTGGGCTTTATTGATGCCAAACGAGCACCAAGTCATGCTTAATAGCGATTAATATTCATATATACTCGCAAACATCTTGATAAACGCAGCCCGCCAAGGCTGCGTTTTTTCTTTTTTGATTCAAATAGATAAAAAAACAACGAACTGTTCACTTCTGCATCGTTACCAAACGTGTTGAATAATGAATCATGATCAACTTCTGAGTAAAAAAGAGCCGTAATTTGCTGTTAAGTGCAAACTTAATCTTCGTTTATGATTGTTTTCACGGTTTTTGTTGTTTGTTCGCGCAATAATTTGCGCACTTTGAGCGTTTTCACTTTTTAAACGCTCACTCTATCCCTATGCGTCACTTTCACCATCGCCATAAGAATATTAAATTAAGGAACATCTTATGTTTGGCTTGTTTCGTCCTGCTGCTCATATAGAGCGGTTAGGCGGCGATCAAATTGATCCCGTCTATAAGCGCCTTCGTTGGCAATTATTTGCTGGTATTTTCTTCGGTTATGCCGGTTATTACCTAGTACGTAAAAACTTCAGTTTGGCAATGCCATTCCTTATTGAAGAATATGGTTATAGTCGCGGTGAGCTGGGTGTTGCCTTAGCCGCTGTATCAATCGCTTACGGTTTATCCAAATTTTTGATGGGGAATGTGTCTGACCGTTCAAACCCTCGCTACTTTTTAGCCGCAGGTTTGACCATGTCCGCACTGGTGATGTTGTGCTTTGGCTTTATGCCATGGGCGACAGGCAGTATCGCTGCGATGTTTATCCTCTTGTTCCTTAACGGTTGGTTCCAAGGTATGGGCTGGCCTGCTTGTGGACGAACCATGGTGCACTGGTGGTCGCGCAAAGAGCGTGGTGAGATAGTATCCGTTTGGAACGTTGCCCATAACGTGGGTGGTGGTTTGATTGGTCCTATGTTCCTACTGGGTCTGTGGGCGTTTAACGATGACTGGCGTTCTGCTTTCTATGTGCCTGCTTTCTTTGCAATCTTGGTTGCTGTATTCAGCTTATTGGTAATGCGTGATACACCGCAATCTTGTGGTCTGCCTTCAATCGAAGAGCATAAAAATGACTACCCAGATAGCTACGATGAATCACATGAAAAAGAGATGACGGCGAAGGAAATTTTCTTCAAGTACGTTTTCAATAACAAACTGCTTTGGTTCATTGCGATTGCGAATGCGTTTGTTTACTTGATTCGCTACGGCGTATTGGACTGGGCACCGGTTTACCTAAGCGAAGTGAAACACTTTACGGTGGATAAATCATCGTGGGCATACTTCCTTTACGAGTGGGCAGGTATTCCAGGTACGCTATTGTGTGGTTGGATGTCGGATAAATTCTTCAAAGGCCGTCGTGCACCTGCTGGTATTCTGTTCATGGCATTGGTGACAGTGGCAGTATTGGTTTACTGGTTCAACCCACCGGGTAACCCGTCAATCGATATGATGGCGCTAGTTGCAATCGGCTTCTTGATTTATGGTCCAGTTATGTTGATTGGTCTATACGCACTAGAGCTAGCACCGAAGAAAGCAGCGGGTACGGCAGCTGGCCTAACAGGTCTATTTGGTTACCTAGGTGGTGCTGTAGCAGCGAATGCTATCTTAGGTTACACCGTTGACCACTTTGGTTGGGATGGTGGCTTCCTTGTACTGACAGCATCGTGTGGTTTATCTATTTTCTTCCTAACACTGGCATTGGTGGGTGAGAAAAAAATCGAGCATGACCATCATGTAACAGAACAAAATGCATGATTGAGATCGCCATCATTGGCATCTTTAGAGTGCTGTAGGTAATATGACAAGGCTCCGTATTCGCGGAGCCTTGTTGTAACCAGGAGCCGCGTGAGCAGTGAAGCAGAGCAAACGTCATCAAGAAATTATCGATCTTGTGAAAACACAAGGCTATGTCAGTACCGACGATTTAGTCGATCGCTTTAACGTCAGCCCACAAACAATCCGTCGTGATTTAAACGAGATGGCGGCTGACAACAAAATTCGCCGTCACCATGGTGGCGCGACCATTCCTTCGAGTTCCGTTAATACTTCGTACAGCACCCGTAAAGTGATGCAATTGGCTGAAAAAGACCGCATTGCTCAAGCAATGGCATCTCACATTCCTGATGGTGCGACTTTATTTATTGATATTGGTACCACCCCTGAAGCGGTTGCCCGTGCTTTGCTGGATCACAATGATCTGCGCGTGGTGACAAACAACCTGAATGTCGCGAGTATTCTGACGGGGAAAGATGATTTCCGCGTTATTTTGGCGGGTGGTGAAGTGCGTAACCGTGATGGCGGTATCGTCGGTGAAGCGACCCTCGATTTCATTTCACAATTCCGATTAGACTTCGGGATTATGGGTATCAGTGGCATCGACCTTGATGGCTCCTTGTTAGACTTTGATTACCATGAAGTTCGTGTCAAACAGGCCATTATTGAAAATAGCCGTTGCGTCATGTTGGGGGTCGACCACACTAAATTTGGTCGTAATGCTATGGTGAATTTAGGTGATATTAGCCAAATAGATATGCTGTTCACCGATCAGCAACCGCCACAAGAATTGAACAAACGTGTTGTTGAGCATGAAATTCATTTAGAGATTATTGCTTAACCCAAACTATTTTCGAAAACGAACGGGCTATCCTTATTGGGTAGCCCGTTTTTTTTGTGCTAATGATCATGCTGTACGAATAAACAGCAAGAATTGTGATGATCTTGATCAATATGTTCGATACTATGTTCGCATTCGAGCATTTTGATGTTCGTTTTGTTTCGGTTTTGAGATTAACGAAGAGTCTTGGTTAAAGGTGAGGTAGATCGCATGGTAGTAGAACGCAATGAAGTGCTCGACGTAATTGTTGTCGGTGGTGGTATTAATGGAGCGGGTATTGCCGCCGATGCTGCTGGCCGTGGCTTGAAAGTGGGTTTGTATGAGGCCAGTGATTTTGCTTCTGCTACTTCATCGGCAAGTTCGAAGTTAATTCATGGTGGTTTACGTTACTTAGAGCATTATGAGTTTCGTTTGGTGGGTGAAGCCTTGGCTGAGCGTGAAGTGCTATTACGTAAGGCTCCACACATTGCCCGCCCGATGCGCTTTCGTTTACCTCATCGTCCTCACCTTCGTCCTTCTTGGATGATCCGTGCGGGGTTATTTCTGTATGACCACCTTGGTAAGCGCACAACGCTACCAGCGAGTGAAGGCCTTAAGTTTGGTGCCGATTCGGTATTAGCTCCTGAGATCACCCGTGGTTTTGAGTACTCAGATTGTTGGGTTGATGATGCCCGCTTAGTGATTTTGAATGCGATGGAAACCGCAGAAAAGGGCGGAGAGGTCCGTAATCGTTGCCGTGTTGAACAAGCCGTACGTGACGGTGATATTTGGCGTGTCACTATCTTGGATACGCAAACGAATCAAACGTTTGAGCGTCGCTCTCACGCACTCGTCAATGCTGCTGGCCCTTGGGTGAAAGCCTTCTTTGATCACAGCCTAGCGCAAGCCTCACCGCGTAATATTCGCTTAATTAAAGGCTCACACATAGTGGTGCCACGCGTACACGATCAGCCGCAAGCCTATATTTTGCAAAATGAAGATAACCGTATCGTCTTTGTGATCCCGTATTTAGACCGCTTTTCGATTATTGGCACCACGGATGTTGAATACCAAGGCGATCCGCGTGAAGTGGCGATCGATGAAAATGAAATTAACTACTTGCTGGATGTCTACAACAATCATTTTAAAAAGTCGTTGCAACGTGCCGATGTGGTGTGGACCTACAGCGGTGTACGTCCACTGTGTGATGACGAATCTGACTCGCCGCAGGCCATTACCCGTGATTACACCTTAGAGCTGGATCAAGAGGGGCAGAATGCACCCTTATTATCTATCTTTGGTGGCAAGTTAACGACCTATCGTAAACTGGCAGAGGCGGCCATGAACCATCTATCGCCTTTCTTCTCTCAGATGAAACCCTCGTGGACGGCAGATTCATACTTGCCGGGGGCGAGTGCACAATTTAACCGTGAGCATGCTCAGCAACAACTTATGCTGCAATGCCCTTGGTTAGATAATTTTACGGTTGATCGCTGGTTGACGAACTATGGCGAACGCGCATTACACTTGGTTGCCGACGTGACGGATAAAGATCAAATGGGGGCTGACTTTGGTCAGGGCCTTACTGGACGTGAGTTGGATTACTTGGTGGCACACGAATTTGTCCAAACAGCGGAAGATGCGTTATGGCGTCGGAGCAAACTGGGCCTATACCTATCGCAAGAGCAACAGCAAGCGGTGGCTGAATACCTGAAAGCCCATGTGCCACAAGCTGAGGCTGCTGCGTAGATGGCGTACTTAAGCTAAATTGTTCTGGTTGTTGAAAACAAAAAAGGCACTCTTCGGAGTGCCTTTTTGCGTTTCTTACTGACCCACAAGGAAAGGGGGATTACTGGTATAAATACTTAGTAAATAGTAGTTCTGTCAGCAGCTTTTGATTGGTTTCGGCGATTAATAGCTCGTTTACTGTATCTAGACATGCTTGGCGAATTTCTTCACGCCCAGCCAGTGATTTTACTTTTGCCTCTGGTTGTCGGCCGATAATCGTGATGATGGCATCGCGGATCAGTGGTGAATGTTCTTCTACGATTTTGACCAAACTTGGGTCGATAACCATCAGGTCTACCTGTAGACGCAAGTAACCTAAGCGGTTGCCTTGGGTAACATAGTTGGTCGTAATATCGGGCGCTAACGTGTAATACGAATATTGCGGTTTCGCCGGTGCATTCTCTTCTTCAGCAAGGGAAAGTGGAGAAAAAAGTACGCAAGTGAGCAGTAGCACAAGGTTAACGAGTTTTGATTTCATCATAATATTCATCAGTTTGTGGGAATTACCTGTCAGGAATCGTTTTCTTTCGATCGTAACGATATTCGTACCCGTTACAGCTTGCTACAATAGTGACTCTTTATGGTAATAAATTAACCACATTCTACCAAGCTATTTTATGGATGCGAGGCAGAATTTGATTTGGAAAAATGTCGAAATTCAAGCAGTTGTACAAACCCCTATTAGATGGTGCTAAGTGGCAATTACCGGATCACTTAGGCATTGAGGGCACCGAAATCGGGCATTGGTTGCTTGAACAGGAGTCATTGTCACGTCGCTTTCAGCGCCATTGTGACGCATTTACTGTGTCGCTGATTGAGCAGGTTAAGATTCCTCGTTCTGCGTTAAAGGATGATGAACGCGCATTGATTGGTGATGCCGATTGCCTGATGCGAAAAGTGATATTACAAGGTGATGGCCAACCTTGGGTATTTGCGCGCACCTTGATCCCGATTTCTACGCTAACAGGGCAGGAAAGTGACCTCGAACAATTAGGCGAAATGCCTCTGGGCTTTCGTGTTTTTACCGATCGTAGCGCCCGCCGCGATGCGTTAGAGGTTGCCGATGTTGGTACGGCACATCAGCCTTTGTGGGCACGCCGTTCTCGCTTATGGATAAACGAAAAACCTTTGCTGGTGGCTGAACTGTTTCTTGCGCAGGCCCCTATCTACACCAAGGAGAGTCAATGTTAGCGATGACTAAGGCGAAAGCGTATTGTCAACTTGCCCGATTTGATCGACCAATTGGCAGCTTGTTGTTACTTTGGCCGACACTATGGGCACTGTTTCTCGCCGCTGATGGCTTTCCTAATTGGGAAGTGCTGATTGTTTTTGTGCTTGGGGTGATTTTCATGCGTGCCGCAGGCTGTGTGATTAATGATTACGCTGACCGTAACTTTGATGGCCATGTAAAGCGGACCGCCCACCGCCCGATGCCATCGGGTAAAGTGTCGGAACGTGAAGCCTTGGGCTTGTTTGGCTTATTGGTACTGGTCTCGTTTTTATTAGTGCTCACCATGAATACCTTAACCATCATGTTGTCGGTGGTGGGGTTGTTATTGGCGGCGGCATACCCGTTCATGAAGCGCTATACCCATTTGCCGCAGTTAGTGTTGGGAATGGCATTTGGTTGGTCTATTCCGATGGCATACGCTGCCCAGTCGGGAGAGTTACCGCCAGCAGCTTGGTTGCTGTTTTTAGCCAATATTACTTGGACAATTGCCTACGATACGCAATATGCCATGGTTGATCGCGATGATGATTTGAAAGTCGGGATTAAGTCGACTGCGATTTTGTTTGGTCGTTTTGACAAGATGATTGTGGGTGGTTTGCAATTCGCGACCCTAGGGTTATTGATCGCTGTGGGTATGGTGCTGTCGTTGAGTCAGGTGTATTACTGGTTCCTACTGCTCGCCTCTGGTTTGTTTGTCTACCAGCAATTATTACTGCGAGATCGCGAACGTGAACCTTGTTTTCAGGCGTTCTTGAATAATAACTACGTGGGTATGTTGATTTGTATCGGTATTGGTTGGAGCGTTTGTTTCTAACTGTCGTTATCTCGGGCTAATCAGCGACCAAAAAGCACCTTAGGGTGCTTTTTTTGTCTTTGTGATTGAGCCGAGTCGTAAGCGAAGGCCAGAGTTTTAGGGTTAGCGTGAACTAAAAGCCTTAAAGCGATAAATTTGAAAATGATTTTCAACTTTTATTCATATAAATCTGTTGGTTATAAGCTTTTTAGCTATGGTGTGCCTATTGCTAAAAAGCGTGTTCACAGTATGAAAATGCGTTGTAATCGAATATCAAACATAAAAAAAGCCGCTCGAAAGCGGCTTGATATACTGAAGGTTAGCGAGGTTTAATCGGTAGTGATTTCACGCTCTTCGCGGCTCATGACCGCGTGGATAGTGAGTTTCACTTCAGGCGAAACCATACTTGCTAACTGATCGGCCAATTCTTCTACGGGACGTGAAACCGCATGGCACTCTTCGTTAAGATAGCCTTCTTCACGCAAGGTTTTCACCAGCGTAGCGAATACACCTTTATCGAAGAACTCTGGCGCATTGATACCGTGTAGGCGGCTTAGACGCTGTGCCATCATCTGGCTTTGCTGTTCTAAATCGCTCTTCATCATTTGCGGTTCAGCACGCAGTAGCGTTAATGCAATCGCATAGCGCTGCAGCGTTTCAGAAATGGTACGCGCGAGCAGTTGCAGTGGACCAATGCGGGCATTGTTCATCGAAATATGAACGCCGTCATTGAGCAATAGGCGTTGGCGAACCAGTTCTGCGATCAGCTCATCAATCACTGCCCCTAATTCTTCTTTTTCATAGCGCAGGAATAATTCTGCTTTTAAGAAGGGGTACAGTTTTTCAACTTGCTCGTGGATCTCATCGACTGTCAGCGTTTGGTATTGCACCACAATATGGGCGATCAAGGATGGCAGCGCAAACAAGTGAATGATGTTGTTGCGGTAGTAGGTCATCAAGATTGACTGCTGGCGATCAAGTGAAACAATTTCACCCAATGCATCACGCTCAACCAAGAACTTATCCATTTCGATTGCGTGGGCAACCAGCTCTGCAGCATCTTCAGAAGGTACTGTGCTCTGCTCGGAATATGGCGTATTGCGCAGTAACTCTAAGTAACAAGCCAGCTGTTGTTCAAGCTCTTCACGGCTTAGCGCACGCTGACGTGATGACAGTAATGCAAGGCCACACAAGGTGAGGGCATTGGTGGCTGCTGCATCGTTAATGTGAGTCATCATTTTCACAGCAAGGCTGTTCACGACAGGGTTTAACCAGTGTGGGCGTTGCGGCTCAATCGGATCGATATCTTTGTGCCAATCAGGTGCGTGATCGTTTAGATATTGATTAATTGGGATAGGTTCACCGAAGTTCACGTATCCTTGGCCGAAGTTACGCAGTTTACGTAACGTTCGTAGCACTTGGCCGACGTTCTCTTTCTCTTTACGCTTACCTTGCAGCTCTTTGGCGTAAGTGCTGACTTCCATCACGTGCTCGTAACCTATGTACACAGGCACTAGGGTAACAGGGCGGTTAAGACCACGTAGCATGGCTTGAATGGTCATTGACAGCATGCCCGTTTTAGCCGGTAGCAAACGACCTGTACGAGAGCGGCCACCTTCACTGAAGTATTCAACGGAATAGCCTTTGGCAAACAGTTCTGCCAAGTATTCACGGAAAACCGTGGAGTACAGGCGGTTGCCTTTAAAGCTACGACGAATGAAGAAGCCACCGCCACGACGGAAGATAGGGCCTGCAGGGAAGAAGTTCAGGTTAATACCCGCCGCAATATGGGGTGGCACCATGCCTTCTTTGTACAGTACATAAGACAGTAGTAAGTAGTCCATATGGCTACGGTGACAAGGCACGTACACAATCTCGTGGCCGTCTTGTGCTAACTGGCGTACACGCTGGGCATTGTGAATGTTCAAGCCTTGGTACAAGCGGTTCCAGAACCAACCCAGAATACGCTCGCCGTGTCGGATCAGCGAGTAAGAGAAGTTCGCGGCAATTTCTTCCATCATATCGACGGCTTCTTTGCGCACTTTCTCGATCGGAACATCACGGCTTAGCGCTTCTTCTTCGACCACTTTTTCAATGGCTTTCGACGCTAATAGACGCTTAAACAGCAATTGACGATCGGGTAATTTCGGGCCTGATGCAGCCAGTTGTTGGCGTGAGAAGTGGATCTTAGCCACTCGCGCCAGCTTATGGGCAATCGCGTTATCAATGCCGTGGTGATCTGCCATGTAGCGTAGTGATACTGGCGAGCTTAAGCGCACCATGCAATCACGGCCATGGGCTAATACCGTAAACATTTTCTCTGGGCCATTCAGGGCACGCAGAACAGGTTTATGGTTGGTTTCTTTACCCGGTTTACGGCCCCATAGGATAGATGCAGGGATCAGCTGAATATCAAGCTCAGCATCTTGTTTATGCAGCTCTAGCAGTTCAGTGAACAGGGTCAGTGACGACGGCGGTAATTCACCATCGCTACCAAAAATACTTGGAGCATCTGCGACAAAGACAAAGCGATTGAATGTGCGATCACCTATTTCTAGCGGCGCGAGAGGGTCTGGAAGGCCAAGCTCTTTTGTGCTGCGACGCAGTGTTACCAAATCAGTTGTCGAACGGAAGGGTAAGATATAGATGATAGGACGCGCTAAGTCTAACGCCAAATCTTCTACTGGGTTAGACGGAATTGAATGCGTTTTAACCAGCAGAGAAAGCGGCAAATTGAGTGTTTTTTGATAAAATTTCTGCCAACTTGACATGTCTTTTACTAGCCTCGGTTTTTTAACGAGGCAAGGATATCATTAAACACGCGTAATCTTGCAGCTAAAATCACTCAGAAGATGGTAAAGGTGACATTTTTGCTGTTCTGCTGTGCTAACTAATTGTTTAGTGAGGGAGGTCACTAAATTATCTTGCGTAATAATGTATTTCCCTAGTTGATTCAGCGGGGATATGTGGCTGGTTAAAGTTAATTGCTGTTTTGTTCGACAAGTGCCTTTTCAAGCAGGCTAACACTGGATATACTCACAGTGACTGTATAAAAAGACAGGGTCTATTATGAAGCCGTTAACGCCGCGCCAACAAGAAGTCTTTGAGCTAATCAAAGCAAAAATCGAAGATTCTGGAATGCCGCCAACACGCGCTGAAATAGCCCGTGAACTCGGATTCCGCTCTGCGAATGCTGCAGAAGAGCATTTAAAGGCACTTGCGCGTAAGCAAGTGATTGAAATTATTCCTGGTGCTTCACGAGGCATTCGCCTTGTGGCCAGTAATGATGAGCCAGAAGAGAAAGGATTACCGCTTATTGGCCAAGTGGCCGCAGGTGAGCCTATTTTGGCGCAAGAACACGTTGAAACACACTATGAAGTGGATGCCTCACTTTTCAAGCCACATGCTGATTTCCTACTGCGTGTAAATGGCATGAGTATGAAAGATATTGGCATCATGGATGGTGATTTACTGGCCGTACATAAAACCCAAGATGTGCACAATGGGCAAGTGGTTGTTGCTCGTGTTGATGATGATGTGACCGTGAAGCGTTTAGAGAAAAAAGGCTCACAGGTACTACTGCATGCTGAAAATGAAGATTTTGCACCGATAGTGGTCGATCTTAGCCAGCAACACCTGTCTATTGAGGGTATTGCGGTAGGGGTGATTCGCAATAGCGACTGGATGTGATTTTCAGCCTCACATCTTGATTGCTGCACTATTATCAAGCGCTCGTCATTTAGACGGGCGTTTTTTATTGCCTGCCTTTTATACTGTCTTGACGCTGAAGAGGCAGAGAATACCTTTGCAAAAGCTAATGAGAGTTATTATCATCTTATGTATTCACCATTGAGTGTATCTGTCATTCAGTGTGATCATAGGGAGATGAGAAGTCATGGGCAGTCCAGTTCGCTACAAGATACCACCTAAATTACTGCAGCCGCTGTGGCTGCGTAGCCGTGAAAGCATGGATGATAACGGCCTTATCTATGATCCTGTTGCTGCGGCAGCATGCAGTCAATGTCATCTTGTTCCAGATTGTTTATCGGGCAATATCACTGAGCGGCAGTTGCTTCATGCAACCCTGACTTTGCAGTGTGACAAGGTGGTCTTACAGTTCTTGCGCCGTAACCCTAATGGCTATGTCGTTAATGTGGGAGCTGGGTTAGATACCCGATTTTACCGCCTAGATAACGGAAGATGTCGCTGGTTCGAGTTAGATACCGACGAAAATCTCCTGTGGCGCGAGCGTCTTTTCCATAAAAGTGAGCGCTATACCATGCGTAATGGATCGGTAACAGAGTTGAGTTGGCTCAAGGCATTACCTGCCATGAATACTGTCCCCGTTTTGTTATTGTGCGATCAGGCCTTATTGCAATGCACTGAGCAACACTTGGCGCAATTTATTCAGCGTATTGGTTGTCACTTCAGCAAACTTGAAGCGTGCGTGGTCCTCGCTGGGGATGCCAGTGATTCGGTGTTGGCGCAAAAAATGGGCACAGAAAAGTACCAACATGGCTTTGCCGATCCAGGCCAACAAATTATTAATTGGTTACCTTGGGCCGAGCTAGTGAGTTGTCAGAGCCCGTTTGACCACCCATGCGGGCGCTGGCGTTCATGGCAGCGCTGGGTTGCTAAGATGGGTAGCCTAAAATATCGCCTGACTCCTGTTGTTGTTCACTTCCGTCTGTAAAGCTTTTCCTCTGTAGTGCCTTCACCTAAAACCATCTTGTTTTGGGTGTTGCTTCGTTTGTTTATCCCTCTATTTTTTAACTGGTAATTTATTGCGCTATCACCCGATCATGTCCTAAGTTAAATGTAAATAAAGTGTTAATTGATGGGCGGGAAAGGTGTGTTTTTTCCTGTCTTGATGCTTAGGGATATCGTCTTGTTGGTGTTACCAGGGGAGGGATCGGGGTGACAATTCGCCAATTGTTCTATGGGCTGTTTGCTGCCTTTTGGGCGCTACCAGTTGCAGCCGAAACGAAAACCATGCCACTTAATATGACCCAAGGGGTCACTGATATTAGCCAACAGGTTTTTGACCTTCACATGACCATTTTTTACATCTGTGTCGTGATAGGGATCATCGTGTTTGGGGTGATGTTTTGGGCCATTATCCATCATCGTCAATCGCGTGGCGCTGTTGCCGCTTCTTTCCATGAAAGTACTAAAGTTGAAATCCTATGGACGCTAATCCCGTTTGTGATTTTGATAGTGATGGCGATCCCTGCCACCAAAACCTTATTGGCGATGGAAGATACCTCTAAACCTGACCTAACAATCCTGATCACGGGATCACAGTGGAAGTGGCATTACAGCTATTTTGATCAAGAAGTGGAGTATTTCTCGCTGTTAGCGACATCTCCCGCCCAGATCGCCAACGAACGAGAAAAGCGTGACAACTATTTGTTAGAGGTGGATCGCCCATTAATTCTCCCTATTGGGCAAAAAGTTCGTTTCCTTATTACCTCGCAAGACGTGATTCACTCATGGTGGGTACCTGCTTTTGCGGTGAAAAAGGATGCCAATCCTGGCTTTATTAATGAAGCGTGGACACGAATTGAAGAGCCAGGTATTTACCGCGGCCAATGTGCAGAGCTGTGTGGTAAAGACCATGGCTTCATGCCGATAGTCGTCATTGCTAAAACCCAAGTGGAATACGAAGAATGGCTGCAAACCACTAAGGTTGCTCAGCAGCAAGCTCGTGAAGAAGAGCAGCGTTTGTTGGATATGCAAATGCCAATGGATGAGCTGATGGCATTGGGTGAGAAAACCTATCAAGCTCGCTGTGCGGTGTGTCACCAAGCGGCTGGCCAAGGGATTCCTGGTGCATTCCCAGCGTTAGCGGGGCAAGGGTTATCGGTCGATAAAAGTAAAAAACTTGAGCATATTTCGATTGTTGTCCACGGCAAGACGGGAACGGCAATGCAGGCTTTTGGCCCTCAGCTAAGTCTTAAGGAACTCGCTGCCGTGATCACTTACGAGCGGAATGCGTGGGGCAATGATACGGGTGATACGGTGCAAGCCGCTGAAGTACAAGCCGTGTTGAATGGCGAGAATCTTTAAAGGGAGCAAGACCAATGACGGATATGTTACGAGAGCAAACCGACGTTGAGCAGCCTGATTCGACGCCATCAAATAATGGGCATTCACCGCATGACGATACGGGACATCATGATCACCACCACCAACCGAAAGGGCTTATGCGCTGGGTGCTGACCACCAATCATAAAGAGATCGGCTCGCTGTATTTAATGTTTAGCTTTGCGATGTTCTTAACGGGCGGTGCAATGGCGATGGTGATCCGTGCTGAGCTTTTCCAGCCCGGGTTACAGTTGGTTGAGCCTAACTTTTTTAATCAGATGACTACGGTTCATGGGCTCATCATGGTGTTTGGTGCTGTGATGCCTGCCTTTACTGGGTTGGCAAACTGGATGGTGCCTTTGATGATAGGTGCGCCTGATATGGCGTTACCGCGGATGAATAACTGGAGTTTTTGGATTCTCCCATTTGCGTTTGCCATGTTGCTGGCTTCTCTGTTCATGGAAGGCGGTGGTCCTAACTTTGGCTGGACGTTCTACGCGCCACTTTCAACGACGTACAGTCCTGCTAGCACGGGGTTGTTTGTCTTTGCTATTCATATCATGGGGATCAGCTCCATCATGGGGGCAATCAATGTGATTGTCACCATCATGAATTTACGTGCGCCCGGCATGACGTATATGAAGATGCCGTTATTTGTGTGGACTTGGCTGATCACGGCCTTCTTGCTGATTGCCGTGATGCCCGTGCTGGCAGGGGCGGTTACCATGGTACTGACGGATAAGTACTTCGGCACCAGCTTCTTTGATGCGGCAGGTGGGGGCGATCCTGTGATGTTCCAGCATATTTTTTGGTTCTTTGGTCATCCTGAAGTTTACATCATGATTTTACCGAGTTTCGGTATCATCTCTGCCATTATCCCCGCATTTTCTCGCAAGAAGCTCTTTGGTTACAGTTCGATGGTGTATGCGACAGCCTCGATTGCAGGTTTGAGCTTTTTGGTTTGGGCCCACCACATGTTTACCACTGGGATGCCCGTGGCGGCAGAGCTCTTCTTTATGTACTGCACCATGTTGATCTCTGTGCCAACGGGGGTGAAGGTCTTTAACTGGGTGGCCACTATGTGGCGAGGCTCGTTGACTTTTGAAGTCCCGATGCTCTTTGCGATCGCTTTTATTATCTTGTTCACCATTGGCGGTTTTTCTGGCTTGATGCTGGCGATAACCCCAGCTGACTTCCAGTATCACGATACTTATTTTGTGGTGGCGCATTTCCATTATGTGCTGGTGTCGGGGGCGATATTTTCGATCATGGCGGCAGCGTATTACTGGTTGCCCAAATGGACCGGGTACATGTTTGATGAGCGTCTCGCGAAGTGGCATTTCTGGTGCTCAGTGGTGTCGGTCAATATTCTGTTTTTCCCGATGCATTTCCTTGGGCTGGCGGGCATGCCGCGTCGAATTCCTGACTATGCGCTGCAGTTTGCTGATGTGAACATGGTGGTCAGTATCGGTGGCTTCTTGTTTGGCTTATCACAGTTTATTTTCTTAGCCGTCATCATTAAGTGTGTCCGTGGTGGTGAACCTGCCGCCGCCAAACCATGGGATGGAGCGGAGGGCCTTGAGTGGACGGTACCGTCACCCGCGCCTCACCACACATTCTCGACGCCACCGAAAGTGGATTAGGAGCGGGTATGGCAGATCAAGAACCGCTATCGGCAACGAAGAAAAAGCAGCGCTCGCTGTGGTCTTTAGTGGGGATGGCAATCGCAATGTTTGGGTTTGCGTTTGCACTGGTGCCTTTGTACGACGTGTTTTGCGATATCACGGGGATCAATGGCAAAACCTCATCGACTCCGACCACGGCTGCTGCCAATCGTATTGATACGAGTCGCACGGTCACGGTTGAGTTTGTCGCCTACATCAATCAAGGCATGAAGTGGACATTTACGCCGCAAGTGACACGTATGGAAGTCCACCCAGGTGAGACCCATAAAATTGCTTATGCCGCGCAAAACCTGACAGCAGCAGCCAGTGTCGGGCAAGCCGTTCCGTCGGTGTCCCCGGGGTTAGCAGCGCAGTATTTTAATAAGATTCAGTGCTTTTGCTTTAATCATCAACCATTAGAGGCAGGGGGATCGGCAGAGTTACCTTTGGTGTTTTACATCGATCCGAATTTGCCTGATGACATTAATACCCTGACTTTGGCTTACACCTTGTATGACGCGCAGCCGACTGATACTGCGCAAACCCAATGAGGTCATAACAATGGCAAACCCGTACAGCGAACACGATCAAACAATTACGCCCCCCGACGCATCCTCAGGCCAGCAGCACGAAGCCTATTATGTACCAGCGACTAGTGCATGGCCCATTGTTGGGGCAATCGCGCTGTTCTTGATTGCACTCGGGGCTGGCTCAACCGTGGGTGGGCTCATGGCGGGGCAAGGGCCTTGGGTACTACTGGCTGGTGTCGGTTTGTTACTGATTATGCTGACAGGTTGGTTTCGCGATGTGATTCGAGAATCGATGGGGGGGTTATACAGCGCCCAATTGGATCGCTCATTTCGCCAAGGCATGAGCTGGTTTATTTTTTCTGAAGTCATGTTCTTTGCTGCGTTTTTTGGGGCGTTGTTTTATGCCCGTATGATTGCGGTGCCATGGCTCGGTGGGGCAGGTAATAACGCCATGACCAATGCTGTGTTGTGGCCTGATTTCATTGCCCAGTGGCCGCTGATCTTAACCCCGAGTGGGGGCGAAACCCAAGCTATGGGGCCTTTAGGTCTACCTTTATATAATACGCTGATCTTGTTGTTATCGTCGGTCACTATCCATATCGCGCACACTGCGTTAGAAAAAGATAATCGCCCTCGCTTGACCCTCTTTTTGTTGTTAACCGTGCTGTTGGGTGGGCTGTTTGTTTACCTGCAAGGGGTGGAATATATTCACGCTTATCAGGATATGGGTCTAACGTTAGATTCAGGCATATACGGCAATACTTTCTTTATGCTGACGGGATTTCATGGCCTGCATGTCACCTTGGGTACCATCATTTTATTTATTGTGTGGTGCCGGGTGCTGAAAGGGCATTTCAGTGCCGAGAAGCACTTTGCCTTTCAAGCGGGCGCTTGGTATTGGCACTTTGTCGATGTGGTGTGGTTGGGGCTATTTACCTTTGTTTATATTCTTTGAGTTTACGTTTTGTGCGTGGTTAAAAGGGGCGAGGGTTAGGTTCAACTAAACCTGTGGCGATACCGATAAGCAACAAGGCAAAGACCAATACCGACAGCCATAGTCGACGACCTAAGTAGCGGGAAAGCGGTACTCCTTCTCGTTTACCTAGCATCACTGGCAGTGCACGAAACAAATTGAAAATAATGAAAACCAATAAGCAAACAACAAGGGCTTTGATCAGCATGTAAACACTCCTGTTAGCAGTAACCGATTGATAAGAGGTGGTATGCGACGGATCGGATTCATACTTTTTACTGTGGCGGTAATGCTGACATTGGTCAAGTTGGGCTTATGGCAATTAACACGAGCGCAAGAAAAAGAGGCGTTAAACCATGCTTTAAAGCACCGAAGCGAACAAATGTATTACAGCTTGGCAAGTTTACCGAGCGATCCCCGCTGGTATGGGTTAACCCTGCATGGGACGTTTGAACATCGCTACGCGGTGTTATTGGATAATCAGATTTACCGTGGTCAAGTTGGCTATCACCTGCTTTATCCCTTGAAAGTGAACAGAGATTGGGTGTTGGTGAATTTAGGCTGGATTGCTGCACCGACATACCGTGAACAACTGCCTGTATTGCCAGAGCACCACGGTGAATTGAGGGTTGAAGGGATTATTGCACCCCCATCTCAGATGCCGACATTGGCTGCGCCAAGCGAGACCTTAGTGTGGCCGCAGCGAGTGCAAGTGGTTGATTTAGAATTGCTGTCGCAACAAATGGATTTACCACTCAAGCCGTGGGTTTTACAAATCGATCCCGATAATGCGTTGGCATTGCAGCAAACCTGGACACCGGTTGTGATGGGGCCGCATAAGCATTATGCCTACGCTGTGCAGTGGTTTTTGATGGCGGTTGCCATTTCAGGGTTAGCCTTCTGGTGGTTAAAAAGGACAAGAGCATGAGCAAACAAGGAAGCAAACGGAGTGCGTTGTTACTGCTGTTAGGTGTATTTGTGTTGCCGCTGTTGTTGGCTAAATTGGTACTGGATTTGAATTGGTACCAAGGTGGGATCACTAATCGCGGTAAGTTATTGGATTCCCCGTTAACGCCTGAGTGGTTGAGTGAACTCGGGGGCGGTGAACAGGGACAGTGGCGGTTAATTTATTTATTGCCTGAACATTGTGACAGTGCTTGCCAAGGCGCGTTATTCAACCTTCGCCAAGTGCCTGTTGCGGTGGGGGCGGGGCAAACGCGGGTCGATAGCACTGTACTCATTGCTGAATCGGCACAAGCCAGCTTGTCGACGGAAATACAATCTCACCTTGCTGGTATTCATTTACTGTCTATTTCTCCCCATGTGGTTGCACAAATGCAGACGTTTGAATTTGGCACCAAAGCCATTTATATCGCAGACCCGTTAGGAAACGTGATGATGGCATACCCCTTGGTGAGTGATAAAAATGCGATTTTGGCACAGGGGAAAGACGTGCTACGTGATTTAAAACGCTTGTTGAAGGTGTCTAAAATCGGCTAAGGAGAGCCTATGGCGAATACGACGTACCGATATTTGGTTTACGCCACCTTGGGATTGTCACTGATAGTCATTGTCTTGGGCGCGTATACCCGCTTGACGGAAGCGGGGTTAGGCTGCCCTGATTGGCCGGGGTGTTATGGCACCTTGAGCGTTCCTCAAACGCCCGCGCAGTTGGCCCAAGCACAATTGACGTATCCCGATGCGCCTGTAGAAGTTGAAAAAGCGTGGAATGAAATGATCCATCGTTATGTGGCAGGCACCTTGGGATTGTTGATTTTGGCGTTAAATATTGCCTCGTGGCAACAAGTCTCTCGCCCTAAAAAGCTGCCATTTTTTCTATTGGTGGTGGTGTGTTTCCAAGCTGCACTTGGAATGTGGACGGTGACCTTGAACTTGATGCCCATTGTGGTGATGGGGCACTTGTTAGGTGGCTTTACGATTGTGTCACTCTTGTTGTTACTGGCGTTACGTGTACGACAGCAAGCGCGACAGTTAAAGGCGCTATTGGCACTGCCTTCTGATTTGCTCGATACGACCTCACCCGCCTTATCCCCTGCTGATGCACAGAAGCTACAACATGCCTTCGATGAACTGGATTTTGAAATGAGTCATCAACAGGTTATTTCTGTTGATGCGATGAAGCGTGCTAACGAAAGAGCAACCCATGAGCAGCAAATTAAAGACAGTGATGCTGCTGAGCTGCCGCCTGCTTTTACACCGACTAAGTGGCTGCTCACACTGGCAGCTTTTGCCTTGATAACCGTGGTGGGGCAGATCATGCTGGGGGGCTGGACGGCCGCCAATTATGCCGCCGTAGTCTGTACTCAGTTGCCACTGTGTGAGGTGGATTGGCTAGCTCAATACGATACCAGTGCCTTTGCCCCTATTCAGCCTGAACACGCCAGCTATCAGTTTGGTGTGCTTGATTATGCTCAGCGAGTGACGATTCATGTTACCCATCGAATCGGTGCTGTGGTGGTGTGTGGGGTGGTAGGGGCATTTGTTTGGCAGCTTATGCGTAGCCCGCAATATCGTCGTTTAGCCACGGTCATCACTGTGGTGCTGGTATTGCAGATATTGCTCGGGATCACCAATGTGCTCGCCCATTTACCGCTGGCGGTGGCGGTTAGTCATAACTTGGTTGGCCTTATCTTATTACTGACTGTCGTGGCCGCCAACTATCGATTGGTATTGGATTATCGTCAGGCGCAGCATAACGCCGCCGCTCGTCTTTTGAGCGCAAAAGCATGGATAGCAGAGGAGCATCATCATGGCTAAGTCACAAGCGTTTACCTCTCAGCGAACGTCCGCGTCATCGTCGGTTAAACCTGCGTTGTGGCAAGATTACCTCACCATGACTAAGCCTAAAGTGGTGGCTATGTTGCTATTAACCGCCTTGGTTGGCATGTGTTTAGCCGTCCTAGGCATTCCGCCGATGAAAGCCGTTGTGCTTGGGTTGCTGGGAATAGGTTTACAGTCGGCAGCGGCGGCGGTGTTTAACCATGTGCTGGATCGCCGCTTTGATGCCAAAATGGCACGGACTTATCATCGCCCGTTGGCGAAAGGGCGAGTGGAAACGCACAAAGCGATCGCCTTTGCCGTGATCTTGATGGTCGTGGGTTTTGCGCTGTTATGGCAACTTAACGCACTGACTGCGTGGCTGACCATGGCCAGCTTAGTGGGTTATGCCTTGGTGTATACCGTGTGGTTGAAGCATGCTACCCCGCAAAACATAGTGATTGGCGGGTTGGCAGGCGCTGCACCACCTTTACTTGGTTGGACGGCAGTCACAGGTCAGCTTGATCCGCATGCTCTCTTGCTGGTGATGTTAGTGTTTACTTGGACGCCGCCTCATTTTTGGGCCTTAGCAATCCACCGTCGTGATGATTACGCCAAGGCTGGGATCCCCATGTTGCCGGTGACTCATGGGATTGCCTTCACGAAAACCATGGTCTTGCTCTATACCTTTATGTTATTTGCGGTGGGTGTGCTGCCTTGGCTGACGGGCATGAGTGGCATAGTGTATCTCGTGGGTAGCGGCCTATTAAATGTAGGATTTATTGGTTACGCGTGGAAACTGAAGTTTGCCGATAGTGAAGGCCATGCGTGGGCGACCTTTAAGTACTCGATTTGGCATTTGCTTGGGTTATTTGTGGTGCTACTTGGCGACCATTGGCTAATGGCTTGGTTGGGCTAATACGTCGGTTAATGGCTTGGCTGCATCAGGCACGAAATGCCTGTGTGATGCTTTAGTCTCGAAACGGAAGTCGCTACACTGCCTCTCTATTTTTGTTGTGCATCCATCAAGATGCGATGCTTTGCCGTTAAGAGGTTTTCGTGCTCGCAGCCCTCAGGGATAAATCCCTCCACCTCCAAGTTTTCGCATTGGCTTTGCCTATGGTGCTGTCAAATATCACAGTGCCGTTACTGGGGCTGGTGGATGCCGCGGTGATCGGTCATCTTGATCACGCTTGGTATCTCGGTGGTGTCGCCGTGGGTGGCACCATGATCAACGTGACTTTTTGGCTGTTAGGTTTTTTGCGGATGGCCACCACAGGTTTGAGCGCTCAAGCCTACGGTGCGAGTGATAAAGACGCACAAGCCAGCACCTTCTTGCAAGGCATTACCCTTGCTTGGTTATTGGCAGCAATGCTTTTGGTATTCCATCAGCCTGTTGCCGATCTAATTTTCTCGCTCAGTAGTGCCAGCGACCAAGTCAAACGCTATGCTGAGCAATATTTCTCGATTCGTATCTGGGGGGCACCAGCCTCGCTCGCTAACTTTGTCATTATGGGCTGGTTGCTCGGTAGCCAAAATGCCCGTGCACCGATGTGGTTGTTGATTGTCACTAATATCGTAAACATCGCATTGGATGTACTGTTTGTACTTGGCTTTGGTTGGAAGGTACAAGGCGCAGCGGCAGCCTCTGTAATAGCAGATTACAGTGGAATGGCGCTGGGTTTATGGTTTGTGTCGCGTCAATGGCTAGTACAAGCCTTGCCTGCGGTGCGTGAAAAAATCGGCTCAATACGTGAAGGTTTGGGGCGTTTGCTTAAGCTCAACCGTGATATTTTTCTGCGTAGTTTGTGCCTGCAATTGACCTTTACCTTCATGACCTTCTATGGGGCAACACTCGGGGATAATACTGTGGCGGCGAATGCCGTCTTAATGAGCTTTTTGATGTTGGTGTCCTATGCGATGGATGGCTTTGCCTATGCGATGGAAGCGCTCGTGGGTAAAGCGATAGGCGCGCGTAATCGTGATGAATTAGGCCGTTATTTAGTGGGTACTACGTTTTGGAGTCTGATGGTTTCATTGTTACTGACGGTTGCCTTTACCTTCTTTGGCGGCAATATCGTGAGCTTGATTTCTGATATTCCTGCGGTGCAACAAGAAGCGGCACTTTACTTACCTTGGCTCGCTGCCGTGCCCTTGGTGTCGATGTGGTGTTTCTTGCTGGATGGTATTTTCATTGGCGCGACGCGCGGCAGGGAAATGCGCAATAGTATGTTTGTCGCGACCTGCAGTTTCTTTGTGATTTGGTGGTTATTGGTTGATTATGGCAACCATGCATTGTGGGGAGCCATGCTTGGCTTTATGGCTATGCGTGGAATGAGTCTTGCCGTGGTTTTTACGTATCAATGGAAGAAAAATATTTTTCTAGAAACCGCTAATGCCAACAACTAGTTAGAATTATTTAACTGAAATTGGCTCTTTTTTCGCCAATAAATGCTACTCATCTGGACTTTGTTGTGTTTAAAATGTGCACAATTATTGTTCAGGTGAATGTATGAATAGTCGGTTTTTCGTTGTAATGCTGGCACTAGCCAGCTTTATTTTTGCCCCTCAGGTATTAGCAGGTAAGCAAAGCAAAACATTAAATGTTACTGCAACCGCGTATAACTCAGTGCGGGCGCAAACCAATGCCAACCCAAGTATTGCCGCTTGGGGGGATCGCTTGAAACCAGGCATGAAAGCCATCGCGGTATCACGTGATTTACTGAATATGGGAATTAAACACGGTACAAAGGTGAAGATATCGGGTTTACCGGGTGAGTATGTGGTGCTGGATAAAATGAATAAGCGCTGGTCGCGTAAGATTGATATCTACATGGGTAAAGATATTCAAGCCGCAAAAAATTGGGGAAAGCGTAAAGTGACGATCACTTGGGCGGGATAGTGCCTAATATTGTGCTGATTAGATCCCATAAAAAGCCGCATTGAGCGGCTTTTTTTATGGGTAACACTTCAGCGAAGGAGATTAGTAGTAAGAGTGCTCACCACGTGCGTGCTCGGTAATATCTCGAACACCATTTAGCTCACCTTCAAACTGAGCCAGTAGCTCTTTTTCGATGCCTTCTTTTAGCGTGACATCAACCATAGAACAACCGTTACAGCCGCCGCCAAATTGTAGGATTGCGATGCCGTCTTCAGTGATTTCAGACAGTGATACGTTACCACCGTGGCCTGCAAGTTGTGGATTAACTTGGGTCTGGATAACGTAGTCAACGCGTTCCATCAGCGTTGCATCATCCGACACTTTACGCACTTTTGCATTCGGTGCTTTTAGTGTCAGTTGTGAGCCCATTTTGTCGGTAACAAAATCAATTTCCGCATCATCAAGAAACGGTAGGCTTAGCTCATCAACGTAAGCTGAGAACAGGTCTAGCTTAATTTCAGTATCGCTTGCTTCAACAGCTTCAGGTGGGCAGTACGATACGCCGCACTCTGCGCTTTGGGTGCCTGGGTTTACCACGAAGACACGAATATTTGTTCCCTCAGGCTGCTGGGCAAGAAGCTTGCCGAAGTGCTGCTGAGCGTTTTCAGTAATAGTGATCATAGACACGACGTAATACCTGACTTATTTAGTAAGATTTAATTCTATTCTACTCTTAGTCGCCCTTTCTATCATCCCCAAATCACGCCTACCATGATTTGAACACCGTTTTGCCGCTTTTTTGTGATCACTTCGGCATCGGAGTGTAGCAAATACAATAGATGTCTATTGTTTGAACACCGCTTCTTTTCAGCAAGTTAGTTAGAGCTGAAGCCGTACTGCCCGTTGTTACTACGTCATCAACAATGGCGACGTGATGGGGTAAATTTTTTAAGGTTAATTCAAAGGCGCCGCGTAAATTTTGTTGGCGTTGGTGGCGTGAGAGCTGTTTTTGAACGGGTGTGTGGCGAATACGATGAAAACCGTGCGGTGCCACTTGACTACCTGTGATTGCAGCTATTGACCATGCTAGGGCGGTGCTTTGATTAAAGCCGCGTAGCCAGCGACGTCGTGGATGCAAAGGCACAGGTAATAATAAAGGGGCTGGGTTTTCTATATGCGCAGCAAGATGCTGACCCAATGGGTGTGCTAGCCAAAATTTGCCGTTGAATTTGTATCTTTGTACACATTGGCGCAGTGGTGGGCGGTATTCACCCAATCGGAACAAGCGTTGCCAAGGTGGTGGAGAGGATAAGCAGTAACCACATCGATCAACATAAGTAAGGGTCGTAGCACCACATCGTCGGCAATAAGGGGGCTGTGGGAAGTGTGAAATACAATGGTGGCACCATACGCGTTCGTTATTGGTCAGCGGTAGATGACACAGTTGGCAGCGCTGGTTGGTCCAATCGAGTATTGATCTTAATCGCGAAGGGGATAACATCCATGGCATCCTGATGGGTTATTGCGAATAAAAGGAAGTGTAAATGACAACCAAGCTACATTGGCAGACAGAAGGCCAAGGTTCGGATCTAGTTCTCATTCATGGTTGGGGCATGAATGGAGCGGTTTGGCAGCAGGTGTTACCGCTGTTAACGCCTTATTTTCGAGTGCATTGTGTTGATTTACCCGGTTATGGTCATAGCGCATCCATTGACAGTGCTTCTATTGAAGAGCTGGCACATCTGTTGCTTGAATATTCACCAACAGCAGCAACTTGGGTGGGATGGTCACTCGGTGGGTTAGTCGCGACACAGGCAGCACTGCTCGCGCCTGAACGTGTTAATCGATTAGTGACGGTGGCAAGTTCACCTAAGTTTGCGGCTGATAAAGCAACATCGTGGCGGGGTATTCAGCCCCGCGTGCTTACTGATTTTCAACAGCAACTGAGTAATGACTTTCGTTTAACCATTGAGCGTTTTATGGCCTTACAAGCCATGGGAAGCCCGACGGCACGGCAGGATATTAAGTTGCTAAAGCAGGCGGTGTTATCACGCCCTCAGCCTAATCCAAATGCGCTGAGCGATGGGTTAATACAGCTTGCTGAAGTCGATTTACGTGAACAACTGGCACAGATTCAACAGCCTTGGTTAAGGATGTATGGGCGGTTGGACGGGTTAGTACCAGTGAAAATTGCACAGGAATTGGATGAGCTTGCACCGCAGTCTCAACGGCAAGTGTTTGCCGCGGCGTCGCATGCACCCTTTATCTCTCACCCTGTCGCGTTTACGCAAGCATTGCGTCACTTCGTTGAGGCGCACGATGATTGATATGCCAAGGCGGCATTTAACAAAAAATTAAACTTCTGTTAATTATCGCCGATATTTATATTCGTGGAGTTGCTCTACATTATTGTGAGGCCATAATGACAGTAGGAACTGTGGGGAATAGCCCAACCTATTCTCCGGCAACGTTACAATCTCAGGCTGCGGTCTCAGCGAAAGCTGAAGGAAGGAATCAAGCAGTCAATGGCGATCCAAAAGGAGCGGTTGCCGAGACAACGGTGTCTATTTCAGAAGAAGCGAAACAAAAGTTAGCGGCAGATGCGAAAGAGTCAGCCACAGAGCTCGACCCTCAGAAAGGCGAAAATGAAAAGCCAAGTAAAGGGGAGTCGTTTGCTTACGGTGCGCTGGGAATGGACCATCCTGCAGAAGTGAATAAACAGACCGATGAGTTTTATACTGCCGGTCAGGTACTTTCTGCGGTCGGGACCGTGGCAACAGTATTATTGGCATTAGCGTAAGGGATTGAAAACCTGAGCTGATGCCCAAGGAGTGACATCAGCGTGATAGTTTCACCGGCTAATGTGGGTGCGCCCACAATAGCGCCTTCAGTGAACCCGCCAACCGAGCAGACTGCGCGGGATAATCGCGTTCGTGAAAAAATCATTCCAGCGACAGAAAGTGCACCATCGCCACATGGTAAACCACTGACCAGTGAAGAAAAGCAACTGAAGAAGCCATCCTGGGATCCGAGTGAACATCCGGATTACAGTGAGTTAGCGGAAGATTCTGTTAAACAATATGGTTATCAGGACGATCTTGAACGGTTAGTGACGGCATTATCGGCGGATACCTATTTGCGAGATTCGCAAGACCTTGGGTATTCCATGCATATCAAGCTGCCGCGTGATTTGCTCGATGAATTGGAGAAAATCAGTAAAACTGAAAGAACCAAAGGGGTGGTTGCTCACCATTACGCGCAAGCAACCATTCCTAACCCGCCAACGGATTACCTTGTCGTGCTGTAGATCGATTTGTTGTAGGGCGAGGGTGGATGATTGCACCGTCGTGAGCCAATATACTGTTACCAACAAAAAGCCTTTCTCAGTGAGAAAGGCTTTTTTTCATGTTGCGGTTAGCAGCATAACTGGATGTTATTTTTTCGCTTTGGCAAATGCAGCAGCAAATGCGCCACCCATAGCACCCGTGTTATTGCTGCCTTGGTTGCGCGCAGGGTTGTTGGCGTGTTTGTTTTGGTTACCTGTCACGCGCGCTTGCCCTTGATTTTGCCCTTGAGGCTTACGGGTGGGCTTTTCTTGGCCGGGTTCATCGCTCATACGCATGGTCATCGCAATACGCTTACGCTGTAAATCCACTTCCATGACTTTCACTTTGACCACATCGCCCGCTTTCACCACTTCACGTGGGTCGGCGACGAACTTGTCGGACAGGGCTGAAATATGAACCAGACCGTCTTGGTGCACACCGACATCCACAAATGCGCCAAAGTTGGTGACGTTAGTGATCACGCCTTCGAGTACCATACCTGGGATCAGGTCTTTAACTTCGTTCACACCCTCTGCAAAGGTCGCGGTTTTAAACTCAGGGCGTGGATCGCGGCCGGGTTTATCAAGCTCACTGATGATGTCGGTTACTGTGGGTAAACCGAACTTCTCATCGGTGTAATCTGCCGCTTTAAGGGTGCGTAAGAATTCGCTATTACCAATGATGGCATCCACAGGTTTGCTGTTCGTTGCGGCGATCGCCTTGACCACAGCGTAAGATTCAGGGTGAACCGCTGAGCTATCCAGTGGGTTTTTACCGTTCATAATACGCAGGAAGCCCGCACATTGTTCAAAGGCTTTAGGCCCTAAACGAGCAACTTTCTTCAGTGCGGTGCGGCTTTCAAAGCGGCCATGTTCATCGCGGTAATCCACCACGTTTTGTGCCATGGTTTTGCTCAAGCCTGCCACGCGTGTCAGGAGTGCTGCTGATGCCATGTTGACATCGACACCCACGGCGTTTACACAGTCTTCCACGACAGCATCCAGACGCTTGGCCAGCATGCTTTGGCTGACATCGTGTTGGTATTGGCCAACCCCAATTGCTTTAGGGTCGATTTTTACGAGCTCTGCTAGTGGATCTTGTAGACGACGACCAATGGATACGGCGCCACGAATGGATACATCTAAATCGGGGAATTCGTTGGCTGCCAGCTCGGAAGCTGAATACACAGAAGCACCAGCTTCACTGACCATCACGCTTTGTACTTTGAGGTTGTTGTCTTTTAGTAGTTTCGCGACAAAGGCATCTGTTTCACGTGAAGCAGTACCGTTACCAATCGCGATTAAATCAACTTGATGCTTGGTGATTAAGCCTAATACCGTGGCTTCAGATTGTGCGACTTGGCGTTGTGGTTGGTGAGGGTAAATCGTGGCGATATCAAGCAGCTTGCCAGTCGCATCAATGACCGCGACTTTACAACCTGTACGTAAACCTGGGTCTAACGCTAAGGTCGTACGTGGGCCAGCAGGTGCCGCCATCAACAAATCATTCAGGTTGTCGGCGAAGACTTGCATTGCACCATCTTCAGCTTTTTCACGCAGGGCGCTCATCAACTCGGTTTCCATGTGCATCAAAATTTTGATGCGCCATGCCCAGCTGATCACCTGTTTACGCCAAGTGTCCGCGGGTTGGTTACCAAGTGTGACGCCATAGTGGTCAGCAATAATGACTTCGCAATATGAACCACGAACGCCTTCATCTTGGCTTGGGTCTGCATTCAATGACAGCTGCAAGAAGCCTTCGTTACGGCCACGGAACATGGCAAGGGCGCGGTGCGATGGCACGTTTTTGAGTAATTCGTTATGTTCAAAGTAATCTTTGAACTTCGCCCCTTCGTGTTCTTTGCCGTCAACCACACGAGCGGTGAGCTCTGCTTGGTTTTGCAGGTGACGACGTACTTTATCTAGTAGCGCAGCATCTTCAGCAAAGCGCTCCATCAAAATAGCGCGCGCGCCATCAAGGGCTGCTTTGGTGTCTGCGATACCTTTGTCAGCACTCAGGTAGTGTGCTGCTGTAGCCTCTGGTTCGCTCTGTGGTTGCTGCCATAGTGTATCAGCCAGAGGTTCAAGCCCTGCTTCAATCGCAATCTGGCCTTTCGTGCGGCGTTTTTGTTTGTAAGGCAGGTACAGATCTTCAAGGCGAGTTTTGCTATCAGCCGATAAGATTGCCGCTTCCAGTTGCGCGGTGAGTTTTCCTTGCTCAGTGATGGATTTTAGAATCACTTGGCGGCGATCATCGAGTTCACGTAAGTAGCCAAGGCGTGATTCGAGGTTACGGAGCTGGGTATCATCCAGTCCGTTGGTGACTTCCTTGCGGTAGCGGGCAATAAAGGGAACCGTATTACCGTCATCTAACAGAGTGACTGCGGCAGTGACTTGCTCGACACGAACATTGAGTTCATTGGCAATCATCTGGTTGATAGCGTTGTTCATCCGTTGTATCTCTTGGTTATTATCGTTAACTGATGTCATTCTACGGAGGAATCCGAAGCTGACAAGCAGGCTAATGTTAAGACTGTGTCAGTGCGTTTAAACACGATGAGTGGGGCTGAGTTCAATACGCAGGCTTGCAGCGTGGTTGCACAGCAAAGGCTGCCCCGTGTTAGTTATAACGAATGCTATTTACAAACCACAGCTTTCGTCCTTGTGGCGTAACCACCTCAAATTCTTCATCGACTTCCTTTTTCAGCATGGCGCGGGCCATTGGTGAATCGATAGAAATATAGTCATTACGGCCATAAATTTCATCCGGGCCGACAATCCGAAAAGCTTTACTGTCACCGGCTTCATTTTCTATTTCAACAAAGGCACCAAAGAAGACTTTACCGTCTTGTTGGGGGGAGTAGTCGATGACTTTGACCACTTCAAGCCGTTTACGTAGGTAGCGAACACGACGGTCTATTTCACGCAGGCGTTTTTTATTGTATTGGTATTAGTTCTACTCTATAGAACATACTATTTCTAAGTAAACAATCTTCAACCTCCCAGATTGGACTAGATCACTTTCATATTTGGAAAAATAAGATCTATGAACTATATACTAATTAGTATGCTAAGAAATGCTTAACGTCTTATCTTTTTTAGGCACATATTCGGAATAAGTAATGGGAGTAAGGTGTGTCAAAATTCTATAGTTATGAACAAGCACGTGAGGCTACCCAGAAGCCAAAGACTAAATCAGCAGAGGAGTACAAGAATTTCCCCAGAAAACAATCAAAAAGTGACAGTACTCCTTCCTCCCCCCCCCCCAAATATTCGGATAAAGATCGCTAAGAGTGGGTTATGTACTTAAAAGAAGGGCATCCTATAAAGGTAGTATTGCAACTTCATCACATACCTTTCCGATTCTTCTCACAGAGAATGGCTTGTTACTTTCTCATTTAAGATACTTATATACCAATCGAGGTAAGTCTCAATCTTGGATAGAGAGAAACACATTTGCTGTGGAGCAACTTTTAAAGTTTATTGACCATCAAGTCTCTAGCTTCTCTTCCGCAACAGAGTTACTCAGAGCATTTGTAGAGGCTTTGCAATTTGGCACTGTCCAAGAAGGGGATGATAGTTCAGGATTATTCTGGTCTCCAAGAAGAAATGAGGACGTAAATGTTCTACTTCAGCATATTACGGATTATTGCGACTACCTCGACACTATTCATGGCACTGACTTGCCGAAGCTAAATCCTTTGAGAAAAGCAAGTTACACAGAAGAGCGAATGCAGTGGTGTGCTTACTACAGGAGGCATAGTCGTAGCTTTCTTAATCACTTAGCTAAAACAACTGCACAACAATTTTCACTTGCTAGAAAAATTCGCGGACCTGAGAGGCATTTTATTGATGTTGAAGAGGTATATCGTTTTTCTGAAGCTCGAATTGAAGACCTATTTAAATATGGTTTTGTTTCTGCTTCAGGAGAGCCAGATTATGGTAGTCAATTAATTTTGATGTTAATGCACTTCGGTGGGTTGCGACTGTCAGAGTGTTTCCATATATACACAGATGATATATCAATAGATCCTAAATCAGGTTCTGCTCTTATATCGGTTTACCATCCTAGTGACGGAAAGTCTCCTGACAAGCGGTTCAGTAATCGAAGAGAATATTTGGCTCATGTATACCGACTAAATCCACGGAATGAGTATTCGAGAAGTCATAGGCTTTACAGCGGCTGGAAAGGATCTTTGCTTACAAATCGCAATCTGTCTTTTGATGTAATGTTTTATCCAGCAAGTAAAGCCGTTGAGTTTACTCTGTTATTGCAAAAATACCTTTCGACTAAACCTGCTTCAGAATCTCCTTTCCTATTTGTTAACTCAAAAGGCAACCCAGAGAGTAAAAAAAATTTCAATCGAAAGCACAGCAGAGCAGTTCAACGAATTGGACTTGAACCTTCCAAATTGTTGGGGACTACTCCACATTCACATCGTCACTCCTATGGTTATAGGTTAAGTAAAAATGGCTTTTCTCAGTTAGAAATTCAGAAAGCAATGCATCATAAGAGCCCCGATAGTTGTTTGGTTTATCTTCAAGCCATGTCTAATGAAGTCAGAGATTTGATGAGAGGTTGCAAGCTTTGAAAAGGAACATTTACCCAAACATTGAAGATGCAAAAAAATCTGCTCGAAGGTTAAAAATAAAAAGTAGTCTCGACTATTTCAGAAGCTATAAGAAAGACCCAAAGCTTCCGAGCTCTCCTAGAAAATTTTATAAGAACGATTGGAATGGGTGGCGAGACTTTCTAAGCCAAGAGCCTCAACTATTTTATGATTACATATCAGCCCAAAAAGCGATCAAAAATTTGGGTATAGAAAACAGTACAGTTTATCGAACAAAATATAAACTAGACAAAAAGTTACCGTCGAACCCTCAGTTAATTTACAAGACGGTGTGGACAAATTGGCCTGACTTTTTTGGTAAAAGAAAGGCAAGAGTCTATGACTCTTACAGAGAGGCGGCAAAGTCAGCTGCAAAACTAGGCGCGTGTAGTAGAGATGTTTATTACAAAATTTACACTAAAGACCCTCTATTACCCAAACATCCAAATGTAAGGTATCGCGCAAATTGGAAGGGTTGGACAGCTTACTTGGGGAAAACGAAAAAATCATTCTATGAGAATTATGATGAAGCTAGTGAAGCGGCCAGAAAACTAGGTATCAAATCATGGGATGAATATCGAAAACGTTATAGTGAAGATTTACGATTATGTTCTGCACCAGATTTTTATTACAAAGACTCTTGGAAAGGAATGTCAGATTTCCTCGGCCATTCTAGGAAAAAATTTTACGAAACATATACTGAAGCAAGTCAAGCTTCATGTAGGCTTAAAATTACAAAAAGCGAGGAATATTCAAAACGATATAAAGAAGATCCAAAGCTACCATCTGAACCTCAAAACTATTACAGACATGACTGGGTTGACTGGCAAAATTTCCTTCAAGCAGAAAAAATGTCTCCGTTTTATAAAAACTATGATTTAGCAAGGAAGTCAGCACACAACCTCAACATCAAAAGCAGCCTAGACTATAAGAAGAGATATAAGTCTGACCCCTTGCTTCCATCGTCACCAGAAATAATGTATTCCAAACATTGGAGTGGCTGGAAAGATTTTTTGTTGCCAGAAAAGATCAATGAAATAGGAACCTTTAAAAGAGCTTGTATCGTTCTAGGAATAAGAAACTCGCAACACTATAGAGAAGTTAGGAGGACCAACCCTATCCTTCCAGCGAAGCCAGAGAAGATGGATGGTTGGACAACTTGGTACGATGCTTTAAATATCCCGAAGCTATATAGCTATGATGAGTTGCGAAAGCTAGTTCGTTCGAATGGCATAAAGACATTAAAGCAATACACTCAATATAGAATTGAATCACATGATCCCCGCCTAGCGGTAAAACCAGAGGGTTACTACAAAAATAAAGGGTGGACAAATGCTTATGACTTTTTTGGGGCTTGTAGACCATACCAAGTAAAGTATTTCACTCAAGAATGGATTCTATGGGCAGACAAGATCGAAGAGTTTCTCAAGTCTGCGCGTGGTGGAGATACCAAAGCGAAAGATCTATGTGAATTTGTTCGTGAATACATTGAACCGAATGACTTCGAAGAATGCCCCTTAGAGTTCCTCACGCGCGGCTCGACTAACATTCAACCAATGCTCCATCTATTTGAACAAGTACCGGTGACACGTAAAAAAAAGTGGATCTTCTCTATCAATGAATTCTTAGATTGGATTATCTCGAACTATCTGATTTTGGAAGACACCGAGACCGGAGAAGTTACTCATATTAAGGGAGCCAAAAACCCTTTTAGCCACGTTAACTTTAGTGGAGAAGTTGCACCGCAAGTCATTAATGAAACGGACAAGATGGCGCTGCCTTATCAATATGTAAAACAAGGGCGCGAGTGGATGTTTCCCTCAGATTCAATAGAAAAAAAACTAAGCTATCGGGACTTGGCCCATTTACATCATTTTTCATCAGATTGGGTGAAGATAAATGACAACTCTCTCCTAGATAAAAATGATCCTGACTGCGTATTCAAAGTTGAAAATGGAAAAACCTTTCTATGGTTTCCAACATACTGGACCTATACGTATTCATTGATGCAACTCCCTGCAAGAGGAATGCAAATCGTCTACTGTGACTCTGGAGAGGCCGACAAAGAGCTTGCCGATTTTAAGAACGGTAAAGTCATTTGGAATAAAAATAGGACTATGTTGGCAGGCTTAACCAACCAACAGGGCATGGTGAGTAAGTCCGGCCAAGGAGAGTTCGGTGTCCACTACACGTCGAACAAAACCAAGTTTGATGGTTCGGGCTACACGATTCCCTTCATGCCCATAGAGTTGGCATATTGGTTGGTAAAGCTGAGAAAGTGGCAACAGAAATATAATCCACTTAAGGAGCCAACGAAATGGCTTGATTGTGAGCGTACTAATCTAAATGAAGTACAGCGTAAGCAAAAAGGGTCGAATTGCTTTTTATTCCGAGACTATCTAGAAAAAGAGCCAGGCACATTTGGTGGCAGACTAACGACACGGCTTGCATCTGCACTATATTTCTCTGGCAAGAATGATATTAAAATGGCTACTTACCAAGGACTGAAATACAATCAATCGATTAAAGAGTTGGAAAAGACTCAAACGATACCGCTTTCACACTTCAAATCCCCCTACACTCCGCACTCAATGCGCGTCAGTTTGATCAACGCATACGCGTATGAACTCGGTATTCCTTTAGAAGTCATAATGAAGCTAGTTGGTCACTCAAGTATCATTATGTCTATCTACTATCTCAAGAGCGATAAAACTGGTGCCAACTTACGAGAGAAAATGGAGTTGGGAGAAAAGGAAGCTTTGAGCAAAGCAACACAAACGCTCAGGTCGTTTGTGGAACAACAGAGAATTGAAGAAGTGAAATCACAGTTGGTAGGTTCATCTGTGGATCTACTAAGTTCACTCGACAATGCTCGCCCGGCCTCCAGCTACCAATGGAAAGACTTTGGTATCTGCCCTGTTGGAGGTGCTTTTTGTTCAGAAGGGGGCTGTCCAGTCGCCACAAAAGCCAACATATATCACCCTGTACCTGCAGGTTATTTAGGTGAGCAGAACTGTTTTCAGTGTCGATTCTTTATTACCGGCCCTGCTTTTTTGGTTGGACTTGCCGCCATGTTCAATGAGATAAGCCTAGCCGTAAACACGCAATCTATACGTTACACCTCGCTTGGGCAAAAGCTTGATGATATTGCAGAGAAGATAGATGTCATTGATCACCAACTTTATAAAATTAAAGCGGATAGCTCAGAGAAATCCACTTTGGAGTCTGATAGGCGTAAGCTGGTTGGAGAGCGTATACACTTGAACTCGGAAATTGAAACACGAGCGAAGAAACTAGATTTGTACCTCTCAGACATGAACGTGATTCACCGACATATTCATAATTGTCAAATTCTTATGCGTAACCCTAAAGAAAATACGGAGAATCACTATCAGCTTATTGTTCCGCATGAATTCACATTAGGGGTGGATCTAGATGAGGTAAGCAATTTTCATCAACTATCAGAAGTGTGTTCGAACGCAGAACTGTACCATAGCTGTAGCGACGATTTAGCGGTAACAAGACGCTCCCAAATGCTCGACAAAATGATGGTCGAGAACGGTATCCAGCCGCAACTTTTCTTACTGTCAGAAGAAGAACAGCTTTTGGTGGGGAATCAGCTAATAGAGCTAATGCTGACAAGGTTGAAAGGCTGGGAGAATGTTGACCGTCTCATCGATGGGAGTTTGACTCTAAAGGACTTATCGATAGACAACCAGTTCGACGAAAAGATGATTCGTGAATTGTTTGAAAAGTCGCAACCACTAAAAAGGATCGGTTAGCATGTCAGAAATTACTCCTGAGCAAGTACTAAGTCAGCTAAAAAAGAAAGCGTCATCTCGGGTACAGAACTCGTTAGAGGCCGTGTTCACGATATGCAAGGAACAACAAAAGCGTGGATTGAGCGACTTTAGTTATTCCACGATAGCTCGTCTTGGAAAAGGGCGAGGAGTTCCAGCTGCACAAAGCATCCGAAACAAAACCGGTGAATCGTACCGGACCTTAATTGCTTGCTTCAGCTCCTCAACAAAAGACCAACTAAGGCCGGCGCGAAACACCTCAAAAGGTAAGATGCACGCTTGGATAGATGAACTCGAAGATCCAGTAGTTAAGCTTCAAGCCAACATTCTCTATGCTCAAAAAAAGGAAGCGGAACGACTACTAAATGAAGTGGTACCTATTAATCAGGTCATTGAAGTGTTCGATAACGTTGATATATCTGCTGCGTCGATCAAGCTCACTGATCTGGAACGAAGCGCATTGGAGTACCTCATTTCTAGTGAGTTTTTGCGCAGACATCAATTGGAGCTTGGAAAAAATGGCAGTATAGTCTCGAGTGATACTCAAAAGTCTTTTTTTCATGTCGCGACTATAGACGCGATTAAAAAAGCACTACAGAATCTATAATAAAATCAGGAAGTATTTAAGCGTGAAAACTAAGCTGATTACTCGAGAAGGCTATAACAAGCTCAAAGAAGAACATGACTATTTGTGGAAGGAAAAGCGGCCTGAAATCACAAAGATAGTCACGTGGGCAGCAAGTCTTGGCGACCGTTCTGAAAATGCTGATTACACCTTTAATAAACGTATCCTGCGACAAATAGATCGAAGAGTTCGCTTCTTACGAAAGTTTCTGCCTGATGTAACCGTTGTTGATTACTCACCTCAGCAAGAGGGTAAGGTGTTTTTTGGTGCTTGGGTCGAAATTGAAAACGAAGCTGGAGACATTAAAAAGTTTCGTATTGTTGGCCCAGAAGAGATTTATGGTGATGATGCGAAGGATTACATCTCTATAGATTCACCTATGGCTAGAGCCTTGCTAAAAAAAGAGGTTGATGACGACTTCGTGGTGAAAACACCTGAAGGTGACAAGGAGTGGTTCATTAATTCCATTGAGTATGAAAAGGGCAACTAAAGAGCGCCCTTTATCTGTTCTTCCACGGTGTTTACTTTGCTTTATCACAGTCCTTTAATATTTTGTGTATAGTCGTCAAAATTGGACCGAGCACGGTTATTAGTCCAATGGCTACGGTTTCTTTACCTGTTAAGGCTAGATGGAGTGCAAAGGTAAGGGTTAGAAGTACAATGATGACTGTTATATGGCGAAGAAAATTTGTCATAGCTATAGCTCCTATGACCACATTTGTTAGATGTAGTCGGTAGTCACTAAGCGCATAAATCTGATCTAAATGCCTTCAATAATTGCTATTACGTGAGATTAATAAGTTTTATTTTTCAGCCTCTAAACTAACGCATTGGTTAATCTGTAGTCAATGCTTTAGGTGCGTTTTGTGAGCTGATTGATGAGTGTTTTCTTATCCACATCACTCATGTTCGAAATCAAACAAGTCAATTCCGCGGTTAATTCGTCTTCACAGAAGAAGTAGTTTAAAGGTACGCCTAGTTCATCAGCCATTCTCTGGAGAGTGCTGATGTCCGGCGTATGCCTTCCCTTCTCATAGTGGTTCATGCGGCCACTTGCCGAGCTTGGTTCCATACCGATACGAACACCCAGATCCTTTTGAGTGATACCTGCTTTTTTGCGCGCCTCTTTAAGGCGTGCTGGGATCGGGTTTTCTCTTGCCACTGAGGTTTCATTTAGTAGGTCCTGAATAGCTTAGATTGTCTAAGTTTTACTGATTTCTGTATACTTAGCAATCCTAAGTTTTATGGTTTAAGGAGTCTAAAGTGTCTAAAGCAGTGGCATTGAATGAACATATTTACAACTTGCTGATCGTAAAGGATTTGGATCATTTTACTGTTACGGAGCTCAGGGATGCTTTGGTTAAGTCTACAGATCAGTTTGACGATGAGAATGAAGCGAGAAAGTTTATCTATCGCCAGATCTCACGTTTGTTCGATAAAGGATTGCTAGAAAAACAGCCTGGCAGTAGGTGGAAAAGTACTGTTTATTTCAAGTCGACATTCTTCAATCAAAACCGGTTTGTTGGCAAAAGCCGTAGACGTCTGGTTGCTAAACAGAAGGAGAGTAAGCCGGGACCTAATGGTCAATCTGAAAATAGTAGAGGTTTCCTTGAAGCCATTCGTAAAGAAAAATCTGAGTTAGAGGCATTACAAGAAATTGCGTTACGTGAGATGGATAAGTATCAAGAGGTGCTTAGTCGCTTTCCAGATGAATCCAGTTATGTTCGGACATTCTTTTTACAGGCAAGAGAGCGAGCAAAGAACATGCAGGGAGATTTGGAGGCCCTTACGAAGCTCTTAATGAATTATCCTCAGTCGTCGGAGAAAGTCCCATGTTGAGGCTTTGGCAAAGTCATTGCGTGTAAGTAGCTCTGACAAAGTACAGCTCTGAACAACGGCATTTCATGTGCTTAGCAACACCTGGAGCAGGAAAGACAGTGATGGCGGCTGAAGTGGCCAAGCGCCTTTTTGACAACCAAAAGGTGGATTTAGTTATCTGCTTTTCCCCATCAAATGCTGTTGCCGCAGGCATCCAGAGTACCTTTTCGTGGAAGTTGGGTTGTTCCTTTAATGGTGGAATTGGTGCTGTCGGAGGCTCTTATACCTACCAAAATATGCTCTATTTAAAGGACTGTTTTTGGGATTTGTTTAAACGCTATAGTGTCCTAGTAGTGTTTGATGAAATTAATCATTGCGCTGGTTCTTCTGTGGAAGAGGCCAATGCTTGGGGGGCTCAAATACTTACGAAGGTACAGGATAATGCAGCTTACACTCTGGCCTTAACAGGTACGCCGTGGCGCTCTGATAAAGCTTCAATTGTTCTTGCAAACTATGCTGATGAGAATGGTGAAGTCCTTTGTGATTATGTATATGGCCTTGGTGAAGCAGTTCGGGATAAGGTATGTTGATTACCGAAAATCACGTTGGTAGATAGCGATAAGCTTACGTTATTTGAAAGCGGTGAAAACAAAAGATTTTCATCTTTTTCTGAGCTGATGAGAGATGGCTCTACGTCTTATCTTTCAGTCATCTCCAACTATGATGCGATGAAATATGTGCTTAGTTTGGGGTGTCTCAAGTTGGCTCAAATCCGCTGGAGTAACCCTGAAGCCGGTGGTTTGATTGTTGCGGCATCTGTTGAGCATGCGCGAAAGATACAACAGATTCTGATTAATGATTTCGGACAAACAACAGTGATCGTGACATACCGTGATGATGAGCCACTTAAGAAAATTGAACAATATCGACATAGCTCAACGCAATGGATTGTTAGTGTTGGAATGGTCAGTGAAGGGACGGATATTCCTCGGCTTCAAGTGTGTTTTCATCTTAGCTCAATAAAAACGGAACTTTACTTCAGACAAGTTTTGGGGCGAATTCTGAGAATCACAAATTCTCTGAATCAAGAAGCATGGCTTTACACTATAGCTGAGGAGCGACTCGCAAAGTTCGCTGAAAGGGTTGGAGACGAAGGGTACGGTTTGATATGTGAATCAGAGGAGCCTGAAGTTTGCTTTAATATGGATAGCGTCCTGCTTTATGATTGTCCAAAAACAGGAAATAGAGGTGATGTCGTTGTGTCAGGAACACAATGGAGCCTCTGTATTGAAGGGGGCACAAATGAAGTTGATAGTGTTTCTTTTCAACTCAAATTAGAGCGGTTTAGAAATCGGTTAGTTGAGGCTTTTGGCGAGGGAAATGAGATTTAAAAAAACTATCGCTCTTTACCACTATTGATTAGGAGCGTGTTGATTTGTTGTGCTTTAACTTTAAAGCGTTAATAAACAATAGGAATTGACAAGCTACGTCATATTTTTTTATGGGGGATTATGGTAGCTTTGCGCTCAATAATTCGTATGTTAGGACGATGGAATGGCTTTCATTTTTGATAATATATCTTTCAATCACATAATTACTCATAATGTCTACCCTCCAAGTGACGATGGTATTGTTCCTCCATTTATCAGTAAAAAGCTAATTACTCTTGGTGCTGAGGCTAAGGGTAAATTGATTGAGCGTATTAGTAAGGTTCTAGGACACGAATCAAAAAGCTTAGAGATGGAGATTGTCCAAACGGGGGCAACAAGTTGCTTTCATTTCTCTTCAGTATTGGTAGGTGCGGGTGAGAAGGATTTTATTGAAAAATCTGCAGAGATAGCAGATCTTCATACCCAAGCTCATACAAGTAAGTCCTGGCCAGGCGGATCTCTTGTAATCATCTCCGGAACAGTCGGAGCCTCAAATCGGCGCTGTGTTTTTATAATTAAAGCTGAGCCTCAATCAGGCTTTAAGGAAGAAACCGTTACTACAGAGCAGATTATCCTAGAGTACATCGATAACCTGATTCTGACACCACAGTCGAAGTTATATAAAGTTGGCGCATTTATTGAAGTTGACGATAAATCAGTTAAATCAAATGCAAGAGAGGCATCTGATTTTTCGGCTTTCATTTTTGATAGTAACATCAAAGCTCAAGATGATAGTAAAGCGGCACAATACTTTTACAGTAACTTTCTTGGTTTAAAGATTCCTGAAAATTCTCAACAAAAAACAAGAGACTTCCATAATCTTACAAAAGATTTTATAAACTCAGTAGATATTCCAGCTGAAGATAAATTGGATTTACAGCAAGCGTTGTATACTTATCTAAAAATGGACCAGAGCAATACCATACAGCTAAGTGATTTTGCTGACAAATACATGTCAGATTCTGATGAGTTGAAAGATGATTATTTGGATTATATGGAAGGAAAGAACTTCCCTACCACTGTAATTGTTAAAGACCTAAAGCTAATTAAAGGGCAGTTAAGGCAAAGGAAAGTTAACTTTTCTAGCAATGTCAAAATCATAGCTCCTGCAGAGTCCTTCAGTGAGTTAGTTGAAGTGTTATCTGTTAGTGATGAATCAACTACTATTAAAGTTAAAGGTCATTTAGAGAATCAAGAGTAATGGATCAGCAAGAGTTTAGGGAACTTTATGTGCAAGAAATGCCTATGTATGAAGCATGGGCTGATTTTGTATGTAATGAAATTGACCTTGCTATTCGCTCTTCATGTCATTCAGATAAAGAGTACTCAGAGTGGGTGAAAATTCCACCCACTAAAAGGGTTAAGACACCTGACTCATTGATATCAAAGGTTTTTGTAAGGCATCGTGAATACTATCAAGATAGAGATGCATATAAGGAGATTACTGATAAAGCTGGCGTTAGGTTCGTAGTCTTACTTACATCTCAACTTAGTTGTATATCCAATTTAATAGAAGAGTCACCGCACTGGATTTCAGAAAAATCAAGAGAGTTTGATGATTGGAAAGAGGCGGATCCTCGGCTATTTGATTATCAATCTGTACACTATATTGTCACTTGTAACCAAAAACTTGAACATAATGGTGTTCTTATTAATGAGGGAACCACCTGTGAAGTTCAGGTAAGAACATTGCTTCAACATGCATACGCAGAGCTTGCTCATGACACAATATACAAGGGGAGCGTGAAAGCTGAGCCAGAGGTTGTAAGATCATTCGCAAAAGGGATGGCTCTTATGGAAACCACCGATGGCTTACTATGTGAAGCAAAGAGTACTTTAGATAAAGCTAGCAGGCACATTAATGATTGGAAAGCAGTCTTGAAGGAAGAGTGTGAAAAATGGCTTTCTGGTTTAGATATAGTTTTCGATGATGCCAATAATGATTATATTATTGACATTTTAAAAGATCTTTTAGCTAAGTATTCGACTGAAGAGTTCTCTGAGTTTTTGCAAGAGTGTAGCTATATACCTCAAAAGATTGAGGAAAGAATAAATCTTGGTAAGTATATGGAATTTAAGCAAAGCTATATACTTTTGGTTTATTTTCTATCTAGAAAACAATCTCGAAGGTTTCATCGTAGTTGGCCATTTGAGCTTGGTATACTCGAAGGAGTATACAGCGATCTTGGAATGTCTCCCAAATGGCCTACCACTTAGTTTTGTTCTTTTGCTGGAATATGAAAAATTCTTTTGTGCTCAGTGCTTTTTAAGCGCTTAATTGTTTTTTTTGAAACAAATCCAGGTGGCACTGGCGAATTGCTCGCAAGAGAATCAAACTCAGTTTGGACTAACCCCATCTCTTCATCAAACTTATCTTTATATGACTCTTGAGATGTCTTCATTCGCTCTAGCTTGCGCCTTATTGAAGCATATGAAGCACCAGTAGCACGGTGTTTCTCTGCCTTTAGTGAGCAACCAAGAAAGGTGTTAAGTGCTATCAATGCTGCTGATAACATACTAATGCATCCAAGCACTAGCTTCATTGATCCACCGGCTTCTGATTCCATAACTGCATAGATGGTAGTACCAACGACTGCAGACAGAATCGTTGCTGGAATCCCTAGTGAGTAATGGATTCGTTTAAAAAACTTTTCACTTTCATAGTGAATTTCTTGGCTTTCCCGAGCCCTTCTGAACCAGTCTTTCAAAAGAGTCAATTGTCCTTCATTCATCTTTTTGTGATCACTTTAGTCATGATAATCGAGCCGATAGTATACTTTAATGTGATAGATACTATATGTAATTAATTGATTATTTTTGATTTAATTGACAATGGTATACTCAAAGTGATTCTAATTATTAATCGGCGTTCTCACTACGGTCGCCAAGGCTGGCAGCCCAGGTCACTTTTTTAGTGATTTCGGGGCGTTCGTCGTACCATAAAAACTCAAGTTCGCTTTTTAGTTTGTCATAGCCCTCGCGGGTGATGAGGTTGGTTTTCATGCTAGTTCCTAATCGTGATGCGTACTTTGGTGGATGCAAAGTGATCGTTTGAACCGTCATTGCGTGACGCTTAGAGATAAATAGTGTTACGCATTTGGGCTCAGGTCAATGTTTGCAACACAGTCGAAGGGACTTTAAGGCGTTAGAATATATGAAACTATTACGTGTTGTTTGGGGAGTGATACGTTATTGTGCTAGACATACCCAGTAACAATTTAGCTCACATTTTAGCGGCGAATTTAAGCTTAGGGCAGGGTGAGTCGAGTAATATAAACCCTCATAGCTCGATAATCGTTTCGGTGCAGTAAGGTAGAAGATATGCAGGAAAATTATAAAATTCTGGTTGTTGATGATGATATGCGTCTGCGTGCGTTACTAGAGCGCTATCTATCAGAGCAAGGCTTTCAGGTTCGCAGTGTCGCCAATGGTGAGCAGATGGATCGTCTGTTATCGCGCGAAACCTTTCACCTGATGGTATTAGATTTAATGCTGCCAGGAGAAGATGGCTTGTCGATTTGTCGTCGCTTACGTAACGCCAATAACATGTTACCTATTTTGATGCTGACAGCAAAAGGCGATGAAGTTGATCGTATTGTTGGTTTAGAAGTGGGTGCTGATGATTACTTGCCTAAACCGTTTAACCCGCGTGAACTGCTAGCACGTATTCGTGCGGTTCTCCGTCGTCAAACGATTGAAGCGCCGGGTGCACCAAGCGTGGATAGCAAGGTGATCGAATTTGGTGACTTCCGCTTGAACTTGGGCACACGTGAGATGTTCCGAGGTGAAGAATCCATGCCACTGACTTCGGGTGAGTTTGCGGTTCTGAAAGCGCTAGTGACTAACGCTCGTGAGCCGATGTCGCGCGATAAGCTGATGAACATGGCGCGTGGCCGTGAATATTCCGCGATGGAACGCTCAATCGACGTTCAAATTTCACGTCTTCGCCGTATGGTGGAAGAAGATCCAAGCCGCCCGCGTTACATTCAAACGGTGTGGGGTTTGGGCTATGTATTCGTACCGGATGGTAACGAGGCATAATCTATGCGCTTTTCTCCGCGCAGTACGTTTACCCGTACTTTGATCCTATTGGCTGGCTTATTGATAGCTAGCCAAATCTTTTCGTATCTTGCCGTTTTTAACTATGCATTATTGCCTAGCTTGAAGCAGTTCAATCGTATTTTGGCTTACGAAGTGCGCTTGATGCTAAAAGAAGATGTGCAATTAGCCGATGGCCATACCTTTCACTTAGACACGCCATTACGTCGTCAGCTGCTTGAACAGCTTGGGGTTACTCTTCATCTTGAAACCAGTGCTGAAGCGGATGAATATCGTCAGGCGTCGGAAGTGGAATACCTCAGTGAGGAAATGACTCGAGAACTCGATACCAATACCGAAGTGCGGTTGGTATTGGGCGCAGACAGTTATGTATTGTGGTTGAAGTGCGATGCAATGCCCGGTTTCTTGATGCGAGTGCCCTTGTCGGAACTGCAAGAGGATGATTTCTCGCCGCTGTTTCGTTATAGCCTGATCATTGCCTTTATGGTGATTGCGGGTGGTTGGCTGTTTATTCGGATTCAGAACCGGCCCTTGGTAGCGTTAGAGCAAGCGGCATTGTCGGTGGCACGGGGTGAAACACCTCCACCATTGCAAGAAAACGGTGCGTCTGAAATTCGAGCGGTTACCAAAGCCTTTAATCAAATGTCGGAAGGTATTCAGCAGCTTGAAGAAGATCGCGCTTTGTTACTGGCGGGGGTGAGCCATGATTTACGGACACCGTTAACCCGTATTCGACTGGCGACAGAAATGATGTCACCAGAAGACAGTTATCTTGCTGATAGTATGATCAAAGATACCGAAGAGTGTAACGAGATCATCAGCCAGTTTATGGATTACCTTAAATCGACCAAGAAGCAGGAAGAAGAGAAAATTGATCTGAATGCATTATTAGAAGAGGTCGCAGATAGCGAAGGGCAACATCAGATTGACCTTGATCTTGGCGATGTCCCAGGGGTGATTCTGGCTAATAACGTGGCGATGAAGCGGGCGGTCGCTAACTTAGTCGGTAATGCGCTGCGCTATGGTAATGGCTGGGTCAAGATCTCCAGTGGTGCGACAGCCGATCGTAAATCCGCTTGGTATTGTGTTGAAGATGATGGCCCGGGGATAGAGCCTGATCAAGTCTCACGGATGTTCCAACCGCTTACGCGTGGTGACACGGCGCGTGGTCGCGAAACCGAAGGAACAGGGCTGGGCTTGGCGATTGTGAAACGTATTATCGACCAGCACGATGGCGAAATTTGTGTGCGCAACCGCAGTGAAGGCGGCTTACGAGTCCAAATTAATTTGGCACTTCATACCTCTCGCAGTGGTAAGAAAGCCTAGCGAATCTAGGTGCAGACAGTGAGATCAAAAAGGGTTAGCCAGTGGCTAACCCTTTTTTATTGATCTTTTTTTCGTTATAGGTTTTTGGGAGGCGATAAGGTTTGCTTACTTCGCCGTCACCGCTTCCGCTTTGATTTCTGATGCTTCTTTCGGTTCTTCAGGTAACACCAAGTTAAGAATGATCGCGGTTAAGCCACCTGCTGCCATGCCCGAAGACAGGATGCTTTTCACTAGGTCTGGCATGAACTGCAGGATCTCAGGTTTTTGTGCAATGCCTAAGCCCATCGAGAATGACAGTGCCATGATAAGGATTGCGCGACGGTCAAGGTTACAGCGCGAGATGATACGCACACCTGATGCTGCAATCGTACCAAACATCACAATAGTTGCGCCGCCTAATACTGGCTCAGGGATCAGCTGTACTAAATTAGCAACGCCTGGGAACAAGCCTAATAGCACTAGCATACCCGCGACAAAGAAGCCGATATAACGACTCGCCACACCCGTTAGCATGATGATGCCGTTGTTCTGACTAAAGGTAGAATTTGGGAAGCTGTTAAGTATTGCAGCCACACCTGAGTTTAGGCCATCAGCCAACACACCCCCTTTGATGCGTTTCATGTAGACAGGGCCCGCGACAGGTTGTTCTGATGTTTCTGAGGTCGCGGTAATGTCACCAATGGCTTCAAGCGAGGTAATGGCAAACACGATCACCAGTGGAATCAATAAGCCCCAATCAAAGCCTAGACCGTATTGCATCGGGAGGGGGATCGCGATGAAGTCGGTGTCAGCACTGCGTGAGGTGTCAATCATGCCCAAGAAAGCGGCCAAAAGGGTGCCAACAGCCATTGCAATGACAATGGATGATACGCGTAGGTACGGGTTCTTAACACGATTGAGTAGCACGATAAGGGCTAATACTGTACCCGCCAACATGAGGTTATCTAAGCTACCGAAGGTGCCACTTTCTAGTGCTGCGTAACCCCCACCCATCGATGTGAGACCGATTTGGATCAGGGTGAGGCCGATCAGGGTGACGACAATGCCTGATACTAGCGGAGTAATTACCCGCTGGGCGTGCTGCAAAATGCGAGAGATGAAGACTTCTGTCAATGAAGCAAACAAGATGGTGCCGAAGATAGCTGCCATCATAGTTGGTACGTCAGCACCGCCTGCTTTTAAGGCTAACCCAGCCCCTATGATAGGGCCAAGGAAGTTAAAACTGGTGCCTTGAATAGACAATAATCCAGAACCGATAGGGCCAAAGGTTTTGATTTGGATAAACGACGCAATCCCCGAGGCGAACAGCGACATACTGACGATGGTGTTGGTATCACTGGCAGGTAATCCCAAAGCCTGACAGATGATCAGCGAGGGGGTGACGACAGCTACAAACATTGCAAGAAGATGTTGTAGGGCTGCAAACAGAGTTTGTGGTAGCGGCGGACGATCGTCTAATCGATAGATGAGATCAGACTTACGCGGCGCTTCAATATCGCTGTGTTGACGGGTCATGCCGTTTGTTTTCCTTGGTTTATCTCTGGTTCCCTGACTGCATGCGCTGAATGGGCCGCAGTATGTATTGACCGAATATATCTGTGATTGCTGTTAATCAGCTTCAATCAACACGGGAGAGATGGAGGTGGACGAATTTTGTGCGCTATTGTAATTACCTTGCAGAAAATAGCAATCGTTTGCGCGCTTTTGTGATGAGATAATTTACTTCAGGGGTAAATAGCGTGCTAAGGGGTAAAAAGGGAAAGAAAATAGGCGAGTAAGTATTTTTAGTGGGCTGTAGAGATCACGCTTGTTATGTAATGCTGAAAGATAAGCGCTAGAAACTTGGTAAGTGCTGTTATTTTATTGTCTTAGCCTGATGCTGGCTTATCGAATCAATAAAAGCCGGCACTTTATCCACACTAGAGTGAAATAAAGCGCCGAAATAAGAGGGGGACTAGGCGTTGGAGTAATTTTCACGTTGTCCGAGCCAGCGGGTTATGATGGCTTCGGCATTGGTCGGATATTTATCGTGAATGTATCGGGCTAGCTTTTGTACCTGTGGGATAAGGTGTTGATCACGGATCAGATCTGCCACTTTAAAATCAGCGATGCCGGTTTGCTTCGTCCCTAATAACTCACCCGGCCCTCGAATTTCTAAGTCGCGCTGGGCAATCACAAAGCCATCACTGCTTTCGCGCAGTACCCCTAAGCGCTTTTGGGCGGTTTGTGAAAGTGGTGCGTGATACAGCAGCACACAATGACTAGCAACCTGACCTCGACCGACACGGCCACGCAACTGGTGGAGCTGGGCTAAACCTAGGCGCTCTGGGTTTTCAATCACCATCAAACTGGCGTTGGGTACATCAACGCCCACTTCAATTACCGTGGTCGCGACCAATAAATCAAGCTCGCCGTCTTTGAATTGCGTCATAACGGCCTGCTTTTCAGTGGCTTTCATTCGACCATGCACCAAGCCAATTTTCAGCTCGGGTAATAGCGCGGTAAGCTCATCAGCGGTGTCAGAAGCGGCTTGGGCTTCCAATACTTCAGATTCATCAATTAAGGTACAAACCCAATAGGCTTGACGGCCTTCGGTTTGGCAGGCTGAGCGGATCCGTTCAATGATTTCAGGTCGGCGCGCGTCAGACAGGGCAACTGTTTTGATCGGTGTCCGTCCTGGTGGTAATTCATCTATTACAGAGGTTTCCAAATCAGCATAAGCTGTCATCGCTAACGTCCGTGGGATCGGAGTGGCAGTCATGATCAGTTGGTGCGGATAACGTCCGTTATTGGCGCCTTTCTCACGCAGTTCTAAGCGTTGATGGACACCGAAACGGTGTTGCTCATCAATGATCACCAAGGTCAGGTTGTTAAACACCACTTGGTCTTGGAATAAGGCATGGGTACCCACCACCATTTTGGCTTCACCACTTTCGATGCGCGCCAGTTCGGCTTCACGGGCTTTGCCTTTGAGCTTGCCTGCCATCCAGCCGACTTGAATACCCAGCGGGTTGAGCCAGCTGGCAAAGTTTTGCGCGTGCTGTTCAGCCAATAACTCAGTTGGGGCCATGAGTGCTACCTGGTAGCCGTGTTCAATCGCACGCAGTGCCGCCAGCGCGGCGACTAAGGTTTTACCTGAGCCCACATCCCCTTGCACCAAGCGCATCATAGGGTGTGGTTGGGTGAGGTCTTGCTCGATGTCGGTAACGACACGCTGTTGAGCGCCTGTTGGATGAAATGGCAAGCCAGCAAGGAACTGTTGTTTTAGGGTATCTTTGGCACTAAGCGGCCATGCATCATGACGTTGACTGTTACTGCGTACGGCCAGCATGGATAAATTTTGGGCCAGTAGTTCTTCTAGTATCAGGCGATGCTGGGCGGGATGTTTCCCCTCTTCGAGTTGCTCTAAAGAAACATCTGGGGTTGGACGGTGCATGATGCGTAAGGCTTGGGCCAGCGTCATTTGGCGATCGTACAACCCTTCGGGCAACAACTCACTGACGGCGGCTTTATCCAAGAGCTTAAGGGCTTGATCCGTTAGGCTACGTAACGTTAGCTGACGTAAGCCGTCTGTGGTGGGATAAACTGGGGTTAAGGTTTCTTCGACGCTGAGTTCAGTGGTTTCAGAAAACACCTTGTAGTCGGGGTGTATGATCTCAACCCCAAACTTGCCGCGTTTGATCTCGCCATAGGCTTTGACTTGCTTACCTTCAGCCAAGCTGTTTTTCATCGCAGCGTTGAAATTAAAGAAGCGTAGGGTGGCTGCGCCATTACCATCACTGATTTTAACGCTGAGCATCTTACGCTTGCCAAAGGTAATGCTGGTGTTGAGCACCTCACCTTGAATCGTCAGGTGCTGGCCGGGCATCACGCCTGCGATTGGCCAAATACGGGTGCGATCTTCATAGCGGAGCGGCAAATGAAATAGCAGGTCTTGGACGGTATTTAATCCAATTTTCGTTAACTTTTCTGCCATTTTTGCGCCTACACCAGCAAGCTCGGTGAGGGCGATGGTATCCAGTAGCTGTCCGCTCATCGCATGTCCTTATTGGCTATTTCTGTTTGTTTTTCTTTGGCTCAATGGCCTGCATAGTTGCCCACCACGCATCGTCAGCCATGATTTGGCCTTCGTCATCCAATGGTGGATAAGGCAAGCCTTTACGACGTGCCACTTTGGCAAGTACGGGGTGGCCGCGTTCAAACAAAATACGGTGTACCACTTCCTCAGGTAGCTGAGTGGTTGCTTGGTCGTACATGCCTGCATTCTGGCGTTGGCGCTGTGCTTCATACAAAATAAGAGCACTGGCCACCGAGACATTTAACGACTGTACCATACCGACCATAGGAATGATGATGTCCTGATCGGCAAGCGCTAAGGCTTCTTGGGTGATCCCATTTTTTTCACCACCTAAGATAATTGCGGTGGGCTTGGTGTAATCCACGTCACGAAAATCAATTGCGGTATCTGACAGGTTGGTTGCCAGTACTTGCATTCCTTGGCTCTTTAGGTGTTGTACGGCTTCGACCATGGTGTCATGGGTTTCAAGTTCGACCCAGTTACGCGCCCCTGCTGAGGTATGGCTTAGCATGCGCATTTTATCGTCAGGCCATACGGCATGCACTTTGTGGATGCCGACTGCATCGGCAGTACGCACAATTGCAGACACATTGTTAGGTTTGTGCACTTCTTCCATACACACAGTGAGGTCGGTTTGGCGAGTGGCCAGTACAGATTGAATACGTTGGTAACGATCAGGAGTCATAGTCGTTTATTAATATCCATAAATAAAAACGCCCAAAAGAGGGCGTTTAGAATAAGTGATTGTTGGTGTTGCTGTGTCAGTTTTTCTGACGAGCAACACGGACAACATTCGGCATTACACGAATTCGGCGCATAATATTGGCAAGGTGGATACGGCCTTTGGTCGTTAAGCGAACCGTGATGGTGTATAAACGGCCATCTTTTTCTTCGGTGGCTAATCCTTGAATATTTGAGCCTGTTGCAGCAATCGTATTGGTTAAATCAGCTAGCGCACCTTGGTGGTTTTGCATGTCCACCTTAAGGTTGGTTACGAATTCTTGTTCAAAGTCTTCGCTCCACTCTACCGCCATGTACTTATCGGGTTCTTTTTGGTAACCACGGATATTGGCACATTCTTCACGGTGAATAACTAAGCCTTTACCTGGGCTGACGTGCGCCATAATAGGGTCACCATGGATTGGGTGACAACAGTTGGCAAACGTGAGCAAGATACCATCGGCACCTTGGATCGGTAAGCGGCGTGCGCCTTCGTCGTGATTATTCAGCTCTTCAGGGTTACCTAATAAGCGGCGAGCAATCACCACACTCATGAGTTCACCTAAGCCGATATCTGTCAGTAAGTCGTCCATAGATTCTAACCGCAGATCGGTCAGCACTTGCTGAAGGTTATCTGGGTTGATTTGGTCGATACTCAACTCACCAAGTGCATGGTTGAGTAAGCGACGACCAAGGGTGATGGATTCATCACGGCGCATGGTTTTCAGTACCTGACGAATACGTGCGCGTGCACGTGATGTCACCACATAGTTTAGCCATGCTGCGTTTGGACGTGCGCCTGGCGCACTGATGATATCGATAGTCTGACCGTTTTTCAGCGGTTTGCTGAGCGGGTAAGGCTGGCGATCGACACGAGCACCGACACAAGCATTACCCACATCGGTATGGACGGCGTAAGCAAAGTCGACGGCGGTTGCCCCAACCGGCAATTCAACAATACGGCCTTTTGGTGTAAAGACGTAAATCTCATCAGGGAAGAGATCAGATTTTACGTTTTCAATAAATTCGAATGAACTACCGGCGCTTTGTTGCAGCTCAAGTAAGCTCTGCATCCAACGTTGTGCTTTCACTTGGGCGGTTGTACCCGAGCTTTCGCCATCTTTATAAGTCCAATGCGCAGCAACACCTTTGTCGGCCATTTGGTCCATGTCGTCGGTACGAATCTGTACTTCGACAGGTACACCATGCGGGCCCACTAGAGAGGTATGCAGTGATTGGTAGCCATTGGCTTTCGGGATGGCGATGTAGTCTTTCATGCGACTTGGACGCGGTTTGTACAAGTTGTGTACTTGGCCCAATACGCGGTAGCAGGTGTCGAGATCGGTGACCAGAACGCGGAACGCGTAGATATCCATAATGGAATGGAAACGCTGCTCTTTACTCTTCATCTTGTTATAGATGGAGTATAAGTTCTTTTCACGGCCGACAACCGTTGCTTTAATTCCCGCATCTTCGAGGCGGCCCTCGATTTCTGCGTGAATCTTATTAATCATTTCTTTGCGATTACCACGCGCCGCTGCCACCACTTCTTTGAGCACTTTATAACGGTTTGGATATAACGCTTCAAAGCCTAACTCTTCGAGTTCGGTTTTGATGTTATGAATACCCAGACGGTGTGCCAGTGGGGAGAATATTTCGAGCGTTTCGCGAGCAATACGACGGCGTTTATCCGGACGCAGGGCACCTAGGGTGCGCATGTTGTGCGTGCGGTCAGCCAATTTGATCAAGATTACGCGAATGTCATGGGCCATGGCCATGATCATTTTGCGGAAGTTCTCTGCTTGCGCTTCTTTGCGGTCGCGGAACTTGAGTTTATCCAGCTTCGATACGCCATCAACCAGTTCTGCAACCGTGGCACTAAAGCGGGTTTCCAAGTCTTCCTTGGTCACTTCGGTGTCTTCGATTACATCATGGAGAAGTGCAGCCATTAGCGTCTCGTAATCGAGGCGCATTTCCGCAAGGATGCGGGCCACAGCAATCGGGTGGATGATATAAGGTTCGCCACTAGAGCGAGTCTGCCCTTCGTGGGCATCACGCGCAACGAGATAAGCCTGCCTAAGAGCCTCGATATGAGGCTCTGGCAGGTATTCGGTTGCGACTTCTTTCAGGCTATCAAAAAGATACAATCGCCCGGTTCCCTGAATTAACGGTGGTCGCCTGCAATAGCGCTAACTGCTGCTAGCTCTGCTGCTTCTTGCTCTTGAAGTTCCTGACGCTCGCGAGCATCAAGGATGTCCTTAGTGATTAGGCCTTCTTCGATTTCACGAAGCGCGATCACTGTGTACTTGTCGTTTTCTTCTGGAACCAGTGGATCCTTACCGCCAGTTTGCATTTGACGAGCGCGGCGTGAAGCAATTTGGATCAGATCGAAACGGTTGCCAATTTTATCAACAGCGTCTTGAACGGTTACGCGTGCCATGGAGGACTCCAGTGGTTATATAAAAAAAGATAGAAAATTGTACAAAAATACTTACTGTTCTGCCAGTAGGCCATTCAGCATGCTGTTATATTTAGCAGCTTGTTTGTCTTGCTTCAATCGTTCAGCGCGGATAATCGCTTTGAAATCGATAAGAGCAACATCAAAATCATCATTCACGATCACGTAGTCGTATTCGCTGTAATGTGAAATTTCAGAACGCGCTTCTTCCATACGGCGAGCAATAACAGCGTCGCTGTCTTGGCCGCGAGCATTAAGACGACGTTCTAATTCTTCTTTTGATGGCGGTAGAATAAAGAGGCTTTTCGCTTGTGGCATTTGTTTGCGAATTTGACGCGCACCTTGCCAGTCGATATCAAGGAATACATCGATCCCTTTGTTTAGCTGCTCTTCAATCAACGGGCGTGACGTACCGTAGTAGTTGCCAAATACTTCTGCATGCTCAAGGAACGCACCTTGGTCAGCAAGTTCAGTAAATTCTTCAACACTTACGAAGTTGTAATGAACGCCATGTTCTTCACCTGGGCGCATGCCGCGCGTGGTGTGAGAAACCGATACTTTCATGTCATAAGTTGGGTTGGTTTCCAATAGGGCGTTAATCAAGCTTGATTTACCCGCACCGCTTGGTGCCGACACAATGTATAACGTACCTTTGCTCATTGCTGTTTCACTCAGTGTTAGAAGGGCGCGCAGATTATCATGAACTGCAGATAATTTAAATCAGATAGTCAAGGAATAACCAATAATCTTTTTTATCGAGCTAGCAATGTGAAGCCTAGGTGGTTACTGAAAAAACAGACTTATTCGCTTCTAACCTTAAAACGCCAGCGTTGAAGCAAGTATTTAAATAAGGCGTAGCTGCTCACGTTATTTTAAGCGGCTATTTATATTCTAATGTAATAAAAATAGCAGATAGCACTTAAAGCAGGGCGGCAAAGTTATGGAGCATGGTATCAAAACTGTAGTGTTGCGATACCCGTAGTTTGTTAGCGCGCCCTATGGTTGGCCAGTAGTCTTGATGAGCCAGTAGCTTTTTCATTGTTGCTGGGTAGTCTGCAGGTGCTGCAATATAAGCTTGGTTCTCAGGGGGCAGCATGGTTTTTATATCGCCGACCTCGGTTGAGACGATAGGCAGTCCCATTGCCATCGCTTCCAATACTGAAATTGGCATTTGTTCGGTATCTGAGGATAAACAAAAGACATCGCCTTGAGCGAGAAATCCCCAAATATCCGTGACATTACCGGTTAGCTCGATACGGTCGGTTTGATTGAGTGAAACCACATACGTGCGTAGCTCTTCAAGTAAAGGCCCACCACCACCAATGATCAGTTTGCCATCTGGCACTGCGGCTAAAAAGCTGTCGATTAACCGTGGAATATTCTTTTCTGCGCGTAGCGTTGCCAAGGTTATAAAGGTGGGGTGTTGGCGCAGCGTTTGAGTTTCTGGGTGGAGTGTTGGCAAGGCGATACCGTTTGGAAAATAAACAAGCTGGGTGCTTGGTACATGCCACTCTTGCTGTGCGATATATTGAAGCTGATGTGAGGGCACCACTACTTTGGTGTCATCAGATAGCGCAAGGCGGCGAAAGATATTGCGGCGCGGTAGGCGCTCTTGCTGTTCTTCGGGGCCAAAGCCGTCTTCCCAGTGGACATGTTGCGGGGCCGTAACCGTAGTGGTGGCACGTGAACGGATGCGGTGCACCAGCGCCCATTCAATCGCACCCCAGTTGTAGGTCATCAAGGTATCGTGTTGATGATCTGCGAGGTAATGTTGGATCGATTGCATGCGCTGCAGAACGTGTTGCTGCTTGAGATGACTTAGGTCGATGAAGCTTGCGTCGATGGTTTCCAGCAGTTTGCTTTTGGCATCGAAGTTACCGTCTAAAGCAATGATAGTGTGACGGTAAGCTTGCGAACACGCATTCGCGATCTGGGCAAAGCGCACTTGTTGGCCACCAATGGCAAAGGTGGGGAAAACATGCAGGAGATGCCGAGAGGCTATTCGATGATGGTTAGGATGTGATTGGTGATCATTTCGTTCGAGCGAGCTATCCATAACAATCCTTGGTATGCATCCATGACTATTTTTACCATGCAGGGCGATCACTGCTTAGCTCTAACTATAGTCAAACCATGAGAAACGATGTGAATGCGAAGAGGATTATTTAGTTGATGATAGCGAGGCAACAAAAAAGCGCCCTGAGGCGCTTTGGGAATCATGTTATATGTACAAACGGCGCTTATTCAATGTTTTGAATTTGCTCACGCATCTGCTCAATCAGTACTTTGAGTTCAACAGCTGATGCCGTGATATCGGTATTGATTGATTTAGAGGCTAGGGTGTTCGACTCGCGGTTGAACTCTTGCATCATGAAATCTAAACGGCGACCACATGCGCCACCTTTTTTCATGATCTTCTGTGTTTCTTTCACGTGTGAATCTAAGCGGTCGAGTTCTTCGGCTACATCGCTCTTTTGCGCCAGCAGGATCAGTTCTTGTTCGACACGGCTTGCATCGAGTTCGATTTTTGCTTCTTCAAAACGGCTTAATAGACGTTCACGTTGCCATGCCATGACTTCTGGCATTTGTTCGCGTACTTTGCCTGCTTCAACGGTAATCGCATCCAAACGCTGAACAATCAGCGCCTTCATGTTTTCGCCTTCGCTTGCACGTGCTGCAATGAAATCGGTCAGTGCTTCTTCAAAGCCTGCGAGTAGGTCTTTGTTGATCGCATCCAGGTCTTGCTCTGGTGCTTCCATCACTCCGGGCCAGTTCAATACTTGGAATGGACCAATATTGCCTTCACCTGAGGTCTCTTTAACCCACTGAGCGGCTTTGATCACTTGCTTAGCAAGGTCTTCATTAATCGATAGTTCGCGATTAGAAGATGCGTTCGCTTCAAAGCGTAGGTTGCACTCTACTTTGCCTCGAGCTAGGCGTTTACGGAAGCGTTCACGCAGAACCGGCTCTAGGCCACGGAACTGTTCAGGCATACGTAAGTAGGTTTCTAAGTAACGCTGGTTGACCGAACGGATTTCCCAAACGGCGCTGCCCCAGTCGCCTTTTACTTCACGGCGCGCGTAGGCGGTCATGCTATGAATCATTGGCTGATGGCCCTTTTGTTAAGCGGTTCGCTTGAAGCTGGTGCTCAAAGCGTTGATGAGCTGATTATACTCAGCATTGATTATAAAAGGAATTGAACCGCGTTGTTGTGGCTTTGCGCTGCAATTGTGGGCGTCTAAGAGCAATCGTTTAGCAAAGGGTTAGCACTGGCGGACGTAACTGGCTATAATCGCAGGTTAAAATTACTCAGTCAGAGGTTATCCCGATGCGTCCAAGCGGCAGACAGACCCACCAAGTTCGTCCTATTACTATTACTCGTAACTTTACAGCACATGCTGAAGGCTCAGTTTTAGTAGAGTTCGGTGATACCAAAGTGATTTGTACCGCGAGCGTGGAAGAAAATGTACCACGTTGGCTAAAAGGTAAAGGTCAGGGCTGGGTTACTGCTGAATACGGCATGTTACCTCGTGCCACGCACACCCGTAACCGTCGCGAAGCTGCGAGCGGTAAACAAGGTGGCCGCACCATGGAAATTCAACGTCTTATCGCCCGTAGTTTGCGTGCTGCAGTAGACCTTGAAGCGCTAGGTGAGCAAATGATCACTGTTGATTGTGATGTTATCCAAGCCGATGGCGGTACGCGTACTGCGTCTATTACTGGTGCTATGGTTGCGCTAGTTGATGCGATCAATTACATGATTGAAAAAGGTCTGCTGAAGAAGAGTCCGCTGAAAGGCATGGTTGCTGCTGTGTCTGTGGGGATCTATAACGGTGAGCCTGTTTGTGATTTGGAGTACGTTGAAGATTCAGCGGCTGAAACCGACATGAACGTGGTGATGACCGAAGAAGGTAAGATGATCGAGATTCAGGGCACTGCGGAAGGCGAGGCCTTTAGCCATGAAGAATTGTTGGCGATGTTAGCGCTGGCGAAGGACGGCATTACCGATATCATTTCGATGCAGAAAGCAGCGTTAGAAAATTAATGATTAAGCGACTCTATTGAGTCGCTTTTTTTTGTCTAAAATTTGTCGATAGTGTTACTGAATAGGGGCTGTTGATAGGTTATAGCGAATAAAACACAAACATAGCTATATTAAGGAGTTACAATGAAAGCATATCAGCGTCAGTTCATCGAATTTGCCCTAGAGAAAGGTGTGTTGAAGTTTGGTGAGTTCACTCTGAAATCAGGCCGTAAGAGCCCGTACTTTTTCAATGCGGGTTTATTTAACTCAGGGCGTGATCTTGCACGTCTAGGCCGTTTTTACGCTGAAGCTTTAGTTGAAGCTGGTATTGATTACGATGTGTTGTTTGGCCCTGCATACAAAGGGATCCCTATCGCAACGACGACAGCGGTAGCGTTGGCTGACCACCACGATGTGGATACGCCATACTGTTTTAACCGTAAAGAAGCGAAGAACCACGGTGAAGGTGGTAACTTAGTGGGTAGCGCGTTAGAAGGCCGCATCATGTTAGTGGATGATGTGATCACTGCGGGTACTGCAATTCGCGAGTCGATGGAAATCATCAAAGCGAACGGTGCAGACCTTGCTGGCGTATTGGTGGCGATTGATCGCCAAGAAAAAGGCAAGGGCGAGCTTTCTGCGATTCAGGAGGTCGAGCGTGACTTTGGCTGTGATGTGATCTCGATTGTGTCACTGGGTGATGTCGTGACCTACCTTGCCGAGCAAGATGGCATGGAACAGCACCTTGAAGCGGTTAAAGCGTACCGTGCACAATACGGCGTTTAAGCCTTGTTGTAATAAACTACGATGACAAAAAAAGGCTTGCCACTGGGCAAGCCTTTTTGTTGGTGTTTGGGCATTGAATGTACTTAACCTAGCTGTGCACTCAGCAGTGCCCAGTAATCATCAAAGCTATCCGTCGGCTTATGCTTGAAGTTAGACCGTACGTAGCGGCTTAGGCTACCTTCTACTTGGCCTAACAACTGTGCCGCCAAGATACTTTCATCGACAGGAAAGCCTTTGCCTTCACGTAGCTTACGCTCACGCAGCACTTGACGCAGTTGGGTTTCGATACGCTCAAACAGCTGATTGATACGTGCTTGCAGACGGTCTTGTTCAAACATCAGCGCATGGCCCGTCATGATACGGGTTAAACCTGGGTTACGCTCGGCGAAGACTAAGATCAGCTGTAACACCATGCGAAGGCGGTTCAGGGTGTCTTTTTCTTCATCTAGGATACGGTTGATGCGGGTAGTGATTGAATCTTCAATAAACTCAATCAGGCCTTCAAACATACGCGCTTTGCTTGGAAAATGACGGTAGAGTGCAGCTTCTGATACGCCTACTTGAGCAGCAAGTTTGGCCGTTGTAATACGTTGGCTACCTTGTGCTGACTCTAGCATTTGTGCCAAAGCTTGTAGAATCTCTTCGCGGCGATTGTTTTTTTTGTTGCCTGCCATGAATAACCGTTCCTTTTCGAAATGAGTACCACAGATTGGCACTCGGTCAATAAACCGAGATGCATTGTTCGCTGGGTATAAAAAACCCGCCTATCTTAACGGTGCGCTGACACAGAGAAAAGTGTTAGCTGCTGATAGTGCTGAGTTATCGGTAAAAAAATTGTATCGGCAAAAAAAACGCAACCTGAAGGTTGCGTTAGATCGCTTTTAATAGCGATGACTTTTTGCTGATGATCTGCTGCGGTTTATTGACGACCGGAATGACCAAAGCCACCTTCACCGCGATCGCTGCTATCAAAATCATTCACGATGTTAAAGTCAGCTTGTACCACAGGCACGAATACCAACTGAGCAATACGGTCGCCAGGTTCAATCGTAAAGGTTGATTGACCGCGGTTCCATACTGAAACCATTAGCTGACCTTGGTAGTCTGAATCAATTAAACCGACTAAGTTACCTAAGACAATACCGTGTTTATGGCCAAGGCCAGAGCGGGGTAAAATCGTGGCTGCTAGGCTAGGATCGCCAATATGAATCGCCAGACCTGTTGGAACAAGGTGGGTTTGACCAGGCTCGACGGTTAGTGCTTCATCTAAGCAGGCGCGTAAATCAAGACCAGCCGATCCTTCGGTAGCGTAAGCGGGTAGTGGAAATTCATTGCCGACACGTGGGTCTAGGATTTTTAGGTCGATTTTTTTCATCTTGTTCTCTTTAAAGACATGTTTCGTGATGCCAACTTGATACCGCAAGGTTGGGTGTCAAGCTGGGATATTTAGTTTGTACTATAACTATCTATCGCCCAGTTAGTGGCTGCGATAGAGCGCCGTGATTTCATTGATAAGTTGTTTGCCGAGTTCACTCTTGTCTGTCAGTGGCAGGGCTTTGTCGCCGCTTGGCCAGTACAAGTGCAGGGCATTTTTATCGCTATTGAACCCTTGCCCTTGCTGCGCGACATCGTTGGCACAAATCAGATCAAGCTGCTTACGGGTCAGCTTACCACGTGCATATTGCTCGACATCTTGGGTTTCAGCAGCAAAGCCAACGGTAAATGGGCGCTTGTCTGTTAACGCAGCCACACTTGCTACGATATCGGGGTTTTTCACTAAAGTGAGCGTCATGGTGTCTTCATCACTTTGTTTTTTCATCTTCTGCTCAGCGACAGTGGCTGGGCGGAAATCAGCAACCGCGGCACAAGCAACAAAAATATGATGTTGAGGTGCATGGTCCATGGCGGCTTGGTGCATCTGTTCGGCGCTCTCTACATCAACGCGAGTGACACCCTGTGGCGTGGGTAAGTTCACTGGGCCACTAATCAAAGTGACTTTTGCGCCACGCTCTGCGGCTGCTTGGGCAATAGCAAAGCCCATTTTGCCGGAACTGTGGTTGGAAATATAACGCACAGGATCGAGGGCTTCACGGGTTGGCCCTGCAGTAATGGTCAGTGAAATATCTGTGAGGTCTGCAGGTTGAAAAAAAGCTTCCGCATGATGTACTAGCTCCATTGGTTCTAGCATACGACCAGGGCCAACATCACCACAGGCTTGTTCACCACTTGCTGGTCCCCACACATGGAAACCACGGCGCTTTAAGGTTGCGATGTTTTCTTGGGTCGCAATATTGCGGTACATCTGCTGATTCATGGCTGGTGCAACCACAATCGGCGAATCTGTTGCAAGGCATAAGGTAGAGAGCAAATCATTGCCCATCCCCGCACTGACTCGGGCTATCAGATCCGCTGTCGCAGGAGCCAATAAAACCATGTCGGCCCATTTAGCCAGCTCAATATGACTCATTGAAGCTTCAGCGGCAGGATCGAGTAGGCTGCTCGATACTGGGTTGCCAGAGACGGCTTGCATCGTTAGGGGCGTAATAAATTCTTGTGCTGCTTTGGTCATCACGACTTGTACCTGAGCACCGCGCTCGATAAGGCGTCGAGTGAGCTCTGCGCACTTGTATGCGGCGATACCACCACTAATTCCGAGAAGTATTTTTTTTCCTGCTAGCGTTTGCATGAGATTGCCTGATTAACCAAAAACAAGGGCCACACGATAGCATCAAATATCGCGTGATTCATCGTTTGAGATCAATCGAGCCTTGGCTAGATGCTGGCTATACCTATCATTTCAAGCAAGGTGTAATTCCAGCTTAGTGATGGGGTTATCTCGTTACTAGGCTCACAAACGCATGTATTTCTGGTGCTAGATTGCGCTGAAAAACGATGAGCGGCTCGTAACCTATCGCGATCAAATTTGTATTTTTACGGAGAGGGTTCAAGCGTAGGGAATGACTTAAAGAGGCCGTTATGACATTAAAAAATTTACCGAGTACGCTTCTTCCACGGGAAAAGCTTTTACAGTTTGGGGCAAAAGCGCTGACGGACGCAGAATTATTAGCCATTTTTTTGCGTACAGGGCTGCCGGGGATCAACGTTATTGAGCTATCCGCTTTGCTTTTGAGTGAATTTGGATCCTTACGGGCATTATTGGCTGCTGACGAAAAGCGCTTTTGCGAAGTCAAAGGGCTTGGCCCTGCTAAGTATGTGCAATTACAAGCGGTGCTCGAAATGAGTCATCGGCACCTGGAGGAAACCCTCAAAAAAGGGGATGTGCTGACGAGTCCGCAACAAACAAGGCAATATTTGAGCCAAATATTGCGCGATCGGCAGCGTGAAGTTTTTTATATTTTATTTCTCGATAATCAGTACAGAGTCATAGCTGGCGAGGTTTTGTTTGAAGGAACGATCGACTCTGCGGCAGTTTATCCACGCGAAGTGGTAAAAAGATCACTGGAACTTAATGCAGCCGCGCTCATTTTAGCGCATAATCACCCGTCAGGCGTAGCTGAACCTAGTCAGGCTGACCGTCGAATAACCCGAAGAATCACGGATGCACTTGCATTGGTGGATATTCGAGTTCTTGACCACTTTGTTGTGGGTGATGGGGAAATCATTTCTTTTTCTGAACGAGATTGGCTATAAAATAGTCGTTTTTTGAACAAAAAGTGAAGAAAGGATCTGCTCGGGACTTGAGCAACTGGTTTTGACTTAGTATAATGCGCGACCTTTGATAGCTGTGGTTATATGTGAAAAGTTTTTTCGTATTGAATTAATCACAGTAGATATCGAGCTGAAACGATTTGGAGAAGACAGTAATGTCCCGAGTATGCCAAGTAACTGGTAAGCGTCCTGTAACGGGTAACAACCGTTCACACGCACGTAATGCCACCAAGCGTCGTTTTCTGCCGAACCTGCAAACTCATCGTTTCTGGGTAGAAAGCGAAAAACGCTTCGTTAAACTACGCCTTTCTGCGAAAGGTATGCGTATCATTGATAAGAAAGGCATTGATGTCGTTCTTGCAGATATGCGTACTCGCGGCGAGAACGTTTAAGAGGATTTGAACAATGGCTAAAGGCATTCGTGAGAAGATCCGTCTAGTATCATCTGCTGGTACAGGCCACTTCTACACTACCGACAAAAACAAGCGTAACATGCCAGGCAAATTTGAGATCAAGAAATTTGATCCTGTAGTTCGCCAGCACGTTATGTACAAAGAAGCTAAAATCAAGTAATTGATTTTAAAATCTTTGATAAAAACCCAGCATTGTCTGGGTTTTTTTATACCTGAAAAATGTGGATTCCCTTCTATTCTGCTTTAATGCCTGCTCCATTACTCGCTGATCATGCTTGCTGCTTTCATCTGTACTGCTTGTGTCTTTCTTTCTCTTGTTTCTTGTCTTAGCGCTTCGCGTTATGGCATCAATGGTATAATGGTTAAGATAAAAAGGAGCGTATCCATGAAGTTATCTCGCCGTGGTTGGAACAATGTCATTATCTTTGCGGTTATTATTTTTATTGCCGTGATCCAACTACCTACTTTGATCAAGCAGAAATATGGCACAGCATCGCCTCCAGTAACCCTGAGTACCTTATTACCCGCACACGCCGTCATTGATCAGCTTATCTTGCCTGAACAGCACTATATTCGTCAGGGCGACGATTGGCATATCGCTGGTGGTGAGCAAACAGCGCAGGTGGATGTGGTGAGCCACTGGGCGACATTGGCGGGAACACCTGTCGATGAGGCGATGATGACCAAGTTACAACCTCAGCTGACTCAGCCGAGAACCGTTGAAATTTGGCTACAAGCCTATGAAGAACCTGTCAGAGTGACTGTCTATCAACTTCCACAGTTCTGGTTATTAAAAAACTGGCAGGCACAATGGTTAGCCGTGTCTGTAGAACCGACCTATTTATTTCCTTCACCATAAGCGATAAGCCATAAAATGAGGAGCCAAAATGCCTGAATTACCGGAAGTGGAAGTGAGCCGTATGGGTATTTCACCGCATGTCGCTGGACAAACGGTGTCGCGCATTACTATTCGCAACCCTAAGCTGCGTTGGCCAATCCCTGAAGCGATAACAGCCATTGAAGGGCAGGTGATTACGCAGGTTACTCGTCGTGCTAAGTATTTGCTTTTGCACACTGCTGTTGGTACTGCCATCGTCCATTTGGGGATGTCAGGTAGTTTGCGGGTACTGCCTGCAGCTACGCCCCCAGATAAACATGATCATGTTGATCTTGTCTTAGCGAGCGGTGAGATGTTGCGTTATAACGACCCTCGTCGGTTTGGTGCGTGGTTGTGGGCTGATCTTAACGAATTACATCAAGTATTAACGAAGTTGGGCCCTGAGCCGTTAGAGGCTGAATTTGATGCTGATTATTTGTTTGAAAAGGCGCAAGGGCGCCGCACTGTGGTAAAGCAATTTATTATGGATAATCACATCGTCGTGGGCGTGGGTAATATCTATGCTAATGAAGCGCTATTTAGCGCAAAAATTTCACCACAACGCCCTGCGAGTAAATTGACGAAAGCAGAGGTCACTAAGTTAGTTGCTGAAATAAAGTCAGTACTGGCTTTTGCGATTGAACAAGGCGGTACCACCTTAAAAGACTTCAAGAATGCTGACGGTAAACCCGGTTATTTTGCGCAGGAATTACAGGTTTACGGCAAAGGCGGGCAAGCATGCCCGCGGTGCGATGCTCCGCTAAATCAAATAAAAATTGGTCAGCGTGCTACATTTTATTGTAGTGAATGCCAGTTATAGTGATTACCGAGAATATTTTTAGCCTCTGATGAATTCATACTATTCTCTATTTTGTACTCATTCATTGTTCGTTTATTGCAAAAAAATGCTGGTGAAAGGGATAGAGCATGCAAGTCGCGGTATGATGTTCGTAGGTTAAAAGGGATAGAGCATGAAAGTAACGGTATTTGGTATTGGGTATGTTGGCTTGGTTCAAGCTGCTGTACTGGCTGAAGTTGGACATGAGGTGATGTGTGTCGATATTGATCAGCACAAAGTCGACACTCTAAAACAGGGTATAGTACCTATCTTTGAACCAGGGTTAGCCACCTTAGTGCAAGAAAATATTGAAGCGGGCAGTATGATTTTTACATCAGATATGGCTGCTGGTGTTGCGCATGGTAAAATTCAGTTTATTGCCGTTGGAACACCACCTGATGAGGATGGTTCTGCCGATTTACAGTATGTGTTATCTGTCGCTGAAACCATTGCTACCCATATGACCTCCCATCAAATCATTGTCACTAAGTCGACTGTTCCTGTTGGCACGGCAGATAAAGTCAAAGCGCATGTGGCTAGAGTGTTGCAAGAGCGCAATGAAGATCTCACCTTTGATGTTGCTTCTAACCCTGAATTTTTGAAAGAAGGGGCGGCAGTTTCAGATTGTCGTAAACCTGATCGTATTATTGTCGGTACCGATTCTGAAAAAGTGAAACGTCGAATGCGAGAGTTGTATGCGCCGTTTAATCGTAATCGTGACAAGATTTATTTTATGGATGTGCGCTCGGCTGAACTCACCAAATACGCGGCTAATTGTATGCTGGCGACTAAAATATCCTTTATGAATGAAATGTCTAACTTAGCTGAAAAGCTAGGTGCAGATATTGAGCAAGTGCGTAAAGGGATAGGTTCTGATCCTCGTATTGGTTATCACTTTATTTACCCTGGTTGTGGCTATGGTGGGTCGTGTTTTCCGAAAGATGTACAAGCTTTGGTGCGTACCTCTTGTGCCATTGATTACCACTCTGAATTACTTGAAGCCGTTGAGCGTGTTAACTCTCGTCAAAAAGAGAAGTTATCAGATGCGTTAATGCGCCACTTCGAGGGTGATTTGCAAGGTAAAACTATTGCTGTATGGGGGTTGGCTTTTAAACCAAACACTGATGATATGCGAGAAGCCCCAAGTCGCGTGTTGATCGAAGCACTTTGGAAAGCAGGTGCTAAGGTACAAGCCTTTGATCCTGAGGCAATGGAAGAGTGTCAGCGGATTTATGGTGAACGCGATGATTTACTCTTGATGGGAACCAAAGAGGCGGCGTTAAAAAATGCAGATGCCTTGGTGATTTGTACTGAGTGGACCAATTTTAGGGCGCCAGATTTTGATGCCTTGGCGGAAACACTGCGTGAAAAAGTGATTGTCGATGGTAGAAACTTGTACGAACCTGAGCTATTGAAAGAATATGGCTTGTATTATTACGCGATAGGACGAGGCGATAGCATTAAACCTGTTATCTAGTTGGAGGAAATGTGAAGTATTTAGTCACAGGCGCAGCTGGGTTTATCGGGAGTGCGGTTGCTGAGCGTTTATGTGCCCAAGGTCACCAGGTTATTGGTATCGATAATCTTAATGATTACTACGACATAGCATTGAAAGAAGCCCGTTTAGTACGTATTCAGCATGAGCGGTTTACTTTTATGGCCTTAGATATCGCTGATCGTGAGGGTATCGCTGCGTTATTTGCCGAGCAGCAGTTTGATCGGGTGATCCACCTAGCAGCACAAGCTGGTGTACGCTATTCGCTTGATAACCCGATGGCCTATGCGGACAGTAATCTAGTGGGTCACTTGACGATCCTTGAAGGCTGTCGTCATAACAAGGTTAAACATCTTGTCTATGCTTCATCAAGCTCGGTGTATGGCTTGAATCAGAAAATGCCATTTGATACTGCCGATAGTATCGACCACCCGATTTCTCTTTATGCTGCCACGAAGAAATCCAATGAATTGATGGCGCATACCTATTCTCACTTATATGGTATTCCGACCACAGGGTTACGCTTTTTCACGGTTTATGGGCCGTGGGGGCGCCCTGACATGGCGTTGTTTAAGTTCACCAAGAAGATTCTTGAAGGTGAACAAATTGATGTTTACAACCATGGTGAATTAAGCCGAGACTTCACTTATATCGATGATATTGTTGAGGGTGTGCTTCGCATTCAGGATGTGATCCCTGAGCCAAGTAGGGATTGGGCTGTTGAAACGGGGTCGCCTGCAACAAGTTCGGCCCCATACCGAGTGTATAACATAGGGCATGGTAGCCCAGTAAAGTTGATGGACTTCATCACAGCATTAGAAACAGCCTTAGGGGTGGAAGCGAAGAAAAACTTCATGCTGATGCAGCCGGGTGATGTGTACGCAACCTATGCCGATACGCAGGATTTATTTGCTGCTACAGGCTATCTGCCGCAAGTGAAAGTGACGGAAGGTGTCCAAGCCTTTGTTGATTGGTATCGTGACTTTTATTTGGTTGATACCTGATAAGTGTTTAGCTGATAAATCTTGATGGCGATACATAGAAAAGGGAAGTGCGCACTTCCCTTTTTTGATTTTCTCTGAGAATCAATACGTGACTCAATGCAGCTTTTTGATCAGTTCTGCGGTGACATGTGGATCAACAAACTGGCTAACATCCCCTTTATGTAGTGCTACTTCTTTCACTATGGTTGAAGAGATAAAGGAGTTTTCTTCGGCTGGCGTGAGAAATACCGTTTCTAGCTCAGGCATCAAGCGACGGTTCATGTTTGCTAATTGGAACTCGTACTCGAAATCAGAAACTGCGCGCAGACCTCGCACCAGCACATTCGCTTGATACTCTTTGGCAAAATCAACCAGTAGCCCTGAGAAGCCAACAATGGTGACGTTTTCTAAATGCTGGGTAATGTGATTTGCAAGTTCAACGCGTTCTTGCAGGTTAAACAGCGGCTTTTTGCTTGGACTGGCTGCAATACCCACAATGACATGGTCAAACATCGCTGCCGCACGCTCAATCAGATCAAGGTGCCCATTGGTGATGGGATCAAAAGTACCTGGGTAAATAACGCGTGTGCTCTTTTTCATGCTCGCAGAGATCCTTTTTTAATATTGGCCATATGCTACCAAATAATGGGTGAGTTTCTCTATCCAGATGTAGCGAAATGCTGTTTTATCAGTATGATCGTAACAAGAAGAACCAAGACATAATAAGCTGAGGGTGAAATGGAAAAAGTGCTAGTTGTTCGCAATGATAAAATCGGTGATTTTATGCTGGCTTGGCCGAGCTTTGCGATGCTGAAGCAATCAATGCCAGATTGCCAGGTAACCGCTTTAGTCCCAGCTTATACTGCGGAGTTAGCGCAGCTATGCCCTTGGATTGATGATGTCATTGTCGATTGCACATCTAACGCGGATAAAACGACAAAAAAGCAATTGGTTCAACAGATCAAAACGGCATCATTTAATGCTGTGATTTGTCTGTTCTCCAATGGTTATAACGCCAAATTGATGTGGCAAGCTCGTATTCCTTATCGCCTTGCCCCTGCGACTAAACTGGCTCAGCTGCTTTATAATCGTCGCTTGACCCAGCGTCGCTCACGTTCGGAAAAACCTGAATATGAGTATAACTTAGATATTATTCGTTATTTTTTAACGGATAACGGTGTCGATATTGTTGAGCCAAGCGCGCCTTACTTGAGCGTTACAGATAACATGCTGGCCGAGCAGAAAAGCAAATTAGCGAGTGCTTTAGGCTTAAATGAAATGAAGAAATGGTGTTTCGTTCATGCTGGTAGTGGCGGTTCTGCCAATAATCTTTCATTAGCGCAATATGCTGATTTGATTAAAGGCTTGGCGCAAGCGCATGATTGTGAGTTTGTACTGACTGCAGGGCCTGGTGAAGCAGACAAAGCGCGAGAGCTGCAAGCGTTAGTCGAAGGAATAAAAGCCGAGGTATACGATAAAAATGACGGGCTACCTGATTTTACTCGCTCGATTGCTTGTGCCGATTTATTCGTGGCTGGGTCGACAGGGCCGCTGCATATTGCAGCGACGGTTGATGTACCGACTATCGGTTTTTTCCCGAGTAAGCGTTCTGCAACGCCGTTACGCTGGAAAACCATAAATAGTGAAGGGCGACATTTAGCATTTTGTCCGCCTGCAGACCAAGGCGATCAGGCGACGGACATGAGTTTAATCTCAATACCCAATGTATTAGTTGCTACAGCTCCTTGGCTGGCTCAGTACTGGTCCTGATCCACAAATCGGCGTATTTGATAAAGGTTGAATGCGCCGATAATACTGACAGTAAGAAACCTTGCTTGCCGTCGAGAAAGCCTGCTTTCACCACATACATTTTCAAAAAGCAGCCCATGGCATGTAGCAGTCCTTGGCTGATACTGCTTTTTTTACCTCGCGCTTCACGTTGATCTGCCCATGCTTTGGCATAGCCCGCCGACTTAACAAGGTAATGATGTAAGTCGTTATACGTGAAATGAATTAAATCACCAGTGAGTGGCGCCGTTTTCATGGTACCGGTGACTTCAACTTTTTCGTGCACGAGCGATTCATCGTATTGCGTTAGCTGAGTAGGGTATAAGCGTAATACGCGATCAGGGTACCAACCGCAGTGCTTGATGTAGCGGCCAAATACCCAGCTTAATCGTGGAATGCTGTAGACCGTATCTTTTGCGGGTGCAGCCACTGCTGCCAGTATGCTGGCTTTGAGTTCTGGGGTGACACGCTCATCGGCATCGAGCCATAGTACATAATCTGATTCAACATGACTTTGCGCCAAGCGGCGTTGCGGGCCAAATCCCGGCCAAGCCTCATTGGTAAAAAACTTATCGGTATATTGCAGCGCCACTTCTTGGGTGTTGTCGGTCGAGCCAGAATCTAAGACAACAATTTCATCGACCCAGCCTTTGACTGTGTCTAAGCAGGCTTGCAGGTTTTGGGCTTCATTTTTAACGATGAGCGCAACGGCAAGAGTGGGTGTTTGCGTTGTCATGATTATTCCTTGATAAGCTTGAAGTCGGCAACGGCCTTATCAAGCATAGTAATAACGGTATCTGATTGAATGCGTTGCATCGCATGTTTATCTTTGACGCGAGAGCGCCATGATAGCTGCGTGATGTCTTTACCTGTTTCGGCTTCAATGGCTTCTTTATAGGCGCTGACCACATAGTCACGGTATAAATAAGGCCCTGTTCGGGCTGGATTATGGTGCGCATAAAGGCCAATGACGGGCGTGTTCGCCGCAACAGCCATGTGGGCAGGGCCAGTATCGGGCGCAATAACAAGATCGGCTTGTTGTAGTAGCGCCTGCATCTGGGTCAGTGAGCTTTTACCGACCAAATTAACGAGTGTGGCCTTAGAGTGTTGGCAAACTTGCTGCGCAAGTTCGGTTTCAACACTGGCTGGGCTGCCCGCTAACACGATATGAAAGCCTTTGTTTTCAGCGTAATCGGCGACAGCAGCGTAGCCTTGTGCTGTCCAATTTTTGTAGGCTTTACTGGCACCTGGCACTATCACTAAATTCGGTTTGCTTGTGGACAGCTGTGCGTGTGCCCAGTCCATATCAACGGGTTGTGATTGAATGTTCCAGCTGGGTTCGCAGCGAGACACGCCCAACTCAAAGGCAAATTGCATGAAACCATCAAGAACATGAGGCGATGTTGGGGATGGAACTGAGTGGTTAATAAAAAGCTGCTGTAGATCGTTACGGCGTGTTTTATCAAACCCTAATTTGTGTGTGGCACGGATCCCTATGCTCGCTATGCTGGCACGTAAAGCGGTTTGCATGTGTAGCAAGGCATCAAAACGTTGACCCTTTAGGGTTTTCCACAGGGCTAGATAGCCTTTGAATCCGCTTTTTTTATCAAAAGGGATCACGGTGACATTCGGTAGGTCGCCCAGTAATTTGGCCTCCATGGCACCCATCACCCAAGTAATGTGAGTTTTTGGCCACTGCTGTTGAATTGCATTTACCATGGCGCTGGCATTACATACATCACCAATCGCGGATAAGCGCAGTATACAAATAGAAGAGGGTGGAGAAGAAAATAAGGCCATGTTGGATTGCTCAATACCGAATTAACCTGCATTATGCAGCTGACACCTACAATTGTAAAATGGCGCTTTTTAAATACTATGCATGTGCTTTCTACCGCAAATAGCCGTATTTGGTTGAACCCAGATTTATTAATGACACCACCAGAATCAAGCTTTGATGCTGAGTTTTGGCAGCAACGTGATGCTGTGATTGGTTCAGCGAAAGGGCGGGGTACAACCTGGTTTGTCAAAACCGATAAGCTTGAGATGGCGTTGCGTCATTATCGCCGCGGTGGTTTATTTGGCCGTTTGGTTGCCGATAGTTATGTATTTTTAGGGTGGGAGAAAACTCGTTGTGCCCAAGAGCTAGCTTTATTGCAGCGGCTTGTTGATGGCGGTGTGAATGTTCCTCGGCCCGTTGCTGCTCGTGCAGTGCGCCATGGTTGCTACTATCAAGCCGATATCCTAGTCGAAAAAGTCCCGAATGCGAGTGATTTGGTCGCAGTGTTAAAGCAACGTTCACTCAGTCAAGATGAGTGGCTAAAAGTCGGGGCTCTGATCCGTCAGATGCATGATTTGCAGGTGTGTCACACCGACTTGAACATCCATAATATTTTGATGGATGGTGAGGGTGCATTTTGGTTGATTGATTTTGATAAATGTTATCAAAGTAAAGGTGATAGTTGGAAGGCGGGCAATTTACAGCGCTTACTGCGCTCATTGCATAAAGAGCTAAAGAAGTGTGGGATCCTCTGGCAAGAATCCCACTGGGCATACCTTGAGCAAGGTTATACGCGTTAAGCTTGTATGTTAGTGACTGTATTCACCAAGGTAGGGGGCAATCTGCTCCAGCGTGCGTTGTACCGCTCCTTGGTTTTGTTGAACAACGGCAAGCGCGGCACTGCCTTGCTGTTGCTGTAATGCAGGTTGTGAGAATAGGCGAATGACGTGTTCTGCGATTTCTTGATCGTTATGGCAAATAGCGCATGCTTGCTGCGCCATTAACTGCTCAGTAATGATCTGAAAGTTATAAAAGCTTGGTCCTGTCAGTATCGGTTTGGCCAGTGCCGCTGGCTCTAGCATGTTATGCCCTCCCACTTTATCACCGAGTAAACTTCCCCCCATAAAGGCAACATCCGCACAAGCAAATAGCAGCATCATCTCCCCCATGGTATCGCCAAGATAGACTTGGGTTTGTGTGGTAACTGCCTCACTGTGGTGACGGCGACTGACTGTAAATTGCTGGCTGATCAGATCGGCCACGCTATCGAAGCGCTCAGGGTGGCGCGGTACGAGCACGAGTAATGCATCAGGGACTTGGGCAAGCACTTGTTGGTGAGCCCTGAGAATAATTTCATCTTCGCCACTGTGAGTGCTGGCAGCAATCCAAACAGGACGTTGGTTAAAGCTAGTTTTGAGTTCACTGGCTGCCGTGGTGATTGCCGCATTGACTGTGATATCGAATTTGACCGAACCGGCGATAGAGACTTTGTTTTGCTCAATGCCTAGTGCCATAAAGCGGTCTGCATCTTCTTTGTATTGGCAAATCACCTGATCTAGGTTGTTGCTGAGCAGATCAAACACGGTTTGAAATTGTTGATAACGCTGTTTGGATCGTTCTGATAAACGTGCATTGAGTACGGTGATCGGCAGCCCAGCTTGCTTCACGGTTGCTAGCGTATTGGGCCATAGCTCGGTTTCCATGATGAGCAAGGCACGCGGTTGAATGCGTTTAAGAAAGCCACGCACCGTCCATGAAAAATCAATCGGCATATAGCGATGCTCAACCCCTTCACCTAACTGCATCGCTTGTTCTGCACCTGTTGAGGTTGTGGTGGTGATCAGCAGTGGCACACTAGGGTATTGTTCTCTGAGCGCTTTAATAATGGGTTTTGCTGCGATAACCTCGCCCACCGAGACGGCATGGATCCACAGTGGTTTTGATTGGCTTGATGTGGGGCTGAAGCCAAAGTGCTCAACCCATCGCTGACCAACACTGGGTTTGCCAGGCTTTTTCTTATAAAGGCCGTATAGCAAGAAAGGTGATGCTAAGGCGAGAATGAGTGTGTAGAGAGTACGTATCATAGTGATCTCTGTATCAGTAGGCTGGATTCATTTTACGATCTAAATAAGAAGGGCTCCAATGGGAGCCCTTCGTTTATTTTATTAATTGTGCTTTATTTTGTTCGACATACTGTTCGACTTGTTGCGCGTAATCGACTTTGTATGAAAACTTATTACTGTCATGGGCTGCAACAAGGTTCACCACTAATAAGAAGCCTGCCGCTATCATAAAGTACTGTAGGAACTTTTGTTGATTGCTTGGTTGCCATTGCTCGGCAAGGTACAAGATCGGTATTAGCCCAAATGGGTAAGCGATAATTAAGTGCCAGTACGAGAAGATAATTGGTGACAAAATAGCACTGATGAAAATACCAAAAATGGCGGCAAACGCAAAAAGTAGCAGCCAAGTCATGTCATCGACTTTTTTACTATCACGCAGAATTTGTGGACGGATTAGCTTCCAACAGCGCCAGTTGATCTTGGCTGAAACTACCACGGTTAAGCCGCCAACGACAAACAACACGGCTTGCCATAAATACTGCACTACCGTTTGTAACCAGCCGACAGTGGTAAGCCAATCAAAGGTTGCATCAGTAATAATACGGTTAGAAAACAGGAATGAACCGTAGCGAACCCAATACAAAAATGCTTTTAAAACTGGGTAAACATGTACGCCCCCCCAGCCGATATAGCGGTCACTTTCTTCTACTAGAGCATCATTGGTCATCAACTCAGTCAGGTAAGGTACCAGTGACGCGATGATGACAACCATGGCGCTAATGATGCCAGCCCAAGATACTTTAATAACACCGCGGTAGAACAGATATGATGACATTACGGCCAAAATCGGCCATGAAAAGTGCAGTTGCATTGCCATGCCGATCGAGATGACATGAATAAAGCTGTAGATGAAGGATGGCTTATGGCGCATTTGAAAGGCTGACCAAAAGTGCATCGAAGCAAATAAACACAGATAAGCTGGGTTATACATCAAGGTATCGTACAGCAGCCAAGGGCTCAGCCAGTACAACAACATAAAGAGCAAGCGGGTTGTTGAGCTAAAAACTTGCTTGATGATGCTATCAAACAAGAAAAACGAGACCACGCGTAATGCGATGATCAGTAGCATTGGCGCCCAAGGGGAGTCCCAGACCATCAACGGCCAGCCAACCAGCCAAGCGGACAATGACCCCGGTAAATTACCCACAGTACTGGCGAAGTTACCGTAGTTAAGCCAAAGGTCGCTGTACGCACCTAAATATCCCTTAAAGAGCATTTGGGTTTGATCGCCACGCAGGATCTGGTGGTGGGCATAGATAATGGCTAACACAATGCCAAGAACAAAACCGAAACGGTAGAGCAAGGTGAAGTGTTTGGCTAAAAAGTGATTGGGTTTCATTCAAGCATCTCTGTAAGGGTTTTATTATCAATCAGCAGAATAGTCTGGTTTGGTTGAGTGAGAAAAAGTCCACACTCTGTGTATGAGGTAAGTGATCATTGGAATAATGAACACAATCAAAACAATACGAATATAGCTATTAATATCAGCAAAGAGCTCACTCAATAGCTGAGAAAGTAACAGTGCTGAGAACTGCACCGTAAAAAAGCGCAGCGCATTTTTAAACGCAATCGGTGATTTGAATACGATTAATGACTGGGCAATATAGGAAAAAATAAACGCACAGCCGAATCCCGACAGGTTGGCAACAAAGACGTTATCCGCAATAAAGTGCAAGAAAAGGAATGCAACCGAGATATGAATACACGCAGCCATGCCACCGGTTAAGCCAAATCGGACAATACGAAACTGCAGCAGTTTATCTAAATAGTGACGCATTGCGATTATCCTTTGTGGGGCGCTGTGGTATCACTCGGATGATTAACCAAGTTGATATTCAGTTGATCGAGAGTGTCACCAAATTGATCACTGGCGAGGTATTGGTACTCACGAATGCGTGCCTGTGCGTGTTCATCTTGACTTGTTTCGCTTGCTGGGTGACACATGATTAATCCACCATGGGATAGCTGAGATAGCCATTGGACCATCATGGCAGGAAAATCAGCTTCAGGTGTTAACGAATACAGGCCAGCAAAAGAGCTGTTCGTGTGAGTATGCTTATTCAGGGAATGACGAAACCCGAACTGTAGTGTACGTATGATGACGGCTTTGAGTAGCGAATCATGGCCAGTCAGCGGGGTGATAGGGTCTCGAACCCAAGGCTGATTGTCACCGTAACGCTGCTGTAGCTCTGTCATGATAGCTGTGCGGATCCTTGGGAACGCATGTACATGCTGGTGGCCATCAACAAATGTCGGCGCATAGCCCAGTGTATTTTCAAAGGCGTCCAGCTGCTGGCGAAGTGTCATCACGATATGATCGGTATTAATTTTGCCAGATAACGATTGCACAATTAAGCGATTGAGAGGCTGGCTGTGTTCACCTTCAGTGAGGTTGAAGTGTAAGCCTATTGCTGCCTGGCTAGATTGACTATTTTTGAGTAGATTCGCTGCACTCTGCCAGTTTGGCATGGTGGTCATACAGCTTGTGGCAGAGAGTCGACCTAATTCAATCAACTCAATAATGGCATGGTTGACGCTGTCAGACATGCCAAAATCATCAGCACAAAGGATGATACCTTTTTTCATTATTCGCTCTCTGCGGGCGTGGGTTGTTGCGCCTTGGCATCATGTTTCTGATGCTGCTCCACAATGTAGAGTGGACGCTTTTTCACTTCAGAGAAAACGCGCGCCAGATACTCGCCTAATACGCCGATAGACAGTAACTGAATGCCGCCTAAGAAGAAGATACTGGCAGCAATGGTTGGCCAACCCGGGGTATCGACCCCAAAAAAGAGGGTTTTAAAAATAATGCCGAGGCCATAAAGAAAAGAGATACCCGATGTGACAGCACCCACTACCATCCATACACGTAATGGTACACTACTAAACGCGGTCAGGCCGGTTAATGCGAGCGATGACAGTTGTTTTAAGCCAAAGGTTGTCATGCCACTTAGGCGTTCATCGACATGGAAATAAACGGGCTGGCTCTTGAATCCGACCCATGCATAGAGGCCTTTCATCATGCGTGAACGCTCTGGCAGATCACGCAAGGCAAGTACTACATTGCGGCTCATTAAGCGAAAATCACCTGCATCTGGGTGGATATCAATATCCGCAATCTTATTAAGAATGCGGTAATACCACTTGGTGAAATAGCGCTTTGCAGCAGATTCATTTTGGCGACAATCGCGCACGCCGTACACCATGTCGTAGCCGTTACGCCAATGTTCGATGAATTCACTGATCACATTCAATGGGTGCTGACCGTCAGCATCCATAATAATAACCACTTCGCCGTTGGCGTGATCAATACCCGCACTTAACGCTGCTTCTTTACCAAAATTACGTGAGAATTTTACCAGTGAAACAGGGTATTGTTCTGCGAGTTGTTGCGCGACTTCAACCGTGTTATCACGGCTACCATCATCGACAACAAGAAATTCAATCTCGCTACCAAATTGTAGGAGGTACTCGTACGCTTTCGGTATGACGACAGGTAAATTCTCGGCCTCGTTATAGGACGGTAAAATACAGGTAATAGAAGCTGGGTTAGCCCGAGTAGTCGCGATAGGAGTACTGTTTGAGTTATAAGACATTGAATTTCTCTTCAAATACGGCTTATTAAATTATGTTTTTTATTTTGAACTGGCCATGATAGCAAGCCCTGCTAGTGCGTGAAACGATTAATCGCCGCAATAACTTGCTCGGGTGGCAATTCTTTTAAGCACTTCAAATGCTGATAAGGACACTCGCGCTTGAAGCAAGGTCGGCAATCAATATCGGTATGCACGATTTCAACTGTCTTTGACAGCGGTGGGGTATAGTCTGGCGATGTGGAGCCATAGACAGCAACGACGTTACAGGATACGGCAGCAGCGATATGCATGAGACCTGAATCGTTACTCACGACAGTTTTACATGCGGCAATCAAATCCACCGCCTCAATTAAATTGGTTTTGCCCGCCAAGCTATGGCAATGCTGTTGGTGTTCAGGGGTAACATGCTCAACAATCGACTGTGTTACGGCTTCGTCTTTTTGAGAGCCAAACAGCCAAACTTGATAACCTTGCTGAATAAAATGGGTCGCTACTTTGGCAAAGTATTGCTCAGGCCAACGCTTAGAGGGGCCAAATTCAGCGCCTGGACACATACCTATCACAGGGCGTTTTGTATCCAGAGATAATCTGGCCATCGCAGAGGCTTGCACTGCGTCATCGACAACCAGTTTAGGGTAGGGCAATTCTGGAATTTGATCGCCATGCGTCATTGCTGCTTTGGGATACGCGAGTGAACAGTAGCGCTCAATGACCAGACCAAAGTCTTTTTTATTGGTACGAATGTCATTAAGTAAGCCGTAGCGTGATTCGCCTTTCCAACCCGTACGAACAGGGATCTTAGCAAATAGCGGGATCAGAGCCGATTTAGCTGAATTTGGCATGATAATCGAGTGGGTGTATTTGGCCTCACGAAGCGATTTACCGAGCTGATAGCGGCCTTTTAGGTTAAACGAACCATGACCAATTGGCATTTCAATGGCTTGATTAACTTCAGGCATACGCTCAAGGATAGGTTTGCACCAAGCGGGAGCCAATACATCAATCAGCGCGTTAGGGTGACGCTTTTTTAAAGAGATAAACAGTGATTGTGACATCACCATATCGCCCACCCACGAAGGGCCAATAATCAGAATTTTCACGATAAGCCTACGATTTATTAGTATATCAATCCATGCTTGTCGAGAGCATGATAAACAATGGATTCAATGTCATTTTCAGTTAAAGCACTATCTGTGATTATATTATCTTCTGAGTCCAAGAGAAGTCTTTGATTATAGATAGTATCGACATAGTATTTTATATCATCAATGATGACACTGGCATTGGAGGGGGCGTTTGCTGCACGAGTATCACTGTAAAGCAGTGTATAGTTCGTTTTATTATTGATGACGTTGATACCATCGACATTTGTCTGCGGATATTCTTGACCAAGTAAGTATGTGATCGTAGGCATAATATCAAGCAGTGTTATTTGCTCTACATGGTGTTTAGCGAGTTTAGAGCAATGCAGTTTAAAGGGAACCCTCACTTGAGGATTGATTGTTGCACTTGAGTGCGCATAGTAACCGAGTTCACCAAATGATTGACCGTGATCGCCTGTTATCACCAAAAGGGTGTTCTCTAAGCCCCCTTTATCTTTTAATGACAATAATAATTTATTAATGATATAGAGCGACTCATCAACAGCATTAAAATATCGACCTTTAGTTTCTCTGTTATTACAGCGATTAAACTTTTGTTTATCAATAACTTTATAATTACTATGCGTTTGGTCGTTAGATATATGGATAAATGCTTTATTTGATTGAAGTTTTTTTGCTATTTCATCTTCAAGGTTTAATAAGTCATAGTCATTGGTAAATGTTGGGAAAGAAAAACGGTCATAAATGGTGTTAAATCCTGCACTTTTTAGCAGTTCATTCATTCCAAAATGCTGGGTCTCTTGAGTTGTGATATAAGTAGTCGAATAACCTTGCTGAATCAGTGATTGTAGGTTGATGAAGCTCGAATTATTACCATAACAACTGGTGTATAACTGATAGATAGATTGGTTTGTATTTGGTGATACAGAATAAGCCTTATCAACCAATAAATTATCAGGGAAGTGTTCATCCAACATTTTTGAGTAGGGTGAGTTGTTATATGCCTCTTCGGATAAAGACTCGACGGTAAAAAGAAGTATATTTAGGTTTTGTTTTTGTGGTGCTGATGTATCAGTCAGCAAGCTAACACTACTATTAATTGCTTGGATTTGTGCAATGTTTTCATCGATAGCATGTTTTTTTATATCATTGCCAACCAAAAGACCTGAGAATATGGATTTAACCTTGGTGTTTTTTACAATGAATAATGCATTGATTAGTGTATATGAAATGTGTGCAACAACAGCCATTATTATGAAATAATGGAACGCTGCTATATCTGAAATATAAGGTAGCCCTAGGGATAGTAGCACCGTAAGGATTAGCCAAGGAAGTCCAAACAGTGGTTTTAACCGTGATTTAGAGAGAGAAAAGAGCAAAGAACCTATAGCTAGAGCAATAAGAGTACTGTTGTTAGTTATTATTGCGAACAAGCATGAAATAGAGAATATTAAGGATGCTGTAATCCATTGGAATCTTGCGATGAAGTTTAATATAACTGCAGCTTCACCTGAGAATGTTCCAATACCAGATATGAAAACTTTTATGTTTTTTAACGATATCTTAAGTCCATAACAGTGAATGAGTATGGAATCTGACCATAAAATTAAAACAAGAGGGAGTGTTAGTAACAAGCATAGATAATTCAGCCCCATGTTCAGGAAGATAACATTTACAGCTGTGATAATTAATATGTTTTTTAAATCAAGTATGTTTATATTTGATGGTGTGTGTGACTTTAACTGATACACTTTTTTTATCAAATAAACTGACAGCGCTATTTGGATATAGAGAAAAGATGCTAGTTGTAATATATTTATTATCATAGCTATGCTCTTACTTTAGAGGTGGTCGTCACCACCTCTATGTTTATTTTTTACTATTATTAATTGAAAGGGCTAGAAAAATCACGGTCACTATTGAGTAAAAGATAATGCCAGAGTTATGTCGGAACATGGCTTGTGATAACAAATATCCCAGCATCATTATGATGCTGATAATACCACACTGATTGATAGCCTGTATTTCTAGATTGCTGTTATTATTGTTTTTCTTGAAAATGTAGAAGGGTGTAAAAAGGATACCCAAAAGGGCCAAAAAGCCAAGGCTTCCACGAACCGATAAGTCTTCAAGATATTGATTGTGAGAGTGAGTGTTATTATTCCCAACGCTTTGTTCTATAGCCCCACTTTCGGCGAATTCTTTCCTTAGTACGAGCCTTTCTTTGTAACCAGCACCAAAAACAGGGTAGTGGCTAAATGAATTAATTGCACTTTCCCAAAGCTGAAATCGAATGCCAACTGAAGTATAAGTGTTTTTATTTGAGGTATAGTCTTGTACATTTTGTATTGATTGACTAACCCTACTTGTTACTTCTGGATTGAGGTGCATGGCTGTATAGCCCACGAATAATACAGAGATTACGAGCAAGGATGTCTTCTTTAATGAAAAAACATCACGGTTTACATAAATAAGATAAATTAAAGCAATAGGAAGGAAAATCCAGCCACCACGAGATCCAGAGAGAAGACTCCCTAATATACCTAGTATTGCTCCGGTTACGGCAAAAACAGCTAAAAAATACTTGTTAAACTTTAAATAAAACACACTAATCACTAAGCTAATCATACCAAGCGACATAGCCATATTACCCGATTGGATAGCCATATAGCCTTTTAGCCAGTAAATACTGTCATTTCCCCAAAATGCACGGTGTTGGTTTAAATATTCGGTGTGTATTAACGCGATACATCCAGCTATGACTGCACCTATGACAAAACCATTCAGGACCCAATTTACCTTAGGTGGGTGCTTGATAGCCGCGAGTAATACTGGAATTGATAATATCACTCTACTTGGCATATCTACTTCTGAAAAATCACCATTTTTCATTATCATAGATAAAACAAATAACGAAAAATACAATACAAATGCTGAAATTATCATCTGAACTCGGCTGTCTTTCAGTATTTGTAGGTTGGTTTTTTCTTCTGATTTGACAAATAACAGACACAGAGAGGTTAAGAATAATAAAATTGCGGCTAAATTATAACCTTTTCCATAGGAGAGACATAAAATAGGAAAGGCTGCAACAACAATACTGGTTATCTGATTGACCTTTAATGACTTTACTAAGCTCATTTATTTTCTTATCCCTGAATGTCGATAGATATTACATAATGCATACTGATGTTGCTTTAAACTGAAATGTTTCGTTGCACGCGCTAACAAATAATCTTCATATTGATTAGGTTCAATAGTCATTGCTTTGAATTGAGAGGCGATGTCAGTACTTGAATGTGGGTTTACTGTGAACGGATACCCTTCTCCTAAGATCTCCGGAATCGCGCCTGTATTAGATCCTAAGATTAACTTACCCGCAGCCATGGCTTCAATAACCGTCAGGCCAAAGGCTTCGTTGTGCGATAGTATGGCGACGATATCCATGGTGGCTAGCATGTTTTTGGTATCGCGGCGGAAGCCACTGAAATGGACAAATTCTTCCAACTGGTGCTGTTTGGTCAGCGATTGTAGTTTTTGTACCACGTCTTCATTTGAGCCTTCATCTTTGCTTAGTCCACCAACAATCAATAGGTGGACATCAGGATGTTCACCATTGGCTTTTAATTGAATGAAAGCTTCTAATAGCTCAAGTTGACCTTTTCCCGAACCAATTCGGCCAAGTGTGCCTATGACTTTTGCATCAGGAGGTATGGACAGCTCCTGTCGAATATTACTGATTAGCTGAGTATCGGTAATCGGCGGCGTGATCTCAGTGCCTAGCCAGAGGCGCTGAATTTTATCCGCAGGTACTGGGAGTGCTTTTAAATTACGCGCTTTAGTTTCGTCGCTGATTGACAGTATTTGATCAACATGACTGTAGACCCACTTGTGGTAAAGGTCTTTTTTGGGGCGAGTAACCCCCATGTGTTCAGTGAAAATAATACGGTAGCTGGCGATGGTATCGAGTAGCGCAGCAAAAACAAGATCGCCAGACTTATGGGCATGGATCAGTTTGGTATTGTGCTCTTTAAGCCACGCGTGTACCGTGGTGATTTTTTTGAAAAGATCCCATTTCGAGTCTATTTCAAAAATGCTCATACCAGCCTCTTTCATACCCTGCGCGACACGGGTGCCTTTCAGGCACAGTCCCAGCACTTGCCAATTTTGTTCTAGCAGCGCTTTACCGGTACGAATAGGGTACATCTCTAAGCCGCCCCAGCCGTCAGAAAGGCAGATGTGTAATACGGCGTTGTTCGTATTCATCGAATTGTTAATACCTTTGTGAGCCATCGGGATGCGAGCGTAGCAGATTCAGTATCCACATATATTGTGCAGGGTGGCGATGGACAAAAGATTCGATACGCTCATTCATTTTTCTGGCATCAATGTGTTCATCATTGCTCGGGAAGTCTGATAACTCAGGTTGTACTTCGATGGTGTAAGTGCCTGTACTGCGATCGTAATAAGGCAGTACAGGGATCACTTTCGCTTTGCTCAAACGAGCGAGTTTACCTAGCCCAGCCAGTGTAGCTTTTTGCGTGCCAAAGAAAGGAACAAAGACACTGTTGGCAGGGCCGTGGTCTTGATCGGGCAGGTAATAGCCGAGGTAGCCGTCACGAATCGATTTAATGAAGGGTTTGATGCCATCACTGCGTTCGTGGGTGCGGCCACCATATTTGAGGCGTTGGACATTCATCAGCCAGTCAATGACTTCGTTGCGTTGCTTTTTCATCATAGCGGCCACATGCATGCCTCGTGAGGCAAAAATAACCCCAGGGTAGTCAATTGCCCAGGTGTGTGGCACTAATAAAATCACATTTTTGCCTTGTTCGATGTCTGCCATCAGTTGCGCTTCACCATGAAAGGCAGAGCGTTTCTCAACATAGTGGCGACTACGTACCAGTAAGGTCGCAAAGCTTAATATATTGCAGGCTGCGTTTACGTAGGTCTCGGCTAAGATGTCATCACGCTGCTGTGGGGTTAATTCTGGGAAACATTCTTGCAAATTAATAACAGCGCGTTTTTTAGCACTGCTATTTATTTTAATTGCGACCTTAGCCAAGCCTACCGCCAATTTATCGCGTAGGCGATAAGGTACGAAGGCTAATAGCGTCGCAAAAAACACACCAATCCATACACCCCAATGTTTAGGATGTAAAAAGTGCAGTTTAAATTTGGGGTTATAAGTCTTTGCGCTCATAATCTAAACATTGTTAGGTATAGCTAACTTATTTCAGTTAGCTATACAGAATTGGTGTCGACGGTTACTTATTAATAAGCGCCATGTACTCCGCAACGCCTTCAGCAACAGATTTGAAAGGTTCGTTGTAGCCTGCCGCGCGAACTTTAGTCAGATCCGCTTGGGTATAAGTTTGGTAACGACCTTTTAGATGCTCAGGGAAAGGCACGGTTTCTACGCCGCCTTTACCGTGGTGTTTGATCACGGCATCAGCTACCGCTTGGAACGATTCGGCATTACCTGTACCACAGTTGAAGATACCTGATACGCCGTTTTCTAAGAACCATAGGTTCATTTTAGCGACATCGCCCACATAGACGAAATCACGCTGGAAGGTTTCAGAGCCTGCGAATAACTTAGCGTTTTCACCTTTGTTGATTTGGCTGTTCAGGTGGAAAGCAACGGATGCCATGCTACCTTTGTGCTGTTCACGCGGACCGTAAACGTTGAAGTAACGGAAGCCTGTTACTTGTGACAGTTTTTCGCCGTGCTCTTCAGCATCTTGCCATACACGACGTACGTAGTTGTCGAACTGTTGTTTCGAGTAACCGTAAACGTTCAGTGCACCTTCGTACGCTTTTTCTTCGATGAAGTCATGATCACGACCACCGTAAGTGGCAGCAGATGAAGCGTATAGGAATGGAATTTGACGCTCTAAACAGTAGTGAAGTAGCTCTTTTGAGTACTCGTAGTTGTTTAGCATCATGTATTTGCCATCCCACTCAGTGGTCGCTGAACACGCACCTTCGTGGAAAATAGCGTCAATTGGACCAAACTCGTCACCCGCCATGATTTGCGTGATGAAGTCTTCTTTGTCCATGTAATCAGCGATATCAAGATCAACTAAGTTGGCGAATTTGGTGCCATCTTTAAGGTTATCGACAACTAAAATGTCGTTACGGCCTTGTTCATTTAGGTGTTTTACGATGTTGCTGCCGATCATGCCGGCGCCGCCAGTTACAATAATCATGAGTAGTCCTATTGCTAAAACGTTGATCTTACGGCCGCGATGTCGCCACCGTACAAGAATTCTGTCTATCTTATGATAACATCAACAGAGAGCCTAAGTGCGAAGGAAGTGAAGACAAATGAAGACCCGAGATCGAATCATCATGGCTGCGCTAGAGCTTTTTAACGAGCGCGGTGAGTCCAATGTAACTACCAACCATATTGCTGCGCATTTGGGCATTAGCCCTGGCAATCTCTATTATCATTTTCGTAATAAAGAAGAGATTATACACAGTATTTTTGATGAATACGCCAGTGATTTGCGGATCCGCTTTCAACCGCAAGCTGAATTTGATGCTACTGCCGAGAGTTTATTACAGTACCTAGATGCGGTCTTTATGCTGATGTGGCGTTACCGTTTCTTCTATGCCAACTTGCCTGATATCTTGCGCCGCGATGAGGGTTTGCAAGGTAAGTATATGGCAGCTCAGGAAAATTTACATCAAAACATGATGGCCTTGATGGAAAGTTTTAAGCAAGGTGGGCTGCTGGATTTAGATGACAAAGAGCTATTGAGCTTAACCAATACTTTAAAGTTAGTGGCTTCAAGCTGGATTTGCTACCAAACCACTCAAGCACCAGGTGCAAAGATCACCAAAGCGGTGATCTACCAAGGTGTCCTTCAAGTACTCAGCATTGTTCGTCCGTTAACTACGGATAAAGGTCGTGAGCGGGTATTGCAACTTGAAACCCACTATATGGATCAAGAACGTCAAGATATCGCGTAAAAATAGCTTAAAACAAGGCTGATAGCGGCACCAACTCAACGTCGGTGTCGAGTAAGGGAAGTTGCTGCTGCAAGGTTGTTAGAGTGATGGGATAAGGGTGGCCAATCGCCACGGCATAGCCATAACGTTGAGCACGTTTCACTGCTACGTTTAATTGTTGAGTGACAAACGCTTGGGTGCGAAAGTGATCGAGGAAAACATGGCGACGTAAAGTCGGAAGTTGGTGTGTACGTGCTCGTTTTTCTGCCACACTGTGCACACTGGTGCGGCTATCGAGAAACCCCAAACCTTGTTCATTTAATACCGTCATTACCCAGTCCATACGGGTAACATCTTGGGTTAAGGCGCTGCCCATGTGGTTATTAATCGCAACAGCATGCGGTACTCGCAATAGTGCGTGGCGTAAGGTTTGTTTGAAGGTATCTTCTGACATCTGCTGAGTCAGGGTACTGGGTTCGAGTGGTGCAACGCCTTGTGGTTGCATCGGCATATGCAGTAACACATCACGCTGTTGCTGATAGGCCAACTCAGCGGTGGCAATATCAAATGGGGTATCAGGTAAAATAGAGAGACTGACTTGAGAAGGCAGCGTTGATAAGGTTGCGGGCATCGGATTGTAGCCAAGATCATCAATCACAATCGCTAGTTTAGCCGCGATTGTAAAGGGGGAGAGGAGTAAACAAAGTACTCCTAGCGTGGAAGTTGCGATCCTTTGCATGCTTCACCTAGTTGATGTTGACGTTATTTTTTGAGCCAGGTTCTCGGGTTAGTTGGCGTGCCTTTGCGGCGAATTTCAAAATATAACCCTGATTGCTCTTGGCCACCACTGTCACCCACTAATGCAATGGCTTCGTTAGCTTGCACGTTATCCCCCACTTTTTTCAGCAAGGTTTGGTTGTACCCGTAGAAGGTCATGTCACCCTTGCCATGATCGATGGCAAGCATCAAACCATAGCCCCGCAACCAATCAGCAAAAATGACTTTACCAGGATAGACAGCGTTGACTTTGCTGCCACTGGCTTTGTTGATCACCATGCCTTTCCAGCGTAATTCGCCTTGCTGTTTGGTGCCGTAATTGTGTAGGACGCTGCCTTTGACAGGCCAAGGTAATTTTCCACGGTGCTTGGCTAAGCCATCCATTGGGGCTTGGCGAGCCGCGCGTTCAGCTTCCAGTTTTGCCTTCGCAATTTCTTTGATTAAGCGGCGTTCATTAACTTTGAGTTCGTTAATGTAGCTACGATCGTTGCTCATTTGGCCTTTAATGCCCGCTAAGGTACGTTTACGTTTGGTTTGCTCTTTGGTTCGCTTTTCATTTTCTGCTTGCAGTTCACTGATCAAGGCTTGCTGTTGTTGACGTTGCTGAGCTAATTCATGTTTCTTCAATTGCAGCTCAGTATCGATAGCACTTAATGCGGTAAGGGCGTCAATACGGGCTTTGCTGATCCGCTCTGCGTACACGGTATAGCGATCTAAAGTATGGCTATCTTCACCACTCAGCAGGTTAGCTAGTTGGCTATCTTCACCTTGGCGATATTGGGTATTGATCAGCTCGCGTAGCATTTCTTGTTGACCAAGGCGCTGTTGCTGAAGATTTTGCTGTTCTTGGTTGAGCTTAGCGATCGAGGCGATGAGTGCTTTTAGTTTATTTTCAGCCTGATGGATCTTCTTGGTTGCATTGGCAATGGTGAGTTCGCGTTGCTTGAGTTCATTTTGCAATGCGACATAGCGCTTTTGCTTGTCTTGGAGCTGGTCTTGCTGGCGTGACAACTCGTGTTTTACGCCATCGAGTTGATTATCGCCTGACGCATAGACTGATTGGCTAACGCACAGACATAACAAAGCGCCAGTGCATAAAGCACTGGCGCGGAAGGTCTTTGTGAGGTGTTTGATCATATCCCGCATGGGACTGATTATTTCAGATCAAACAGCACCTGACCAGTCATCTCTGCAGGGATTTCGATATCAGACATTGCCAACATAGTTGGTGCAAGGTCAGATAGCTTACCGCCTTCTTTCAGCGTCAGAGATTTATTACCTACGTAGATCAGTGGAACTGGCAGGTTGGTGTGTGCTGTGTGAACACCACCAGTCTCTGGGTTGATCATCATTTCAGCGTTACCGTGGTCGGCAGTGATCAGCAGCTGACCATCCATTTCACGGATAGCCGCAACAACCTGACCAATACAGCTATCTAATGCTTCACAGGCTTGAACGGCTGCATCGTAAACACCTGTGTGGCCAACCATGTCGCCATTCGGGTAGTTACAAATAATCGTATCGAATTCGCCAGATTTGATTGCTGCAACCAGTTTTTCAGTTAGCTCAGGTGAGCTCATTTCTGGTTGAAGATCATAAGTTGCTACTTTTGGTGAAGCAACCAGTGAGCGAGACTCACCGTCAAACTCGTCTTCTACACCACCGTTAAAGAAGAAAGTGACGTGCGCGTATTTCTCTGTTTCAGAGATACGTAGCTGTTTTTTACCTTTCTTCGATAGCCACTCACCTAGAGTGTTTTCTAGGCTTGCTGGTGGGAATGCTGCAGCAAGATCAATATCAGCAGCGTATTGAGTCAGCATTACAAAATCCACGGCAGGGAACGTCGCACGTTCAAAACCAGCGAAATCTGTTAGGAAAGTACGCGTGATTTGGCGCGCACGGTCAGCACGGTAGTTCATGAAGATAACAGCATCACCGTCTTCCATAGCTGCAGACGCTTGGCCTTCAGCACGGATTTCAGTTGCTTTAACGAACTCATCGTTTTCATCACGAGCGTATGCAGCTTCTAAGCCTTCAACTGCTGTTGCTGTTGTGAACTCAGCGTTTGCTTGAGTCAGTAGGTTGTAAGCAACTTCTACGCGATCCCAGTTGTTATCGCGGTCCATTGCGTAGTAGCGACCAACCAGCGATGCGGTACGGCCTTTGCCTAGCTCAGCAAATAGGGCATCGAAACGCTCAAGGGATGCTTGTGCGCTGCGTGGCGGTGTATCACGACCGTCTAGGAAGCAGTGTAGGTAAATCTTTTCAGCACCACGTTTTGCTGCCATCTCGATAGCGGCTGCAATGTGGTCTTCATGGCTGTGAACACCACCTGGTGACATTAGGCCCATGATATGAACAGCTTTGCCTGCTTGGATTGCTTTATCCATTGCATTGACTAGCGCTTCTGTTTCAAAGAAGTCGCCGTCAGCAATAGATTTAGTGATACGAGTCAGATCTTGGTAAACCACGCGGCCCGCACCAATGTTGGTGTGACCTACTTCAGAGTTACCCATTTGACCATCTGGCAAACCCACATCCATACCTGATGCAGAAATCAGCGTGTTCGCTTCATTTGCAATTAGGCCATCCATTACCGGTGTTTTTGCGTTTGCGATCGCGTTGTTTTGCGCGTCTTCGCGGTAACCCCAACCATCTAGAATCACTAGAGCCAATGGCTTCTTAGCAGACATAAGCTGTCCTCTTGTATGTCATAAGTGAAAAATCAAAACTAATCACCTTAACGCTTTGATTTTTTCAAAGTAATTAACGTCATGAGTTTTGAATGTTGGTAATTTTACTACAACTCCACCCGAAAACTGTAGGGTAAGATCAAACAATGCTGTAAATAAATTGTTAGTGTTTCCGTAAAATATATTCATTTATGAGGGAGAAGGTAAGTCTTTTTCCATTGTTTTTTACTATTTCAACGATAGGTTAGCTCTTATAATAGCAAGTGAGTTATCACACGGATTATCTGTCTGTCGCTGTACTTGGCAGGCAACGTGGGTATACTCGGTTTCTTTGTTACGGACATGCACCTTGCCGCAGAGTATTGCTTGCCGACTGAGTTTAGTGGCATAAGTAGTATTCACTCTGACAAGAAGTATGTACGTTTTTATATGAGCTTAGCGCCAATTATGGGCTAAGGATTAAGCGAGAGTAGAGCGAAGGCCATGCAACAATACATTGAATTTCTGACAGGCAACCCAATTTTATCTTTAGTGTGGATTGGTCTGGTTGTCGCGATCATCACATCGTTTGTGAAGCAAAAAACCGCAGGCTACCAAATTGTTACCCCAACCCAAGCAACGGCACTAATGAACCGTGAAAATGGTGTGGTTGTCGATATTCGTTCACGTGACGAGTACCGCCAAGGTCATATTGCGGGCGCACATCACATTTTACCGAGCCAAATTAAAGAACATAACTTTGCTGAGCTTGAAAAGTACAAAGCTGCCCCAATCATTGTGGTATGTAAGACAGGTCAAACTGCGCCAGATAGTGCAAATGAACTTAATAAAGCTGGTTTTGAAAACGTCAGCGTATTAAAGGATGGTTTGATCTCTTGGAACGAAGGTAACTTGCCGCTTATTCGTAGCAAGGGCAAAAAATAAGTTTCAACTGTCAAAATTTTTGCCGAGTGGATGGTGAGAACATCGGCTCGGTAACATGTTTTATTTCATCACTAGATGAACACGGTAAATAAAAGGATATCAACATGGCTGAAGCAGCAACTAACGAAGCGCAACAAAACTTCCAAATCCAACGTATCTTTCTAAAAGACGTTTCTTTTGAAGCGCCTAACTCGCCAGACATGTTCCAAAAAGAATGGAACCCAGATGTAAAACTGGATCTTGATACGCAAAGCCGTGAGCTAGGTGAAGGTGTATTTGAAGTTGTTCTTCGCCTAACTGTTACGGTTAAAAACGCAGAAGACACAGCATTCCTATGTGAAGTTCAGCAAGGCGGTATCTTCTCTGTTGACGGTATGGAAGCACCACAACTTGCACATTGCCTAGGTGCATTCTGCCCGAACATCCTATTCCCATACGCGCGTGAAACAATTTCAAGCCTAGTGGTTAAAGGTACGTTCCCTCAACTGAACCTAGCGCCAGTTAACTTTGACGCTTTGTTCATGAACTACCTACAAAACCAAGCTGAAGCGAACCAAGAGAACGCTGAAGCGTAATCAATGCGCGAAGTTGATATGAATCAGAATGCGAAACAAAACGTTAGCATGACAGTGTTAGGTGCCGGTTCATACGGTACCTCACTCGCGATTGCTTTGGCACGATCAGGTGCCAATGTGGTGCTGTGGGGCCATGAGCCTGAACATATTGCACAGCTCGAAATTGATCGTGCTAACGAGGCTTTCTTGCCCGGTGTTGCTTTTCCTGAGTCATTAATTTTGACCTCGGATTTAGCACAAGCCGTTGCTGCGAGCCGTGACTTATTAGTGGTAGTGCCGAGCCATGTTTTTGGTGATGTGCTGACGCAAGTGAAGCCTCATTTACGTGAAGATTCACGTATTTGCTGGGCAACCAAAGGCTTAGAGCCAGAAACGGGACGTCTGTTGAAAGATGTCGCGCAAGATGCACTGGGCGATCAAGTCCCGCTTGCTGTGTTGTCTGGCCCTACGTTTGCGAAAGAGTTGGCGGCGGGTATGCCAACAGCGATTGCAGTCTCATCGCCAGACCCTGAGTTTGTAAGCGATCTGCAAGAAAAAATTCACTGTAGTAAGTCATTCCGCGTTTATAGCAATACTGATTTTATCGGCATGCAACTTGGTGGTGCTGTTAAAAATGTGATTGCGATTGGCGCAGGTATGTCTGATGGTATCGGCTTTGGTGCCAATGCCCGTACTGCACTTATTACCCGTGGTTTAGCGGAAATGTGCCGTTTAGGTGCTGCGCTTGGTGCTCAGCCTGAAACCTTTATGGGCATGGCTGGCTTGGGTGATTTAGTCTTAACCTGTACCGATAACCAATCACGTAATCGCCGTTTTGGTCTTGCCTTGGGTGAAGGTCAAACGGTAGACGGTGCACAAGAAGTGATTGGTCAAGTGGTTGAAGGTTACCGTAATACCAAAGAAGTTTGGGTGTTAGCGGAGCGCCATCAGGTTGAAATGCCAATTACTGAGCAAATTTATCAGGTGCTATACCAAGGTAAAGATGCCCGTGAAGCGGCGAAAGATTTACTCGCACGCGAGAAAAAAGATGAATAATGTCAGTGACTAAGTGCTATCGAGTATTTACTGGGTAGTTACAATTGGCTGATATTTATAACGCGAGCTTATGGCTCGCGTTGTTTTTTTTTCAGAGCACGTTACAGTTAGAGCTATAAAGTGTGACTAAATTCATTCGTTATCTTGCTATCTCACAGCCCAAGATAACGAATGGAATGCGTTGTTGGCTCATTTCAAATAAGAAAACAGCAGAGGGTGATGTGAAGGAGTGTAAGCAATATAGTCTTTGGCAATCGGTCAAGCAGGAAGCGAGAGATCAGTCAGAGCAAGAACCTATGTTAGCCAGTTTCTATCATGCCACGATTATCAAACATGATAATTTAGGGGCGGCACTGAGCTATATTCTCGCGAATAAACTGGCAACACCCTCAATGCCTGCGATGGCGGTACGTGAAGTGATCGAAGAAGCTTATGCTGCTGATTGTATGATCACTGAATCTGCGGCTTGTGATATTCGCGCGGTCGTCGAGCGTGATCCTGCTGTTGGTATGTATTCAGTACCACTTTTATATCTTAAAGGTTTTCATGCTCTGCAAGGCTACCGTGTGGCTAACTGGTTGTGGAAACAGAACCGTGTTGCCTTGGCTGTATATTTGCAAAACCAGATCTCGGTAACCTGCCAGGTTGATGTGCACCCAGCGGCGAAAATTGGCCAGGGTATTATGTTTGACCATGCAACAGGGATTGTGATTGGTGAAACAGCCGTGGTTGAAAATGATGTCTCTATCTTGCAAGACGTGACCTTGGGCGGTACAGGCAAAGCCGGCGGTGATCGTCATCCTAAGATCCGAGAAGGGGTGATGATAGGTGCGGGTGCGAAAGTCTTGGGTAACATCGAAGTGGGTGAAGGGGCGAAGATAGGTTCTTGCTCTGTTGTATTGAATGCAGTGCCACCACACACAACCGTTGCGGGTGTACCTGCAAAAGTCGTGGGTCGACCAAGCACCGAAAAACCTGCTATGGACATGGATCAGCAATTTAACGGCAGTTCGCAAACTTTTACTGCGGGTGATGGCATTTAAGATTTATCTTATTGTTATTTAAACCCTGCCACCGAAATAGAAAAAGCAGCCATAGGCTGCTTTTTTATTGTACGGTCAGTGAAGATTGTTGCTTACATTGCGCCTTCAAAACCCAGCTGGCGCCATGCTTCATAGCCAATGATAGCAGCAGCATTGGAGAGGTTTAGGCTACGGCTGTCTGGGTGCATAGGAATACGCAGGCGCTGTTCTAGCGGTAAGCTTTCAATTAGATCGGCGGGCAGGCCGCGCGTTTCAGGGCCAAACAGTAATACATCGCCTTTAGTAAACTGGGCGTTGGTATGGAAGTTTGTGGTCTTTGTCGTACACGCAAAAATACGACGCTCACCAATGGCTTCCATAAATGCGGCAAAGTCTTTATGGCGATGGACGTGGGCAAGATCGTGATAATCCAAACCTGCACGACGCAGTTTTTTCTCTTCTAAATCAAACCCAAGTGGTTCAATCAGGTGTAAGTTGGCACCACAGTTAGCGCACAGGCGAATAATGTTGCCAGTGTTTGGGGCAATTTCAGGCTCGTATAACGCAATATCAAACATAATCACTTCGGTCTGCAAAGATAAACTGAGCCTATTGTAACGAATATCACCCACGCTGTTCTAATTTCTTCTGTGCTCTAGTGTGCTAAGTGTTCAGCGGTAAGGTAATGCTCATACGTAATCCACCCAGTGGACTACGGCTTGCGACTATCGTGCCGCTATGCTGACGAATCGCACTTTCTGTAATTGCGAGCCCTAAGCCCGTACCGCCACTGCTGCGATCACGCGCAGTTGAGACTCGATAGAAAGGCCTGAAGATGTCATTGAGTTCATCGTCTGGTACGCCTTCACCGTTGTCATCTACGGTGATCATTAACTGGTGCTCAACGGGGACTATCTGGACTTGAATCACGTTATCGCCGTACTTAATCGCGTTACGCACCACATTCTCAACCGCACTGATTAACAGGTTCGGGTTGCCGCTGATCGGCCATGCTTGCAGTGGATTGTAGCTCAGTGTTTTCTGGCATTGCTCTGCTTCAAACTGGGCATCTTCTAACATCTCGAACCACAATGAATGGGCATCTGACGTTTCACGCTGTTGGTGGCTATTGACCTGCATTCGCGATAGTTCTAGTAGTTCACTGATCATTTGCTCTAAGCGTTCAGCTTCCGTATCGATACGTGATAGTTCTTTGCTTTCCCCTTGTTTGCGTTGTGCGAGTGCGGTGGCCATACGTAAGCGAGTGAGTGGCGAGCGTAGCTCATGTGAGATGTCGGATAGCAAGCGTTGTTGGCCACCAATCATTTGATTGATCGCCTGCACCATTTGGTTGAAGCTAGCACCAGCTTGCTGAAATTCGACTGAGCCTTGTTCTAGTTTGGGATCCGGGGAAAACTGGCCTGTTGCCACGCGTTCAGCGGCTTGCTGTAAACGGCGGGCTGGACGACTGATGGCCCAGGCGAGCCAGAGTAATAAGGGAGTGCTCACCAGCATGGTCAACAAGAGTAGCTGGAACGGCTTGTCTAATATTTGAATGAAAAAGGGCGGTTTCTCACGCCAAAAACGTCCGACATACATTAAAGCTTGCTGATTGTTATCGCTAATGGCAAAAGGCCCGGCCATCATCCAGCGGCCATAGAGTTTTTGTCGGGGAGCCTCGGGGCTATCGGCAATGGTCACGAAATTGCGTAATGCTTTATTACGGCCGTGTGGTGCAATGACTTCGCCATCAAGGGTAGTGAAGTAAACCCGTGCACCATCATGACGATCATGGCGTGTAATGCTGTTAAGTTTACGGTTTAGCTCACCGGGCATGGCACTGATGCGGTTGGATATTCGCTCTGCCGTTTGATTCAATTTAAAAATCTGTGGCTCGGGAATCGTGTGCTGCGCTCTAGGATCGAGATTGGGCAAGAGCAGGAGTGTAATAACGACTAAAAATAGCGTTAACCAAAATACGGCAAAGATACGGCCGTATAAGCTGGAAAATAATGGTCGACGCATGCAGTTACCTTTTCTCATGAGTGAGCCTGAACGGGGAGGCGTAGGACGTTGCTATAGGGTGACAGTACGTTGTTATTGGTCATCGACCAATAAGTAGCCTTTACCACGCAAGGTTTTAATCCGTGCTTTACCATCTTCGCGCTCGGGGAGTTTTTTACGTAAATTCGATACGTGCATATCAATAGCACGATCAAAAGGTGCCAAGCGTTTGCCGAGTACTTCTAGACTGAGTTCTTCTTTGGCTATGATTTTCCCCGGATGCTGGATTAAGTAGCTCAATAAGGCCAGCTCCGTGCCTGTCATCTCTATCAATTGTCCCTGACAGATCACTTCTTGGCGGCCTGGGTAGACCTCAATGCCTTGGCTACGTAAGCAATCAGACTGCACTTGTGTGGCATTGGTGCTGGTTTGGGTGCGGCGCAAAATAGCACGCATACGGGCTAACAGCTCCCGATCGCTAAACGGCTTAGGGAGGTAATCATCAGCGCCAAGCTCTAACCCAATAACCCTATCAATCTCTTCCCCTTTGGCGGTGAGCATCATGACAGGAATGGCGTAATTCTCTCGCAAGCGGCGTAGCATCTCTGTGCCGTTGAGTTTAGGCATCATGACATCCAGCAAAATGAGATCTATGCTGTCATCCACTTTTGCGAGCCCCTCTTCACCATTATTGGCTTCACACACCTCAAAGCCTTCCAGTTCTAGAATATCGGTGAGTAGGGAGGTCAGTTCCGTATCGTCATCAACCAGTAGAATTTTTGCCATTGTTATCAGCCTTCTCTGAAGCAGTGTCCTGCAGGTCAAAATAGTAAGCAAACACTCAACAAACAATAAAGTGCCTAACCTTAGTATCTCTAAAGCCTCCTTAACAGCCAAGTTCTCTGATCTGGATTTACGCAGCTTTACGTTAGAAAGACAGCGCTTTACCTTGCGCGAGTTATTATTAATGCATACCGAGAACGGCATATCTGGAGAAGACAAATGAAAAGCTTTAAGAAAACCTTAGCCATGGCAATCGTACTTCCTTTAGCGCTGGGCTCTGCATCAGCAATGGCTTACGGTGGTGGTAAAGGTCATCACGGTGGTAAAGGCGGTTGCGGTATGGATGGCGGCAAAAAAATGTTCCGTGAATTGGATCTGACCAGTGAGCAGAAAGCGCAAATGAAAACACTGCGTGAAAGCCACCGCGAACAACGCCAAGCTAACAGCGATAACCGTGATGCACGCCGAGCATCCCATCAACAAATGCAGCAACTGCTACTGGCTGATAGCTTCAACGAAGCCGAAGTACGTCAACTAGCACAGCAAATGTCAGAGCAGCAGCTGGATCACCGTGTCGCTATGCTGAAAAATCGTCACGACATGTTGAATATCTTGACCGCAGAGCAAAAGACCAAGCTGCAAGAATTGCAAAGTGAGCGTATGGCGAAGTGTGATGCTCACCGTGATGCAAAATCGAACTGATTGAAGCGCCGATAAATCCGTTATAAAAGCCGTAGTTACCGCTACGGCTTTTTCATTTTTTCAACATATCAAAACATTTTTGTTATTAATTTTCGTCGCAAAACAGCTATACTCCCGACTAAGCAAATTATTGGTTGCTAAACTACAAGAGTAAACCAATACGCAAGGTAGCCTTGCACCACTTTGCAGCTCACAATTTGCTGGGATTATCATGGACGACAATTCACCTTAGCCCACGGTTATCACCCAAAAATTGTGCATATTTGGTAGCAATGAACGCTACAAACAGATGTCTACCTCTTCATGGCGGTGTTTCTTACGCGGTGAAGTTTTTCATATTACGCCTTGTATACGGCTTGTTGAATAATGTGAAGTCACAAGCGATCGTGATGTGAATCAACGAATTTTTTTATCAAGATTGTAATACTCCTACATTAGTAGGAAAGTTACAGTTTTCGCGAGCATAGGATTCATCCTATGGTGCCGAGAGGGGGAACCTCGGTAACTCGTGTCTGGATTTGATTTTTCAATTCCCAAAGTCAGAGGGTAACCATGATTAAGAAGATTGGTGTTTTGACCAGTGGTGGTGACGCACCTGGTATGAATGCAGCGGTTCGCGGTGTTGTTCGTGCAGCGCTATCGGAAGGCCTAGAAGTATTCGGTATTTACGACGGCTACCAAGGCCTTCACCAAAACCGTATCGAGCAATTAACGCGTACTAGCGTGTCTGATGTGATCAACAAAGGCGGTACATTCTTAGGCTCAGCACGATTTCCTGAGTTCAAAGATGTCAAAGTACGTGAGCAAGCTATTGAGAACTTGAAACTACACGGTATCGACGCCTTGGTTGTTATCGGTGGTGATGGTTCGTACATGGGTGCGAAGAAGCTAACTGAAATGGGTTACCCATGTATCGGTATTCCTGGCACGATCGATAACGACGTAGCGGGTACGGATTACACTATCGGTTACTTAACAGCACTTAATACTGTTATTGACGCGATTGACCGTCTACGTGACACATCATCTTCTCACCAACGTATTTCTATTGTTGAAGTGATGGGTCGTCACTGTGGTGATCTTACGCTAATGTCTGCGATTGCGGGTGGCTGTGAGTACATCATCACACCTGAAACAGGCCTAGATAAAGAAGCTTTGATTGAGAAAATCAATGAAGGTATCGCGAAAGGTAAAAAACACGCTATCGTTGCACTGACTGAATTGATGACAGATGCAAATGAACTGGCTAAATACATTGAAGACCAAACTGGCCGTGAAACACGCGCGACGGTTTTGGGTCACATTCAACGTGGTGGTCAGCCAACAGCCTTCGACCGTATCCTAGCGTCACGCATGGGTGCTTACTCGGTTGATCTTCTGCTACAAGGCGAAGGTGGCCGTTGTGTGGGCATTCAGAACGAACAAATGGTTCACCACGACATCATCGATGCGATTGAAAACATGAAACGTCCAGTGCGTAAAGACCTTTACGCAGTAGCAGACAAGTTGTTCTAAATGGCAGATAGATATCACTCAGGTTTAGCATGCTGGATGTGAGTGAAGAAATGAAAGCCGGCCTTGTGTCGGCTTTTTTGTGGCTGTGATTTGGCTTGTTATTGGAATAGCAGGCACAAAAAAGGCCACCGAAGTGACCTTTTATCAAGCTAATCTGTGATTACACGAGATTATGCTTTAGCTTCAGCAGCTGCTTTAGCGATAGCGGCAAAGCCTTTCGCGTCAAGTGCTGCACCGCCTACTAGCGCACCATCGATATCTGGTTGTGCGAAGTATGACGCTGCGTTTTCTGGTTTAACAGAACCGCCGTATTGGATAACAACTTTCTTCGCGATTTCTTCAGATTTCTCTGCGATGTGAGCACGAATTTGTGCGTGGATGCGTTGTGCATCTTCAGCTGTTGCTGCTTTACCTGTACCGATCGCCCAGATTGGTTCGTAAGCGATGATAGCGCCTTCAAGAGCTTCAACACCTTGTGTGTTGATCACAGCGTCGATTTGGCGTGCACATACTGCAACTGTTTCGCCAGCTTCGTTTTGTGCTTCAGACTCACCGATACAAAGAACAGGTGTTAGGCCGTTTTCTTTAAGGAAAGCGAATTTCTTAGCAACGAACTCGTCAGACTCAGCGTGGTATTCACGACGCTCAGAGTGACCGATGATGATGTGGCTTGCACCGAAGTCTTTCAGCATCGCTGGAGACATATCACCAGTGAAAGCACCGCTGTTGTTTAGATCAGTATTCTGTGCACCAAGAATGATCTTGTTACCGCCCGCTGCGATTTCACGCTCAGCTAGGTCGATGTATAGCGCTGGTGGAGCAACGGCAACGTCAACACCTTGAACACCTTCTAGTTCAGCGTTAAGGCCTTTAAGAAGGTCAGAGACCATTTCCTTGCTACCGTTTAGCTTCCAGTTACCCATAACTACAGGATGGCGCATAGCATTTCTCCAAATTTAATAGATGTAAATTAAAACAAATCGATTTAAGTAACCGTAATCCTTGGAGGTTATCCCTATGCCAAGAGGATTACTGAATTCGATTGGTCTCAATTACGTAAAAATATAACAGAATTCTGAATAATTTTACTGTCCAAAATCATTATCGTGCTTGGTTGTACCTTTTTCGTGAAGAAAAGTGAACAGTGAAAGCGTAATTAATCATAAATTCAGCGTAAATTTTATTTTTGGCGGTCAAATTAGACAGTGATCTTTGGTTGAATTTTCACCTATGTAACTCGCCTTGCTTGGTTAAATATCGTACTGTATTGGCTAGGTGCTAGCAGATTGTGCTAGTGCAATGGACGAGTTTTTTAAGGAGGAAAAATGCCAAATCTTGTGGTGGAGTATGCCGATCCTGTCGCTGAACGCGTCAATGTGGCTGGCTTGCTGGATGATTTACACAGGGTGATGTTGGCCAGTGGTTTGTTTGAAGCCGATGCCGTCAAAACGCGTGCTTATCCTTGCCATAACTGGTTGATTGGTGAAGACGGTGTTAAACAAACGTTTATCCACATTGAGCTCAGCTTATTATCTGGGCGAACGGTAGAGCAAAAGCGTCTTTTAACACGAGAAGTAATGGCTGAACTGGAAAAACATGCCGCTGACATTAATAGTTTAACGATTGATGTGCGCGACATGGATCCTGAGACCTTCTTGAAAGTTAGCGCGTAAACTGGGTTGAAAGTGAGACGCCCCACTGTATGCAGATTGTAACTTTAAGAGGTTGGAGTGGGGCGGCAAAATGGCTTGATGTCAGCCTGCTGATGTTTGATTGTCTCTGGTGCTGTTAGCGCCTGTGAAAAGCGTACGAATTGCCTGTGAAGCTCTTTGCGCAGCAGCACGTTAACATGATTCGGGTTCTTTCCTGTCGCAATCACTTGATTGATATGGCTTAGCTGGGCCTGCAGGCGGGGTTGCATTGCTTGACTGGCGTTATCAATGATATCTTGGCTCATCGTGATGCGTAGGGCTTCTAACGCCTCCGGATCTTGTTCTGCCAAGGTCTTGAGTTCGTCAAAACTCGGTAGAGTCTGTGCTTTCTGAGAAGATTGGGCTAAATGCGCGGTTGTTTGGTCTGGCATCATCGACCTCCTTTTATCACGTCTCTTCTTACCCTAGCCAGTCAGCTGAGAATCTGACTGGCTCAGAGTTGAGACAGAGTTGATAAAATCGATCGACTTCCGAATCTAGATGTAATTACCAGTAGTGTTCCATCGTAATTTGTCCTGGTGCTCGACGTAAATTTTTCGCTAAGCCTTTTTGTTCTAAGGCTGCTTTAGTATCTCGTACCATTTCAGGGTTACCGCATAGCATAACTTGACTTTGCTCGGCGCTAAGCGTTAATCCAACATGACGTTCGAGTAGCCCATCGGCAATCGCCAGTGGGATCCGGCCGGGTAATGACAGCATGGCCGGTTCGCGACTGACAAATGGCTGTACAATTAATTGATCGGGATATTGTTCTTTTAGCGCATTGATTTCGGCTTGGTAACTCAGGTCGGCCGCATAGCGGACGGCGTGAACTAACACAATTTTACGAAAGCGTTGCCATACTTCTTTTTCGCGGAGCATGGATAGATAAGGGCCGATGGCAGTGCCTGTAGCAAGTAGCCACAGATGCTCACCCTGAGGTACTTCACTGAGCATGAAGTAGCCCGTTGCTCGTGCTGAAACGTAAACGTGATCACCTGCTTCAAGCTGATGAAGGCGCGGGGAGAGCAGACCATCGGCGACGCGTGTGGCGTAAATTTCTATGGTGTTGTCGCTGGGTGGGTTAACAAATGAATAAGCCCGCTGGATCATCTTGCCGTCGATTTCTAAACCGAGTTTCGTAAATTGCCCTGCTTTAAAGGGCTCGATATTTGCTCGTAACGTTAGACTAAACAAATCGTTATTCCAATGACGATTGTTTATGACTTCCGCGGGGATCCAGTCAGCCATAGTTGGCTCCTTATTCTAATTGTTCATGATTCGATAAGCGCAACGCCTCTCTCCGGCGATAATGTGGTCGTTCCTTTCGACAAGGTATTCATTTCCCAATAAGCGTTGGAAGACATTCAATTCTGACTGACACAGCGATGGGCAACGTTTTGCAGCGTGGCAAATAGGGCAGTGGTTTTCAACCAGCAGGTAGCCTTGCTCATCGTGTAGCAGCTCAGCCATGTAGCCTTCCTGCTCCCTGAGTGTAGTCAGTAATTCGAGTTTTTCTTTTAAATTTTCACACTTTGCTAGTGCTTGTTGGTATTGGGTGAATGTTTGTTGCTCACGCTGATTGATCACTTTTTCCAAGCCAGTCGAGCCAAATAAGTCTTCGACAGAGTCGAGCATTTGAATGATCAAATCACCATGACGATCCGTGAATTGACTGTGCCCTTGGGCGGTTAAGCGCCAGTGGCGAGTAGGACGACCCACTTTTACTTTTACATCGTGAAAATCAACCAGACCAGACTCTTCTAGCCCTTGGAGGTGTTGGCGTACGCCCATGGTGGTCAGGCTTAACTCTTGTGCCAGCTCCTTGGCGGTGACATCACCTTCACGCTTCATTCGTTGAAGAATTTTATCGATTGTTTTCATAGCAGCATCTTCCTTTGTCATCACTATTATGTAACCAGCGAGCTAAATAAAGCAACGACTTTACAAACTAAGCATAGAAGATGAATGCAACTATAGGCGAGAAATGTGAAAGGATTGAGGTGGATAAAGGATTGAACTGGGAGCAATAAAAAAGCGCACCAAACAGATGCGCCTTGATGAGACGGCGGTTAAACCATGAACTGGCTTGCCGAATTAGATGATGTGACCTTTGATCGCATCATCTTTGCGTGATAAGTAGTGCGTCGATTTAATGCGACGAATAGTACGGCACTTACCGCGAATAAGTAGGGTTTCGGTTGTCGCCATGTCGCCTTGGCGGCTGATGCCTTCAAGCAGGTCACCTTTAGTGATACCTGTACCAGCGAAAATGACGTTATCGCTTTGCGCCATGTCTTCCATACGCAGTAGCTTGTTAGGTTCGATACCCATCTCACCACAACGGTCAATTTCAATTTGACCAAGACGACGGTTCTCTTCGTTGTCTTCTTTTACTTGATGGCGAGGGATCAGACGACCGTGCATGTCACCGCCAAGCGCGCGAATCGCGGCTGCTGAAACAACACCTTCAGGTGCACCACCGATGCAGTACATGACATCGACTTCGCTGTCTGGCATACAAGTTAGGATAGAAGCGGCAACATCGCCATCAGGGAAAGCGAAGACGCGTACACCCATGGCTTGCATGTCGGCGATCACTTGGTCATGACGCGGTTTTGCCAGTGTCGTCACAACTAATGAATCCAGTGTTTTACCCAGTGCTGCTGCAATATTTTCTAGGTTTTCACTCAGTGGTTTATCAAGGTCAATCGCCCCTTTTGCGCCAGGGCCAACAACCAATTTTTCCATGTACATGTCTGGTGCTTTAAGAAAAGAGCCTTTTTCGCCAGCTGCAAGTACCGCCAATGCGTTGTTTTGTCCCATCGCTGTCATGCGAGTGCCTTCGATTGGGTCAACGGCGATATCGACAGCATCACCGCCCAAACCGACTTTCTCACCAATGTAGAGCATAGGTGCTTCATCGATCTCACCTTCACCAATAACGATTTCACCTTCAATCTCAGTTTGATTAAGAAGGGTACGCATAACTTCAACTGCTGCGCCATCGGCAGCGTTTTTGTCACCACGGCCAAGCCATTTGTAGCCTGCCAGTGCGGCACCTTCAGTGACACGGGAAAATGCCATCGCTAAATCGCGTTTCATGGTTACTCCGGAAATAGAAATCAGTGGGCTTTTGAACTGGCGGGGATTTTATCACAGCTTGAGTGAAACGTTTGCGTTAATTTAATTCTGTGCACTATCAAGTAGTAGGCGTGAAAAAGATCACGATAATAAATATGGCTTTCGGTCAAAATATCAGCATAAAAATACAACAGAAATAGAGAGATACGATGCATAGGTTGATTAAGCGCTTTCGCCGTGAGGTAAAGCAAGAAAACCAACAATTGAATAAGCGACAGCAACACCGAGCCCACAACCAATTACTTCGGCTTGAATATGGCTTATTACTATTACTGATAGTGGTCATTGTGGTGCCTATTTTGTGGCACAGCTTAATTGCTTAACCTTTGCAGCATGAGCCTGTAGTGGACGATAAAAATAAAGATTTAGAAAAAGAAAAGGTCTGCGTGTGCAGACCTTTTTTGAGGGGGAACCTTTAAAGAAAGGGCGAGATCACTGAGGATTATTCGTCGTCATAGTCTTCATCAATGGCCCAGCCTTTGGCACATTCAACTGCACGTTGCCAACCACGGTAGCGGCGATCACGTTTCTTGTCGTTGGCACAAGGTAGGAAGTTTCGATCGAGTACCGCTTTGTCTTGTAGTTCGTCGATACTGTCCCAGAAACCGACAGCAAGACCGGCAAGGTAAGCTGCACCCAGTGCTGTGACTTCGGTGACGACAGGGCGGTGTACTTCAGTGTTAAGGATGTCAGATTGGAACTGCATCAGGAAGTTGTTGGCCACTGCACCCCCATCGACACGTAGACTAGCGAGCTTGATGCCAGAGTCCGCTTGCATTGCATCTAATACGTCACGGGTTTGGTAAGCGACGCTTTCTAGCGTTGCACGAATGATGTGGTTAGAGTTAACGCCACGTGTTAAGCCGACAATTGCGCCACGTGCATACGGGTCCCAGTAAGGTGCGCCTAATCCTGTGAAGGCTGGTACGACGTATACGCCATTTGCACTGCCTACTTTTTCAGCAAAGTATTCAGAATCGCTAGCATCACTTAGTAGTTTCACTTCATCACGCAGCCATTGTACTGATGCACCGCCCATAAAGACTGCGCCTTCCAATGCGTAAGCCACATCGCCTTTCGGTCCGCAGGCGAGCGTTGTCAGTAGACCATTGTGCGAGGTTACTTTTTCTTTGCCTGTATTCATCAGCAAGAAACAGCCTGTCCCATAGGTGTTCTTTGCTTGGCCTTGTTCCACACACATTTGACCAAATAGTGCGGCTTGTTGGTCTCCAGCAATACCTGAAATTGGAATACGTGTACCGCCTTTACCACCAATGTTGGTTTGGCCATAGACTTCAGAAGATGGTTTCACTTCTGGCATCATAGACAATGGAATGTCGAGTGCTTTGAGTAGTTTTTCATCCCACTGTAGGGTATTGATATTAAACACCATGGTGCGTGACGCATTGGTGTAGTCAGTCACGTGAACACGTCCCTGAGTCATCTTCCAGATCAGCCAAGTATCCACGGTACCGAATAAGAGATTTCCGGCTTCTGCTTCTTCGCGTGCACCTTCAACGTTATCTAAGATCCATTTGATCTTGGTACCCGAGAAATACGGGTCAACCACTAGACCTGTGTTGTCACGGATATACTCTTCTAACCCTTCACCTTTCAGGCCTTCACAAATATCAGCTGTACGGCGGCATTGCCATACAATCGCATTGTAAACAGGCTTACCTGTATTCTTATTCCAAACAATGGTGGTTTCACGTTGGTTAGTGATACCGATACCCGCGACTTGGTCGGAACGGATACCCGCTTTGGCTAGCACTTCCACTAAGGTTGAGCTTTGGGTTGCGTAGATCTCGAGTGGATCGTGCTCAACCCAGCCGGCTTTAGGGTAAATTTGAGTGAATTCACGTTGGGACGTACAGACGATATTGGCGTTGTGATCCAGCACAACCGCGCGGGAACTAGTCGTACCCTGATCAAGTGCAACAATGTACTTTTGCTCAGTGGTCATAACATTTTCCTCGATATATTTTTATAGGGTAGTAGAGATGGACGCTATCTTCAGCCCGAGCACAGACGCAGAGTCGGGCTGGCATCCTATTTTTATGTTTGTTTCGTGCGAATGCGTTTAAGCACTGGCCGTTTCTTGCTCGGCATCGCCTTCGCATTTGTTTGGTAACGTACAGTTGTTGCCCGGTAGGTAGGTACCAATCACTTTAGGGTATAACCAGCCACCAAAACATGCACCGAAGATAGGCGCTAGAATTGGGACTATCATGTATGGGATATCTTTACCGCCCGTGAGCGCCATGTCACCCCATCCCGCCATAAAGGCAAAGAATTTAGGGCCAAAGTCACGCGCTGGGTTCATTGCAAACCCAGTCAGTGGACCTAAAGAGCCACCGATAACGGCGATTAGAATACCAATCAATAGTGGGCCCATTGCACCACGTGGTGCACCGTTTTTATCATCACCAATGGCTAGAATGGCGAACATCAGTACGGCTGTGATCACGAACTCAACTGCAAATGCACCACCAAAAGAGAGGGCTGCATTAGGGTAAGTCGAGAAGATGCCTGCGGTTGCAAGGCTAGCTTCACTGCCTCGGACGATCTGATTCGCGGCTTCGAATTCGGTAAATAGGTTGCTGTAAAGTGCGTAGATAAGAGCCGCCGAACAGAAAGCACCAAGTACTTGGGCCACAATGTACGGGCCGACTTTGCGTTTATCAAAGCCGTGGAAGAGTGCCAGTGCGATAGTTACCGCTGGGTTAATATGAGCACCGGAGACACCTGCAGTACAGTAGATAGCAAGTGCCACACCAAAGCCCCACATGATACTGACTTCCCACTGGCCGAATTCTGCACTTGTTAATACAAGCGCAGCGACACATCCGACGCCGAAGAAGATCAGCAAACCTGTTCCTATAAACTCAGCGATACACTCTCCGAGGAGGGTGTGTTGTTTTGAGTTGGTCATCTTTCAGTCCTTTTATCGATATGTTGTAGGGGTATCGTTTTTTATAGTTATTTCACAGCGAGGTGCTGTGTACCGATATTATGGAAATATTCCCGTTCGAATAATGTGCGTTCGAGCATAAAAGGAAGATAACAATGCGTAAACGCGCAAGCGTTTGCGTGTTTTATGATTGAAATCTCATTTTGACTAAATGAGTATTTAAATGCGCGAAAAGCAACATCCACATCTACCACTTTATGGGTATGTGGTTGAATTGACATAAAAAATCCGACCTAAAGTAGGTCGGATGTGCCAGAGAGGGCAAATCTTGGATAAATCCAAGAGAGATACGATCAAGATAAAAAGTAGCATGGTGAGGCTGCATGAAAATAGATTGAGATCGCAATTCTACGCATTGTTTCAGTGGCTAAGAGTGAATTATTACACTTGGCTGTCTGCCTATTCATGCAGCTTGGTGACAATTTAGATGAATGGGGTGCGCGGATGAACATTCAGATCCATACCACCTGCGGATTGCACAAAGGTGCACAGTTAATCGCAGAATGAATAACACAGTGGCGGTATGCAAAATGATCATCAAAATTGTTCTTTTTTTAATCACTTGCAAAAAAGCACAGTATTAGGGGATGCTTGATAGCCTCTGCGTGGTTAGAATAGATTTCAACATCGCATATTAAACACGCTCGTGCCGCGTCTTATAAGGGTTTAGGCGAAGGGGCGAGCCTACAATCAGGTGAACTTTATGTCATTAGAAATGTTGGAAAAGCTAGAATCAAAAGTACAAATGGCGGTTGATACAATTTCTCTGCTACAAATGGAAATTGAAGAACTAAAAGAACAAAAAGATAGCCTAGCAATGGAAGCGCAAGAATTACGTTCAAGCCGTGAAGAGCTTGTACAAGATAACGAAAAGCTTCGTAACGACCATAACGCATGGCAAGATCGTGTGCGTAACCTGCTAGGTAAAATGGAAGGCGTAGAGTAATTGAATACCAATCTGATTGAGATTGGTGTCATTCTAGCTTTGATATGCAGCCCAGAGAACTGAGCTGCATCTAGTGATCACGATGGGAGTATCACTCACCATCGTGATAGTTTGGCTGAGCGGCTGTTATATTGCCACTCATGCTGTTAGTCGATATCGAGCGGGTCTTGCGATAAGATCACACCCGTATTATCGGCATAGATATGATCTTCAGGCAAGAAGGTCACCCCACCAAAGTTCACCGCCACATCCACTTCACCGACACCTTGCTCATCTGCTCCCACTGGGATAGAGGCTAGTGCGTGAATACCGAGATCGAGTTCATCAAGATCATCGACATGGCGAACACTGCCATACACAATAATCCCTTCCCATTCATTATCAGCAGCCAGTTGAGCAAGTTCTGCATCAATCAGTGCTCGGCGTAATGAACCGCCACCATCAATCAGTAGTACGCGACCAGCGCCCTCTTGTTCTAAGACGGTATGAATTAAAGCATTGTCTTCAAAACATTTCACTGTGGTGACTTGGCCGCCAAATGAGCTGCGACCACCGTAAGAGCTGAACATAGGCTCTACCACATCCACTTTATCTAGGTAGATATCGCATAGCTCTGAGGTGTTGTATTCCATAAGTTCACTTCTTGTTGTGGCGAATTGTGCGAAAGGTTGATTGAACCAATCCGATGATCAATAAAGGGGTATCAATATTGTTCTAACTTGTTGAAAGTATAACCAGCTAAAAGGGCATTGCAATAAGTGACTAACGGTGATGATGCACTTCACGTCAGTGATATCACCGCTAATCGAATCACTGCTAATTGATTGGTGATGACATTAAGACAGCATCACACCAGCAGCAAACAAAATATTGGTCAGCAGGGCGCATTTCACCATAGTCGCCATCATAGGGCGAAGGGCTGCACCATCAGCTGATTGCAGGACTTTTTTACCATGATTAAACAACAGTGGTGTGCTGAGTACAAAGAGCCAACCAAACGGTGAGTGCATTTCAAGTAGGGCAAATAAGGCCAAACAAAGCACACTGCCGGTCAGTAAAAACAAGTGGTACTTGCGACCCCACTCAGGCCCCATACGCACCGCTAGCGTTAATTTACCGCAGGCGCGATCGTTATCGATATCGCGTAGGTTATTGATATTGAGAACGCCGACAGCCAGCAAGCCACAAGCGGTTGCTGGTAGCATGATCACAGAATCGATTTGTCCTGCTTGAAGGTAGTAAGTCCCGGCGACACCCAGCCAGCCAAAGAACATCAATACTGACAAATCGCCCAGCCCACGGTAACCATAAGGTTTATTACCGACGGTGTAGGCGATAGAAGCCGCAATGGCCATCAAGCCCAGTAGCATAAAGCCAAACATGTCTTGAAGGTTGTTACAGGCGAGGAAGATTAAGGTTAGCCCGCTAACAACGGTTAAGACGATATTTAAGCCCATGGCGGTGCGCATGGCACCAGGCGTAACGAGACCGGACTGAATGGCACGCTGAGGCCCTAGACGGTCATCGTTATCTGTCCCTTTGACGGCGTCGCCATAGTCATTAGCTAGATTAGATAAAATTTGAAGTAACAGTGCTGTCAGCAATGCCAGCGCTGAGATTGATGCAGAAAAACTTCCTTGCCATCCTGCCACTGCGCTACCACAAACAATGGATGCTATCGCCAGCGGCAGTGTTTTCGGCCGAGCTGCATCTAACCAAATCGCGAGTGAAGAAGATGATTTCATAATGTCGTACTTAGCAATGTATCGAATGGCTATTATGGCGCAATTCGCCCGCTGGGCAAATTTATCGCAACAATGTTTGTTTCAGAACAAAAATTGTGACCTAGATATGACACTTATTCCATTTGCTATCCCTGTGTCTGATGGATGCAATATAGCACTTGATATTGGATAGATTCGGTCGGGGAAGTGTATTAACGCAAATTTCAGATAAAAAAACGGCGCAGTGAATGCGCCGTTAGATGTGATATCAAGTGTTGTGCAAGGCGCTATTATAAAATGAAGCGGCTTAGATCTTCGTCTTCAACCAATTCACCTAAACGCTCAGTCACGTAAGCTGCATCGATCACCATGGCGTCACCTGATTTTTCAGAGGCGTCGTAAGATAGTTCTTCCATCAAACGCTCCATCACAGTGTGCAGGCGGCGAGCACCGATATTTTCAGTACGCTCATTCACCTGCCATGCGGCTTCTGCCAGTTTATCGATGCCGTCTTCAGTAAACGAGATCTCAACCGATTCTGTCGCCATCAGAGCACGGTATTGCTCAGTAAGCGATGCATTTGGCTCAGTTAGGATACGCTTGAAGTCATGGCTTGTTAGGGCTTCTAACTCAACACGGATCGGCAGACGACCTTGTAGTTCAGGGATCAGATCCGAAGGTTTTGCAACTTGGAATGCACCCGAAGCCACAAAGAGGATGTGATCAGTTTTTACCATGCCGTGCTTGGTTGATACTGTGCTGCCTTCAACAAGTGGCAGTAGATCGCGCTGAACACCTTCGCGTGACACATCTGGGCCTGATGATTCACCACGCTTACAGATCTTATCGATTTCATCCAAGAAAACGATGCCGTTGTTTTCTACCGCAAAGATCGCTTGTTCTTTCAGTTCTTCTTGGTTGACCAACTTGGCAGCTTCTTCTTCGGTTGCTGCTTTCATCGCGTCTTTGATTTTCATCTTACGCTTTTTAGAGGTGTTACCCGCAAGGTTTTGGAACATACCTTGCAGTTGGTTGGTCATGTCTTCCATACCTGGAGGCGCCATGATCTCTACACCCATTTGCGGCGCGGCAATATCGATTTCAACTTCTTTGTCGTCAAGTTTACCTTCGCGCAGCTTCTTACGGAAAGATTGACGGGTTGATGAATTGCTATCGCCTTCTTCATTTTGGCCCCATGCATCGCGAGCAGGTGGCAGCAAGATATCAAGAATACGATCTTCAGCTTGTTCTTCAGCGCGGAATTTTACTTTTTCCATCGCTTGCTGGTGGGTCATTTTCACTGCAACGTCGGTTAAGTCGCGGATAATGGTTTCCACTTCTTTGCCTACATAGCCCACTTCGGTGAACTTGGTTGCTTCAACTTTGATGAAAGGCGCGTTCGCTAGTTTCGCTAGACGACGAGCAATCTCGGTTTTACCGACACCCGTTGGGCCTATCATCAGAATATTTTTCGGGGTGACTTCAACACGCAGCTCTTCAGGAAGCTGCATGCGACGCCAGCGGTTACGTAGGGCAATAGCCACTGCACGTTTCGCTTTATCTTGACCGATAATGTGGCGATCAAGTTCGTGAACAATCTCGCGTGGAGTCATCTCAGACATGGCAACTTCCTTACTTGGTCTCTAGTTCTTCAACGGTATGGTTATGGTTGGTGAATACACAGATATCGCCAGCAATATTTAGCGATTTTTCTGCAATTTCACGTGCACCTAAATCGGTGTTTTCAAGCAGTGCGGTTGCGGCTGCCTGTGCAAAGTTACCACCAGAACCAATCGCAATCAGATCGTTTTCAGGCTGAACCACATCACCGTTACCCGTGATAATTAATGAGCCAGTTTCATCGGCCACGGCCAATAAGGCTTCAAGTTTGCGTAGCGCACGATCGGTACGCCAATCTTTCGCAAGCTCCACCGCTGATTTCAGCAGGTGGCCTTGGTGCATTTCGAGCTTACGCTCAAAACGCTCAAATAGAGTGAATGCATCAGCAGTACCGCCAGCAAAACCTGCCAGTACTTTATTGTTATATAAACGGCGGACTTTGCGCGCGTTACCTTTCATTACAGTGTTGCCCAGAGAAACCTGGCCATCACCTGCAATAACGACTTTTCCGTTTCGACGTACAGATACAATAGTTGTCACGGGGAAACCTCTTTGGTTTGCGCCGGCGTTCAGTGCCGGTATCAATATCATTATTATCTTGGGTTGGTGGTGGGAAATTTCAAGGTGGTCGCAGTGCTTGTGATCAAAAAAGGATGCCGTAGCACCCTTTTTTATCTTTAATCAGAGAAGAAAATTATTATGAATTACCATTCCCAATACCAAATTGCGCAAGGCTCAATCCCCCCACGGCGTAATTGGTTACGGTCGCTCTCGGCTTTACGTTTTTGAGGGTAAGGGCCCAGAATCACACGATACCACTTACCTTTTTCGCCGTTTGCTACTTTAATTTGGCTGGTTAAGCCTTGGAAAGCGATCATGGCTTTACGCTCGTCAGCTTGTTTCAGCGTGCGGTAGGCACCACATTGCATCAAATAAGGTCGAGTAGGTTTCTGCTCTTTTTTGGTTTCAACTTTCACTTCTTTGTTTTCAAGCTCTTCGATATAGCGCCATTTCTCTTCCGGTTTAGGCGGTAGCGCGGCTTTCGGTTTCGTCGCAGGCTTGGGGGCTACCACTGTTGGCTTCGCAACTTGTGGTTTCACCGTTGTCGGTTTGGTGACTTTCGGCTGAGCGGGGGCAGGATCACTGGTCGCTAAAAAATATAAGCCATAGCCTAATGCACCCACCAAAAGCACGGCAATGATGGCCCATTTGATAGGAAAAGAACGAGTCGCAGTAGATTTACGACGGTTATTAGCTGGCTTTTTTGGCGCGCGCCCGCGCTTTACATAATCTTTAGTGGCCACAATGCTGACAGTACAAAGAACTCGGTATCACTATGGTACAAACTTGGGTGGATACTGACTAGTGGCAGAGTCAATTTAGGCTTGAAAGAGGGGAGTGATCGACGTGAGAAGTGTGAGCTTATACGCAAAACGATAAGCTCACAGTATTAGGTTTGCGACTGAGGTGATGCTCGTTTATGCAGGCGGTGGCGCTGCACTTTCACGGATAACCAGTTTGGCATCCAATAAGCGTGAACCTGCTTGCACATCTTTACCTTTCAATAATTCCAGCAACATCAGCATTGCCTGGCGTCCAATTTCGTAGCGGGGTTGTGAAACCGTCGTCAGTGGTGGATCGCAGTATTCGGCAAATTGAATATCATCAAAGCCGACTATAGAGATGTCTTGAGGAACACGTAAGCCGAGTCGTTTGGCTTGCTGCATTGCACCAATTGCCATTACGTCGCTGTGACAAAAGAGAGCGGTAGGTGGCTCAGGCAATGACAGTAGTGCGGTTACTGCACGCGCACCAGCAGCAAACGAGAAGTCGCCTTTTACTGTGTAGGCTGGGTTTAAATCAATCCCAGCACGGCGCAATGCTTGCTGATAACCTTGCGAACGGAAATGACACAAAGGCGCGGTGTCTGGTCCTGAAATTTGGGCGATGCGATGATGCCCCATTTGCGTGAGGTAATTAACCGCTTCAAACGCTGCTGTCAGGTTGTCGATTTGTACTGTTGGTAGTTCAAGCTCAGGTGAGTATTCACAAGCCATAACCAAGGGCGGCAAGTTTTTCTGCTCAGGTTTGCTGACATCAAATGGTAGGTCGGTGCCTAATAACAGCATACCGTCTGCTTGCTTGGTAAAGACCAGGTTGACGAATGAATTTTCGCGGTTTTTTTGTTGGCCGCTATCACCCAATAAAACCAAATAGCCGTGCTCCATGGCGGCTTCTTCGATACCACGAATAAGCTCACTGAAGTAAGGGTCACAAATATCAGGAACAATTGTGACTATGGTTTTTGATTCGTTACGACGGAGATTTCTTGCTAGTGAATTCGGTGAATAACCAGCTTCCATGACAGCTTGTTCAACTTTTTTACGGGTTGAGGCTGACACTTTTTCCGGGTTCATTAAAGCACGGGATACCGTGGCTGTAGATACACCGGCGAGCTGGGCAACATCCTTCATTGTCGCCATAGTTGCACTTCCTCTCTATGATTTCTCTCATAAAATTGCCGGAGGACCATAGCCAAAATGGGCAGATACCTAAACCGACAAGCTCATTATTGTAGGCATTTCTACATAAATTAAACATGCCTATCATGGCATAAATTACATTCGGTATGTGATCTAGCTCGCATTGCCTATTTTAAGTCAAATCTTGGGGTTCAACATCTATCGACCAGCGAACCTTTTTGGCGAGAGGTAATAATTGCACCATAGGTTTGGCTATGCAGAGTAGTTGCTGCAGGGTTTTTCGGTCGGGAGCTTGCAAGAGTAGCTGCCAACGGTAACGACCTGCACGACGTGCAAGTGGCGCAGGGTTGGGGCCCATAATGCACACATCTTGATTAAACCTTGGGCTGGCTTCAAAGGTGTTTCTTACTTGCTGTAAAAACTGGAGCACTTGGTCATTATCGTTAGATTCGGCCCGCATCAAGGCTAAATAGGTATACGGTGGTAGCCAAGCCTGCTTGCGTTCATTGAGCGCAGTGGCGGCAAAACTGTCGTAACCTTTGTGCAGCAAATCCTGCAACAAAGCATGGTCAGGGTGGTGAGTTTGCAGCATCACTTCGCCAGGTTTGCTGGCTCGGCCAGCCCGTCCTGCGACCTGAATAAACAGTTGGGCTAAGCGCTCGGAGGCGCGGAAGTCATTACTAAAAAGGGCGCTATCCACATCAATTAAAGCCACTAAGGTGACATTGGGAAAGTGATGCCCTTTTGCCAGCATCTGGGTGCCAATTAGAATTTGGTATTCGTTATTTTTAATCGCTTCTAAATAGTTTTCTAGCGACCCTTTACGGCGGGTGCTATCACGATCAATACGCACGGCTTTGTATTCAGGGAATAAGGTAGCGAGTTGTTGTTCAAGTTGCTCGGTACCGACACCGACTGGGATCAGCTGGGTTGAACCACAATCTCCACACTGCGGCATGATCGGGCGTTGTCCACCACAGTGGTGACAGCGCAATTCCCCCGTTTGCTGGTGGAAGGTGTAGTGGATATCACAACGCTGGCAATCGGCCAACCAGCCGCACTCATGACACATGATGGCAGGGGAAAAACCCCGACGGTTTAAAAACAGGATGACTTGGTTTCCTGCTTGGAGGTGTTTACGCATTTGAGCGATCAGCGGTGCCGATAGCCCCGACTCTAAGTACAGCCCTTTGATATCCAGTACACCATGGCGGGCTTTCTGGGCCACGCCTGCACGTTGAGTCAGGGTGAGGTGGTGGTATTTCCCAGTTTTAGCATTATGCAGGCTTTCTAATGCGGGTGTCGCAGAGCCTAATACCACAGGGATATTTTCTTTGTTAGCACGCAGCACGGCAATATCACGGGCGTGATAACGTAAGCTATCTTGTTGCTTGTAAGAGGCGTCATGCTCTTCATCCACAATAATAATGCCAAGGTTAGCAAAGGGGGTGAATAAGGCTGAGCGTGTTCCTATGATGATACCAGCTTGGTTATCGCGGCCAGCGAGCCAAGCGGATAAACGCTCAGTGTCATTGAGGCCCGAGTGGATGGTCTCTAATGGCACATTAAAGCGCCGCTTAAAGCGATTAATTGTCTGCGGTGTTAGGCCGATTTCAGGCACTAAAATTAGCGCTTGCTTACCTGCGGCTAAAATCGGCTCTAGCAGGTTAAGGTACACTTCGGTTTTGCCTGAACCTGTCACCCCTTCCAATAAATAACAACCATAGTCGGGATTGCAGTTCACGGTTGCAATCGCCAGCGCTTGCTCTTCATTTAAGCGCGGCTTTTCTTCCGTGACCTCAAAATGTTTAAGCCAATCATTTTGCTTAGGCTGTTCGATTTTTTCTTCAATCCAACCTTTTTCGGACAGGGTTTTTAAGGTTGCTGAGCTAACTTCTTGTGCTAAAAGGGCTTCATGGCTGGTGGTGCCTTGCTGTAATACCGTCAGTACTTGGACTTGACGCGGGGCACGTTTCAAACTTATGAGTGGTTGGTTCCTGCCTGCTTCCGTTAATGCCCAGCTTTTTAAGGCCGTCGGCGAGGCTTCTCGCCCCTTACGAAGCAAAGCTGGCATGGCATTGGCTAACGTATCACCGAGCGGATACTGGTAATACTGACTGGCCCATTTTAATAAACCAAACAGTGCAGGAGACCAGAGTGTTTCGCTATCGATAACAGCGCCAAGCGGCTTGAGTTGCGCCCGTGGGAAATCGGATTGGTCACTCAAAGCCACCACAATACCAATCAGGTGTTGGCGGCCAAATGGCACACGCACACGTCCACCAATCACAGGGTAAGTATTGGGTTTTATGAGGTAATCAAACGTTTTGTCCAGTGGTACTGGAAGCGCCACTTTGGCAATATCGAGCGTCATCGTAAATTGCAAATCCGCATTAGCTTTAGCATGAATAAGGTAGGCAGTGTACCTCGCCTCAGAAAGTATCCCAAATCTGTAATGAGTGAGCTGTTAAAAGGCCCATTCGACTTTTAGTGGGGAATACTCCATGATTAGTTGATCTGTGCGGTGTGATTGATTACTATACGCCGCCTGAATTATCGCCTTGCGCGGTAACTATTTTTTAACGCGTGTGGTGCCCGGCTTTGGATCGGGAGAGCGACACGGCCTTTATTTGAGGTTATCCCAATGAAAGTAGGTATTCACCCAGAATACAAAGCTGTAAGTGCTCGTTGCTCTTGCGGTAACACGTTTGAATTTAACTCTACAATGAACAAAGACATCAACCTTGATGTTTGTGACAAATGTCACCCGTTCTACACTGGTAAGCAACGTCAAGTTAGCACCGGTGGTCGTATCGACAAATTCAACAAGCGTTTCGGTGCGCTTACAAGCAAATAATTTTTGCTTGGATAATACCGCCAAAAGGGACGCGCAAGCGTCCCTTTTTGTTTTCTGCTATCTCTATTTCTCACGCAGAACTATCACGTCGCACAGGTAATATTCTTATTACAAGTCTGTAAACTCACCATGTTTAAACCCACACAAAAAGTAATGCTATCTATCGGTTTTTAGAACAAAAAATCGATATGAAAAATTTGTGACACGTTTTCTACCCCTTTTTTCAATATTGTTAGCGAAAATCGTAATTCGATTGGCTCGACCAGCTTTGCTGAGCTAGGATTTTCACTCGCTATAGAATATGATCTGGCTCGCACGAATTCTAAGCTGGCTTACTTTTATTACGCCAGATAATTGTTCAGCATCGTATCTTTACCCCCATTATCATCAGGACCAGAACATCATGTCTGAAGATTTTCGCCAACAAGCGCTTCATTACCACGCATACCCAGTTCCAGGTAAAACTGCTATTTCTCTGACGAAACCTGCCGATACGGTAGAAGACTTAGCATTAGCTTACAGCCCGGGTGTTGCTGAGCCAGTGCGTGAAATCGCGCAGAATGCTGAAAATGTTTACAAGTACACAGGTAAAGGCAACATGGTTGCTGTTATTACTAACGGTACTGCGATTCTAGGACTAGGTAACTTAGGTCCACTGGCCTCTAAGCCGGTGATGGAAGGTAAATCGCTACTATTCAAGCGCTTTGCAGGTTTAGACTCGATTGATATCGAAGTGAAGCACCGTACCATTGATGAGTTTGTTGATACTGTGGCTAATATCGCAGACACCTTTGGTGGTATTAACCTTGAAGATATTAAAGCGCCAGATTGTTTTGAAATTGAAAAACGTCTGATTGAGCGCTGTAACGTGCCAGTATTCCACGATGATCAACACGGTACGGCTATTGTTACGGCGGCGGGTATGTTGAACGCGCTGGATCTGCAAGGCAAAACAATCGAAGAATCTGTGATTGTTTGTCTAGGTGCAGGCGCCGCTGCAGTTGCTTGTATGGAAATGCTGATTAAGTGTGGTGCACAGCGTGAGAAGATCTACATGCTGGACCGTAAAGGTGTTATCCACACACGTCGAGATGATATCAACGAATACAAACAGCTATTCGCTAACAACACAGATAAGCGTACCCTAGAGGATGTGATTGAAGGTGCGGATATTTTTGTTGGTGTTTCAGGCCCAGATTTATTATCACCAGAAGCATTAAAGCTGATGGCTGATAAGCCAGTAGTGTTTGCTTGTTCAAACCCAGATCCAGAAATCAAACCGGCGTTGGCGCATGCCGTTCGTGATGATTTGATCATGGGTACGGGTCGCTCGGATTACCCGAACCAAGTGAACAACGTATTGTGTTTCCCATTCATCTTCCGTGGCGCACTGGATGTGCGTGCGAGCCAAATTAACGATGAGATGAAACTGGCAGCCGTGAAAGCGATTCGCGAGCTAGCAAAAGAGCCTGTGCCTGCTGAAGTATTAGCTGCTGCGGGTGCAGAAAGTTTGAGCTTTGGTCCAGAGTACATTATTCCAAAACCAATGGACCCACGCTTGCTGCCTCGCGTAGCAAAAGCAGTGGCAGTGGCTGCGGTTGAGTCGGGTGTTGCACAAATTGACATGCCTAAGGGCTACATGGAAAGTTAATGTAACCCTGCTATATCTGTTACAGACCATCGAAAGCCAGCGGCATGCAGTGTTGCTGGCTTTTTGCTATTTATGCCTGCTGAAATGCCGTAGCGGTTTCTCGAGGTGAATCACTCTGCTGGCTGCACGCCTTGTACCATCAGTAGGTCAAAGCTTGCTGCGCCAGAAAAGAACGCCATACCCGCTAAGATTATCATTAACATGTATTTCCCGCCGATTAAGCACATTCCAATTGTATTAATTACAGAATCTAACATATACCACCCCACTTATTGCTAACACATAGAAAATGAACAATGAATCTTCGTGTTGTTTTAAATTTAACCCATGCATTAAGTGTATGGATTAATCTTAGGCACTAATTGATTCTGATCATTTTCATATTCGGTATTTAAATAACGCTAAAAGATTATTTAAATAGTTATAGCTAGGTGGTGTTTTTACAATTCAGATCAAATTAACACGTCTTTGAAATAACCATTTCCTAATTAACAGTACTATTTGGTTTAAAACAAATAGAAAACAAAATACGAGGTTATTTGTATTTCTAGACATTTATTACGTAGGGAAATAATATTTAATAAATGTAGAGCTTTTGAAATAGATGCTTACATTCACCGAAGTTATGAGTTAATTCTCGTTGTGAAAGTGAATGATAGCATTTATTTGCGGCTATTCGCCACTAATTACCTGGCTGAAATTTCATCGGTTTGCCCAGACCCTCTACGTGTGATGTAAATCGCAAAAATCAGCTCTCAGCACATTAAAACCTAGGTATTGGCTTTAAATGCTCGGTTTTACCGAGTATTTGCTGTGGTTGTTATTAGGTGTTGTTTATACCTGTTTACATTGTTTTTAATAATTCGCACTGATATCGGAATGAATTTTGATAATAATCAAAAAAATTCCCAAATAAGTATTTCAAACGCCGAAAATAATTTCATCATTTGTGTGAATATTATAATTTTAACTCGCTTTAACAATTCTGTTTGAGTGTCATAGATAAACAAAGTTCAGGTTTTGCCAAGTATTTTGGCTGAATGCGTTCGCCTTTATTTTGTGGGAGATTATTGTATGCGAAAAAAGTGGTTTACAAAGACAGCGGATAATACGCTTTCAGCGTTAGAAACAACACGCTCTGGATTATCATCAAAAACAGTAAAAGAACGTCAACAAAAATACGGCCCAAATGAATTGCAAGAGCAAGAAGGTAAATCTGCTCTAGCGATGTTTTTAGATCAATTTAAAAATCCACTTATTTTTATTCTAGGAGTAGGGGCGTTAGTCTCATTCTTTACTGGTCATAATGTAGATGGCATTGCTATCACAGTGATCATTTTCATTAATGCCTTGATTGCTTTCTGGCAAGAAATGAAAGCGAAAAAAGGCATGGACGCCTTAAAAGAAATGGCTGCCCCGAATGCACAAGTGGTGCGGGATGGTGACGTGCTGTCGATACCAGCACGTGAACTGGTACCCGGCGATATCCTTAAAATCAATACTGGCGACATCTTAGCTGCAGATGTGCGGATCATTGAAGCCAATCGACTTTCTATTGATGAAGCTGCTCTAACGGGGGAATCTGAGCCTGTTGATAAGCGTATTGCTGAGCTTGATGGTGACAACATTGGCTTGGGTGATCAGGTCAATATGGGGTTCATGACCACGATTGTCACGTCAGGTAATGGTTATGGCGTTGTTGTTGGTACGGGAATGCAAACTGAAGTTGGCCACATTGCCGACATGATGACCAACACTGAAGAAACTAAGACGCCGATGCAAGTTCGCATGGATACCATCGCGCATACATTGATGATTGCAGCCCTATCAGTGGTTGCTGTTGTGTGTGCCATTGGTCTCTACCACGGTATGCCATGGTTGGAAATTTTAAATACGGGTATCTCGTTATCTGTTGCTGCTATTCCTGAAGGTCTACCAACAGTTGTATCTATTGTATTGACCATGGGTTCCACCAAGATGGTGAAGAGTAACGCCTTGGCAAAACAACTTTCTGCGATTGAGACGCTGGGCTCCACTACGGTTATTTGTTCGGATAAGACAGGTACGCTGACTCAAAACCAAATGCAGGTGATGCAAGCATACGATGCCGCTGGTCGTTACTGGAAAGTGACGGGTAAAGGTTTCGATCTTAAAGGGGAGTTTGAACCACAGAAACATCAAGTTGCCGTGGCAGATAGCCCTGAAATGATGCGTGGCCTTACTGTTGCGACTTTATGTAACGATGCACAGTATCTGCAAGAAAAAGGTAAATACGCCGTCCGTGGTAACCCAACAGAGGGCGCATTGATTGTTGCTGCGGCTAAAGCCGGCTTACAGCAGGGCAATATGCTGGCATCGGGTGAGTTTACGATTGTTGAAAAATTCCCGTTTGATTCTGGACGTAAGATGGCTTCTGTCATTGTACGAGATAAAGCAGGCCAACACTTCCTTGCTGTCAAAGGTGCGCCCGATGTGATCCTGCGTAATGCATCAGGCTTTATGATTGATGGCACGGTTGTGGCGCACTCTGAGCAAGAAATGCAAGGTAATCTTGCATTGGCAACCAGCCCTGCAGAACAGCATATTGCAAATTATCAACAAGCAATCAAAGAGTTTGCTGATCAAGCGCTGCGTACTCTGGCCGTTGGGTTCCGTCCATTAACCGACGAAGATCTAGAGCGTGACCATCACGAGCTTGAGCACGACATTACCATCCTTGGCCTTTACGGCATCATGGATCCACCGCGTCCTGAAGTACGTGATGCAGTGAACAGTTGTTTTGATGCCGGCGTTCGTACTGTCATGATCACCGGTGACCACGCCCTTACTGCGGCAGCGGTTGCCCGCGATATCGGTATTATTCGCTCTGAAAACGATAAAGTGATCACGGGCGCTCAGCTTGATGAGATGGACGATGAAGCACTGCGTCGCATTTGTCCTGAAGTCGCTGTATTTGCGCGAGTTAGCCCAGAGCATAAGCTACGTATTGTTAAAGCGCAGCAGGACAATAACGAAGTCCCTGCCATGACAGGTGATGGTGTGAACGATGCCCCAGCACTGCGTCGCGCTGACATCGGAGTAGCGATGGGGATTGCAGGCACCTCGGTGGCGAAGGACTCTGGTGATTTGATATTGCTGGATGATAACTTCAGCACCATAGTCAAAGCCGTGCGCCAAGGTCGTCAGATCTTCGATAACTTACGCAAGTTTATTCGTCAGGCATTGACAGCCAATGTGGGTGAAGTGGCGGTGATCTTGATTGCCTTTCTGATGATGGGGCCAGAGACTATCTTGCCGCTGACACCACTGATGATTTTGTGGATCAACTTGGTCTCTGATGGTTTACCAGCCTTGGCATTGGGGGTTGAGCCAGAAGAAAAAGACGTGATGTCACGTAAACCGCGCAAGCGTAACGAAGGCTTCTTTGGTGACAACTTGGGCGCCAAGATAGTGATCCGTGGTTTAGCACTGGGTGGCATGAGTTACGTAGCATTTAGCTGGGCGTTGAATGCGGGTCATAGCGCGCAGTATGCACAGACGGTTGCTTTCGCCATGCTGATCTTTGCACAACTGTGGCACTTATTTGATTCGCGTAGCTTTACAACGCTATACCGCAAAAATCCATTCACCAATAAGTACCTACTAGGCGCAGTAGCCTTGTCTGCAACCCTATCACTGAGCGTGATGTACACAGGCTTAGGTCAAATGATCTTTAATACCGAAGCACTGTCGTTTGGTCACCTAATGACTGTGATTATTGCGGCATCTGTACCGACATTCTTACTGTCGGGTATCAAAGAAATAACGAAAGTGAAATTCGTCTAACCCAACTGTCAGCCCTCTTTTTAGGGGGCTGACCCTTCGACGAGCAATGTAATACAAGAGGTTATGACGTGAAAAAAATCATTCTATATTCCGCATTACTGTTGGTGGGGCTAGTGTGCTCACAACTGCTACCATCATTCATTGCCGGCTACGGCCAACTGCAACCCACCATTATGGTGCTGACCATGTCAGCGCTGGCCTACATCATGATCAATGTTGGTCGTGAATTTGAAATTGATAAGAACAACTTAAAACAATACCGCTGGGATTACGTGGTCGCAATGACAACGGCAACCTTCCCGTGGATTGGCGTTGTGCTGTATTTCATTTTTGTCCTTATGCCAGCAGAGATGTGGAGTAATGTCGACGCGTGGACAGAGACCTTAGTGATTGGCCGCTTTGCTGCGCCAACGTCTGCGGGTGTACTGTTTGCGATGTTAGCTGCCGCGGGATTAGGGGCGACCTGGATGTTTAGTAAAGCGCGTGTATTAGCCATCTTTGATGATCTCGATACCGTGCTCTTGATGATCCCTTTATCAATTTTAGTGGTGGGCTGGCAGCCTGCATTAGGTGTCACTTTAGTCTTAATGTTTGGCTTATTAGCGCTGGGTTATCGCTATTTACACCTTTGGTCTATTCCATCGTCAGCGGGTGCTGTGATGGGCTATTCCGTCATTATTGCGTTGCTGTGTGAGTTGTTTTATTTACGCAGTGGCGTCCATTTCGAAGTCTTGCTACCCGCTTTCGTGTTGGGGTGCATGATGAAATCGCAACATGAATCCGCCGCCGATCAACAAGTATCAAGCTTTGTGGCTGGTGTGTTTATGATGTTGGTTGGTCTGAGCTTGCCGCAAATCTTTGGGGGAGTAGCAACCTCCTCATCAGAGAGCATCACAGTGGCAATGCCAGCAATGTCGTTAGCTGAAATTACTTACCACGTGTTGATCATTTCTGTGATTGCCAATATCGGCAAGATGTTCCCACTGTTCTGTTACCGCAAAGAAGCCACGTTGAAAGAGCGTTTAGCGTTGTCGATCAGCATGTGGCCGCGCGGTGAAGTAGGTGCAGGTGTGTTGATGATAAGCATAGGTTATGGCTTTGGTGGCCCTATTGTCACGATCAGCATGCTGTCGCTGGCGCTGAACTTAGTGCTAACCGGTGTGTTCATCATGGTGGTGAGAAAACTTATTTTGAGTGAGAAACAGCAAGGAGAGAGTTATGAAAAAGCGTGAACTTAAGATACTTGGAATCGTTATTACTATTTTTCTTTTGACGCTGGTTGTAGGGCGAACCGCGTAAAAGAGCTGATAAAGTAAAAGCTACCATTAATTAGATAACGAAGTAGCGTGTTTCCTTATTTACTGACTGTGATTCCAAAGTTGTCATCACAGTCAGTTTTTTGTTGGTTATCAACTTACTCGTTGATGTCTTCGTAAGTAATTCCCATCGCATCCATCAAAGCTTTCGCTTCTGCCGGTAAGTCATCAGGACGGTCTTTACGAATATCGTCATCCGTTGGTAACGGTTGGCCGGTATAAGCATGCAAAAATGCTTCGCACAGTAATTCACTATTGGTCGCATGGCGCAGGTTATTTACCTGACGACGTGTACGTTCATCAGTCAGAATTTTTAAGACTTTTAATGGAATTGACACCGTAATTTTTTTTACTTGTTCGTTTTTCTTACCGTGTTCCGCGTATGGACTGATGTACTCGCCATTCCACTCTGCCATGTTTTACCTTCTCAGCGTTGTTGTTTTTACCGCCGCTCAGGTTATTTCATGCCATGACTATACTGAGAAAACCTCAGAGAATATGGGGTCATACGAAATAACTGCGAGTAGGGCAGTGAGTCATAATTAAAGTTTGGGTGAATTTTAGCGATATTTACCGCCATAAGCAAAGACATATAGACGTCTAGAAGTGTTGACGTCCCAGTTTTATATGGTTAATGTTGGTGAAGGAATTTTATTCGGCATTAAACCGAAACAAGGAAGGTTAATATGAGTGACAAGAAACTTGCCACTATTGCAGTTCGTACCGGCATTGAATCCGATTCTCAGCACCACGCTGTTGTCCCACCTATCTATCTCACATCTACGTACAGTTTTCCACAGCTGGGTGAGGTACCGCAATTCGATTACTCCCGCTCTGGTAACCCAAGTCGCAATATGTTGGCCGATGCACTGACAGAATTAGAAGGTGGTGCGGGTGGTGTTGTGACAAGTTGTGGAACGGCAGCGATTAACCTTCTTGTTTCTGCGATATTAGGCCCAGACGATCTGATTATAGCGCCGCATGACTGCTATGGCGGCACTTACCGACTATTTAATACCCGTGCCAACAAAGGTGACTTCAAGGTTGAGTTTGTTGATCAATCTGATCCTCTGGCGTTTGCCGCTGCGCTGGCTCGACAACCGAAAATTATTTGGGTGGAAACCCCCTCCAACCCCTTACTTCGCGTGATTGACGTAGAAGCTTTGTGTCAGCAAGCCAAAGCCGCAGGGGCGCTGGTGGCCGTAGATAACACCTTCCTTTCACCAGTCTTGCAGCAACCTATCGCATTAGGAGCAGATTTTGTGGTGCACTCGACGACCAAGTACATCAATGGCCATTCTGATGTCGTCGGCGGTATTCTGATTTCTGCTGATGCCGAGCAGGCTGAGAACATTGCATGGTGGGCTAACTGTATTGGTGCAACAGGCGCACCTTTTGATGCATACCTGACCCTAAGGGGCTTACGTACGTTAGTGCCACGGATGAAGATGCACGAAGAAAATGGGGCGCAGGTGCTGGCTTTCTTACAAAACCACCCCCAAGTTGCGGCTATTTATCACCCAAGTTTGCCGGATCATCCAGGCCACGACATCGCGAAGCGTCAACAGAAAGGGTTTGGTTCTATGATTAGTTTTGAGTTGGCGGGGAGTTTCCAACAACTTGAGGTGTTCGTGAAAGCGCTGAAATGTTTCTCGCTTGCGGAATCTTTGGGGGGAACTGAAAGCTTGATAGCCCATCCATCGAGCATGACACACCGTGCGATGTCAGATGAAGCGCAAGCCGAAGCGGGTATCAATACGGCATTATTGCGTCTATCGGTAGGGCTGGAAGATCCTACCGATCTTGTAGCCGATCTTGCACAAGCCTTTCAGCAAGCTGTCGAGGTAGGATAAATGAGCCAAGTACAAGCACGTCAATTACATAAGTTTGGCGGCAGTAGTCTAGCAGATGCTGAGTGCTATCGCCGCGTTGCAACGATTTTGCAAGAGTACTCGGCAGCCGAAGATCTGATTGTGGTCTCTGCGGCGGGTAAAACAACCAACCGTCTCATAGAATGGTTAGCCTTGCTGGCAAAAGACGGTCGTCATGCGCATGAAGTGTTGCAGGAGCTACGTCAGTATCAGCAAGATTTAATCACGGATTTATTGCCTGAACTCGCCGCTGACGAATTGCAAACTCAGCTTCACCTTGAGTTGAGTGCCTTATCGGCATTGAGTGAATTAGACCTTGATGAGGCGACTCGTGCCAAGGTGTTAGGGCACGGTGAACTGTGGTCTGCACGGCTACTTGCCGCTGTGCTTAATGCGAGTGCTTTACCGGCTTGTTCACTCGATTCTCGCCAGTTTTTACGGGCTGAACTTGCCGCACAACCTGAAGTCGATTGCGCGGCTTCACGGCCATTACTGCAACAACAACTGGTGCAGCATAGCCAGCATCGGATTGTGATCACAGGCTTTATGGCGCAAAACCACACGGGGCAAACCGTGCTATTGGGGCGTAATGGTTCTGATTATTCGGCAACCGTGATTGGCGCCTTGGCCGATGTTGCGCGAGTGACGATTTGGAGTGATGTCGCAGGGGTCTATAGTGCCGATCCGCGCCAAGTTAAAGATGCTTGCTTACTACCCTTATTACGGCTTGATGAAGCCAGTGAGTTAGCACGTCTTGCGGCACCTGTACTCCATAGCCGTACCCTCCAGCCCGTTGCGCAGAGCACGATAGATTTAACTTTGCGTTGCAGTCATCAACCCGAATCGGGATCGACGCGGGTGGAACGCGTATTAGCTTCTGGTCGTGGCGCAAAGATTGTGACCTCACTAGATGATGTTTGTTTGATTGAGCTTGATGTACCACGTGCGAATGACTTTGAACCAGTGCGTAAAGAGTTAGATCGCACTTTACTCCGAGCTCAGCTGCCACCGCTGGCCCAAAGCGTGGATCCAGAACAAGGTCGTATTTTGCTGGCTTATACGGGTGAGGTGGTCAATGGTGTTTTAGGGTTACTGCAAGATAGCGGTATTGCTGCTGAATTACGGTTACGTGATGGTTTCACTATGATCGCAGTGGTGGGAGCGGGTGTGGTCAATAACCCTGTGCATTGTCACGGTTTCTATCAGCAACTTAAAGGTCAACCGGTTGAGTTTCTGGCTGAAGCTGAATCAGGTTTGAGTCTTGTGGCTATTTTACGCCATGTGAACCCTGAAACCTTGATCGGCCGCGTCCACCAAAGTTTATTCCAAGCCCAAAAGCGGATTGGCTTGGTGCTGTGTGGCAAAGGTAACATAGGCAGTCGCTGGCTTGAGTTATTTGAAACTGAGCGTGAGCAACTGAGTAAGCGTCATGGTAAGACATTTACCTTGATCGGTGTGGCCGACAGTCGTCGTCATTGGATTGATTATGAAGGTATCGCTCCTTCACGGGCATTAACCTGTTTTAACGATGAAGCGGTTGAATATGCAGAGGGTGAATTACTGTCGACTTTAGCGGCACACCCATACGATGACGTGGTGGTGTTAGATGTGACAGCCAGTGCTGAGCTAGCGGTGAAATACCCGCAGGTTGCTGAGAGTGGTTTACACCTGATATCCGCAAACAAAGTGGCAGGCTCGGCATCAAGTGCTGATTATCATGCGGTGCAGGATGCGTTTGCCAAAACCAGTCGGCACTGGTTGTATAACGCCACGGTTGGCGCGGGCTTACCTGTAAATCACACTGTGCGTGATTTACGAGAGAGTGGCGATGATATTATTGCGGTGTCTGGCATTTTCTCTGGCACCTTGTCATGGTTATTTCAGCAGTACGATGGTTCAGTGCCGTTTTCAGCCTTGATTGAGCAAGCGTGGCAGCAAGGGTTAACTGAACCCGATCCTCGCCATGATTTAGACGGCAGTGATGTGATGCGTAAGCTGGTTATTCTGGCGCGTGAGTCAGGGCTTAGCATTGAGCCCGAGCAGGTTAAAGTGGAAACACTGGTGCCTGAATCCTTGGTTGATGTCAGTCTCGATACCTTCTTCGAACAAGCGGGAGAGCTCGATACGCGCTTGGAAGAGCGATTGGTGAAGGCGAATGTGGAAGAAAAAGTGCTGCGCTATGTTGCTCGGCTTGATAAGAAAGGCAAAGCAGCCGTGGGAGTGGAAGCCTTACCGAAAGAACATGCATTGGCGAACTTGCTGCCGTGTGACAATATTTTTGCAATTGAAAGTCGGTGGTATCGCGATAATCCGCTGGTGATCCGTGGTCCGGGGGCGGGTCGTGATGTCACGGCTGGGGCGTTGCTGTCTGATATTAATCGCTTAGCGGCTTTGCTTTAGGGACGTGATGAAGTCGTTATCCATAATGTTCAGTATTAATGGCGATTGTGTAATCGACTGCTATGATCATCTAAGGCAGTTGAATATAGCGATGGTAACCTGACTAAATAGGATGATTAGTTAGCAATAATTCTATCGCTAGAAACATGCACTATTCCTTTTAAAACCTGCCCTTGGCAGGTTTTTTTATTGTGAAAATTATGCAAGATGAACTTGAGAAAAATTCATGATTACTTGGTTGACATTAAATTGTTATCACGACATTCTGTAGACATATAGACGTCTAAATGGTTATTTGAAGACGTTCGCTTTTAAGGATAGCAGGGCCACGGTGCCAGGATAGGAAGGGATGAACTATGGGGTATTCTCACGCAAGCCATTTAGATGCGCTTAACCAAAATATTGTGGACCTTAAAGGTGACCTCAATGTGTCATTTGAGTTTTTTCCGCCTAGCAGCGAGCAAATGGAAAAGACCCTTTGGGCGTCTATTCACCGCCTAAAAACGTTAAAGCCGAAATTTGTCTCTGTAACGTACGGTGCAAACTCCGGTGAGCGTGACCGGACCCACTCCATCATCAAAGATATCAAAGACCAGACCGGCCTTATTGCTGCGCCGCATTTAACCTGTATCGATGCCAGTCGTGATGAACTCCGTACCATCGCCCGCGATTACTGGAACAGCGGTATTCGCGATATTGTGGCACTGCGTGGTGATTTACCACCTCAAGGTGGCAGACCGGATATGTATGCGTCGGATTTGGTGGAATTATTGCGTAAAGAAGCGGACTTTGATATTTCAGTGGCGGCATACCCTGAAGTCCACCCAGAGGCTAAAAGCGCGCAAGCGGATTTGATTAATCTAAAACGAAAAGTGGATGCAGGGGCGAGTCGTGCGATTACCCAGTTTTTCTTCGATGTTGAAAGTTATCTGCGGTTTCGTGACCGCTGTGTAGCAGCAGGCATTGATGTTGAAATTGTACCGGGTATTCTACCTGTATCGAACATGACTCAAGCAAAGCGCTTTGCGCTTGCGAATAACGTTAAAATTCCAGGTTGGTTAGAAAAACAATATGAAGGCTTGGATGATGACTTGCTAAGTCGTCAGATGGTTGGCGCCAGTAATGCGATTGATATGGTCCGTGTACTGAGCCGCGAAGGGGTGAAAGATTTCCACTTTTATACCCTGAATCGTGCAGAACTCACCTACGCCATATGTCATACCTTAGGTGTGCGAGCTGAAGTGGAGATAGCAGCTCCCTAGACTTATTGTTTAGCCTTAATTGATAGGCAACCAACAAAAAAGCCGCTATTTGATAGCGGCTTTTTGATATGACAAGAAAAGCTTATAGCGCGATATCGCTGCCTTCGCTATCCATGTCTTTTAGTTCAGCTAGCACTTCTTCAGCCCAAACAATCCAAGCTTGACGGTTGTGCATACCACGACGAAGCGTAAGGCGATCAAGACGCTCTTGACGGCTCATTGCTTTGTAATCGCTAAAGTGTACTTTCTCTAGCTCGTGGTAGTGGTTCATTAAGCTATGTGATTCATCGATCAATGCTTCTAGCTGTTGCTGCATAGGGAGTGAGTTGTGCACTCCACATACTAGTAGCTTCGCCGAAAACTCATCACGAATGGTTGGGTTGCGTGCTGGTTCTTGGAACCAGTTAAAGAGTGCCTGACGGCCTAAATCGGTAATGGAGTACACTTTGCGATCGGGTTTACCATCTTGTGGTTCAAGGCGGCAAGTTACTTGATCGTTAGTGGCCATTTTATTGAGTTCGCGGTACACCTGCTGGTGGCTCGCTTTCCAAAAATAACCGATGCTGTGTGAAAATTCTTTGGTAATGTCGTAACCGGTTGCGTCGCGAGTGCTCAGCACGGTTAAAATAACGTGTGGTAATGACATCTCTTCTATCCGTTAAAATACATCAAAAAAAACCGATCAAACCAAGCTTACCCTTCCGCTCTTTGGCGTTATTATAATCAACTTGTTTCAGTGCCTGATCGAGATCACATAGAGTATCATCAATACACTCAATACGGATACCTCAATGGGGTAGTATTCACATGAATAAGCTATAAATTGCTCATCTTGTGACATTAGTCCATTTGGTTATCCTGCTTTGCAGTGCAATTAGTTTTGATACATCCGCTTTCACAAGAGGATGTAAACATCTTAATGCATATTATGACGAGGCATTTGTCTCAAAAATGATAAAAGTAACAATGAAAGTTATCATTTATTTGCTAGGCGTATAAAAAAAGGCCGCAATGCGGCCTTTTTAAATCTAGAAGAGATGGCAGATTAACCTGTGTTTCGCATCCCTGTAGCGATACCGGCAATCGTCACCATCAAGGCTTCTTCAAGCATAGGCGAAATTTCACCTTGCTCACGCGTACGGTAAAGCAGCTCAGCTTGCAGCATGTTGAGAGGCTCAACATAGATATTACGCAAGCGAATCGCTTCAGCACCCCAAGGATCTTGTTCCATCAGGTGATCGTTATTGTCGACATTCAATACGGCTTTAATATCAGATTGTAATTGGTCACGCAGTTTCTGACCCAGTGGCCACAATGATTTATCCGTTAGGCGTTGATCATAGTATTCAGCAATTTTGGTGTTGGTTTTGGTAAATACCATCTCCAGCATGCCGAGTCGGGTTGAAAAGAATGGCCACTCGCGGCACATTTCTTCCAGTAACGCTTCATGGCCTTTATCGATTGAATATTGGATTGCTTCACCAGCACCTAGCCATGCAGGTAGTAGCAGGCGGTTTTGGCTCCATGCAAAGATCCATGGAATCGCACGTAAGCTTTCTACGCCACCGTTAGGGTTACGTTTTGCTGGGCGAGAGCCTAATGGCAGCTTACCGAGTTCGAGTTCAGGTGTTGCGGCACGGAAGTAAGGTACAAATTCTTCATTACCACGTACCACAGCACGGTAGGCTTCACACGAGACCTCTGAAAGCACTTCCATCAGATCGCGCCATTCTTGTTTCGGCGCAGGTGGTGGCAGTAGGTTCGCTTCCAAAATTGCGCTGGTGTACAAACTCAGGCTGTTCACTGCTACATCTGGAAGGCCTAGCTTAAAGCGGATCATCTCACCTTGTTCCGTCACACGCAGGCCGCCTTTGAGGCTGCGTGGTGGCTGTGATAAGAGTGCTGCGTGGGCTGGAGCACCACCTCGACCGATTGTACCGCCACGACCGTGGAACAGGGTGATATCAACGTTGGCATTTTCACAAACGTCGACCAAGGCTTCCATTGCGTGGTATTGAGCCCAACCCGCCGACATCACACCGGCGTCTTTGGCGGAATCTGAGTAGCCAATCATGACCATTTGGTGGTTTTGAATAAAGCCACGGTACCAGTCAATATCAAGCAGTTGCTTAATGACACCTGCGCCATTGTTTAAATCTTCAAGGGTTTCAAACAGTGGGCACACATCCATACGGAATGGGCAGCCTGCTTCTTGCAGTAATAAATGTACCGCCAGTACATCTGAAGCCGTACGTGCCATCGAAATCACATAGGCGCCAAGTGCTTCACGTGGCTGCTCTGCCACTGCTTGGCAGGTATCAATGACTTCTTGTACTTCGGGTGACGGTTGCCAGTCGCGAGGCAGTAGTGGACGTTTCGAAGCCAGTTCACGGACAAGGAAAGCAACTTTATCTTGCTCGCTCCACTGATCGTAGTCACCTAAGCCTAAGTAACGGGTTAATTCAGAAATGACGTCTGAGTGGCGAGTGCTTTCTTGACGAATATCTAAGCGAACAAGGTGAACGCCAAAACACTTCACGCGACGCAGTACGTCAAGTAGAAGGCCATCAGCGATAATGCCCATGCCACACTCATGCAGTGATTGGTAACATGCGTGTAATGGCTGCCATAGTTCGTCAGCGTCGTTAATGATAGCGCCTGCAGGTACTTCAGTGCCTTTAATGCGCGCATCGAGTACATCGCGTGTGTGCGTTAGCTTGCTGCGTAATTGTTTAACGATAGCGCGGTAAGGTTCATGTTCCTCACCGGCAAGCTCGCGAACCTGGTCGTTGCACTTCACCATCGATAGTTCGCTAACTAACTCTTGGATATCGCCCAAGTAAAGATCGGCGGCTTTCCAGCGTGATAGTAGCAGTACTTCACGGGTGACAGCTGAGGTAACAAACGGGTTGCCGTCGCGGTCACCGCCCATCCAAGAGGAGAATTTCACGGGCGCAGCATCAAGCGGTAAGCCTTCACCAAGGTGATTGGTTAGTTTGTCATCAAATTGGCGTAAGAACTCAGGCACAGCTTGCCACAATGAGTTTTCAACCACAGCAAAGCCCCATTTCGCCTCATCGAGCGGGGTTGGGCGTTGCTGGCGGATCACATCGGAATGCCATGCTTGTGCGATCAGTTGCTCAAGGCGCTGTTCGACACGTTGGCGTTCAGCCGCGGAAAGTTCGCTGAGTTCTAGGTTAGAAAGACATTTATTAATCTGTACCAGTTTATGGATCATGGTACGGCGCGCAATCTCTGTCGGGTGCGCGGTGAGCACGAGTTCAATATTCAGTTCGCGAACGGCTTGAATGGAATCAAACTGGCTGATGTCGTTGTCTTTTAATTTACCAAATAGTGAGTCAATGGAATCTGGGCTACAGATATGCTCATCACAGTGTCGTGACACTGTGTGGTATTGCTCTGCAATATTGGTCAAATTTAGGAATTGGCTGAAAGCACGGGCGACAGGAAGTAACTGGTCATCCGGTAAGTTCTGTAACTCATCAATCAGTTTGGCACGATCGTCTTCATTTCCGGCGCGAGCGGATTTAGACAGTTTCCGTATGGTTTCCACTTTTTCTAATAGTGGCTCACCGTGAGCGTCTTTAATGGTATTACCTAGCAAATGGCCAAGCATACTGACGTTACTTTTTAGCGCGCTGTACTTTTCATTCATATCGCATCCATCTCGTAATTTTTTTACATCCAGTGCATCAATGCTGACCAATAATCTATCCGTGATCCCGCTTTCAGGTCAACTTCCATCATAACTGCGGGCAAAAATCCGATTCTACTTTGATTTTTATCATGTCACCGACGCTATTTTGTAACAAATTTCCGTAATAAACCTGTCTTTTAGCACATCTGTTGTGTGCTTTATCAGCATAAATAGGAGAATTGATTTATTTCAGTGCAATGTAACGTTATCGACTTGTGATACTTGTTGCATTGGTGGTGAGCTGATACTTTGACTAAATGGACGAAGTGATGGGGTGTTAATAAAAAACGAAGAAATAGCGGAGAAGTGTTGACAGTTATTTGAGAAACCTGTAAACATACAAATGCAAGTTTATTGAATAATAATTTATTTTTGATCTTTGGGTTAGGAAGACCGAAAGAAATAGCATTAAGCAGGAATTTGTTAACATGAACCAAGCGAACCTTCTAGTTTCATACTCCCTCCGACGACGCTAAGTCTCATCGCTTGGTGCCTCTGCTGCACCCCCATATTTTGGCTGCTTCAGCCAGCATGCTCTCTGACTATTCAGATTGATACTCCAAACAAAGCGTAAAATGGATTTACATTATGTTGAACACCCACATCATCGGTGCTAGCGGCTATACCGGAGCGGAACTCGCTAAAATTGTCCACAATCATCCATCACTGCAGCTAGCAGGCTTGTATGTTTCAGCGCAAAGCACTGATGCTAATACGCTTATTAGTGATTTACATGGTCAGCTAAAAGGGATTGTTGATTTACCCTTACTACCATTGATTGATCCGCAAGCTGTTGCCCAGCAAGCCGATGTAGTGTTACTGGCAACCGCGCATCAGGTGAGCCACGATCTGGCGCCAATCTTTTTAACTGAAGGTTGTCAGGTATTTGATTTATCGGGTGCATTTAGGGTTCAGAGCAATAGTTTTTATACCGACTTCTATGGCTTTGAACATCAACACAAAAACTGGCTGGAACATGCGGTCTATGGGTTAGCAGAGTGGAATGCTAGCGCTATTGCAGAGGCACAACTTATCGCTGTGCCGGGTTGCTATCCAACGGCGTCGCAGCTAGCGCTTAAACCTTTACTCGATGCTAATTTACTCGATGCCCAGCAATGGCCTGTTATTAATGCGGTGAGCGGTGTATCAGGTGCTGGTCGTAAAGCCACTATGGCCAATAGTTTCTGCGAAGTTAGCCTCCATGCCTACGGCATTTTTAATCATCGCCATCAGCCTGAAATCGCGACTCACTTAGACTGCGATGTCATTTTTACCCCCCATCTTGGCAATTTTAAACGGGGTATTTTAGCCACGATTACCGCCAAATTGGCCCAAGACGTCTCGGCTGAACAGATCACTCAGGCGCTGGAAAGTGCTTATATCAACCAGCCCGCAGTGCGTTTACTGCACAGTAAGGCCGCTCAGCTTAATAGTGTGGTGAATACATGCTTTTGCGATATAGGTTGGCAAGTACAAAATGGTCACATCATTTTAACCTCTGCGATTGATAATTTGCTGAAAGGCGCATCATCGCAAGCGATTCAATGCATAAATATTCGCAATAATTTCCCGCCGTTATCTGGCTTGGTATAAGGATAAGTCACCATGAATAACATGCCTTTAGTAATAAAACTTGGCGGAGCGGCACTGTCTTGCCATGAAACCCTGACTAAATTATTTGCTGCAATTAATCAATATCAGGCGAAAGCAGCGCGTCCATTGCTGTTAGTGCACGGCGGTGGCTATTTGGTTGATGAACTTTTGGCCAAGTTACAACTGGAAACGGTGAAGAAGGAAGGGTTGCGGGTTACGCCACAGGCACAAATCCCAGTGATCACCGGAGCGTTAGCGGGAACGGCTAACAAGATGCTGCAAGGTCACGCGATTAAATCAGGTATCAGTGCTGTGGGTTTATGTCTGGCTGATGGTGGCTTGTGCCAAGTGACAGAGTTAGATCCAGAGCTGGGAGCGGTTGGTAAAGCGGCACCAGGAAATGGTGCACTGGTGAGTCAGATTATGGCCGCAGGGTGTTTGCCAATTATCAGTTCTATCGGTCTTACCGCCGAAGGGGAGATGATGAACGTCAACGCGGATCAAGCGGCGGTAGCCGTGGCAGCAGCTCTCGATGCGGAATTGGTCTTGCTCTCGGATGTGAGTGGGGTCCTTGATGGCAAGGGGCATTTAATTCCAACCCTGACAGAAATGCAGTCGGAAGCCTTGATCCAACAAGCGGTGATCACTGATGGCATGGTCGTTAAAGTGCGTGCCGCGTTTGAAGCAGCAAAAGCATTAGGGCGCCCGATTGAAGTCGCGACATGGCGCTACCCAGAAAAACTCGCTGATCTATTTGATGGTAAGAGTATCGGCACTAAGTTTTCAGTATAGAGAGCGAAGGCGCTTTATATCTGGTTTTAGATTGAATTTTGATAGTACACCAATGACAGAAAAGCCAGTGCGGTGAGACCGCCGAAAGGGCAAGCAGGAGAGCAGTATGAGTAAGGTAACGAAAGTAGTTTTAGCGTATTCAGGCGGTCTAGATACATCAGCAATCATTCCTTGGTTGAAAGAAAATTACGACTGCGAGGTGGTGGCGTTTGTAGCAGATGTCGGCCAGGGAGATGCCGAGTTGGACGGTATTGAAGCAAAAGCGATCGCATCAGGAGCATCTTCTTGTTACATCGCAGATCTGAAAGAAGAAATGGTCGCAGATTATATTTACCCAAGCTTAAAGACAGGAGCGATTTACGAAGGTAAATACTTACTGGGTACCTCCATGGCACGTCCTATCATTGCCAAGGCACAGGTTGAGTGTGCACTTGAAGTTGGGGCAGATGCTGTGTGTCACGGCTGTACAGGTAAAGGTAACGATCAAGTCCGTTTTGAAGGCGCCTATGCGGCTTTGGCACCGCAATTAACCGTAATTGCACCTTGGCGTGAGTGGGATTTGCGTAGCCGTGAAGCACTCCTTGATTACTTAGCTGAACGTGATATTCCATGTACTGCCTCATTGGAGAAAATCTACTCACGTGATGCCAATGCGTGGCACATTTCGACAGAAGGCGGTGTGCTAGAAAATACCTGGAATCAACCGAATGATTTGTGTTGGGTATGGACCAAAGATCCTGAAGAGGCACCAGAGCAAGCAGAAACGGTATCGATTGTGGTCGACAAAGGTGAAATTGTTGCGGTTGATGGTGAAGCGATGACCCCGTTTAATGCGCTCACTTACCTCAATGAGAAAGGGGCAGAGCACGGTGTTGGTCGTATTGATATCGTTGAAAACCGTTTAGTGGGGATCAAGTCGCGTGGCTGTTACGAAACCCCAGGTGGCACCATTATGAACGAAGCGCTACGTGCGGTTGAGCAGTTGGTGCTGGATAAAGAATCTTACGAGTTCCGTGAAAGCATTGGTCTCAAAGCTTCACACCTGATTTACGATGGCCGTTGGTTCACGCCACTGTGTAAATCTATTTTGGCTGCCGCCGATGAACTTGCTCAAGATGTGAGCGGTGAAGTAGTCGTGAAGCTGTATAAAGGTCAAGCTACTGTAGTGCAGAAACGTTCACTCAATAGCTTGTACTCAGAAGAGTTTGCAACCTTTGGCGAAGATGAAGTTTACGATCACAGTCATGCTGGTGGCTTCATTCGTCTTTACTCGCTAGCGAGCCGTATCCGTGCATTAAACAGCCAGAAAAAATAATAATCATGATGTCTCGGCTTTTGCTGTTATCGCTGGATAACCATGCAGGCCGAGCAAGCCAACAAAGCATTGAGCAAGTCGAGCAGTAAAGGACAGGAGAAAGACCATGGCATTATGGGGTGGACGTTTTAGTCAGGCAGCTGACACACGGTTTAAAGAGTTCAACGATTCCCTACGTTTTGACTACCGCCTTGCGGAGCAAGATATCGTTGGTTCTATTGCATGGTCGAAAGCATTGCGCCAAGTCGATGTGATCACAGATGCTGAACAGCAAAAGCTGGAACTAGCATTGAATGAACTCAAACTGGCGGTAATGGAAAATCCTGAGCAGATTTTGCGCTCTGATGCCGAAGATATTCATAGCTGGGTCGAACAGCAACTGATCAGTAAAGTGGGTGACTTAGGTAAGAAGCTACACACCGGCCGTTCACGTAATGATCAGGTCGCAACGGATCTGAAGTTGTGGTGTCGGCAGCAAGGCCAACAGCTACTCCTGATGCTCGATAAGCTGCAAAACCAAATGGTCATGGTTGCGCGTGAACATCAGGCGACGATTTTACCGGGGTATACCCATTTACAGCGGGCACAGCCGGTAACCTTTGCCCATTGGTGTTTGGCGTACGTTGAAATGTTTGAACGTGATTACTCGCGGTTAAGCGATGCATTGGCAAGATTAGATACTTGTCCGCTAGGCTCAGGGGCATTGGCGGGCACCGCATACCCGATTGATCGCGAAGTGCTAGCGCATAGCTTAGGTTTTCATCGTGCAACTCGTAATAGTTTAGATTCTGTGTCGGATCGTGACCATGTGATGGAGCTGCTTTCCACTGCCTCTATTTCTATGCTGCACCTGTCGCGGATGGCTGAAGATTTAATCTTTTATAACTCAGGTGAATCGAACTTTATTGAACTTGCCGATACAGTGACCTCGGGTTCGTCCTTGATGCCACAAAAGAAAAACCCCGATGCGTTAGAACTGATCCGTGGTAAGTGCGGCCGTGTTTATGGCGCAATGGCAGGCATGATGATGACAGTCAAAGCCTTGCCGTTAGCGTACAACAAAGACATGCAAGAAGATAAAGAAGGTCTGTTTGATGCGCTAGACAGCTGGCATGATTGCATGGAAATGGCGGCACTCTGTTTTGATGGTATCCAAGTCAATAAAGACCGTACCTTAGAGGCAGCAATGCAAGGTTACTCTAACGCGACCGAGCTGGCTGATTACTTGGTGGCGAAAGGTATTCCATTCCGTGAAGCGCACCATATTGTCGGTGTCGCTGTGGTGGCGGCGATTGAAAAAGGCTGTGCATTGGAAGAGCTGTCATTGGCTGAAATGCAGCAGTTCTCTACGGTAATCGATGAGGATGTGTATCCCATCTTAACCATAGATTCTTGCCTTGATAAACGCTGTGCACTGGGAGGCGTCGCACCTAATCAGGTTGATTATGCGATTGGCCAAGCCGAGAAGCGGCTAGAGAAGCGTTATTCTCCGAGTGTTAAAGTTCGAGGCGCAAGATTGACGGATCTTGATGCGATTGAGGGCATGGTGTCGTATTGGTCGGGGCTTGGTGAAAACTTACCGCGTAAGCGGAATGAATTGGTCCGTGATATTGGTTCGTTTGCCGTAACCGAACACCATGGTGTCGTCACTGGTTGTGCTTCTTTATATGTCTATGACTCAGGGTTGGCAGAGATCCGTTCACTCGGTATTGAAGCAGGGTGGCAGAACCAAGGACAGGGTAAAGCCATTGTTGATCACTTGATTGAGAAAGCATCCCAAATGGCGATTAAGCGGGTGTTTGTCCTGACGCGTGTACCAGAGTTCTTCATGAAGCAAGCTTTTGTGCCAACTTCGAAATCTTTGCTGCCTGAAAAAGTGATGAAAGACTGCGATCGTTGTCCGCGCGTGCATGCCTGTGATGAAGTGGCGTTAGAGGTTCGATTGGACAGTGAGCAACAGATCCCGACGGTGAATGTGGCGTAGTCTTAGACATCATGTTTGCTTGGTCGATGAGAAGCTAAAAACCTGATGTGTACGTCAGGTTTTTTTATGACTGAGCTTCAATTTTAGTGCGACAAAAAAGTGTGCCAGTAACAATAGGCTGAAACTACTCGCGGCAAAAATCAGAGTAATGGACTCCACTGACGTTGGATGTGCTTGATAGCGATAGCCCCAAACGGTCCAGCTAAACAGGCTCAATAGGGTGAGTTGCCACATGCATTGGCGGCAACGCCCTAGCTTTTGTTTAAAGCGATTGTGTGTGTCGCGGCAGGTTGAGCAGGCCATGAATTACCTTGAAGTTAAAGCGAGGGCAACCCTCTAATGCCCCTGAGTGTACCGTGCAGTATCAGGTGTGAAAAGCAGGAATAAAAAAGCCCTCACGAATGAGGGCAAAGTGTAGGGGTCGGTTCGGTGGAGAGTGAACCTAGCAGTGCATTGTTATTATTATTGCTATTGGCGCGTAGCAATATTTATACGGATGTTCTCTTTTGTTTCTCTGACAGTGCTTGGTGTTATTAACAACCTGGGCCACAGTCTAGACAGTGTTTAATCATTTCTGGGCCTAAGTGCAGTTTCGCATTCAGGTCACGCAGTGCTGTACGGACACCTTCTTCAATCACTGGGTGGTAGAAAGGCATATCCAGCATTTCAGAAACCGTCATTTTGTTTTGGTGCGCCCATGCTAATAGGTGCGCTAAGTGCTCTGCGTTTGGCCCCATCATTTCAGCACCTAAGAAACGACCTGTTCCTTGTTCTCCGTACACGTGCAGAATACCTTTGTTTCTTAGCATAACGCGTGAACGGCCTTGATTTTCAAACGATACTTCACCCGTTGCGAAACAACCACATGTGCCTAAGCGAGTGGTAATTTCTTTGTACGTTTCACCGACCATCGCAATTTGTGGGTCAGAGAATACTGCTGAAATTTTCGAGCGGCGTAGGCCTGCGCGGATTTCAGGGAAGCGGCCTGCGTTGTCACCAGCGATACGCGCTTGATCAGCAGCTTCGTGCAGTAGTGGTAATTGGTTACTTGCATCACCCGCAATAAAGATGCTTGGCAGCGATGTTTGTAGTGTGTAGTGGTCTGCTGTTGGTACACCACGCTCATCAAGTTCTAATGAGGTATTTTCAAGTCCCAGTTTATCTGTATTAGGACGACGACCTGTTGCAGCCAGTACGTATTCAACCTCGATGGTTTCGAGTTCACCTTGCTTATTGATGAACTGGATTTCAACCATATCTTGGTCGCCAGAGGTAATACGCTTCATGCTTTCGACTTTCACGTCAGCATCTAGGTAGAATTCTTCGTTGAACGCTTTGTCGGCGTAAGCCATTACTTCAGGATCAGTTACAGGACCCACTTGACCACCTAAACCAAACAGTTTGGTTTCTACGCCTAAGCGGTGTAGTGATTGACCTAGCTCTAGGCCGATAACGCCTGGGCCAAATACGGCCACGGATTTTGGTAAGTCATCCCAATTAAACACATCATCGTTAATGATGAGACGATCACCTAGCTCGTTCCACACGCCAGGGTAGGATGGACGAGATCCTGTTGCAATCACGATGCGTGCTGCGTTGATAACGGTGTGGTCATCTACTTGTAGTGTATTGTCATTTAAGAAAGTCGCGTACCCTGCAATTTTATCTTCAGCTGGGATTTCATCGACACCTTCTAAGACAAAGCCAACGAAGCGATCGCGCTCGCGTTTTACTCGGTCCATCACTTCGCGGCCGTTGATAACAATTTCGCCTTGTGGGTGGACACCAAAAGCCGGTGCTTTTTCAATGTGGTGAACACTTTCAGCTGCTGCAATTAACAGCTTAGAGGGCATGCAACCAACACGCGCACAAGTTGTGCCGTAAGGGCCGCCTTCGATCATCACAACGCTATCAGTATGTGCTTTTGCTGCACGGTAAGCGCCTAAACCTGCTGTACCACCACCGATCACAGCTACATCTACATTTAACGTTTTCATTGTTTCTCTCCACATCCACACGGTTGGTGGGGCTGGGCCCCACCTGTTGTTATCTGTTTTTCTGTATTGCTTATTTGTTTAGGAAGATTTCTAGTTCTTCGCTACCACCGATGTGCTTACCGCCGATGAAGACTTGTGGCACTGTTGTGCGGCCGCTAATTGCACGTAGGCTAACGGTTGTTGCATCTTTGCCTAACACCACTTCTTCGTACTGTAGGCCTTCATCAATTAGGCTCTGTTTGGCTTTCGCACAGAAAGGACAACCTGGTTTAGTGAACACTGTGATTGATGCTTGCTCTTTGTGTTCTGGTGCAATGTAGTTCAGCATAGTGTCTGCATCAGAAACTTTGAACGGGTCGCCTGGTTCGTCGTTTTCGATGAACATTTTCTCAACCACACCGTTTTTCACTAGCATGCTGTAACGCCATGAACGCTTACCAAAGCCTAGGTCATTTTTGTCAACTAGCATGCCCATGCCGTCAGTGAAGTCACCGTTACCATCAGGAATGAAAGTAATGTTTTCTGCTTCTTGGTCTGCTTTCCATGCGTTCATTACAAAGGTGTCATTCACTGATACGCAAAGAATGTCATCAACGCCGTTTTCAGCAAAGACTGATGCTAGCTCGTTGTAACGTGGAAGGTGGCTAGAAGAACATGTTGGTGTGAATGCGCCTGGTAGGCTGAATACAATCACAGTTTTATTAGCGAATAGCTCTTCAGTTGTTACGTTAACCCATTGGTCGCCTTGGCGAGTTGGGAAAGTAACTTGTGGAATAGCCTGACCTTCTTTAGATGCGAACATAATAAATTCCTCGATTAATTCGGTATTTGTTTGTTTGGATTGTTTAGTGCAACCGGAAGCTTGTTTGTTTTGTTCCCTGTTGATGTAGCTATTATGTGTTTATCGACTTGATAGTTCTAACTGTTTGAAGCTATAGTTTCGATAGTTTTCATCTATCAAACTGTGAGCTAAGGTGGCTTTATGAATATTCGTGATTTGGAATACTTAGTGGCACTCTCTGAACATCTGCATTTTCGCAAAGCAGCGGAAGCGTGTTTTGTTAGTCAGCCAACGTTAAGTGCCCAAATTCGTAAGCTCGAAGATGAGTTAGGTGTATCACTGTTAGAGCGTACCAGCCGGCGTGTGTTGTTTACTGATGCTGGACTTAAGTTAGTAGAGCAAGCCCAGAAGGTACTACTAGAAGTTAAAATCTTGAGTGAACTTGCCAGTCAGCAAGGCGACAGCATGGCTGGGCCACTGCATGTGGGTTTTATCCCAACGGTTGGGCCTTATTTATTGCCGAAGGTTATTCCATTACTTAAAGAAGCCTTTCCTCAACTTGAACTCTTTTTGCATGAAGCGCAGACCCACCAGCTAGTTGAACAATTAGAAACAGGTAAGCTCGATTGCATTATTTTAGCTGCCGTCAAAGAGACAGAGGCCTTTGTTGAATTGCCGTTGTACGATGAGCCTATGGTGCTGGCGGTACCTGAGCAACACGATTGGGCCAAGCAGCCCGAACTCTCTATGCTTGCGTTGAATGGTGAAACCTTATTGATGTTGGGTGACGGCCACTGTTTGCGTGATCAAGCGATGGGTTTTTGTTTTGCGGCGGGAGCCAATGAAGACGGCAGCTTTAAAGCGACCAGTTTAGAGACGCTTCGCAATATGGTAGCAGCGGGCAGTGGGATCACCTTATTGCCTAAGCTCGCAACACCCAAAGAAACGGTACGCGATGGCGTGAGTTACATTAAATTGAATGAACCCGAACCGACACGCTTGATCACACTCGCGTATCGTCCTGGTTCGCCGCTGCGAGGTCGCTATGAAAAGATAGCGCAATCAATCAACACACATATGTGTGCTTTGCTGCAAGCGTAAGCCTGAAGATAGAAAGGGAATTATCGACCTTTTACCGATATGACGGTAGTTAGGGTGGGTCAGCCGATACAAAAAGAGCGCCATTAGGCGCTCTTTACTTATTGGTTAGTTTACGATTAGAACAGCTCTTCGTCGCCACCAGATTCAAATACACTGCCTGCACTGCTTTGCGAAACGTATTCTTTCGGTTCAGTGCCGCGTTTGAAATATTCAAACATTGAGGTGTAATCGGTTTTTTGAGTCAGCAAGCCTGAATCACGATCGATACGAACACGGACAATATCTGACGGTACTTGTTTACGTTGCTGCGGCACATCTTCCAGTGCAACCTTCATGAAGTTAACCCAAGCTGGTTGCGCTGTTTTTGCCCCCGCTTCACCACCAGAGATCTGCTCTTTACCGAGGTTGTTATTCCATGAGGCTTTGCCTAACTCACGGCTGTGGTCATCAAAGCCAACCCAAGCTGTGGCCACAATATTAGGGCCAAAGCCTGAGTACCATGCATCTTTAGAGCCGTTAGTGGTACCTGTTTTTCCACCAATGTCGCGGCGTTTTAATACCTGACCACGCCACCCCGTGCCGTTCCAACCGCTCCCGTGCTTCCAGCTGCCGCCACCCCAAATGTTACTTTCCATCATTTCGCGAACAAGGAAAGCATTCTGCTCTGAGATCACTTGCGGTGCATAATGAACAGCTTGTTTGTCGTGTGGAAGGGCGTCGTCACTTGTGCCCAATGATTCTTCGCTGATCGTTATGTCATTGACGAACGCGCTTTGCGTTTGCGCTTTCTGACCGTTTTGCTGTTGGCATTCACTGTTACACACTACGCTCGGGTTAGCCTGGAAGACTAAGTTGCCATAAGGGTCTTCAACCCGCTCGATGAAATAAGGCTCAACATAGTAGCCCCCGTTAGCAAAGACAGAGAAGCCCTGTGCCATTTCTAGCGGTGTCAGGCTGCCAGCACCCAGAGCGATCGCTTCTGCGCGTGGGATTTCTTCGCGTTTAAAGCCAAAGCGGGTTAAGTAGCTGATTGACTCATCCAAACCCACACTACGTAAGACACGTACTGCCATGACGTTTTTAGACTGAGCCAAACCAAGGCGTAAACGGGTAGGACCGTTGTAGGTTGGTGGTGAATTTTTTGGACGCCACGCGGTACCTTGGCTTTCATCCCAACGGTTAATTGGAGCATCGTTTACCAGCGTTGCGAGCGTCATGCCGTTATCCAATGCCGCTGAATAGATGAATGGCTTGATACTCGAACCTACTTGACGAACAGATTGGGTCGCACGGTTGAACTTACTATGCACAAAGTTAAAGCCACCAATCATGGCTTGCACGGCGCCGTTTTGCGGTGAGACTGCAATAAAGGCAGTATTCGCATCAGGTACTTGGCTTAGTACCCAGCTGTCTTCTTTTTGTTGCACCCATACCTGTTGGCCTGCTTTTAATATGTCGCTGGCTTTTTTCGGTGCAGGGCCTTGGCGAGTATCTGTCTTAAACGCACGTGCCCATTTCATCCCATCCCATTCAAGGGTGATAGTTTCACCTTTACCGACTATGGCTTGGGCGGTTTTGTCGCTTACGGAAGTGATCACTGCCGCTCGAAGTTGACCATAGCTTGGTTGCTTCGCAAGGTGTGCTTTGATCTTGGTGTTATCCCATGCTTGGCCATTGCCTTGCCATAGTGTTGCGACGGCGCCACGGTAGCCATGACGTTGATCGTAGCTTAGTAGGTTCTCAATCGCTGCTTGCTGGGCTGCACGTTGTAGCTTAGCGTTCACAGTCGTGTAAATGCGCATGCCTGAGGTATAAGCATCTTCACCGTAACGTTCCACCATCCATGCACGAGCACGTTCAGCAAAATACGGTGCACTTAGCTCAATTTCAGCACCGTGGTAGCGTGAAATAATGGCTTCAGAGCGCGCTTGATCAAATTCAGACTGGCTGATGTAGCGTTCATCCAGCATACGGCGCAACACCACATTACGACGGTGGGTTGAGCGATCCAGCGAATAAATCGGGTTCATGGTTGATGGGGCTTTCGGTAAGCCTGCAATGACGGCTATTTCGCTCAAGGTCAGTTGATTAACCTCTTTGCCAAAATACACCTGTGCTGCAGCGCCCACGCCATAAGCGCGATAACCAAGGTAAATTTTGTTCAAGTAAAGCTCAAGAATCTCATCTTTTGTTAGCAATTGCTCAATGTGAATTGCAATGAAAATCTCTTTAATCTTACGCATGATCTTCTTCTCATTGGAGAGGAAGAAGTTACGCGCAAGCTGTTGAGTAATGGTACTTGCCCCTTGCTTGGCCGAGCCTGACGTTGCAACAACAAAAGCTGCACGCGCAATACCGATAGGGTCAATCCCCGGGTGCTCGTAATAGCGACTGTCTTCTGTTGCAATGAATGCATTGAGCATTTGTGGTGGAATGTCTTTCAATGCCAGAGGGATTCGGCGCTTTTCACCAAACTGCGAGATCAACTGACCATCCGCACTAAACACCTGCATCGGGGTTTGTAGTTCGACATTCTTTAATGTAGCTACATCAGGTAATTCCGGTTTTACGTATAGATAAAAACCGAAAATTGTACCGACTCCAAGAATTATGCAAATTAATGCAAGTATTAGTAATCGCTTTATGAACTTCACTTGAGATTTCCCGTTACGCCATCATTCGACCGTTCAATATCTTACAACCGATAGTATAAAGATAACTTCATGAAAATTAATGCCATCGATGGCGTTATTTGAATTTATTTGCTTTTTCACTATCAGGAGCATAGCACGGTATGTTTCATAACCCTTTCAGCGTTGGTATTGATATTGGGCATCATAGTGTCAAAGCGGTGGCATTAGCCCAGAAAAAAGAAAGTGTTGAGCTGGCTGCTTTTGCTGAGGTTGTCCTGCCACCTTTGGTGATCAACGAGCAGCATAACGTGAATGCGGAGCACTTGTTGTCAGCGATGCGTCAAATCAAAAAGCAATTACCACGCACTGCGAGACACGTCGCATTAGGGCTGCCAGACAGTGCAGTCATTAGCAAAATAATTCAGTTAGACACAAACTTGAACAATGATGAGCTGGAATTTGCAGTAGCACAAGCTATCGGCTCTTCATCGCCTTTTCCGCTTGAGGAGTTGCGTTTAGATTTTTTTCCACTTGATGGTGCGGAAATGGCACCAGCCCTCGCGACACTCCCTTACCAAGTGTTTGCCTCCCGTAAAGAGACAATTGATAACCGTGTCGCAGTGCTGAGCAAAGCTGGGATGAAAGCGACCGTCATGGAATTACAAACTCATGCCTTGTTATGGCTGGCCAATCATTGTCGAGAGGCTGAGCGGTTAGAAGGGATTTATGGTGTTATTGATATTGGTCAGCATCATACCGAGTTCTGCGTTGATCCCCCCGATAGCATGGCTTTTCATCGTGAAATAGCGTTTGGTTCCTCATCGTTTGAAAATGGAGCACCGGGGCGGTATGCCGATGACAATATGATGGTATTTCCTGCGACGGATACCAGTGATGCAGAACGTTTTACGCAGCAACTGGCTGATCAATTACGTCGCCAAATCCAGCTTTATCACTCGACGCATCCGCGTTTTCCTCTTGCGGGGTTGTGGTTATGTGGTGGTTGCCAGTCACAAATATTGGAAGAAGTATTAGCCCGAATGCTAAACCTTGATATCCGCTGGTTGAATCCCTTTCAGCGTTTTGCTGTGGGTCGCAAGTTAGTACTTGAGCCGCAACGGCAGTATTGCCAGTTTGGGGTGGCGACAGGGTTGGCACTACGGGGTGCCTTACGATGATTAAGCAAATCAACTTATTGCCTTGGCGTGAGCAGCAAAGGTTACAGCACAAGAAACGCTTCATTGGCGGCATAGTGAGTACCTTGCTGCTGGTGCTTTTTGTCCAGATTGGCGTTGCTCAATATTTTCTTGAGCAGCACAACATTCAGCGAGCACGTAACCAAACGCTGCATCAAGAGATCGCCGTATTAGAACATCGCCTAAGTATTTTGCCTGAGTTAGATCGACAGCGTGATGCGCTTAATAAACGGTTACATGTGATTGCCGATATTCAACGAGAGCGAAATCGAGTCACGCGTTTATTCAGTGTATTGCCTGGGCTTATCCCGCAAGGGGTGTATTTAGAGTCTTTGGTATTGAACAACAACACGGTTGATTTACACGGTTTTGGGGATTCTAACGGCCGTTTGGCAACGTTTTTGGGCAATATTGAAAGAACCATCTGGCTTAACGATGTGGCGATGCACTCGATCGTGGCAACAAAAGGGGAAGCCCAGCAGGACCTTACTCGGTTTAATGCGTCATTTTCGATGTTAGCGCGTGGGGCGATGAAGCAAACCGAGGTTTCCTCAACAGATCAGCTTGTCAGGAGAAGACAATGAGTCAGTGGCAAGATCTTGAGCTGGATGAAATTGTAGACTGGCCGTTTGCACCTCAGTGCGTGGTCTTGGTTTTGATTGCCGCTTTACTGTCGGGTGGTGGCTATTGGTATTGGCAACAGCCTCTCAACCAAGAGCTTGAACGGCTAAAGCAAACCGAAATGGAACTGCGTCATAAAATCAGTAATCGTACCGCGCAGGTGGCTGCATTACCTAAGATGCAGGCACAAGTCGAAGAACTAAATCGGCGTTATCAACAAGTCATTAAGCAACTGCCGGAAGAAGATGAACTCGCGAGTTTCTTAGCGGGCGTGAATGATGTTGGAGTTCGAAATGGGCTTGAGTTCCAGCGTATTGAATGGGCTCCCATTCGTGAAGACAAGTGGTACTACGAACTCCCCATCAATATGGAAGTGACAGGTAATTACCAACAGATGGGGCGTTTTGCCTCCTCGGTAGCCAAGCTGTCTCGGATTGTGACGCTAAAAGATATCGACTTGTCGGTTGTGTCATTGACCCCGAATGAAGAAGTTTTATCTCTAAAAGTATCAGCAAGTACCTATCGTTTTAAGCCGCCGACAGAGAATAATGAAGACGAAAAGGGGCAGCCGTAATGAAAAAAGGATTGCTTTACGCATCAATCGCTTGGTTGTTGATTGGCTGTCGTGCGAATACCGATTCCATAGATCAATTTATCACTGATGCCCACATTCACGCCAAGATCCAAGTTGAACCCTTACCTGAGCCTTATCACTTTGTTGCTGATGATTTTGTCATGACCAGTGAACGTATTCCTTTTGTGCAGCCTCAGCCTGAACAAATCGATAGCGAAGAAGCACATGGCAAAGACTGTTGGCAACCTGACGATACACGTCGTCCTCAATCACTTGAGCGTTTTCCCCTTGATCAGCTGGCCATTAAAGGAGTGATGGATGGCGGAAAGCACCGCTGGGCACTGATTTATACCCCTGAATCGAAGCTGGTCAAAATCAAAGAAGGGCAGTACATCGGGCTTAACCATGGTCGCGTATTAAAAGTCACACCACGATTTATTGATATTGAAGAGATTTTATCTGATGGCAAAGGGTGTTGGCTGAAGCGTGAAACGCAGCTGGCACTGAAAGCTGACGATACACCGGTATTTTAAGGGAAATGTTGAGATGAAAAGGATGTTTACAAAGTTAGCGGCCGATAAGCGCTTTTCAGCCTTGTTGTATGGGATCGCTTGGCTCGTGTTGCTATTGATGTTTCCTCGCTGGGCGTATGCAGGCAATGATATTGCAGCACTCGATTTTCATCGAAGTGAAAAGGGGCAAGGGGTATTGAGTGTTCAACTTGAAAAAGCCCAATCCTTGATCGATATTCGGCAGTCAGGTCTGCAGCTGTACGTGGAAGTTGTTGATGGCACGATTGCTGATGAAATGCTGTATGTGCTTGATGTGAATGATTTTGCTACCGCAGTAAAAACAGTTGAAACCTTTCGCAGCGATAAAGGCGTTAAGCTGTTACTGACGATGTCAGAGCGCTTTGATTACGATTATAAAACCAGTGGTAATCAACTGGATGTCATTGTGACAGCCAAGCCCAAATCCACGGAAACTGATGAGCAGAACATAACCTATAACGGCAAACCTATCTCAATTAACTTTCAAGATGTCCCTGTACGCAATGTTTTGCAGCTGATTGCCGATTATAACGATTTTAATTTGGTGGTATCGGATACGGTGGAAGGCAATGTGACTCTGCGCCTCGATGATGTGCCATGGCCACAAGTGCTCGATATTATTTTACAGTCAAAAGGGCTCGATAAGCGTATTAACGGCAAGGTGGTGTTGGTGGCGCCTAAATCGGAGCTGGACGGGCATGAACAACAAGCCTTGGCTGCAAAGCGTAAATCGGAAGAACTCGCGGCATTGCGCTCTGAATTGATCCAGGTGAAATATGCCAAAGCAATTGATTTAGCGAGTTTGTTAATCGGGGATGAAGATGGTGTCAGTATGCTGTCTGCACGTGGCTCGCTTCATGTCGATGAACGTACTAATTCACTGATTATCAAAGATCTGCCTGAGAGCATTGAAAGTGTGAAAGATATTTTGAGTGCGCTAGATATTCCGGTTAAGCAGGTGCAGATTGAGGCGCGTATTGTGACCGTGAGTGAAGGTGACTTAGAGGAGCTTGGGGTTCGCTGGGGGGTGATCAGTAATAACGGTGATACCACGATAGGTGGTTCAGTCGAAAGCAATTTACATAATTCTGGATTGCTGGATAGAAAAGCCACTGTTGATGATTTTTTGAATGTCAATCTAGGGGCAACGACTGCAGGGGCATCAAGTATTGCATTTCAAGTGGCAAAACTGGGCGATATATTGCTAGATTTAGAACTGTCTGCGCTGCAGAAGGAAGAAAAAGCGGAGATTATCTCAAGCCCTCGTTTAGTGACGACAAATAAGAAAACAGCCTATATCGAGCAAGGGACCGAGATCCCATACCTTGAAGGTTCATCCAGTGGTGCGGTAACGGTTAGCTTCAAAAAAGCGGTTTTGAGCTTAATGGTGACGCCGCAAATCACACCGGATAATAAATTGGTGCTGGACTTAGTGGTCACGCAAGATAAAGTCGGTAAAACGGTTAAAACGGGAACGGGTGAGGCTGTTGCCATTGATACCCAGCGAATTGGCACCCAAGTGCTCGTCAATAATGGTGAAACCTTGGTTTTGGGGGGGATTTATCAACATGCGTTGTCAACAAAAGTCGAACAAGTGCCACTTTTAGGGGATATTCCTTTGTTAGGGGCGCTATTTCGTCGTACCAAGGAAGACTTAGACAAGCGTGAGCTGTTGATTTTTGTCACTCCGAAGATTGTTTTTCAGTAATCTTGCCAATTGAAGGGATCTAGCTATTGCCAAGTGGCGGTGAGTCCTGAGATAATTTTCGGTCTTATCACGAATTAAATGTGAGGAAGTTGGCGCCTCGGGCTTATCTAAATAGAGCCTGCGGGCGGTGTCGTTTTATTAACCGCGCGTAAAATTGCTAAAAATGGCTGAAAAACGAAATATTTTCCTAGTCGGCCCAATGGGTGCCGGCAAAAGCACTATTGGTAGACACCTTGCACAGCAACTGCATATGGAGTTTTTAGACTCAGATACAGTTATCGAAGAACGTACAGGGGCTGACATTAGTTGGGTTTTTGATGTTGAAGGTGAAAGCGGTTTCCGCGTTCGCGAAGAAGGCGTCATTGACGATTTGACTCAAGAGCAAGGTATTGTACTTGCGACTGGCGGTGGCTCTGTAATGAGCAAAGAAAACCGTAATCGCCTATCTGCTCGTGGCATCGTGGTGTACTTGGAAACCACCATCGAGAAACAATTGGCGCGTACACAACGCGACAAGAAACGTCCACTGCTGCAAACCGATGCTCCACGTGAAGTATTGGAAGCGTTGGCTGAGGAACGTAATCCATTGTACGAAGAAGTTTCAGACTACGTCGTACGCACTGATGATCAAAGCGCAAAAGTTGTGGCTAACCAGATCATCAAAATGCTTGAAGAGCGTTAATTACTTGCAGAGAAGCTGACCATGGAACGGATCAACGTTAATCTTGGTGACAGAAGTTACCCAATCTCTATCGGCGCCGAGTTATTTGATAACCCGGCGTTGTTTTCGTCAGCAATTAAAAGCGGTCAGCGTGTTGTAGTTGTGAGTAACGAGACTGTTGCTCCTTTATACGCAGACCAGGTAATTGCAACGTTATCATCGCTTGAATGTGATGTGGCACTACTGTCTTTGCCTGATGGTGAGCAGTACAAAACATTAGAAACCTTCAATCAAATTATGTCGTTCTTGCTCGAAGGCAACTACGGTCGTGATGTTGTGATTGTGGCGTTGGGCGGTGGAGTGATTGGTGATGTGGTTGGCTTTGCTGCTGCGAGCTATCAGCGCGGCGTTGATTTTGTGCAAGTACCGACAACTTTGTTGTCACAGGTCGACTCCTCGGTTGGGGGGAAAACCGCTGTCAATCACCCGCTAGGTAAAAACATGATCGGTGCTTTTTACCAACCAAAAGCGGTTGTGATTGATAATTATTGTTTACAGACCTTACCGGCTCGCGAATTTGCAGCGGGTATGGCTGAAGTGATCAAATACGGCATTATTGCTGATTATGATTTCTTCGTTTGGCTTGAAGAAAATATGGAAAAGCTTCAGGCTCTCGACAATGAAGCCCTTTGCTATGCAATTGGACGTTGTTGTCAAATCAAAGCTGATGTTGTTGCTGCCGATGAAAAAGAGTCGGGGGTGCGTGCATTGCTTAATTTAGGTCACACCTTTGGCCATGCTATCGAAGCCGAAATGGGCTATGGCAATTGGTTACATGGTGAAGCGGTGTCGACAGGAACCGTGCTTGCTGCGCATACGGCCCAGCTGCAAGGGCTGATCTCTGCCGAAGACGTAGCGCGAATTACAGCTCTCTTGCAACGTGCTCAACTCCCAACACATATTCCTGACTCGATGAACTTTGATTGTTTTATCAAGCATATGATGCGTGATAAAAAAGTCCTTTCTGGTCAATTGCGTCTCGTGTTACCAACATCAATTGGTAGTGCTGAGGTCGTGTCGGATGTTACGGAGTCTACGCTACGTCAGGTTATTAATGGTTAGCGTGGCGGTCGAGTATGGTCAGTGACCTGACTTTGAAGAGTTTGGATTTGGACAGTCAAATCCAGCTTTTGTCTCGCCTCCAATTTTTAACGCGCTTTAGCTCTAACCTTATTCAAGTTTCTGGTCGTGAAGGCGCAGGAAAGACATGGTTAGCGCAGTATTACCTCGAAACATGGGCCAAAGATAACAAGCAAGCCTTGTTATTGTGCCATCCAAGCCAGTCAGATGCGCAGCATCGCACCTTCATTCTCAATCAATTAGTGCCGTCTCCATTGTTCAATGAGCAAGATCCTTTATTGCAAAGTATCGAGCGAATGTTAGGGGACGACAAGCTCCAATTGTTGCTGGTCATTGATGACGCACACCTCCTAAGTCCAACACTGATAGCAGAGTTGTGGGCCTTGGTGGTGAAAGCGCAGAGTGTGCCGCATTGGCAAGTGAATGTACTGCTATTTAGCCAAACGGGACGTTTGAATAAATATTTAAGCCAAGTATCACATGGTCAGGGGCAGACACCATTAGAATTAGAAATTGGGGACTTTAGTGAAGCCGAAGTTCAGATGTTTGTGGAAGTGATGTTCACATCGTCTGGTCTCGATGCAACCGCTCGTCGTCAATTAAGAGAACAAGCCATGCTTGTCGAACCCCGTCCAGGGGCGCTGGTGCGGCTAAATGACAAGGAAGACCAAGGAATGGTGAAGACTGCAAATCGGACGTTATCGCCTGCGTTGTTAGTAACATTATTGGCTGTTGTTGTCGGTGCGGCAGCAGTATGGTTATTTTTACCAGATTCAAGCTCGCCTTCTACAAGCGTAGTTGCGACATCCGAACCAACGGATGTGCCGCTTGAGTTAACGCCGTTACGTGACGTTGCTAATGCCGAGCCACTGCCGAGTAGTGATTTAACCTCAATCACAGTGCCGTCGTCGGGTATTACTCAGGAGCCAGAAGCAAGGTTTGATGATTCACCCTTGCTACCGCCTGAAGTAAAAGTCGATGGACTGACCGTTGGTCGTCGCGATGAAGGCAAGCGTGTTGTGGTACCAGCAGAATTAGTTGATGGTCTGATCGCGGAACAAGCATTGGGTGGCAGTGGTGAAAGAGCCATCCAAACCTTATCGACTGAGCCTGTTAACGGTGCGAGCAATCCTTCGAGTGAACGACCTGCGCCTGTTGCACCATCTACGACAGCTACACCAAGTGTGACTGAATCAACACCACGCCAGAGCACACAGCCAAGTGGCAATAATGAAAAGGTGTTGGGCAGTGAATTAAAACAAGTACCTGCTCGGCAGTATGCCTTACAGTTGGCTGCGCTAAGGTCATTATCAGCCGCCCATAATTTTGTTGCTGACCATGCGATTCGTGATATTGCCACTATTTATGAAACCCGCCGTAGTAACGAGCCGTGGTTTATTGTGGTAACGGGGAAGTTTAATACGGTTGCTTCAGCGCGCCGAGCCGAGCAAAGCCTACCTAATAGCGTAAAAGCTGGCCAACCTTGGGTAAAATCATACAGCCAGATCCACCGCGAGATAGACCGCGTAAAATAATCTAATGTGATGGCAAATAATTCCTCCAATTGGTATCAGGTTACCCATGAAATGGGGTACAATCCGCCACCTTTCGTAACATTCGTGCTATTGGTGGTGGCTAGCTAAATGAAAAAGCATCGTGCATTCCTGAAATGGGCTGGAGGTAAGTATTCTCTGGTCGAGGAAATCGAGCGCCATTTACCGCCCGCGCGTAAGTTGGTTGAGCCTTTTGTTGGTGCCGGCTCTGTATTTTTGAATACAGATTTCGACCAGTACCTACTGGCGGATATCAATCCAGACTTGATCAACCTGTACAATATTCTCAAAGAGAACCCTGAGCAGTACGTCGAAGATGTGCGCCAGCTTTTCACGCCTGAATATAACCAAAAAGGCGCTTACCTCGAGATCCGTGCGGCGTTTAATGCGACGAATGATCCCTACCTGCGTTCTCTGTATTTCCTATACATGAACCGCCATGGTTTTAATGGCTTGTGCCGTTATAACAAAAAAGGTGGGTTTAATGTTCCGTTTGGTTCGTATAAAAAACCTTACTTCCCAGAAGCGGAAATGTACTACTTTGCTGAGAAAGCCAAGCGAGCGACTTTTGTGTGTGAAGGGTACCAGCAGACGTTTTCACGTGCCCGTAAAGGCAGTGTGATTTACTGTGATCCACCGTATGCGCCGTTATCAACCACTGCGAACTTTACTTCATACGCGGGCAATGGCTTTAGCTTGGATGATCAAGCTGCGCTGGCTGATGCCGCTGAGAATGCTGCGAATGAACGTGGGATCTCGGTATTGATTTCAAACCATGACACCACCTTAACCCGCCGTTTGTACCATGGCGCGGATTTATCTGTCGTGAAAGTAAAGCGTACCATTAGTCGCAATGGCGGTGGTCGAAATAAAGTTGATGAGTTGTTGGCACTGTTTAAAGCCCAATAAGTCAGCTGTTTGATGTACCTATACCATCTCTAAGTGGGTAACTAGCCAAGTTACCCCTAATAAGAACCCTACAAAACACCCTAAGACAATGATCCCTGCCAAAATAAAAGGCCAAGGACTGGATTGCGCGAAATCTTGCTGGCGATTTTTGTCGGACTGTACCCCAAATAGCGCTGCAACTGCACTTAGAAAGGCCTTAGTCATTGGTGGTTTATCCTGCTTTGCCATCTTATTCTCATTAATACTCTGCTAATACAATGAGCATAGCGTGAAATTGAACCAGCATTGAAATAGGACAACGTTTGCGTGATCGGGTAGAATTGCGCCGATTTCTCTTATTCGGTGGCGTGTGCTCTCGGTATCGCCATCGGCAATAACGTGTTTCTAATGAGGCTGAACATGAAGGACTTTTTGATCGCACCATCTATCTTATCGGCAGACTTTGCGCGTCTAGGCGAAGATGTAGAAAAGGTACTCGCAGCAGGTGCAGACGTGGTGCACTTTGATGTAATGGATAACCACTACGTACCTAACCTGACGTTTGGCGCACCTATCTGTAAAGCTCTACGTGATTACGGCATCACAGCTCCGATTGATGTACACCTAATGGTGAAGCCTGTTGATCGTATTATTCCTGATTTCGCCAAAGCGGGCGCGACCATGATCACTTTCCATGCGGAAGCGACAGAGCACTTAGATCGCACGCTTCAACTGATTAAAGAGCACGGTTGTCAGGCCGGTGTGGTGTTCAACCCTGCGACACCACTGCACCATCTCGATTACGTGATGGATAAAATCGACATGATCTTATTGATGTCGGTTAACCCTGGTTTTGGCGGCCAATCTTTTATTCCTGCAACGTTAGATAAACTGCGTGAAGTGCGTAAGCGTATTGATGAGTCAGGTTACGACATTCGCCTTGAAATTGATGGTGGCGTTAAAGTGGACAACATTCGTGAAATCGCCGAAGCCGGTGCAGACATGTTTGTGGCAGGTTCCGCTATCTTTAGTCAACCTGATTACAAAGCCGTGATCGATGAGATGCGCGCTGAACTCGCGAAAGTAGAGCGTTAAGATGGTGCATATCGAAGGCATCCGTTTTATTGCTTTTGATCTAGACGGCACGTTACTGGATAGCGTGCCCGATCTAGCTGAAGCTGCAGATAAAACGATGCAAGTACTAGGGCGTGAACGCGTCACAGTAGAGCAAGTGACGACTTGGATTGGTAATGGCGCTGATATTTTGATTGGTCGCTGTTTGAGCCAAAGCCTAGACGTTGATCCTAATCTAGACCCAGCATTGCACCGAGAAGCTCGCCAATTATTTGATCGTTTTTATGATGAAGGCGGCCATCAAAAGAGCACTCTGTATGCGGGGGTTAAAGACACACTGGCTGCTTTTCATCAAGCTGGCATCCCAATGGCGATAGTCACGAATAAACCGGCTCAATTTGTGCCGCATTTGTTAGCGCAGCATGGGATTAGCGACTACTTTGTTGATGTGATCGGTGGTGATACCTTCCCGTTGAAAAAACCGGATCCCTTTGCGTTGAATTGGTTGCTGGACAAGCATCAACTGGCATCATCACAAATGCTGATGGTTGGCGATTCGCGTAATGATATTTTGGCGGCTAAGGCGGCATCGTGTTATGTTGTTGGACTGACTTACGGTTACAACTATGGTCAGCCTATCAGCGCAAGTGAACCCGATATTGTGCTGGATCACTTTAGTCTTTTGACAGAAGTGGTTAAACTAGACAGCTAGTACGAACAGCCTAGCTGGTCATCGGAAATATATTCAGCGGCCCTTTTGGCCGCTGCTTAGTTTGGTTAATGAGCAAATCAGGGAAATCCCATCATGAGTAAACCCATTGTATTAAGTGGCGTTCAGCCATCTGGCGAATTAAGTATTGGTAACTACCTGGGTGCGCTGCGTCAGTGGGAACAGATGCAAGATGATTACGATTGTCAGTACTGTGTTGTCGACCTACATGCGATCACTGTGCGTCAAGATCCAAAAGCCCTTCATGAAGCAACACTGGACGCGCTAGCGATTTGTTTAGCCGTTGGTGTTGATCCAAAGAAGAGCACCTTATTTGTTCAATCGCATGTACCAGAGCATGCACAACTAGGCTGGCTACTTAACTGCTACACCCAAATGGGTGAGTTAAGCCGCATGACCCAATTTAAAGATAAGTCTGCTCGTTACGCCAACGATGTAAACGCAGGTCTGTTTGGTTACCCAGTACTAATGGCTGCTGATATTTTGCTATACGGCGCGCATCAAGTTCCTGTGGGTAACGATCAGAAACAACACTTAGAGCTAGCTCGTGATATCGCGACGCGCTTTAACAACATCTACACGCCTGAAGCGCCGCTATTCCAAGTGCCTGAGCCTTATATTCCAACCGTGAATGCGCGTGTAATGAGCCTTCAAGACGCGACGAAGAAGATGTCTAAGTCAGATGATAATCGCAAGAATGTGATTACACTGCTAGAAGAGCCGAAGTCGATTTTGAAGAAAATTAAAAAAGCGCAGACTGATGCAGAGATGCCACCGCGTATTGCTCATGATGTTGAGAACAAAGCGGGTATTGCTAACCTAATGGGTCTGTATTCAGCGGCAACGGGTATGAGCTACGCAGAAATCGAAGCGAAGTACCAAGGTGTAGAAATGTACGGCCCATTTAAGAACGATGTGGGTGAAGCATTGGTTGCAATGTTGGAGCCTATTCAAGCGGAATATAAACGTATTCGTGCTGATCGTGCTTACATGGATGAAGTGATGAAAGCGGGTGCTGCAAAAGCATCTGAGCGCGCAGCCGTAACGCTGAAAAAAGCTTACGAAGCAGTAGGTTTTGTTGCTCGTCCATAATGGGGTGATTAACCTTAGCATGAGCAATCGCGGCATAGTGTATGTCGAATAATGCTCTGTGTTAGTAAAGATAAAAAGCAGTCACTTTAGTGGCTGCTTTTTTATGCATGATTGCTTGGTGTCATTCCGTGACAAGGGCGTATTCTTTTTTCAAGCGTATCCGCTTGTGGGCGTTCGCTTCATCACGAAGGCGCTCAAAAAGTAGCACCATGTTTTCATGACGTTCAATCATGGCTTCGGGGTGCCACTGTACCCCCACAGTATAGTTATGATGGGGGTTCTCAAATGCCTCAATTAACCCATCTTCTGCCCAAGCTGTTGGTGTGAAGCCCTCGCCTAAATCTTTGACTACCTGATTGTGGAATGAGTTGACCATGATGGTATCCTTGCCAAAAATGTCATGCATTATGCTGCCAGTTTTTAGTTTTAGAGTATGTACGGCAAATGCCATATCAATATTGCCCCCCCAGTGGCCATTCACCTCATCGATCTCATTGTGAAGGTTACTGATCAAATTACCGCCAAACGCCACATTAAGTAGCTGCATACCACGGCAAATACCCATCATAGGTACTCCCATATCTGCGGCTTCACGTACCAGCATGATTTCCCATTCGTCACGCTCGGGATAGCAGCAGACATGGTGCTTTGAGTAGGGTTGGCCGTAAAACATTGGGTGGACACTTTCATCGCCGCCCGAGATGACTAAGGCATCAATGACACTTAAAATTTCTCGTGCTTGCTCTTTTGTTTTAAGAATGGGGATATGCAGGGGGACAGCTCCGCCTTTTGAAATCGCGTTTGCAAAGTTGGTCGAGACCTTGGTTATGGTGCCGCGCTCGTATCTGTGGGTGACTGTGGTTACGCCAATGATTGGTTTCATCTACATTTTCCTAAAGCGTGTTTGCATGGTATAGCGCGAGGAAAACAGCGAATTATAGATAGATTGTAGGCTTGTTTTCCACTCGACTTGGTTTGATGTTGTACATGTAGATAGTAACTTATTCAGGCCAAAGAATAAATCTTAGTGATCCACTCAAGTTTTAGGTTGGCTAAAAGCGGCGATAAGGGAGATTTTTTGGAGAGCATGAAATGAAATAACCCAGCCATGTGGCTGGGTTATCGCAAGAGGAAAGCTGTCAGAGAGAGTAGGGGGATTACTCTGCTACTGCAATAGCTTCAATTTCTACCTTTGCATCCATAGGTAGACGTGCCACTTCAACACAGCTACGTGCAGGGTATGCGCCACACTCTTTATCAAAGAATGCACCGTATACTTCATTTACTTTGGCAAAGTCATTGAGGTCTTTGACAAAAACAGTCGTTTTCACAATGTTACCTACGGTAAGACCTGCCTCTTCAACAATCGCTTTCACGTTCATTAAAGATTGAAGCGCTTGCTCGGCAACATCGTCAGGCATGGCCTTGGTTTCGTGGTTAATTGGAAGCTGACCAGAGGTGATTAGCATGTTGCCAAACTTTTTCGCTTGTACATAAGGACCAATCGCTGCTGGTGCTTGGTCGCTGGCGATAGTTGTTGTCATTTCAAACCTCAAATTTATCGACAAATAGCAGTTCTAAAAAATCCCACAATGCTTTCAAAGCAGGTATGACTTGTCTGACTTTGTTCAATCAGGCCAATGATAACCGCTCAAAAAAAAGCGCCGTCAGTTGTGGAGCAAAAGAGGCGCAGCCTTGGGTTCCGTCTTTGTATACCGCGATAACGCCGTATACCGAAGAATGGGATACATTTTTATTATGCCGCGAAGTATCACATCAAATTTTGAGTGATGCAAATTTTTTCTAACTAAATTTGATATATTAAAAAATATTTAAGTTTGTGCGCGATTTTTAACTGCTCAAAATCGTGAACCTTCATGGATCCTGACATAGAGCGGGTTAGCCTGCGAATTACCTTGCCTTTCATCGAGGGATTTGCAAAATACCAACCAGCCAAGTAAGGATGTAAAGCTATGCTGTTGATGATCGATAACTATGATTCGTTTACTTATAACCTGTACCAGTATTTTTCGGAGCTGGGTGCTGAGGTTAAAGTTGTGCGCAACGATGAAATTGATATTGCAGGCATCGCTGCACTAGCACCAAGTCATTTGGTGATCTCTCCGGGCCCTTGTACACCTGATGATGCGGGTATCTCGCTGGAGGCGATTCGCCATTTTGCGGGGAAGCTACCTATTTTAGGTGTGTGCCTAGGCCACCAGTCTATTGCACAAGTATTTGGTGGTGAGGTGGTCCGTGCGCGCCAAGTTATGCATGGTAAAACGTCTCCTGTCATTCATACCAATCGCAGTGTGTTTCATGGCCTCAATAATCCACTGACGGTGACGCGTTACCATTCTTTGGTGGTGAAGGCTGATACTCTCCCTGCGTGCTTTGAAGTTACAGCATGGACTGAGCGTGAAGGCACCTTCGATGAAATCATGGGCATTGCCCATAAAACGCTACCTATTGAAGGGGTGCAATTTCACCCTGAAAGTATTTTGACCGAGCAAGGTCACCAGCTATTGGCGAATTTTCTTCAACGAAAACTGAAATAATGATCAAATAAGTGGAGGTGAGGTATCTCAAATACGAGATCTTTATCACTATTGTTAACATATATTTCATTTTTATCTGCATTTTTAGCTGGGTGTGTTATTCGGTAGAATATTCGCCTGAATAAACTAGGTTTAAACACCGTTTTTCATCCATCCTGCCAAGATAGCCTACATTTCCCTTTTGTCCTCCTTATGATACGTGGGGTGATGCTTGGAGCCGTTCTGTTCTTTCCTTGAAGGAAAGACACCTTTTATTGCCACGGTCTTCATAAATTCGCTCATTACGCGCATAAATATCTACAGCTTATCCAGTTTCAGGCAAACTTTTGCGCGCAAAAAGAATATTCTGCTATTGGAATTCGTTAATAAAATGTAAATACTATGCTTAAGGCGGTATACACAGAAGGAAAGTGTGATGGCAATGGAACAGAAAGTAGAACGTCAGTTATTTGATGAGGTCATGGTGCCTTGTTATTCCCCGATGCAGATTATCCCTGTGAAGGGGCAAGGTGCGCGTGTGTGGGATCAGAATGATCGCGAATATATCGACTTTGCCGGTGGTATCGCGGTGAGCTGTTTAGGGCATTGTCATCCAGTTATGGTTGAGGCGCTAAAAGCGCAAGCCGATAAACTGTGGCATCTAAGCAATGTGATGACTAACGAGCCTGCATTACGTCTTGCTAAAAAGCTGACTGAACACAGCTTTGCTGAGCGTGTCTTTTTTGCCAACTCGGGGGCAGAAGCGAATGAAGCCGCATTGAAATTGGCGCGTCGTTACGCTGCCGATAGATTCAGTGCTGATAAATCAGAAATTATCGCGTTTAAACAAGGGTTCCACGGGCGTACCTTCTTTACGGTAACCGTTGGCGGTCAAGCGGCTTACTCGGATGGCTTTGGCCCTAAACCGGGCGATGTGACCCACCTACCTTACAATGATCTTGCGACGCTGGCAGATCATATCTCAGATCGCACTTGTGCCATCATGATGGAACCACTGCAAGGCGAAGGCGGCATTATTTCGCCAACTCCGGAGTTTATTCAGGGGGTGCGTGAGCTTTGTGATAAGCACAATGCACTGTTGATCTTTGATGAAGTACAAACGGGTAATGGCCGTACGGGTGAGTTTTATGCTTACCAAGGACTAGGGGTGACACCCGATATCCTAAGCACGGCTAAATCACTGGGTGGTGGCTTCCCTATTGGTGCCATGCTCACCACGGCAGAGCTAGCCACGCACTTGAAAATTGGTACGCATGGTTCGACCTACGGTGGTAACCCACTTGCGTGTGCGGTGGCGGAAGCTGTGGTGGATGAAGTCTCCAAACCGGAAGTGTTGGCGGGTGTCAAAGAGCGTGAGCAATGGTTCCGCGAGGGTATTGCCACCATTAATGCTAAGTATCCTATTTTTGCTGAAGTACGTGGAAAGGGCCTCTTACTGGGCGCAGCGTTAAACGATGAATGGCAAGGTCGTGCGCGTGATGTACTGTTAGCGGCTGGTGAAGAAGGTTTGATGGTACTTGTCGCGGGGACTAACGTAGTGCGCTTTACGCCGTCGTTAGTGATCAGCAAAGAAGATGTTGATCTTGGTTTAGCGCGCTTAGAAGCGGCGATTGCTAAATTGTACAACGCGTAATGGATGCCGAGGGTGTCGTCTCAGGGTAATCCAGAATAATGGTTAGACGCGTGCAATGCCCATGCCTTGCACGTCTTTTCTCTCTCGCTGAGCGAGAGCATAGCGGCTGGCCCGCTTATAACTGACTACAGCGATTGGCAGGAGCTTGATTGCTGTAACTTTTCGCCCCCTACATTGGCGAAGTTATTTCCAACACTAAGTTAGCGACATGATCGCTACCTGCATCAGGAGGGAGTTCGATGCTGGTTATTCGTCCTATTACTGCAACAGATTACCCGGCGCTTATGCGCTGTGCGGAAGAATCTGGTCATGGTTTTACTTCACTGCCTGTTAATGAAGGCATGCTTCGTAATCGTATTGCACACTCAGAAGCGAGTTTTGCAAAAGAGATAACGGAAATTGGTACCGAAGGCTACTTGATGGTCGCGGAAGATACTGAGACGGGTGAAGTGGCAGGTACAACTGGGATAGAAGCTGCCATTGGTTTAGATACCCCTTTCTATACGTATCACTTGAGCACTGTGGTACATGCATCACGCCGTTTAGATGTTCATAACGTGGTGAAGTTGCTGACATTTGGCAACAACTACACGGGTAACAGTGAACTATGTACATTATTTTTACGCCCTGAATGGCGTAAAGGTCTCAATGGCCGCCTGTTGTCTAAAGCGCGATTTTTGATGATGGCAGAACATAGCCATCGTTTTTCTCCAACTGTGATTGCCGAGATGCGCGGTGTCTCTGATGATGAAGGGCATTCACCGTTTTGGGAATGGCTAAAAGAGCATTTCTTCTCGATTGATTTTACTCATGCTGATTATTTAACGGGGATTGGGGCGAAAGGCTTTATCGCCGATTTAATGCCCAAGTTACCGATTTACGTCAACTTGCTTAGTGAAGAAGCTCAAGCTGTGATTGGTAAAGTGCATGACAACACAGCCCCTGCATTGCGGCTACTGGAGCAAGAAGGGTTTACCTGTCGTGGCTATGTGAACATCTTTGATGCTGGCCCTATGGTGGAATGTGAGGTCCGCAATATTGAATCGGTACGCCACTCTTTGCGTTGCCGCGTTGAAATTGGCGAGCACAGTAGCTCGCATGATTACTTGATCAGTAATACCTCGTTTGAAAATTTTCGCGCCACGGTAGGAAAGGTTGCGGTCGACGGTGAGCGTAACATTGCGATTGTTTCACCTGCGATGGCACAGGCATTACAGCTACAACAAGGCGACATGGTTCGCCTGATTGGACAATAAGATAAGGGGAATATCATGGCACAATCATGCGCAGTGAATTGGATAGCAGGGAAGTGGGTCGCGGGTCTTGGTGCGTCTTTTCAGTCGTTAAACCCCTTCAATTCTGAAGTGATTTGGCAGGGACAAGCGGCAACCGCAGACCAAGTTGAACTGGCGGTGCAAAGTGCTCGTGAAGCCTTATTAAGTTGGCGTCATACCTCGCTCGACGCGCGTCAGGCTATTGTTGAAAAATATGCTGAACTGCTCAAAGAACACAGTGAAGATATTGCCACGACCATAGCGGAAGAAACAGGGAAACCCTTGTGGGAAACCCGCACCGAAGCGGGTGCTATGGTGGGTAAGATTGCGCTGTCGTTACGTGCTTACCATGAGCGTACTGGCCATAAAGAAAAAGAAGTGGCAGGGGCGACAACAGCCGTGCTGCGTCATCGTCCATTGGGCGTGATGGCGGTCTTTGGCCCGTATAATTTCCCAGGGCATTTACCCAATGGCCATATCGTTCCTGCATTATTAGCGGGCAATACTGTGGTATTTAAGCCATCTGAATTAACGCCTAAAACGGCGGAAGTGGCCATGAAGCTATGGCAACAAGCTGGCTTACCCGCAGGTGTGATTAACCTAGTGCAAGGCTCTCGCCCAACCGGTGAAGCGCTGGCGAGTTCAACAGGGATTGATGGCTTGCTGTTCACGGGGAGTGCGAATACGGGACACATTCTTCATCGCCAATTTGCAGGGCAACCCGGCAAAATGTTGGCATTGGAGATGGGCGGCAATAACCCTATGGTGATTTCAAATGCCCACGGTGATGTGGAAGCCACGGTATACACCATAATTCAATCAGCGTTCATTAGCGCTGGCCAGCGTTGTACCTGTGCCCGCCGTTTGTATTTACCCAAAGGTGAAGTGGGTGATGCCATTGTTGCGCGCTTAGTTGAAGCAACGGCGCAGCTACGCATTGATGGGCCATTTGCTGATCCTCAGCCTTTTATGGGGCCACAAATATCAATACAAGCTGCTGATGGCATTATTGCCGCGCAAGCGAATTTGGTGCGCCTTGGGGGAGAGGTTCTGCTTGAAGCGAAACGTGGTCAAGGGGCGATTGTCTCACCGGCCATCATTGAAGTGAGTGCCATTGCTGACTTGCCTGATGAAGAATACTTTGGTCCATTATTGCAAGTCGTACGTTACGAGGATTTAGCCCAAGCCGTTACCTTGGCAAATAATACCCGCTACGGCTTATCGGCTGGTTTGATCTCCACCGATGATAGTGAGTGGCAATATTTTATTGACCATATCCGTGCAGGCATAGTGAACCGTAACCGTCAGCTGACTGGTGCGAGTGGGGATGCTCCATTTGGTGGTCCTGGCGCATCAGGTAACTTACGTCCGAGTGCTTACTATGCCGCTGACTACTGTGCGTACCCTATGGCATCGATGGAGGGTGAACAAGCTGAGCTACCTGCACAGCTATCGCCAGGTATTACTTTGTAAGCAAGTTGAGCAGACATCATCAAACTAAAAAAGAAGTGCCATACTGATTAGGTCGAATCAGGGCACTTCTACATCCATCACCAGCGGGGAGCATCTCAACATGGAAAGAGTAGAGCAACTGTTTAACAACTTATGGCAAGACTATATTCAACGCCTGTGCCCATCAGCGGATCAAGTACATACATTACTGACCGAAGATGAGCCGCTACTGAATGACCATATTGCGTTGCGCACATTTAACTTACCGAAAGTCGGACTGGATGTGCTAGCCGCACCCTTTATTGCGATTGGTTACAAACCTTGTGGCACTTACCATTTTGAGTCTAAAAAACTCTACGCTGAGCATTTTGAACACCCAAACCCTGCGGCGCCAAAAGTGTTTATTAGTGAGCTATTGGTGGGTCAGTGTTCCTCATTATTGCAGCAATCGGTACGTAGTTTGATTGATCAAGTGCCAGAGCAAGCGGTGAAAGATCCTGCCTTCTTGTATGGCGGCCGTTTGTGGGACATTGATTTTGAAACGTATGAGATGTTAGCCGCAGAGAGTGAATATGCAGGGTGGTTAGCGGCGCATGGCTTTGGCGCGAATCACTTTACGGTTAGCATTAACCAACTAGAACAATTTACTGAAGTGGCCGAGGTGAATCACTTATTGGCACATAATGGCTTTGCCATCAATGTATCGGGTGGAGAAGTGAAAGGCAGTCCTGAAGAGATGTTAGAGCAGTCTTCTACCATGGCAGATAAAGTCCCTGTCGCTTTTTTAGATGGGGTAAAAACGATCCCTGGTGGTTTTTATGAATTTGCCAAGCGCTACCCGCAAGCCGATGGTGAGCTTTATACCGGATTTGTCGCTGCGTCGGCGGATAAGATCTTTGAAAGTACCGACAGCTAGAGTGCAATGTTCCGGCCAATCCCAGCGTTTCACGCAGAGGTCATGTTGATAGCATGGCCTTTGTTCTATCTGTGGCTTAATACAGGCTTTCTAAAGGCGGTGACCACTGCGAGCCTTCTTGGCGCTGCGGCGTATTCGCTAATGAGATATGTTGTTCGAGAAAGTGACGTTGGCCACTGAACCCTGTCATCTCAACAGTTGTGGGTAGTGGGGCAATCACGCTCGGTGGTGGGGTGTTAGTGTTGTACGGAGAAAAACGTTCGATATCCATATCACGAACTCCATGATGCCGATTTTGTCGGGGAAGAGGTGACGTCGTCCATCGACGTCTGTTATGCACAATGTAGCAAAGGTGGCGTAGTTAGCAAGTGAAGAATCAGTGACAAGGTTAGCAAATTTGGATTTAGATATACGCCATAGGTATGGTGTTTTTCCGATATAAAAAAAGCCGCAAAAGCGGCTTTTTTCTAGTGATAATCGATAAATCAACAGATTAACGAGTACCGTATACCACGATAGTTTTACCGTGTGCAGAAATCAGGTTCTGTTCTTCAAGCATCTTCAAGATACGACCAACGGTTTCACGTGAACAACCTACGATTTGACCGATTTCTTGACGGGTGATCTTGATTTGCATACCGTCTGGGTGCGTCATTGCATCAGGTTGTTTCGCTAGGTTAAGTAGCGTCTGTGCAATACGACCCGTTACGTCTAAGAACGCAAGGTCGCCCACTTTTTGGCTTGTTACTTGAAGGCGAGTTGCCATCTGTGCAGACAAGCGCATCAAGATGTCTGGATTAACTTGGATTAGCTGACGGAATTTCTTAAATGAAATCTCAGCAACTTCACAAGGTGTCTTCGCACGAACCCAAGCTGTACGTTCTTGACCTTCTTCGAAAAGGCCAAGTTCACCGATGAAGTCACCTTGGTTTAGGTAAGAAAGAATCATCTCTTTGCCTTCTTCATCCTTGATAAGAACAGCAACAGAACCTTTTACAATATAGTAGAGAGTTTCCGCTTTCTCACCCGCATGAATCAAAGTGCTTTTTGATGGGTACTTGTGAATGTGGCAATGTGAAAGAAACCACTCTAGTGTTGGATCTGTTTGAGGTTTACCTGGAACCATATTACTAACTTCCTCTGCGTTTGTTGCCCAACAACGACATCCCTATAATTTCAGTCTGGGCTTAACAATAGAATTGCTCGCTGGTTAGGATATTAAGTCAGCCGCTGGGCTGCAAGCTCACTTGAATAATTAATTGAGAGTTTAACTTTTTTCGGTGGGCATTTCTTGATATTGATCTATCTGAAATCGTCATTTTGTACTCATAAGTGTGCACATGATCACACGGTTGTTAGATTATGCAGAATTGACGCCAAAACACTAAGGAGAAAGCAATGCAATCACGTGTGAAATGGGTAGAAGGAATGACTTTTCTTGCCCAGTCAAATTCGGGTCATAGTGTGGTGATGGACGGCAATGGTGGCGAAAAAGCACCCAGTCCAATGGAGTTGGTTTTGATGGCGGCTGGTGGTTGTAGTTCGGTCGATGTTGTTGATGGTTTACAATCTGCAGATCAACGTATCACGGGCTGCGAAGCACAAATTTCCTCGGTGCGCCGCGAGACAGCCCCACGTATTTTTACCTCGGCAAATTTGCATTTTGTGGTGACGGGACATGATCTTGATGAAGCCTTGGTGGCAACAACCGTCGCTAATTCGCTCGAGAAATATTGTTCGGTTTGTTTGATGCTGGGTGAAGGGGTTGAATTGACGCATTCATACGAAGTGATCGCCGCATAAATCTATTGCTAGGTAAACTGTAGCAGCATGATAAAAACGGAGACTTGAGGTCTCCGTTTTGCTGTTATTTGTTTCACACGGCAATTAAACCGCGACTAGCCGATTTTCCCTGTTTCAATCAGCTGCTGGATCAGAGGACGCATTATTAGCTCCATCGCAAAGCTCATTTTGCCGCCCGGTACCACCAAGGTATTGTGGCGTGACATGAATGAGCCTTGGATCATCGACAATAAGTACGGGAAGTCGACATTCTTGATCCCACGAAAACGGATCACCACAAAGCTTTCATCTAAACTCGGGATCCCTTTGGCGCTAAGTGGGTTCGAGGTATCCACGGTGGGAACACGCTGGAAGTTAATATGAGTCCGTGAAAACTGCGGCGTGATGTAATTGAGGTAATCATCCATCGAGCGCACAATAGATTCCATTACAGCTTCACGAGAATGACCGCGGTCACGGGTGTCACGAACAATTTTTTGAATCCACTCTAAGTTGACGATTGGTACCATGCCAATCAAGAGATCAACATGCTGCGCAACATTGGTTTCACCGTCGACGACCCCGCCATGTAAGCCTTCATAAAATAAGAGATCGGTATTTTCAGGTAGCTCTTGCCATGGGGTGAAAGAGCCTGGCATTTGGTTATAAGGCACGGCTTCATCAAAGGTGTGCAGGTAGCGGCGGAATTTGCCGGTACTGTCTTCACCGTACTGATGGAAAAACTGTTCGAGTTGCGGGAAATCGTTCGCTTGGGGGCCAAAATAGCTGATATGGCGGCCCTGTTCTTTGGCTTTACGTATTTCGACGTCCATTTCGGGGCGTGTAAAGCGGTGGAAGCTATCGCCTTCCAGCCAAGCCGCATTGATGCTCATCATATTGAACATTTTGCGGAAGGCTTCTGAAGTGGTCGAGGTGCCCGCACCGGATGAACCTGTTACTGCAATGATGGGGTGTTTTGCAGACATGACAAACCCTGTCGTTAAGATTAACGATGAGTTATTAACAGGATGTTGCGATTAGATCAAGTGTAAGCGATGTCGAGTATTAGAAATTGAGATCTCGACGAAGCTTAATATCGACTGATTCATGTAATTCAGAAAACATCACTACGGCTTCGCCTTGGGCAAGCTGTTGGCGAACATGTTGAACTTTTTGTTCTAAGGTTTTTTCGTGCTCACCGTAATCGGTGCCTTCACGTAGAACAAAGTGTTCGATCAGGTTATCGAGGGTATCTGGGGCGATGTCTTGCCAAGGAATAATCATAACAACCACTTACTGCTTTAGGAGGAGGTAACCACTGATAACATTATTATCAGTGGTTAAGGCGGTTCAAGGCAAGCAAAGCGTGATGGATCAGGCTTTACTCTGACGTGCTGTGGCTAGGTTGAGTGTTTACCGCAGCAAAAGGCGCAAACCAAGCGGGCACGGTTGTTTCAAGCCAGAAGGTGGGCTTGTGCCATGATCCCGTTAAAAAGCCCACATGGCCGCCATTAGGACTCAGGTGATAGTCAATGTGGGCTGGGAGCGGCTGTGAAGGGATAACATCATGGGTCATGAAAGGGTCATCTTTGGCATGAATGATACGCAGGGGTACAGTGACCTGATGCAAACGCTGTAAGCCACTGCAACGCTGGTAATAGTCACTGGCGTCTTGATAGCCGTGCAGCGGTGCAGTTACCAGATCATCAAACTGGCGCAGGGTGCTAATCGCATTGATACCAGATTGATCTAAAGGTAGCGCATCGGGCAACAGGTTCATCTTCTTGCTGATGTTCTTTTTCATCGAGCTGAGCAGGTATTGTTTATAGACTTTAGAGAAACCTTGCTCAATACGCTCAGCGCAGGCGCCCAAATCTAATGGGGGCGAAATGACCTGTGCTGCGCAGAGCTCGCTGTCGTCACCATGTTCGGCAAGGTAGTTAACCAGCATGTTGCCACCCAGTGACACGCCAACCGCAAACAAGGGAGAGTCAGGAAATTGTTGTCTAATCCATTGAATGAAAAAGCGTGCATCGCTGGTTTCACCTGAATGATAACTTCGGGCTTGGCGATTCATCTCACCACTACAGCCACGAAAGTGCATCATGACGCCCAACCAACCTTGCTGCATTGCGGCGTGCAATAAGCCGTTGGCATAGGGGCTATTGAAGCTGCCTTCTAATCCATGAAACAGGATCATAATCGGCTGCCGTGGTGAGTGGCAGTGGGTTTTATTCACTTCTTGATGGTTACTTGGCACATCTGTCCATGCGATATCGAGAAAATCACCGTCTGGGGTTTCCAGCCGCTGAGTGTGTGGTGTGAATAGCGGTTTGCGACGAATAAAGCGTGGCAATAATGTTTGTAGGTGTGGATTACCTAATCCCGCAGCGGGAGTAAATGCAGCCGTCATCGTAGCGTCCTTTATAGTGGAAAGTCAGAAACAGGGTCTGTGCGCAGCAACTCACAGAGGATCTGCAGCCCTTGCTCAAGTTGCTGATGGTTCACTGGTGCACTGATCGCTAATCGTACTGCGGGCGGTGTGGTGCATCCCGGGGGCGTAAAGAGCTCCGCCGATTTAACCGTGACCTTGGCCTGTTCAGCTGCCGAGACAAAATCACTCAATCGCCAGTATTCAGGCAAGGTCAGCCAAACATGAAAGCTGGCCCTGTCGTGAGCGAGAGTAAATTCTGACAGGTAATGGGCCACGAGCCGTTGCCGCGCCGCAATATCATGTCTGATCTGTTGCAAGATACGATCCGCATCGCCTTGCTGGATCAGTTCGCACGCCAAAGCACTCAGCAGGGGGCTGATCATCAAGCTGTGATTATGTAAGGCCATATTCAGACGCTTTTGATGACGGGTCGGTACTTGGATATAGCCAAGTCGCAATCCTGGAGCGAGGCATTTTGATAATCCACCGATATGGATCACTTGTTCGCTCTCAAGATTGACGAGCGGGCTTGGCCGATGAGTGGGCATTAAGCCATTGACGTCATCTTCAATGATCAGCACTTGGTGTTGTTGGCAGACCGCCAAAATGTCACGACGACGTTGTTCGCTCATGGTCATGGTTGTTGGGTTTTGCAGCGTCGGGGTGCAATAAATTAACCGCGGCTGATACAACTGGCAGGCTTTATCTAAGCTGGCGGGGATCATGCCTTCGGCATCCATCTCTACGCTTTTAACCATAACTTGCTGTTGTTTGGCCAAACTCAGAAAGCCTGGGTACGAAACTGACTCCACCAACACAGTATCACCACTGTGGCAAAAAGCAGAAAGTGCTAATTGTGCAGCGTGTTGGCCACCTGAGGTGAAGTGCATGCGCTCTGCATCTATGGCGATGCCTTTTTGTTGAAGCCACTGGGCAACAAGCTGGCGATGCGCGGTGATGCCTTGTGGCTCTTGGTACAACATCAATTGGTTAAGTTGCTGAGGATCGCGACTTAAGGTCTGCATCGCTTGGGTTAGCATATCGGCGCGGTCGAGTTGTGGTGGGATGTTATAACCAAAATTACAGCCGTTAACCGATGGTGTTTCTGAAGACTTGTACACCCAATTAGGCTTATTAGCTTGACTGACAAAAGTCCCCGCGCCAATGCGTGCCTCGACTAACCCTTGGCGCTCTGCTTCGGCATACGCACGGGTGACTGTGCCTACTGTCACTGAGAGGTGATCAGCAAGGGCGCGATGAGTGGGGAGTTTTTCACCACTCGTTAAGGTGCCATTGAGGATCAACTGATTGATCTGCTGGGCTATCTGGCGATAAATAGGATCACTTTTGGGGTGATCTGTGGTGCTTATAGGGCTGAATGCTTCAATTGTCATGGTGACAATAAACCTTTTGATCCAATAAAACGGCGCTGTTATGGTGTGATTGTGCGTAATTTAGCACAAATTAACAACCTTTAGCTTTAATTGTATCGATACAATTTGTTTTGGGCTGTTTACTTACTCAACGACGTTGTATTGATGAAGGGAGCAATCCACCATGTCGCCGATATTGTCTTTTGAATGGCCATTTATTTTATCGCTGATCACCTTTGCGGCCACTATGACGGGTACGCCTGGGCCTAATAATTTGATGGTGACCGCATCGGGGGCTAACTTTGGCTACCGATGTACAGTCCCGCATATGCTCGGGATTGGTTGTGGTTTAGTCTCAATGATCTTGTTGGTTGCCGCTGGGCTTGGGGTCGTTTTCGTTCAATTTCCCGTTCTGCATGATGCACTACGTTGGTTAGGGAGCGGCTACTTACTTTATCTCGCGTGGAAAATTGGCTTTTCTAGTAGCAGCTTGGCAGATACAGAGCATGAAGCTAAACCGATGAGCTTTATGGCGGCCGCGAGCTTTCAATATGTGAACCCTAAAGCCTGGATGATGTCGGTTACTGCGATTAGTACCTTTAGTTTTACTGGTGAGCTGTATTGGTATTCGGTGTCGGCCATTGCCGCTATTTTCTTTTTGGTGTGTTATCCCAGCGTATCGCTGTGGGCTGGCTTTGGTATTTTTATCCGCCGCTGGTTGGCACAGGAAAAAACGCGTCGGATCTTTAATGGTTTGATGGGCGTATTAACCGCGGGTTGCGTGGTGATGATTTGGCAATAGCGGCCAGAGAGGGATAATAGATTGGCTAAATAGAGGAGAAGCACTCCTCTATTTGAGGTAAATAATGAAATGGCGTTAGCGCGCTTGCAGTTTTTCAACCAAAGAGAGTGCCCCCAGAGACTGGCAGTAGCGTACCAAGTTGGTTGCAATTGCTGTTGGGTGCCCTTGCTCTGCGAGTGTCGACAGCGGCAGGGTATTGAGCTGGGCGATCAAATCGTGTTGCTGCTGACGCTCTACCGCTAGCTCAAAATCCATTAACTGCTGGTAACCGGCTTGGTCAAGTTGTGGCTTTAACGCACGACGCATAGTGCGGTACTGCTGCAACAAGCTATCGGTCGGTGCTAAAGCTAAGATTAATTGGCTACGTTGTTCACTCGTCAGCAAGTAACCTTGGTCATCCAGCCATAGCATGAGTAGCGCCATATTGACGCTGCCATGGTGAAAGGTTTGCAAACACAAGCAGGTAGCTTCAACATCGGCTTTGAAATAGTGCGCGTAGCTGAACTGCCAAAAGGCATCGTGATTGAAAAGATTAGCTATCGGCATTGAGAGCCTGCTCCATTTCTTCGAGTTGCTCGTGCAGATCCATCCAGGTCATTTCAACATCCTCCAGCGTTGACTTTGCGTCAGCCTGACGTTGCAGTTGCTCCGTTAGACGCGCTTTATTTTCAGCTTCATAAATACTGGCGTCGCTTAGTTGCTCTTCTGCCTCGGTAATGGTTGCGTTTAGCTTGTCCATTTGCTCATCGAGCTTACTGATTTGCTTACGCAAAGGCGCCGTTTTTTTACGAAGCTCCGCTTCAAGGCGTTTTTGCTCTTTACGTGATGCTGCACTGTTGTCTTTTGTGACTTCAGGCTTGCTCGCTTGTTGTTCGCGGCGCTCGTTGCGTTGTTGCTCGGTTAACCATTTATGGTAATCCTCAAGGTCGCCATTAAACGGTGCGACTTGACGATCGTGCACCAGATACAAGTCATCGGTGGTGGCACGCAGTAAGTAACGGTCGTGGCTCACGATAACCATAGCCCCTTCATAAGATTGCAGCGCAAATGTCAGTGCTTGACGCATGTCTAAATCAAGGTGGTTGGTCGGTTCATCGAGTAGTAGCAGGTTAGGGCGCTGCCATACAATCAGTGCCAACACTAAACGGGCTTTTTCACCGCCAGAGAACGGCCCTACCTTTTCAAGGGCTTTATCACCTAAGAAGCCAAAGCTCCCTAAGTAGTCACGTAGCTGTTGTTCCGTCGATTGTGGAGCAATACGTGCCATGTGCTGAACAGGCGTGTCATCAAGGTACAAGGTCTCAAGCTGGTGCTGGGCAAAGTAACCAATCTTAACTCCTTGCGAGTAAGTGAGATCGCCGGCTTTGGCAGGAAGATCGCCTGACAACATTTTGATCAGAGTAGACTTACCCGCACCGTTACGGCCCAGTAGACCAATACGGCTACCTGGAACTAGGTTTAAGCGGATCTTTTCTAAGATCAGGTTATCACCGTAACCCGCTGCAACTTCATCCATCATCATGATTGGATTCGGTAGGGCGCTAGGTTCTCGGAATTCAAAGCTAAAGGGGTTATCAAATTGCGCAGGCAAGACTTTTTCCATGCGCTCTAACGCTTTGATACGACTTTGCGCTTGGCGGGCTTTGCTCGCTTTATAGCGGAAGCGGTCAATGTACGACTGCATGTGCGACATTTGTTTTTGTTGCTTCTGGTACATGGCTTGTTGCAGTACCAGCTTTTCAGCACGTTGAGTTTCGAACGACGAGTAATTACCTGTGTACTCGTTCAATGTTTGGTTTTCAACGTGAATAATACGGTTGACGACAGGGTCAAGGAAGTCTCGGTCATGGGAGATCAGAACCAGGGTACCACGGTAGTTCTGTAGCCATTTTTCTAGCCACATCACAGCATCTAAGTCTAAGTGGTTGGTTGGCTCATCGAGTAGCAGTAAATCAGAACGACACAGAAGTGCTTGAGCGAGGTTCAAGCGCATACGCCAACCACCCGAAAATTGGGTCAGATGCCATTGCATTTGTTCTTGTGAGAAGCCAAGGCCATCAAGCAGTTCGGCGGCGCGGGCGTTAATGCTGTAACCACCGATGGTTTCTAGTTTGCCGTGTAGCTCGGCAACTTTATGACCGTTATCAGCGGCTTCTGCTGCCGCTAAGTCTTGCTCAAGTTGACGGTATTCGCGATCGCCATCGATGACATAGTCTAACGCGCGGCGTTCTAGTGCTGGGGTTTCTTGGGCAACCCAGGCGAGTTCCCAGTTAGACGGGAAGCGGCAATTCCCCGCATCTAGGCTTAATTCATCTTTGAGTAAAGCAAATAAGGTAGATTTACCGCAGCCATTTTTACCCACTAGACCGACTTTGTCGCCTGGATGGATCGTAGCTGTGGCCTGATCGAGCAGGACTTTCCCGCCTCGTAATAGTTGGATATCTGAAAAGGTAATCATCGAACTGTCTCGGGGACGGATCCCGCTCCGCGTTAAACTGCATAAACCTGCGGCAGTCTATACCAATCTCAAAAGGATACCAAACTCATCCCATCCTGTTACGTGTAGAAGGTCGAAGTGGCGGGTGGAGGGGGGAGGTGATGGGAAAGGTATGAAACTGTACGCCAAAACCTAACACTGAAGTGGATAAACGCAAGATGAAGGAAAATCAGTGGTTTGGATTCGGTTATAATTAGGTATGATGCCTGTAGCGCGAAATATCGTGCCAAGGTCTCTCATGCTATTCACGTATTGTGTGCCAAAGAATTCAATAACACAGGGAAAGGAGTGTTATGACATTACAAGCACCCCCGAAAATATTGGTGATCTATGCTCACCCCGATCCGCAAGCTTCACTCGCCAATGCGGAAATGATCCGAGCCATTGCTGGCTTGCCTCACGTCACTATCCATGATTTGTACGGTGCTTACCCCGATTTCTTTATCGATGTGGCACGTGAACAGGCGTTGATCGCTCAGCATGAGATTGTCGTTTTTCAACATCCACTCTATATGTATTCTTGTCCTGCCTTATTAAAAGAGTGGATCGATGTGGTGCTAGGCAAGGGGTATGCCCATGGCGATGGCAACGCATTACAAGGAAAATACTGGCGGTCGGTGATCACGACAGGGGGCGCGGCAGAAGCCTATACTCCTGATGGTTATAACCGCGCCAATATTGATGCGATCCTTAAACCTTTCGAACTTACTGCAGATTTGTGTCAAATGCACTGGCTGTCACCTATGGTGCTGCACTGGGCACGTCGTATTCCTGAAACAGAGCGCCAACACCATGCCAAGCTTTACCATGATTGGTTGATTAACCCTCTGATGATCCCACAAGCAGAGGTGATGCATGGCGAATGATTTACTCTCGGTTAGCGTGATTTTTTTAGCCTCAGCGGTAGTGGCGGTGCCTATTGCACAGCGATTAGGGCTTGGCTCGGTGCTTGGTTATTTATTGGCAGGCATCGCGATTGGCCCGTGGGGGCTGGGACTCATTTCCGATGTTGATGCGATTTTGCACTTCTCTGAGTTCGGGGTGGTCTTACTGCTCTTTTTGATTGGCTTAGAGCTGAACCCCAAAAAATTATGGCAAATGCGCAAACCTATTTTAGGGTTAGGCGGTGGCCAAGTTATTTTAACCAGTTTGGTGATCACCGCAGTGATGATGCTTGGTGCCTATGGCCTGGCATCATTGAGCTTAGGTGAAGGAATGAGCTGGTTGGCTAACATGCGTTGGCAAGATGCCCTCGTGGTTGGAATGGGGTTGGCGCTGTCGTCGACCGCGATTGCGTTACGTGTGATTGAAGAGCAAGGCTTTGGCGACAGCGAAACGGGTCAGTCGGGGTTTGCTGTCTTGCTGTTTCAAGATATCGCCGTGATCCCCATGTTAGCGATCCTGCCCGTACTTGCTGGCGGTGGTGGTGGCAGCTGGCTAGATTTTGCGTGGATGCTGGGCGGCATTGCCGCATTATTGGTTGGCGGTCATTTCTTATTGCGGCCACTTTTCCGTTGGGTGGTGCTGAGCGGCGTACGAGAGTTATTCAATGTTGCTGCGCTCTTATTAGTTATTGGCATTGCAGTTGGCATGCAATCGCTTGGTTTATCGATGGCGTTAGGCACCTTCCTTGCTGGGGTATTATTAGCCGAAAGCGAGTACCGTCACGAGCTGGAAATTGCGATTGAGCCCTTTAAGGGGTTGTTATTAGGCTTGTTCTTCATTTCTGTTGGCATGGCGGTCAACCTTGGATTGCTGGTGCAATACCCGCTGTTGATCTTGACCGCGGTTGTTGCCTTGGTGTCACTCAAAGGCTTTATTCTTTATGGTTTAGCACGGCTGTTTGGGACCCGAGCCAAAGCGCGTAGCCAAATGTCGGTGATATTAAGCCAGGGGGGGGAATTTGCTTTTGTGCTATTTACTGCCGCGCAAGGCGAGGGGTTACTCGGGCAGCAGCTCACCAGCTTGTTGTTGGTGGTGGTGAGTCTATCGATGATGACCACGCCGCTATTATTGGTATTGCAAAATCGCTGGTTTGCTTATCGTTTTCAGGCACAAGACAGCGAATTAGAAAGTGACGTGATCGATCGTGAACCGCGGGTGATTATTGCGGGCTTTGGTCGATTTGGCCAAGTTGTTGGACGCTTACTGTTTGCCAATAAAATTCGCGTGACTGTGCTTGAGCGCGATCCGAGCCAAATCCAGTTTCTGCGTAAGTTCGGCTATAAGGTGTATTACGGTGATGCGACCCAATTAGATTTGCTGCGAGCGGCTGGGGCCGACAAGGCGGAGGCCATTATTATCTGCACCGATGAGCCGGGTGAAGTGATGGAAGTGGTAGAGCTATGCCAGCATTACTTCCCTAGCTTAAAAGTACTGGCCCGTGCCCGTAGCCGTGTCGAAGCGCATCAGTTGTTAAATCATGGTGTTGAGAGTTTCTCTCGTGAAACCTTTGCAGGTGCCCTTGATTTAGGTCGCCAAGCCCTTATATCTCTTGGCATGCATCCGTATCAAGCCAAGCGTGCTGAAGCGCATTTTAGTAAACTCGATGATGTTGCATTACGCGATTTACTGCCGCAACATTCTGAAGATGTCCATTTAGCGACGCGTGCGAAAGAAGCGCGTAAAGAGCTAGAAGACATTTTTGATCGCGAGATGCGTGGTGAACGTGAACGACATAACGGTTGGGACTGAACCTGATTGTGTCTTCTTACCAAATACGGTGGAATACACTCGCGTGCTATAGGGAAGGTAACATGGCGAAGAAACGTTTTATTGCAGGTGCGATTTGCCCTGCGTGCAAGCAACAAGATACATTGCGCTGGTGGCAAGAAAACAACATCGAGATGGTTGAGTGTGTCGCTTGCGACCATACGGACCGCCGTTTGCCGCAAGCTGCAGAAAACAGTGAACATATTGCTGATGATAAGCCAGAGCAAGTCATCGGTATTTTTAAGCCAGAGTGATAGCGTAAAAAATCCGCTGTGCTTATGAGACCAATTTTAGGTATCATGCCCACTTTGCACCCCGCTCATATTTTGGAGTAAACATGAAAGTCACTAAAGACATCGTAGTAAGCTTGGCTTATCAAGTAAAAACAGAAGAAGGTGCAGTAGTTGACCAATCAACGACTGAAGCGCCACTAGATTACCTACACGGTCACAACAACCTAATCGTAGGTCTTGAGAAAGCGCTTGAAGGTCGTGAAGCTGGCGACAAATTTGAAGTGACAGTTTCTCCTGAAGAAGCATACGGCGAGCACATGGACGAAATGGTTCAGCGTGTTCCTGCTGACGTATTCCAAGGTGTTGATGAAATAACTGTTGGTATGCGTTTCCTAGCAGATACAGACCAAGGTCCTATCCCTGTTGAAGTAACGGAAGTTGATGGCGACCACGTTGTTGTTGATGGTAACCACATGCTTGCTGGCCAAACACTGTCTTTTGAAGTTGAAATCGTAGCACTACGTGAAGCAACAGCTGAAGAAGCAGAACACGGCCATATCCACCAAGGTGGCGGCTGTTGTGGTGGTGGTAGCTGTGGCGACGACCACGGTCATGACCACGAGCACGGTGAAGGCGGCTGTTGTGGCGGCGAAGGCAAAAGCGAAGGCGGTTGCTGTTCTCACTAAGTTGATCAAGGCTGAGCATTACGCTTAGCCGTGGTTGTACTTAGTTGAAGATATAAAAACGGGAAGCCAAAGCTTCCCGTTTTTGATCCTGCGTTATTAAAGACTTAATAATGCGGTGGTGGTGTTTCTTCTGATTCGTCTGCAAGGTTAGACGTTTGGCTGCTTTTTTGTTTCTCAACCAAGAATTTCATTTGTACCTGCATACGCTCAATTAAAAACTGCTGAGCGGTTAGCGCTTCATTCAGCTCTTCAATCGTTTGTTCTTGGAAGGCTTGTTTCATTTCCAATTCATCGACTTGTACACGTAGCTGTTCAATTTCTGTCATAGCAATCAACACTTTCTCAATCGGTTGTCCATGCCTGAGCGATACCAGAGGAAGCCCCTGATATTACCTGCCCAGTAGACGTAATGGCCACATCATACACGACTGCGGATGGCGGTCGAGCATCTTGCTGTGTTGCCGCTTCCCAGCGACCTAAGTTTTCTCCCGTTGCGGTGTCCCACAATTCAACGCGTTTGGCGGGTGTTCCCGTTGCCAATGTTTTGCCATCATCTGAAAAACGGGCACTTGAGAGGTTTTGTTGGCGTAGCCGCACTGAGAGTTGAGCTTGTTGCTCGCCTGTAGTCAGATCCCATATGTATGCTTCATTGGTACCGTCTGCGGTGAGGGCTAATAAGCCATCACGTTGCAGTGCGACACGGCTGATGCGTGAGGTGTGTTCAAAGCGGTTACGAATTTGACCGGTTTTGGTATCCCAAAAATACGCCATGTAGTCATTGCCACCTGACAAAACATATTGACCGTTTGGGGAAATAGCGACGGAATTGACTTTTTCTCGGTGAGCAAGGAACTCTAAGCGCCGTCCGGTGCCCAAGTCGATATAAAGTGCTTTGCCATTTGATAGTCCAAGGACAACGTGTTGGCCATTATTGGCGATATCTATATCCCGAATAATGCCATCTGAAATTGACCATAAGCCATCAGATTGCCCCCAAGCAAGGTCCCAAACGGCAAAGTTTTGGGCGGTGGCGGTAATGGCATAGCGGTTGTTATCTGAAATTGCACTACTTATTACAGTATTGTGCGCTGGATCTTGTGAGCCAAACTTTGCTAAGTTTTTGTTTTGCTGTAGATCCCACAGTACGATACCTTGTGCATTAGTGTAATACAGTGCAAAACGGCCATCACGGCTAAGACTAAAGCTGGTGGCACCATCAGTGGCAAGTTGCCAGCGCTGTACTTCCGAGCCTGTGAAAAAACAGCCGCTTAGGACTATAACTGTCAGGATTAAGCAAATTCTTTGCGAAATTGAACGCATTAAGCTTGAGTTCCGGTTGTTTTATCGGGAAAGAGATTAGTATATTGATATGGCATGCTTTTCACACCTTCTAGATGAAAAGCTAAGCATAAAAAATGAGGGACACCCTCGGTGAGAATGGAGAATTACATGAAACCTGTTCTAAAAATGTCAGTTTTGGCTGCAACAATTTTGCTTGCAGTGGGCTGCCAAGATGAAAAAGCGGCGGAAACAAAACCGGCAGAGCCAGCAAAAGTAGAGCAGGTTGCAGCTGAAGCAGCACCAGCCACTTTCGCGACTGAAGATGAAAAAGCGGCATACGCAATTGGTGCATCTCTAGCACAATACCTAGCTGCTAACCTAGACCAACAACAAGAACTTGGTCTGAACCTAGATCGTGAAAGCGTACTGGCTGGTGTGAGTGATGTGTTTGCAGACAAGAGCCGCTTAACGCCTGAAGAAACACAACAAGCGCTTCAAGATCTAGACAAGCGTGTTTCTGACATTGTTGAAGCAAAAGCAAAAGCAGAAGCTGAGAAAACAGTGAAAGCGGGTGAAGAGTACCGTGCTGACTTCGAAAAATTGGAAGGCGTAACGAAAACTGAATCAGGTCTACTTTACCAAGTAGAAACTGCGGCTGATGGTGAAAAACCAGCAGCGACAGATACAGTAAAAGTACATTACAAAGGGATGCTAACTGACGGTACTGAGTTTGATAGCTCGTACAAGCGTAACCAACCTGCGACTTTCCCTCTGAACCAAGTGATCCCTGGTTGGACGGAAGGCGTACAACTTATGCCTGTTGGTTCTAAATTTAAGTTTGTTATCCCGCCTGAGCTTGCATACGGCGCACAAGCTAACCCAACGATCCCTGCTAACTCAACACTTGTTTTCGAAGTTGAGCTACTAGAAATCGTAAAAGCAGATAAACCAGCGACTGACGCTCAAACGCAGTAAGGGTTTACATGCGTTAATTCGCAAAATCTGCAATGACTTTGATAAGACCCGACTATTGTTGGGTCTTTTCATATCAATTTTCTGATAAACTTGCTACCAACAGTTGAATTTATGCTCATACTATTGCTATCGCCATACTTGAGAGGCGTAGCTATTGATACCAATCGGCATAAAATTGCGCACATGATAGCCTTGTGCCGATTGGTATATGAGTATTAGCAAGGAAGAGTTGATAGTGGTATCTACAGATAATTTTGGTCCTGAAATGATGGTCGAAGGCGAGGTGGTGAAAACCCGCGTTTTCACTGAACACGACTACATTATTTTACGTTCATACGAAGCCGTGGTTGATGGCCTTGCCGCTTTGATCGGTCCTTTTTGTGAAATCGTATTGCACTCACTCGCCGATATTAATACCTCTGCCATTAAAATTGCCAATGGTGAGAATACCGGTCGTAAAGTGGGTTCGCCGATTACGGATTTAGCATTGCGTATGCTGCGTGATATTGAAGGGTCTGAGCGCAATTTCTCACGCGCCTATTTCACACGTGCCAAGGGTGGCAGTTTGATGAAGTCGATCACGATTGCGATTCGCAATGGTGACAACATCATCATAGGTTTACTGTGTATTAACGTAAATCTTGATGCGCCTTTTGCGCAAATTCTGCAATCTTTCATGCCGACCGACGAAGCGAAGCAAGCAGCCTCTACTGTTAACTTTGCCAGCGATGTGGATGAGTTGGTTGACCAAACGGTTGAACGCACGATTGAAGAAATCAATGCGGATAAGAATGTCTCAAATAATGCCAAGAATCGCCAAATCGTAATGGAACTGTTCGATAAAGGGATTTTTGATATTAAAGACGCGATTAACCGTGTTGCGGATCGTTTGAATATCTCAAAGCACACCGTGTACCTCTACATTCGTCAGCGTAAAACCGAGGATGGCGACAAATGACATTGAATTATGTCTTAGTCGTTGATGGACCTGCCTATGGAAGCCAAGCTGCGCGCTCGGCTTACCAGTTTGCTCTTGCACTTTTAGCGGCGGGACATCAGCTTTCTCGGGTCTTCTTTTACCAAGATGGGGTCTATAATGGTTCCGCGTTAACGGCCCCAGCATCAGACGAATTTGATTTAGTGTCAGCGTGGCAAGCCTTAGCTAAGCAGCATAATACCGAGTTGCAAACCTGTGTCGCAGCTGCACTTCGTCGTGGCATTGTTGGTGAGCAAGAAGCCGATCTGAATGATTTACCAAGCCAAAATTTGGCGGCAGGTTTTGAGCAAGCAGGGCTAGGGGGCTTAGCGGAAGCACTGCTGAGTGCTGATCGCGTTATCCAATTCTAAGTTCGGCAATGAAGTAGATGAACAATAAATGGATGCCCCTATCCACTTGTTTATTTGTCTATTGTATTGATTACCGACTGCCATGATAGAGAAAAACATGAAACCACTTGGCTTTGTATTTCGAACCCCCCCACACGGTGTGACAGCAGGACGAGAAGGACTCGACGCTGTATTAGCCACATCGGCGTACAGTGAAGATTTGCACCTGTTTTTTATTGGTGATGGTGTTTTTCAATTATTGAAAAATCAGCAACCCAAAGCCATTCTTTCCCGTGATTATATCGCAACCTTCAAAATGCTTGAGCTGTACGATATTGAAAATATTTATGTCTGCCAGCAATCATTAACAGAGCGTGGTATCGCAGAAGAAGACATATTAATTGATGTTTCAGTGCTATCACCTGAGGCTCTTACTGAGCGTCTGCAAACCTGTCAACGTGTACTAAGCTTTTGAGGTCGAGATGCTCCATACTGTCATAACATCACCGTTTCAAACGACTGCGCTTGCCGATTGCTTACGCTATAGCAGGTCAAATGATGCAATTTTGCTGCTACAAGACGCCGTTATTGCCGCAATAGATGAAAATAACTGGTGCCAAGCATTAAAAAAATCAGGGCTAAAAATTTATGTTCTTCGCGAAGACGTGCTAGCGCGCGGACTGAATGAAAAACTTACCAATGACTTTGAAGTTGTTGATTATAATGGATTTGTTTTGCTTTCTACTCAATGTGAAACGCAAATGAAATGGGCGTAATCGTCGCACAATATCCCCATTCATTGCATGGAATGCAGATTGTTTAAGAAATGATCATCTTATTGATCGCTGGTTAGATCTTGACACCCTCTAGTGCGACGCCTAAAATTTCGCGTCCTCCTGTTGTTGGGAGGCAGATTTTTCACATTTACGAAAGTAATATTTTCAGGAGCTATTTAATGGCAACTATTAACCAGTTGGTACGCAAGCCACGTGCAAAGCAAGTTGTTAAAAGCAACGTGCCTGCGCTAGAAGCGTGTCCACAAAAACGTGGTGTATGTACTCGTGTTTACACTACTACACCTAAAAAACCGAACTCAGCACTACGTAAAGTATGTCGTGTTCGTCTAACTAACGGCTTTGAAGTTACTTCATACATCGGCGGTGAAGGTCACAACCTTCAAGAGCACAGTGTTGTTCTTATCCGTGGTGGTCGTGTTAAAGATTTACCAGGTGTGCGTTACCACACTGTTCGCGGTGCACTTGACTGTGCAGGCGTTAATGACCGTAAGAAAGGTCGTTCTAAGTACGGTGTGAAGCGTCCTAAGTCTTAATGGATTCCGTTAAGTAAGGCCAAACACTCAATTTAATTATTTGAAGAAACTGTAAAGTTTTGGATAACCTGAAGAAGACAACGGAGAATATCCATGCCACGTCGTCGCGTAATCGGTCAGCGTAAGATCCTTCCAGATCCTAAGTTCAAATCTGAACTGCTGGCAAAATTCGTTAACATCCTAATGGTTGACGGTAAAAAATCTACTGCTGAAAAAATCGTATACACTGCTCTAGAAGCAATGGCTGAAAAGTCTGGTGAAGATCACCTAGCTGTATTCGAAAAAGCTCTTGAAAATGTACGCCCATCGGTAGAAGTTAAATCTCGCCGTGTTGGTGGTTCAACTTACCAAGTACCTGTAGAAGTACGTCCGGTTCGCCGTAACGCACTTGCTATGCGTTGGTTGGTTGAAGCTTCGCGCAAGCGTGGTGAAAAATCTATGGCTATGCGTCTTGCAGCTGAAATGCTAGATGCGGCTGACAACAAAGGTTCTGCTGTTAAGAAACGTGAAGACGTTCACCGTATGGCAGACGCGAACAAAGCGTTCGCACATTACCGCTGGTAATACCGCTGGTAATAAGAATGGCGCGACAGGTTTATACCTGCCGCGCCTATTTCACTCTAAGGACTCCCTTAGTAAGAGGATACAATCGTGGCTCGTAAAACTCCTATTGAGCGCTACCGTAACATCGGTATCTGTGCTCACGTAGACGCCGGTAAAACCACTACTACTGAGCGTATCCTGTTCTACACTGGCCTTTCTCATAAGATCGGTGAAGTACACGACGGCGCAGCAACCATGGACTGGATGGAGCAGGAGCAAGAACGTGGTATCACTATCACATCTGCTGCAACTACTACCTTCTGGCGTGGTATGGAAGGTCAATTTCCTGAGCATCGCGTAAACATCATTGACACCCCTGGACACGTTGACTTTACTATTGAAGTAGAACGTTCTTTGCGCGTACTTGATGGTGCTGTTGTTGTATTTTGTGGCTCTTCGGGCGTTGAACCTCAGTCTGAGACTGTATGGCGTCAAGCTGATAAATACGAAGTTCCACGTATGGTTTTCGTAAACAAGATGGACCGTACTGGTGCTGACTTCCTACGTGTTGTTGACCAGATCAAAAACCGTCTTGGCGCAAACCCTGTGCCTATTCATTTGAATATTGGTGCAGAAGAAGAATTCAAAGGCGTTGTTGACCTGATCAAGATGAAGGCAATCAACTGGAATGAAGATGATCAGGGTATGACATTTACCTATGAAGACATTCCAGCTGACATGCAAGACTTGGCAGATGAATGGCGTGAAAACTTAGTTGAATCAGCGGCTGAAGCTACTGAAGAACTAATGGAAAAGTACCTGGAAGAAGGCGAACTGTCTGAATCTGAAATTAAAGCAGGTTTACGCCAGCGTACTTTAAACAACGAAATCGTCCTAGCGACATGTGGTTCTGCATTCAAGAACAAAGGTGTTCAGGCAGTACTAGACGCGGTTATCGAATTCCTACCATCACCAACGGAAGTAAGAGCTATCCACGGTGAAGATATGGACGGTAACACAGTAGAGCGTCACTCTAGCGATGATGAACCTTTTGCGGCGCTAGCATTCAAGATCGCAACTGACCCATTCGTTGGCAACCTTACGTTTATGCGTGTTTATTCAGGCGTTGTTAACTCTGGTGACACCGTTTATAACCCAGTTAAAGAAAAACGTGAGCGTTTTGGTCGTATCGTACAGATGCATGCAAACAAGCGCGAAGAAGTAAAAGAAGTTCGTGCTGGTGATATTGCGGCTGCTATCGGTCTTAAATATGCGACTACAGGTGATACGCTATGTGACCAAGATAATAAAGTTATCCTTGAGCGCATGGAATTCCCTGAACCAGTTATTCAGATCGCGGTAGAACCGCGTTCTCAAGCGGATCAAGAGAAAATGGGTATCGCACTAGGTAAACTAGCTGCAGAAGATCCATCTTTCCGTGTAGAAACAGACGATGAATCAGGTCAGACGTTAATTTCTGGCATGGGTGAACTTCACCTAGATATCATCGTTGATCGTATGAAGCGTGAATTCAGCGTCGAATGTAATGTTGGTAAACCTCAGGTTGCTTATCGCGAAACTATTCGTGGTAACGCTGAAGTGGAAGGCAAGTTCATTCGTCAATCTGGTGGTCGAGGCCAATACGGACACGTATGGCTAAAAATCGAACCATCAGAACAGGGTGAAGGCTTCGTATTCGTTGATGAGATTGTGGGCGGCACTGTACCTAAAGAATACATTAGTTCAGTTGCCAAAGGTATCGAAGAGCAGATGAACAACGGTGTACTAGCGGGTTACCCGGTACTCGATGTGAAAGCAACGCTATTCGATGGTTCTTACCACGATGTTGATTCAAGCGAAATGGCGTTTAAGATCGCAGGTTCAATGGCATTCAGGAAAGGTGCTCTTGAGGCAAACCCTGTAATTCTTGAACCTATGATGAAAGTTGAAGTAACCACGCCAGAAGATTGGATGGGTGATGTTGTTGGTGACCTTAACCGTCGCCGCGGCATGATCGAAGGTATGGATGATGGCCCTGCTGGCCTTAAAATTATCCGTGCACAAGTACCACTATCTGTGATGTTTGGTTACGCAACCGATTTACGTTCTGCAACGCAAGGTCGTGCATCGTACTCTATGGAATTTAGCGAATACGCTGAAGTACCTAAGAACGTTGCTGACAGTATTATTGCAGATCGCACGTAATTGATATTGCGTCAACTTGCGTTGGCGCATAAAATACAAACTTCAGACGCGCTCCCTAACCTAGTAGGGGGCGTATCTTAACTAGGAAGGAACACGATTGTGTCTAAAGAAAAATTTGAACGCGTAAAACCGCACGTTAACGTTGGTACTATCGGCCACGTTGACCACGGTAAAACAACTCTAACTGCTGCTATCTGTACTACACTTGCAAAAGTGTACGGTGGTGTTGCTAAAGACTTCGCATCTATCGATAACGCTCCTGAAGAGCGTGAGCGCGGTATCACAATCTCAACTTCTCACGTTGAGTACGATACTCCAACTCGTCACTACGCACACGTTGACTGTCCTGGACACGCCGATTACGTTAAAAACATGATCACTGGTGCTGCTCAAATGGACGGCGGTATCCTAGTTGTTGCTGCAACTGATGGCCCTATGCCACAGACGCGTGAGCACATCCTTCTTGGTCGTCAGGTTGGTATCCCTTACATCATCGTATTCATGAACAAATGTGACATGGTTGATGATGAAGAGCTACTAGAACTAGTAGAAATGGAAGTTCGTGAACTTCTTTCTGAATACGAATTCCCTGGTGATGACTGCCCAGTAATCATGGGTTCTGCTCTTGGCGCTCTAAACGGCGAGAAAGAGTGGGAAGACAAGATTGTTGAACTAGCTGAAGCTCTAGATTCTTACATCCCAGAGCCAGAGCGTGCTATCGATCTACCATTCATCCTTCCAATCGAAGATGTATTCTCAATCCAAGGCCGTGGTACTGTTGTAACTGGTCGTGTTGAGCAAGGTATCATCACTGTAGGTGACGAAGTTGCTATCGTAGGTATCAAAGAAACTACGCTAACTACTTGTACTGGTGTTGAGATGTTCCGTAAACTTCTTGACGAAGGCCGTGCTGGTGAGAACGTTGGTGTTCTTCTACGTGGTACTAAGCGTGATGAAGTTGAACGTGGTCAAGTACTAGCTAAGCCTGGTTCAATCACTCCACACACTACTTTCACTTCAGAAATCTACGTTCTTTCTAAAGATGAAGGCGGTCGTCACACTCCTTTCTTCAAAGGTTACCGTCCACAGTTCTACTTCCGTACAACTGACGTAACAGGTACTATCGAACTACCTGAAGGCGTAGAAATGGTAATGCCTGGTGATAACATCTCTATGACTGTTACTCTAATCGCGCCAATCGCGATGGACGAAGGTCTACGTTTTGCTATCCGTGAAGGTGGCCGTACAGTTGGTGCTGGTGTTGTTGCAACTATCGTTGCTTAATAGCAATTAGTGCATAACTAAGTACTAAAAAGGGAGCTTCGGCTCCCTTTTTTAATGCCTGTAATTCCTATCGCTAACCTCCTATCTTTATTGCTTATTTTTTTTCTAGTCCAAAACCTCTTATTGATAGCTAAATCATCTAACAAATAGTGCTCTTGTAAGTGGTAATGAAAACTGTTCTTGTTTATATTTACCTCTAAGCAAGTAATCAGTGAGCCTCCTAATGTACGTTTGTTTATGTCATGCAATATCCGATAAAAAGATCATGAAGTTAACGATGGAACATAATTTGACGGATATTCGTGGCATTCGAGAAATCACACCATTAGGGTCACAATGTGGGAAATGCATCCGACAAGCTAAGGTGATTATTGAGCAGACAATAGTATCCAAGTACCAAAAAGCCAGTTAATTACGCCTTTTCTCATTAGGCTTTTTTGACACTCTTCGATTCGGTTCTATCCTTTAATGAACTGACAGAGGAGTGTTATCGCATGAAAGCTGATCCTAAAATCATCCAACACCTCAATAAAATACTGGGTAATGAGCTCGTTGCCATCAATCAGTATTTTCTTCATGCCAGAATGTACAAGGACTGGGGGCTAAAACATTTAGCCGATAAGGAATATCATGAATCGATCGATGAAATGAATCATGCTGATCATTTGATAGAGCGCATCTTATTTCTTGAAGGGCTACCGAATTTGCAAGATTTGGGCAAGTTAAGTATTGGTGAAGATACCCAAGAAATGCTTGAATGCGACCTTGCTTTAGAGATGGCGGCAATCCCAGATCTGCGAGATGCCATCGCGTATGCGGAAGATGTGAGAGATTATGTTTCTCGTGATTTGTTCCAAGATATCCTTGAAGATGAAGAAGAGCATGTCGATTGGTTAGAAACCCAGCTTGGTCTCATTGAAAAAATGGGCATTGCTAACTATAACCAGGCGCAGATAGTTGATGAAGACTAGTGCTCTTAACGGACACGCCTTCAATACGTATATAGCAATTTACGCAAAATCTGATGAAGAGAGCAGGGGCTCTCTTTTTTCATATTTGTACCGTAGCCCAGTGTAAAGCTTGCAATTTTGCTTCTTGATGATTAATTTTCACACAAGGGTTGCGTTCCGAAGTGTGATCTGTATAATGCTCCCCACTGCCAGAGGTCACCATATCTTGTAGGTGCAGTTGTGAACCAATAAGCGTTGAGGAAGAAGCTGTTTAACAGCTTGAAAATGTATACTCTGACTTATGTTCGCAGTCATTAAATTGGCTGACAATGTATCCGATAGGGATGCTACGTTCACATAAATCAATCGGCATTCCCTCGTCTTGACGAGCGTGAGTGGCGATATTGTTTGTGTAATTTTTATTTGGAGCTCTGTCTCATGCAGAACCAACGTATTCGTATCCGCCTTAAGGCTTTCGATCACCGTTTGATCGATCAGTCAACTGCGGAAATCGTTGAAACAGCTAAGCGTACTGGCGCGCAGGTTAAGGGTCCAATCCCTCTTCCTACTCGTAAAGAGCGTTTCACTGTTCTTATTTCTCCTCACGTTAATAAGGACGCACGTGACCAGTACGAAATCCGTACACACAAGCGCCTTATCGACATCGTTGAGCCAACAGATAAAACTGTTGATGCTCTTATGCGTCTAGACCTTGCTGCTGGCGTTGATGTTCAGATCAGCCTAGGTTAAGGGGAGATAAGAGAATGATTGGTCTAATCGGTCGTAAAGTGGGCATGACCCGCATCTTTACCGAAGAAGGCGTTTCTATCCCAGTAACAGTGGTTGAAGTTGAAAACAACCGTGTAACTCAAGTTAAATCTCTTGAGTCTGACGGTTACAACGCAATCCAAGTAACTGCTGGTACTAAGAAAGCTAGCCGCGTTAACAAACCAGAAGCTGGTCACTTTGCGAAAGCAGGTGTTGAAGCTGGTCGCGGTCTTTGGGAATTCCGTCTAGATAGTGGTGAAGAGTTTGCAGTTGGCGCTGAGCTAAACGTAGAACTGTTCAACGAAATTAAAAAAGTAGACGTTACTGGTACATCTAAAGGTAAAGGCTTCCAAGGTGCTATTAAGCGCTGGAACTTCTCTACTCAAGATATGACCCATGGTAACTCCTTGTCTCACCGTGCTCCGGGTTCAATTGGCCAATGTCAAACTCCAGGTCGCGTATTTAAAGGCAAGAAAATGGCTGGTCACATGGGTGCTGAGCGTGTAACGACTCAAAACCTAGAGATCGTACGTGTTGACGCTGAGCGCAATCTGCTTCTTATTAAAGGTGCAGTACCAGGTGCTACAGGCGGTAACGTGATCGTAAAACCAGCTGTTAAAGCGTAACGTCGAGGAGTTAGTAATGGAATTGGTAGTCAAAGGCGCAGACGCGCTAACTGTCTCCGAAACTACTTTTGGGCGTGACTTCAATGAAGCGCTTGTACACCAAGTAGTTGTTGCTTTTGCAGCAGGTGCTCGTCAAGGTACACGTGCTCAGAAGACTCGTTCTGACGTTTCTGGTGGTGGTGCTAAACCATGGCGCCAGAAAGGTACAGGTCGCGCTCGAGCTGGTACAATCCGTAGCCCAATCTGGCGCTCGGGTGGTGTAACTTTTGCTGCACGTCCACAGGACCACAGCCAAAAAGTTAACAAAAAAATGTACCGTGGTGCTATGAAGAGCATTCTTTCTGAGCTAGTTCGTCAAGAGCGTCTAATCGTTGTTGATGAGTTTTCTCTAGAAGCACCAAAAACAAAAGCACTAGTTGCTAAGCTTAATGAGCTTGAGCTAACTGATGCACTGATCGTAACTGGCGAGCTAGATGAGAATCTATTCCTTGCAGCACGTAACCTATACAAAGTAGACGTACGTGACGCAGCGGCAATCGACCCAGTTAGCTTGATCGCTTTCGATAAAGTTGTGATGACTGCAGCAGCAGTTAAAGCAGTTGAGGAGATGCTAGCATGATCACTGAAGAGCGTATTTTAAAAGTTCTACGTGCTCCGCACATCTCTGAAAAAGCTACAATGGCAGCTGAAAATGCGAACACTATCGTATTTAAAGTAGCTATGACAGCAACTAAGAGAGAGATCAAAGCAGCAGTTGAAAAACTGTTCGAAGTTGAAGTTAAGTCTGTAAATACTCTTATCACTAAGGGTAAGACCAAACGTCAAGGTATGCGCCAAGGCCGTCGTTCAGACGTGAAGAAAGCGTACGTTATCTTGAAAGAAGGTCAAGACATCGACTTCGCTGGTAGTGCAGAGTAAGACTAGGAGCTAAGAAGAATGGCTATTGTTAAATGTAAGCCGACTTCCCCGGGTCGTCGCCACGTAGTTAAAGTGGTTAACTCTGACCTGCATAAGGGTAAGCCGTACGCACCACTACTAGAGAAAAACTCTAAGTCTGGTGGTCGTAACAATAACGGTCGTATCACAGTACGTCACATCGGTGGTGGTAATAAACAACATTACCGTCTAATCGACTTTAAACGTACTAAAGATGGTATCCCAGCTAAAGTTGAGCGTTTGGAGTATGATCCAAACCGTAGCGCAAACATCGCGCTAGTTCTTTACGCTGACGGTGAACGCCGTTACATCATCGCGCCTAAAGGCATCCAAGCTGGTGACACTATCCAGTCTGGTGCAGATGCTGCGATCAAAGTTGGTAACACGTTACCAATGCGCAACATCCCAGTAGGTTCAACAGTACACTGTGTTGAACTTAAGCCTGGTAAAGGTGCTCAGCTGGCTCGTTCAGCTGGTGCATACGCTCAGATCATTGCACGTGCAGGCACATATGTGACTCTACGTCTACGTTCTGGTGAAATGCGTAAAGTTCTTGCTGAAGGTCGTGCGACTCTAGGTGAAGTTGGTAACGCAGAACACATGCTACGTGAGCTAGGTAAAGCTGGTGCTTCACGCTGGCGCGGTGTTCGCCCAACTGTACGTGGTGTTGTAATGAACCCAGTGGATCACCCACACGGTGGTGGTGAAGGTCGTACATCAGGCGGTCGTCACCCAGTATCACCTTGGGGTGTTCCAACTAAGGGTTACAAGACTCGTAAGAACAAACGTACCGACAAGTACATCGTACGTCGTCGTAACAAGTAATTATAAAGAGGATACGCCATGCCACGTTCTCTCAAGAAAGGTCCATTTATTGACCTACACTTGCTGAAGAAGGTAGAGAAAGCGTTGGAAAGCGGTGACAAGAAGCCTGTAAAGACTTGGTCCCGTCGCTCAATGATCATTCCACAAATGATCGGTTTGACCATCGCTGTCCATAATGGTCGTCAGCACGTTCCTGTTTTCGTTTCTGAAGAAATGATCGGTCACAAGCTAGGCGAATTTGCACCAACACGTACTTACCGCGGTCATGCTGCGGATAAGAAAGCTAAAAAGCGCTAAGGAGTAAGTAATGGAAGCTATCGCTAAACATCGCTTTGCTCGCATTTCGCCGCAAAAAGCTCGTTTGGTTGCAGATCAACTGCGCGGTAAGCCAGTTGACCAAGCTCTAGAAATTCTTCAGTTCAGCAACAAAAAAGCTGCTGACCTGATCAAGAAAGTTCTAGAATCAGCTATCGCTAACGCAGAACACAACGAAGGCGCAGACATTGATGATCTTAATGTTGCAAAAATCTTCGTTGACGAAGGTCCTATCATGAAGCGTATTATGCCTCGTGCTAAAGGCCGTGCCGATCGCATCTTGAAGCGTTCTAGCCACATCACTGTTGTTGTAGCAGACCGCTAAGAGACTAGGAGAGAAAGCAATGGGTCAGAAAGTACATCCTAATGGTATTCGTCTAGGCATCGTTAAGCCTTGGAATACCACTTGGTTTGCTAACAGCCAAGAGTTCGCTGACAACCTAGACGGCGACTTCAAGGTACGTCAGTTCCTAACTCAAGAACTGAAAAAAGCATCTCTATCACGCATCGTTATCGAGCGTCCTGCTAAGAGCATCCGTGTGACTATTCACACTGCTCGTCCAGGCGTAGTAATCGGTAAGAAAGGTGAAGATGTAGAAAAACTACGCGCTCGCGTTGCTAAGATCGCTGGTGTTCCAGCTCAGATCAACATCGCTGAAGTACGTAAGCCAGAGCTAGACGGTCAACTAGTAGCAGACAGCATCGCGTCTCAACTAGAACGTCGTGTTATGTTCCGTCGCGCTATGAAGCGTGCAGTTCAGAACGCTATGCGTCTTGGCGCTAAGGGTATCAAAGTTGAAGTAAGCGGTCGTCTAGGCGGCGCTGAAATCGCACGTACTGAGTGGTACCGTGAAGGTCGTGTACCTCTACACACTCTTCGTGCTGACATTGATTACGCAACTTCTTCGGCTCACACCCAATACGGTGTAATTGGTATTAAAGTTTGGATCTTCAAAGGTGAAGTTCTAGGCGGTATGCCAGTTGAAGAGCCTAAGGCTGATAAGCCTAAGAAGCAGCGCAAAAGCCGTAAATAAGGAGTTTATTGATGCTGCAACCTAAACGCACTAAATTCCGCAAGACTTTTAAAGGTCGTAACCGCGGTTTAGCGAACGGTACTGACGTAAGCTTCGGTACATTTGGTCTTAAAGCTGTTGGTCGTGGTCGTTTGACTGCTCGCCAAATTGAAGCTGCACGTCGTGCTATGACTCGTCATATCAAACGTCAAGGCCAGATCTGGATTCGTGTATTCCCAGACAAACCTATTACATCTAAGCCTCTTGAAGTTCGTCAAGGTAAAGGTAAAGGTAGCGTAGAATACTGGGTTGCTCAAATTCAACCAGGTAAAGTTCTATATGAAATGGATGGTGTTTCTGAAGAGCTAGCACGTGAAGCATTTAACCTTGCTGCACGTAAGCTACCAATCAAAACAACATTTGTAACTAAGGCGGTGATGTGATGAACGCACAAGATCTGCGCGCGAAAAGCGTTGAAGAACTTAATGCTGAGCTTGTAGGCCTGCTACGTGAACAGTTCAACTTGCGCATGCAAGCTGCGACTGGTCAACTACAGCAGACTCACACTCTTAAAGCTGTACGTCGCGATATCGCACGTGTTAAAACCGTTCTGACTGAAAAGGCTGGCGCATAATGAGCGAAATTCGTACTCAGCTTGGTCGTGTTGTTAGCGACAAAGGCGATAAGTCTATTGTTGTTGCAATCGAGCGTAAAGTGAAGCACCCGATCTACGGTAAGTACATCACTCGCACGACTAAACTTCACGCACATGACGAAAACAACGAGTGTGGCCTAGGCGATACTGTTGAGGTTCGTGAGTGTCGTCCAATGTCTAAGACTAAGTCTTGGGCACTGGTACGTGTAGTTGAAAAAGCTCGCGGTTAAGCGAACTTAGCAACTAATTAAACAAACGGCCCTGAAAAAATTTGGGGTCGTTTATTTTTTGTCTACCCATCGGTCGAAAATGGTGTTATTATTCGCCGCCTTTGAAGAAAAGGCATATCGATCCGAGAGGGTCTAGATGTTTTAAAATAAGCGGAGCACTAACATGATCCAAATGCAAAGTACGCTTGAAGCAGCCGATAACTCCGGCGCTCGTCGCGTAATGTGTATTAAGGTTCTGGGTGGTTCTCACCGTCGCTATGCACATATCGGTGACATCATCAAAGTTACTGTGAAAGAAGCAATTCCTCGCGGTAAAGTTAAGAAAGGTGATGTTCTGAAGGCGGTGGTTGTACGCACCCGTAAAGGCGTTCGTCGTCCAGACGGCTCTGTCATTCGCTTTGACCGTAATGCTTGCGTACTGTTGAACGACACAAGTGAGCAACCAATCGGTACTCGTATTTTTGGCCCTGTGACTCGTGAACTTCGTAATGCGAAATTCATGAAAATTGTGTCACTAGCGCCTGAAGTACTGTAAGGAGCGATCAAAATGGCAGCAAAAATCCGTCGTAACGACGAAATTATCGTTCTTGCTGGTAAAGATAAAGGCAAGAAAGGTAAGGTAACTAAGGTTCTAGCAACCGGTAAAGTTATCGTTGAAGGTATCAACATGGTTAAGAAACACCAGAAGCCTGTACCGGCAATGGGTGTTCAAGGTGGCATCGTAGAGCAAGAAGCTGCGATCGACGCATCAAATGTTGCTATCGTTAACGGTCAAGGTAATGCGGACCGTGTAGGCTTCCGATTTGAAGACGGCAAAAAAGTTCGTTTCTTCAAGTCGACTGGCGAAACTATCAAGTAAGTTTGGAGTAGTACTATGGCGAAACTGCATGATTACTACAAAGAGTCTATTGTAAAAGAGCTTTCTGAAAAGTTCGAATACAAGAGCATCATGCAAGTCCCAAGGATCGAAAAAATCACACTTAACATGGGTGTGGGTGAAGCGATCAACGACAAGAAGCTTTTAGAGAACGCAGCTGCTGACATGACTGCTATTGCAGGTCAGAAGCCGCTAATCACTAAAGCTCGTAAGTCTGTTGCTGGCTTTAAGATCCGTGAGGGCTACCCGATTGGCTGTAAAGTAACCCTACGTGGCGAACGTATGTGGGACTTTTTCGAGCGTCTAATTTCAATTGCTGTACCTCGTATTCGTGATTTCCGTGGTCTAAACCCGAAATCATTCGATGGTCGTGGTAACTACAGCATGGGCGTTCGCGAGCAGATTATCTTCCCAGAAATCGACTACGATAAAGTAGATCGAGTGCGTGGTCTTGATATTACTATCACTACTACTGCAGCATCTGATGAAGAAGCTCATGCTCTGCTTTCTGCTTTTAACTTCCCATTCCGTAAGTAAAAGTAAGGGTTACTAATGGCTAAAGAATCGATGAAGGCGCGTGAAACTAAACGCGCTAAGCTAGTAGCTAAGTTCGCTGAGAAGCGTTCTGCGCTAAAAGCACTAATTAATGACGTGAATACGTCTGAAGAAGACCGCTGGAATGCAGTTCTTAAGCTTCAGTCACTTCCACGTGATTCTAGTCCTTCTCGTCAGCGTAACCGCTGTAACCAGACTGGACGCCCGCACGGCTACCTACGTAAGTTTGGTCTATGCCGTATCAAGGTTCGCGAAACTTGCATGAAAGGCGAGATTCCGGGTCTACGTAAGGCAAGCTGGTAATTTAGTTACCAATTTAGAATCACGGAGTATTGACTTATGAGCATGCAAGATCCGATTTCGGATATGCTGACCCGCATTCGTAACGGTCAGGCAGCGCAAAAAGTTGCTGTTAAAATGCCATCTTCTAAGCAGAAAGTTGCAATCGCTGCACTTCTAAAAGAAGAAGGTTTCGTGGCTGACTACATCGTTACTGGTGAAGTTAAGCCTGAGCTAGAAGTTACACTTAAGTACTTCGAAGCTAACCCAGTTATCGAGCAAATCCAACGTGTATCACGTCCTGGTCTACGCATCTACAAGAAAAAAGATGCTCTACCATCAGTGATGGGTGGCCTTGGTATTGCTGTTATTTCCACTTCCAAGGGTCTTATGACCGACCGCGCTGCACGCAAAGCGGGTCTTGGCGGTGAGATTATCTGCTACGTAGCTTAATAGGAGTAGGACATGTCTCGTGTTGCAAAAGCACCTGTAGTAATTCCTGCTGGCGTAGAAGTTAAACTTAACGGTCAGGAAATCACTGTTAAAGGTGGTAAAGGCGAACTAGTTCGCGTTATCAACGAAGCAGTAGTTTTAACCCAGGAAGAGAACACCATCACTTTCGGTCCTCGTGAAGGTATCGATAAGGCTTGGGCACAAGCAGGTACTGCTCGTGCACTAGTTAACAACATGGTTGTTGGTGTTACCGAAGGTTTCACTAAGAAGCTGATTCTTAAAGGTGTAGGTTACCGTGCTGCTATCAAAGGCAACGCTGTAGGTCTAACCCTTGGCTTCTCTCACCCAGTTGAGCACGAATTACCGGAAGGTATCAAAGCTGAATGTCCAACTCAAACTGAAATCGTACTTACGGGTACTGATAAGCAATTGATTGGTCAAGTAGCTGCTGATATTCGCGCTTACCGTAGCCCTGAACCTTACAAAGGTAAAGGTGTTCGTTACGCAGATGAAAATGTGCGTACTAAAGAAGCTAAGAAGAAGTAAGGTAACACTATGGATAAGAAAGCATCTCGTATCCGTCGTGCGACCCGTGCACGTCGTAAGATTGCTGAACTGGGCGTAACTCGCCTAGTTGTACACCGCACTCCACGTCACGTGTACGCTCAGGTTATCGCACCTAATGGCTCCGAGGTTATCGCTGCCGCTTCTACCGTAGAAAAAGCGATCCGTGAGCAAGTTAAGAGTACTGGTAACAAGGACGCTGCTACAGCTGTAGGTAAAGCTATTGCTGAGCGCGCGATTGAAAAAGGCATCTCTAACGTTGCATTCGATCGTTCTGGTTTCCAATACCACGGCCGTGTAGCTGCACTAGCAGAAGCTGCTCGTGAAGCTGGTCTGAAATTCTAAGGTAGGCGGAAGATGGCTAACGAAAAAACACAATCAGATTTGCATGAAAAGCTGATCGCTGTTAACCGTGTTTCAAAAACGGTTAAAGGTGGTCGTATTTTCAGCTTTACTGCACTAACAGTAGTTGGTGACGGTAACGGTCGCATCGGTTTTGGTTACGGCAAGGCACGTGAAGTTCCTGCTGCAATCCAGAAAGCGATGGAAAAAGCACGCCGTAACATGGTTACAGTTGCGCTAAACGACGGTACTCTACACCACGCTGTTAAAGGTCGCCACACTGGTTCTAAAGTGTACATGCAACCTGCATCAGAAGGTACAGGTATCATCGCCGGTGGTGCAATGCGTGCAGTACTAGAAGTTGCGGGTATCCGTAACGTACTAGCAAAAGCATACGGTTCTACTAACCCAATCAACGTTGTTCGCGCAACTATTGATGGTCTAAGTGGAATGAACTCTCCAGAAATGATCGCTGCTAAACGTGGTCTTTCTGTTAAAGAAATTCTGGAGTAATCGACATGGCTAAGACAATTAAAGTAACACAGACAAAGAGCTCTATCGGTCGTTTACCGAAGCATAAAGCATCTTTGCGTGGCTTGGGCCTTCGTCGCATCAACCACACTGTTGAACTTGAAGATACTGCTTGCGTACGCGGCATGATCGCTAAAGTTTACTACATGGTTAAAGTTGAGGAGTAATCAGAATGCGTTTGAATACTCTATCACCGGCTGCGGGTTCTAAGCCTTCTGCGAAGCGCGTAGGTCGTGGTATCGGTTCAGGTCTGGGCAAAACTGGTGGCCGTGGTCACAAAGGTCAGAAATCACGTTCAGGTGGTTCTGTACGTCCAGGCTTCGAAGGCGGTCAAATGCCTTTGAAACAGCGTCTACCAAAATTCGGTTTTACATCTCGTAAGAGCTTGGTAACAGCTGAAGTTCGTCTAGCTGAGCTAGCGAAAGTTGAAGGTGACGTAGTAGATCTAAACAGCCTAAAAGCTGCGAACGTAATCACTAAGAACATCGAGTTTGTTAAAGTTGTTCTTTCTGGTGAAATCGCACGCTCTGTGACTGTTAAAGGTCTTCGCGTGACTAAAGGCGCAAAAGCTGCAATCGAAGCTGCAGGCGGTAAAATCGAGGAATAATTAACTCGAGGATGAGGTACAGATGGCTAAACAACCAGGACAAGATTTTCGTAGCGCACAAGGTGGCCTAGCAGAGCTTAAGACTCGCCTATTATTCGTAATAGGAGCTATCTTAATTTTCCGAGCTGGCTCTTTTGTGCCTATTCCTGGTATTGACGCTGCTGTACTTGCCGATCTGTTCGAACAGCAAAAGGGTACCATCATTGAACTGTTTAACATGTTCTCTGGTGGTGCACTTGAGCGTGCATCAATCTTAGCGCTGGGCATCATGCCGTATATTTCGGCATCGATCATTGTTCAGTTGTTAACGGTTGTTCACCCGGCGTTAGCCGAGTTGAAAAAGGAAGGAGAGTCTGGTCGTCGTAAGATTAGCCAGTACACTCGTTACGGCACGCTTGTTTTGGCAACCTTCCAAGCAATTGGTATTGCGACGGGGTTACCAAGTATGATTCCAGGCCTGGTGGTTAACCCTGGGCTTGGTTTCTACTTTGTTGCGGTTGTTAGTTTGGTTACCGGCACCATGTTCTTAATGTGGTTAGGTGAACAGGTTACAGAACGCGGCATTGGTAACGGCATATCTTTGATTATTTTCACTGGTATCGTTGCTGGTTTGCCACCGGCTATTGGACAGACCGTAGAGCAAGCACGTCAAGGTGAATTGCACGTACTTCTTCTACTGTTAATTGCAGTTATTTCTTTCGCTGTAATTTACTTTGTAGTGTTCATGGAACGTGGTCAACGTCGTATCGTCGTTAACTACGCCAAGCGTCAACAAGGCCGTCGTGTCTTTGCAGCGCAGAGCACTCACTTGCCGTTGAAAATCAACATGGCAGGTGTTATTCCAGCGATTTTTGCATCAAGCATCATTTTGTTCCCAGGTACACTGGCACAGTGGTTTGGTCAAAATGAAAGCCTAGGTTGGCTAAGTGAGATTTCACTGGCGTTAAGCCCAGGTCAGCCGCTTTATGTAATGCTTTATGCTGCTGCGATTATTTTCTTCTGTTTCTTCTATACCGCGTTGGTGTTTAACCCTCGCGAGACAGCTGATAACTTGAAGAAGTCTGGTGCGTTCGTACCTGGTATTCGCCCGGGTGAGCAGACTGCGAAATATATCGATAAAGTGATGACACGTTTAACCCTAGCGGGTGCAATGTACATTACCTTTATATGTCTGATCCCCGAGTTCATGATGATTGCATGGAACGTACGCTTCTATTTTGGTGGTACGTCGCTACTAATCGTAGTTGTGGTAATCATGGACTTCATGGCTCAAGTTCAGACACTTTTGATGTCTCAACAATATGAGTCTGTTTTGAAAAAGGCTAATCTTAAGGGCTCAGGCCGTTAAGACTGGTTATTCCATTTACGGAGTTTAGCAATGAAAGTTCGTGCTTCCGTTAAGAAAATCTGCCGTAACTGTAAAGTTATCAAGCGCAACGGTGTTGTGCGTGTAATTTGCAGCGAGCCAAAGCATAAACAACGCCAAGGCTAATTAGCAGAAATATTTCTTGCAAATTGAAGATAGGTTGGCTAAATTAGCCAACCATCTTTTGTGTGTGCAAAAGAATTGTACCACCGCTGCGTATCCTACACGGGCTTTGCAGCGGTTATTCTTGAAAAGTACTAGGAGTGAATAGTGGCCCGTATTGCAGGCATTAACATTCCTGATCATAAACATTCTGTAATCGCTTTAACAGCGATCTACGGTATCGGTAAAACTCGTTCTCAAGCTATTCTAGCTGAAGTGGGTATTGCTGAAAATGTTAAGATCAGTGAACTGAATGAAGAGCAGATCGATCAACTGCGTGATGGTGTAGCTAAGTACACTGTAGAAGGTGATCTACGTCGTGAAGTTTCCATGAACATCAAGCGTCTTATGGACCTTGGCTGTTACCGTGGTCTTCGTCATCGTCGCAGTCTACCACTACGTGGACAGCGTACTAAAACCAACGCTCGCACCCGTAAGGGTCCGCGCAAGCCGATCAAAAAATAATCGGATAAGGTAGAGTACAATGGCAAAACAACCAACTCGCGCGCGTAAGCGCGTACGTAAGCAAGTAGCTGATGGCGTTGCGCACATTCATGCTTCTTTCAACAACACAATCGTAACCATTACTGACCGTCAAGGTAACGCTCTTTCTTGGGCTACTGCAGGTGGTTCTGGTTTCCGTGGTTCTCGTAAATCTACTCCGTTCGCTGCACAGGTTGCTGCTGAGCGTTGTGGTGAAATGGCCAAAGAATATGGCGTTAAGAACCTGGAAGTTATGGTTAAGGGCCCTGGTCCTGGTCGTGAGTCTACAATCCGCGCTCTAAACGCAGCGGGTTTCCGTATCACTAACATTGTTGATGCGACTCCGATCCCTCATAACGGTTGTCGTCCACCTAAGAAACGTCGCGTATAACGTTTCGTTTTTAGGAAAACTGGAGAAAGAACATGGCAAGATATTTGGGTCCTAAGCTGAAGCTTAGCCGTCGCGAAGGTACTGACTTATTCCTTAAGTCTGGTGTACGCGCGATTGATACCAAGTGTAAGATTGATAACGCGCCGGGCCAACATGGTGCTCGTCGTGGTCGTCTATCTGATTACGGCGTTCAGCTTCGTGAGAAGCAGAAAGTTCGTCGTACATATGGCGTACTAGAAAAACAATTCCGTAACTACTACCAAGAAGCTGCTCGCATTAAGGGCAACACAGGTGAAAACCTGCTTCAACTTCTTGAAGGTCGTCTAGATAACGTAGTTTACCGCATGGGCTTTGGTGCAACTCGCGCTGAATCTCGCCAGCTGGTAAGCCACAAAGCGATCCTAGTAAACGGTCAAGTCGTAAACGTTCCTTCTTTCAAGGTAGCGGCTAACGACGTTGTTAGCATTCGTGAGAAAGCTAAGAACCAAGCACGCATTAAAGCAGCTCTAGAAGTTGCTACACAGCGTGAACTACCGACTTGGGTCGAAGTAGACAGCAGCAAAATGGAAGGTACGTTCAAGCGTCTTCCAGAACGTTCTGATTTGTCTGCCGACATCAATGAACACCTGATCGTCGAGCTTTACTCTAAGTAAGGCTATAGTTAAGAGAGGACACAATGCAGGGTTCTGTAACAGAATTTCTTAAGCCACGTCTTGTTGATATCGAACAAGTTAACACGACGCATGCAAAAGTAACTCTAGAGCCGCTAGAGCGTGGCTTTGGCCACACTTTAGGTAACGCTCTTCGTCGTATTTTACTTTCTTCTATGCCGGGTTGTGCCGTTACTGAAGTTGAGATCGACGGTGTGTTACACGAGTACAGCACCAAAGAGGGAGTACAGGAAGATATTCTTGAGATCCTTCTAAACCTTAAAGGTCTAGCCGTTAAGGTTGAGGGTAAAGACGAAGTTATCCTTACTCTGAACAAATCTGGTGCAGGCCCTGTTGTTGCAGGTGACATCACCCACGACGGTGATGTTGAGATTGCGAACTCAGAACACGTAATCTGCCACCTAACTGATGACAATGCTGATATCAGCATGCGCATCAAGGTAGAGCGTGGTCGTGGCTATGTACCAGCATCTGCTCGTATTCACACTGAAGAAGATGAGCGTCCAATTGGCCGTCTGTTAGTTGATTCAACTTTCAGCCCAGTTGACCGTATCGCTTACTCTGTAGAGGCAGCTCGCGTTGAACAACGTACTGACCTAGACAAACTTGTAATCGATATGGAGACAAACGGTACGCTTGATCCAGAGGAAGCTATCCGTCGCGCAGCAACTATTCTTGCTGAGCAACTGGATGCATTCGTAGATCTACGTGATGTACGAGTTCCTGAAGAGAAAGAAGAAAAGCCAGAGTTCGATCCGATCCTACTGCGTCCTGTAGACGATCTTGAACTAACTGTTCGCTCTGCTAACTGTTTGAAAGCAGAAGCGATCCATTACATCGGTGATCTTGTTCAGCGCACTGAGGTTGAGCTACTTAAAACGCCAAACCTTGGTAAGAAGTCTTTAACAGAAATTAAAGACGTGCTGGCATCTCGTGGTCTGTCTCTAGGCATGCGCTTAGAAAACTGGCCGCCAGCATCAATCGCTGAAGATTAATAGTTACTGATATCTAGTTAGAAGGATTAGGTCATGCGCCATCGTAAGAGTGGTCGTCAACTCAACCGCAACAGCAGTCATCGTAAAGCGATGTTCAGCAACATGGCTAGCTCTCTGGTACGTCACGAGCTTATCAAGACTACCCTGCCTAAGGCAAAAGAGCTACGTCGCGTAATTGAGCCGTTGATTACCCTAGCTAAGACAGACAGTGTTGCTAACCGTCGTCTTGCATTCGCTCGTACTCGTGATAACGAAGTTGTAGCGAAACTATTTAACGAATTAGGTCCACGCTTCGCTCAACGCGCAGGCGGTTACACTCGCATTCTAAAATGTGGTTTCCGTACTGGCGATAAAGCCCCAATGGCTTACATTGAGCTTGTAGATCGTCCTGCAAAGGAAGAAGCTGCTGCTGAATAAGCACTAGCCGTTAAATTAAAAAGAGCCGAGTCTTAGACTCGGCTTTTTTTTTGCATTGAATTTCTTAACGGCATAAGGAGTTTAATGTGATTTATTTATTACTTGATAGTTCTGGCTTTGGAGGTATAGAAAGTCATGTTCTTCAATTGGCTCGGCTACTCAAAGCAGAGCGCCAAGCTGTCACTGTGGTTTTTATTCGTCGTTATGCTGATCATCCTATGTACCAGCAATTAAATAATGCCGCGATTCCTGTTCAATTCCTTTCTCCTTCATCCCCGATTGACCATTTTGCGTATTCTTTTGCGAAACAAGTAACGCGGGGCGATGTGCTGCATGCCCATGGTTATAAAGCTTCGATATTGGCGCGCTTACTGGGTTGTTTGACACCTTCAGTTGTGGTCACAACCTTCCATGCTGGCGAGTCGCCGTCAGGGCGTATTGCTTTTTATGAATGGCTCAACCGAATATCAAGTTTTATGTCGCGCAATCTTGCTGTTAGTAAAGCCATTCAATACTCGGTGCCTGGAGAGTGTGAGCTGCTGGCTAATTTTGTCTCCGTCAGCCAAACTCCTAAGGCTACACATAAGGGTAAATCACGGCGATTACAAGTTGGTTTTGTAGGCCGCTTATGTGCGGTCAAAGGGATAGATCGTTTTTTATGGCTTGCTGCTCAAAATTCTGACTGTGATTATCATGTTTTTGGTGATGGTGAAGATGCCGCATTGCTTTCTAGCATTGAAGCGCTGAGTGATGATATTTCGATTCAGTGGCATGGGCGTGTTGATGATATGACCAACCACTGGCATACATTAGATATCTTGTTGATGCCATCACGGGCTGAAGGTTTGCCAATGGCTGCGTTGGAAGCAATGTCTCATGGGGTGATCACCATCGCCACTGATGCTGGGGATCTTGTCCGTTTATTGCCGAATGACTGCATTGTTGCACAATCCAAATGGCAGGCGTTGGCTGATATGATCAAGGTTTTTGATAATGACAAAGCACTGGCCTTGGATATTGCCCTTAAGCAGCAGCAACGTATTAAGGATGCTTACAGTTGTGAAGCCCGTTGGCCACAATTGAAAGCTATTTATCAGCGGGTTGAGTAATTAATGGAGCAATTTAGTCGTGATTGCCTATATAGCTAATGCTGACTAAGGTTTTATCATCGGCTGTCATGGGGGCGTTGTATTGCCACAATTTGTGGTGACGTTGCTTAGGGGTAAGTTCGGTTAATTGATTGAGTGCTTTCTTTTCCCAGTCAGATTCCGCTAACCCGTCGCTGTAGCAATGGATACTAGCTCCTGAAGTTAATGTGTTTTGCCATGGTTCTCTATCTATCTCATCAAATAACCCCAGCAATCCAGAAGCATGCTCAATTTCAGTACTTTGCTGTTGTGAGCAAAACAAAGGTGTTGGCATGCCAGCATTAAAGCATGCGGTCTTCCCCCCTTTTTGTAAATGGATCAGTATTAAGCACAGCAGGTGGTGGGATGGGCTTAGGTATAGCTTAGTATTGAGGCGCTGGTAAAGTTCAGCTGGGGTTATGCCCTTATTTTCTAGCAGACCACTAATATAGCCTAGCCATACTGCACCATTGGCTTTTGCGATTGCACCGTGCCCCATGTGATCTCCTAAGATCACTAGCGTCGTACCGTCAGCCAAGCTATGCTGCATTACAAAATCGCCACTGTTTTCTGCTTGCTGGCTGATGTCGACCTGCCAATGGGGGTCTTCTGTTTGGTTATTGGCTAATGGAAGGCATAAAGCCAGTTGTTGCTCGAATTGTAGTTGGTATTGCGTGGTAAGGTGTAGATGCCTTTCGAGTACGCGCTGGATTACTCCGAGTAAATGGGGTTTATTGATTGGTTTCAGTAAGTAGTCATCAATGGCAGATTGTCCTGCCAGCTCTATGCTGTCAGCGAGGGTGTCACCCGAGATAAAGACAAAGGGGAGTGTTGCATGTCGTCGTTGCTGTTTCACACGATCGCGAAAAACGATGCCACTCATTGTTGGCATGTGGAAATCAGTTAAGACAAGATCACAGTGATTATGCGCCAGCCAATCAATGGCCTCTGTTGCTTGGCTAAAGATTGTGAGTTGATAATTGTCCTCAAGGAAATGTGCCAAGAGCTTGAGTTGGCTTTGGCTGTCATCCACTATGAGCAGGTGTTGTTTTTGTTTTTTGTCCGAAAGATGAAAGCGAAGCTGGTTGCCGTTTATCGTTGTTTGGTAAGCAAAATCGGGGAAGGTTGCCTTGATGATCGCAAGCCCCATTCCCGACTCTGATAGCGGAGAAGGAAACACTGCGCTACTAAGTGCTGTTTTGAGTTGTTTCCACGGCTGACCATCATCATGAATGGCAAGATAATAACCTTGATGAGATTTACCATAGCTAATGGTGACTGATTCGGCTGTGGGGACTGAGTGTTTAAGTAAGTTAGTGCAATATTCACTGCACACGAGTTGAAGTTGCTGTAAGCGTGTTGCTTCTATTCCAAGGGCGGCAGCTTTATCTGCAAAAAGGGCGCGAATACTTCGAACCGCTGAGTAGGTCAGCTCGAAGCGTCGTTGTAACAGTACTTGTTCCATTACTGGTACTTTCCTTGTAATAGCGGGTTGGTCGCGAGGTATTGACTGAATTTCTGTTTGATTGACCGAGGCAGCCACTTTGCTTTGCTTTCTATGACGCGCCGAATTTCATCGCCTAAGCTTGGATTTATCTGATCGTTGATTAAGGTGCCAATTAACTCAACATTGCCTTGCTCTAATCGTTGAGCACTCGCTAATACTTCACTCTCCGTTGTTTTACCTGCAGCAATACACAAGATGGTGCCATTACTTGCGTGGCTGATAGAGGCAATTGCAAGGTTTCGCCAATTGGCAGTATTAATATTCCCCACATCGCAAATAATGTATTGGTAGTCATCCAGCCATTGCTCAACAGCCGCTGCCAGTATTTGTGGTTGACGTAGCTCTAAAATTGTTTGCTGGGATCTAGGTTGTGGGAGTAGATCGAGTGCTTCACTTAATACTCTGGTGTGATTGCTGAAGTCTGCAGCCTGACATGACCAGTCAGCTTTGGGGTAACCTTGACCTGATCCGGCAAGATCAAGGTCGATCAGCAGTGTTTTCGGCTGATCGGCGGATAAGCGCTGTGCTAGCCAGTAGGCTTGGGTTGATGTACCACAGCCTGAACTGGCACCGGCAAAGGTAATAATACGGCATTGGCGCTGATGGATTTGTTGGAATAGTTGGTCAAATTCCTGACTTAGCCACGGTTTCATAAGGCTGCTCCTAATACGACCAAGGTGACGATGCCGAGTGCATCACGGAGTGTTTGGCGAAGCTGTGAAGCGGTCGAATCATCTTCACTAGGTACATAAACGGTGTCGCCAGGACGTAATAATGGCAAAGGGTATTGACCGGGGTTTTTGACATAGCCTCGTAAATCAAATGTCTGAGCTTGATCGCCGCAACATGAGGTATTCACTATCATGATGCGTTCGATATAAGCGGTATCTTTTGGGCCGCCAGCTTCGGCTAATAGATCTAAGATATTCATTTGATTATTAAAGGCATACCGACCTGGTTTATTGACGGAACCCATCAAACGAACCACCCGTTCTGCGGGTTTATCTAGCCAGTTACCTTGTTCTTTAGGGACATAGATGACATCACCAGGTACCACACGAGGCAGTAATGTTTCATCGCCAGTTTCAAAATACAGCGAGAGATTCAGTTTGGTGACTTTACTGGTGTTGCCACTACGGTGACTGATGCGGATCTGCCGCAGATCCGCTTCACCGTTAGGACCATCAGCTGCAGAAAGAATATCAAGAAAGCCTAATTCACGATTGAAGGCGTAGCGTCCAGGTGCACCTACTTGGCCAAAGACGTAAATTGAGTCATCAGCAGATTGGCGAATCCAACTTGATTTATTATCAGTTGGATCATGGGGTAACTCGTCAATCACTATGGTATCGCCTGCAGTTAGTCGAGGAAGCCCTGCAAAGCTGCCCCCTTCGGTAATGAAATTATCGAGGTCGAAATACAGGACATTTTCTTGTGACTGGCGATTTTCTTTAATAATACGAATGTTAGTAATGTTTGCTTCTTTAGTGGGGCCGCCAGCTAATGCCAAAATATCCAGAAAGGTCATGCTGTCATTCCAATTAAAGCGTCCGGCGGCTTTAACGGCTCCCATCACTTTTACCGCTTGAGTATCGGCAATCGCATCGACTTGGGGGAGAAAAATGACATCGCCAGCGACTACTTTTGGGAGCAGCGCTTCATTACCTGTCTGAAAGTAACGTGCTAAGTTAAAGCGGCTGACCTTGGTGGTTTTGCCATCACGATGGGTGATCAAGACTTCTTGAATATCGGCTTCACCTGTCGGGCCATCGGCTGCAGAAAGAATATCGAGAAATCCTTGGTCGTTGTTGAAGGCATATCGCCCTGGGGCACCGACTTGGCCGAAGATATAGATAGAGTCTTGTGCTGATTGACGTAACCAACTGGCTTTATTATCACTAGGGTCGTGTGGGAGTTCATCGAAGATTATGGTATCGCCGGCTTGGAGCTGAGGTAGCTGGCTATTTGGTTTGTTTTTTTTGGTGAAATCTTCGAAGTTGAAGGTGGTAATTCTGGCTTCATCGGCGGTTGCGTTCTCTCGCACAATTCGAATATTTGAGAGGTTCGTTTGTTGTTTTGGCCCGCCAGCATGCGCGAGTAAATCCATGAAGCTCATGGTGTCATTCCATTCAAAACGGCCAGGATTGTTGACGGCCCCGATGATTTTGATGGCCCTATCATTGGTCACTTTAAGCCAAGATTTTTCATTAAAATCAATTTTCTCGGGAATGAAAATGACATCACCCGGCATCATTTTCGGTAGAGAGTATTGATCGGGTGCTTGGGTGTATTTAACCAAGTTAATAGCGATAGCGGGTTTGGTGTTACTCAATAATTTTATTTGGGTTGTATCAGCAAAGCGGGTTGGCCCGCCTGCGTTGGCGAGTACATCGATAAACCCTGTCCCCGCACTGCTTTCATAGGCGCCTGGCGCTTGCACTTCACCCATGACATAGACGGTGCGTGAAGTAGTATTAATATCTTCCACTTCTATCGGTGCAAAAATGGTTGTACCGGGTTTGACGGGGGGGAGGTTTGAGTCATCACCGCTGTCTAAATAGGCTTTTAAGTCAAACTGATAAGGGATGTTATCGGTGATTACTCGGATCTTGGTTACATCGGCATAGCGGGTTACCCCATCGGCGCGCATAATGGCATCAACCACTGTCATATCGGGTTTATAGCTGAATGTACCCGGGTTGCGGAGTTCACCAAAAATCGTGAGCCCTTGCGCTTCATCGGCATCGCCTCCTTCACGTAAAGAGGCAGCATCAAAGTTTACTTCGATGTTGCCAAGTAAAGGTGAGGTGGGGACGAAAATCGTGTCACCTCCTTTTAGCGCGGGTAGTGGCTGTGCTTGTTTGCCATCAAGGTAGGCCTTATAGTCAAACACGACGGAATTATCGCCGCGGATCAGTTTGAATTGGTCAAGCTGCGCACCTGGCCTCGCCCCGCCAGCGGCCGCAAGTGCCATTTGGATATTACTGTCTGGCTTTAATGACACCATTCCTGGTTTTTCAACGTAGCCAAGGACTTTTACTCGTAATAGCTGCTCCATGATCCGTAGTTCAAACTCATCTAAATTACGGTAGATCACTTGAAGGCGTTGTCTGATCTTTTGCTCAGCTTGTTGAACGGTTAAGCCTGCGACAGCGATAAGCCCCACTTCAGGCAGTAAAAGTTGCCCTTGATCGTCGATAGTAAAGGGGGCATCAAAATCACTTTCACCTGGTAGTTGAAGGTATACACGATCCCCTGAGGTCAAGGTGGTTGCTTGCACGCTAGCAAAAGGGAATACGAGCAATACGATCAACAGCAGGATTCTCATAATGACTCCCTCACTGCATGCCAATCCTGTAGTGAGTAAACACGGTGCTGCGAGCGAGTGTGATGCTCGACTAAAACCACAGCTTCCACTTTGCGGTTACTCAAACGTTCAGTTCTCGATGCTGGGTCTTCAAAGGATACTCTTTCTCCTGCACTGAAGATGGCGATTTGTTTGGGTTCAACCCCTTGTTCAATTAAGAAGCGTTTGACGGTATCAGCACGTCGCATACCAAGGTCGTCGTTATAAGATTCTGTACCAAGTGTGTCAGTGAACCCTGTTAGCTGAAGGTGCCAATGGTTCTGACGCTTGAGTATTGAGGCTGCGCGACGCAGTGCTTGTTGGTAGTCGGGTAGTAGCTGAGTGCGGTTAAAAGCGAACTGGTTGTCTATCTTCATTAAGACTAAGAATTTATCGCGCAACTCCACTTCAGAATAATGTGGGTTTAAACATAAGGTGTGGTATTCCAACCAATCCATTTGTTGTTGGATTTTGGCAAATTGCGTTTGATATTGCAGAAGAGTGATATCAGCATCGTCATCAAAACCTGCTTTTGCTTCTTGGCGTGCTTTGCTATAGAGATTCTCTAACGTTTGATATTGGCCGGGAAGACACGATTTGGCTCCGCGTGTTGCGAGGATCTGTAACTCAAAGTCATGATGCTCAAGTTCATGCCATTGATCGGTTTTTGGTGGCGAATAAGGGTTATCCCCAGCGGCTGGCCAGCTTGAGCACCCATTGAGGATGAGGGCGATCATAACGAAAGATAATCTGATCATACTAATGCAGCTCCGCAGTGGTGATCAGCGGGATCACCTTGTCAATCCGTAACATTACTATCAGCTGGCGAGGTTGGCCGTTCACGTTAAGTAGGCGTAACGCTTTGCCGCGGCTTTTCAACCGTTTGTATAAGAAAACAATGGCACCAATTCCACAGGAGTCAATAAATTGTACCTTGGTCATATCAATAATAAGTTCAGATAACTCGGTTTTACTTAGAGTCTCTAACTGGTCTTCCATCTGCTTGGCAACATGCGCATCGAATTCATCCTGCAGAGAAAGTGCGATTACTGATTCAGTCATACTTGGCATATTAACCTCGTTTTAATGCCATCAGCATCGTCATACGTTGAGATGGCTTACTTATGGTATTGAGAGGAACAGCATGCTTGGATTATTACTGTTCCGTTAGGGGTAATAAGGTCTATACAAGCTGTATGCCAAATTGTTGGGTGAAGGTGATAATTAGGAGGGGATGTCGTGGCTATAGTGATTATTGGCCGCGTTTGGTTACCATTACCAAAATGGTTTTTAAGATGATGAAGGTGTCCATTTTTAGCCATTGCCATGGTGAACCGAGTGCAGCAGCATAAGCATGATCCCAAGCTATTTTGGCTTTTACATCGTCAAGGCAGCGATCATAACCTTGGCTTACTTGCGCTAACCCAGTGATCCCTGGACGTAAACCCGCGGTGCGTTCTAAGTAGAATGGCAATGCATTTTGCAAATCGCCACAAAGTTGTGGTCGTTCTGGGCGTGGGCCGATCAGTGCCATATCGCCTTTAATGACATTAATAAATTGAGGCAGTTCATCTAATCGCGTAACGCGTAGAAACCGGCCAATACGAGTGATTCTAGGATCATTTTGCTGTGCCCATACAGCCCCTGAATCTTGTTCGGCATTGTGGGTCATAGTGCGGAATTTAATGACTTCAAATAAATCTGTGTGTTGCTCTGTGATTTGACCAACCCGCAGTTGGCGATAGAAAACAGGGCCTTTTGAGTCGAGTTTAATGAGCAGTGCGATCACTGGCCAAAGCGGCAAAGTAAGTACCAACCCCATTACACTTAATATGAGATCACTAAGGCGCTTACAGCATTGTGTCGAGCGTGCTTGGTAGTCGTAAAGCGGCGGTAAATGGCGCCAGCCTTGCTTAAATTGACCATTGAGATAACGCACCATGCCAAACAGTGACGAGTAATAGCCTCCTACCAAATAATGCCATTTGTTTAAGTACTTTTGATTAACCCCTAAGGCGGGGAGTAGTGCGAGGAAGTAGGCGCTGAGTTGACCAATAACAAGTAGGCTTGCTAATAACGAGCCTTGGATAGCGAGTACACTGGTTGCAAGAAGATAGCCAACTAAAATGAAAGGCATAATAGTGCGAAGTCCTTTACCTGAACCAAATAGCCATCCCAACTTTTTTTGTTTTGGCGAAAATAAGAATCGACAGCGTATCAGTTGTTGCAAATTGCCCGCCCCAATACGTTGGCGGCGCTGGTGGTTTTGCTGGCCTGTTGACGGTGAAATTTCTACGCTATTTATGTCTTGATTGAGAAGAACGTTGTAGCCTTGTTTAATCACCATCATAGGTAACATGAAGTCATCATTAATGGTGTCTTCTGGTAAGGGCGTAAACAGGGAGGCGCGCATAATATAAAAAGCACCATTACCTCCCATCACGCTACCAAGTTGAGATTCTGCGTGACGAATTTTATTTTGCCATTGCCAATATTGCTTTTCCCCCTCAGTTGCATCTGCGAGAAGGTAGCAACTGGTGATGGCACCGGTTTCAGCATTTTGAAAACTGTGGGCTGCCTGAGTGAGTGCATCTATTGAAATGAGGGCCGATATATCACTGAGCGCAATAAGATCGTTTTGGCTGGACACTTGCGCCATCAAGGCATTTAGGCGTGCAAGTTTACCGCGGTTGTTGGTTTTATTCGTCCACGCTAGTTTGATGCCTGCTTGCTCAAATTTGGGGTGCCACTCTTCAATGATTTCCGCGGTATTATCGCTACAGCCATCGCAGCAAATATTGACGCTGAGTTTTTCTGCGGGGTAATCGAGCATTAATATATTCGCCAGTTTGGCAGCCATATAATCGGCTTCATTATGTGCGGGCATAACTAATGCAATATGCGGGTATGCGTCATGCAGAGAAGCAGAATGTGAAGATGAAGTGGATTGTTCATCGGTGTGATACTGGCCTAAACGGATCATCACTGCGGTGTACACAATATGATGGTAGACAATCAAGATACTTAGCAATATAACGATAAACCACAGCATCATTACGCTCCTTTGCTAAAAAGCCAATGATTCATAGCGGGTTGTCATGGTTCTTACATCGGCGCAGTCGCGCACAAACCGCGCATTGTGAATGCTGACTTCTTTATTGTGTTTTAACCCCTTGATTAATGCGCTAGCGAACAGTTGAGGGAGCTCTGATTCAACCAGAATTCCTGAGAGTGGACATAGTAGATCTGGGATCCCTCCTACTTTTGTCGCCACAACACTTTTGCCACAGGCCTGAGCCTCAAGCAAAGCCAACGGTAAGCCTTCTTGTCGGGATGGCATACAAAAAAGGTCAATAGCTCGGTAGAAGTTTCGCATTTTGCTGCAATAGCCTAACCAGTGAATGCGGTGGCTTACTTGATGTTGCGAGGCGAGTTGTTTGAGGGCGGATGCTTCAGGACCTTGTCCAGCAATTACAAGGTGGTGATCGTCTGGGAGTTGGACGAGTGCCATTATCGCGATATCAAGGCCTTTCTCTTTGACTAAACGCCCTGCACAGCCGATCAATATTTTATCGAGAGGAAGGCATAAGTGCTGACGAGAAAAAAGCTGGTGTCCGGGTGAAAAGTGGTCGGTATCTATACCGTTGAGAATAACGTGGTCTGCTGGACGACCTAGCATTCGTTCAAGCTGTAATGCTACTCGGGGAGCATCTGCGACCAACTGTACTTTATTGCTACTTAACAACCATTTGGTTAACCGGCGTTGCTTTGCATTGTGCAAGTGCCAACTATCATGCTCGGTTTGAATGTGGCGAACTGGAGTTGTTACTGTGGCAAGGCGGCTATACAAGAGTGGCCCTATGTGGTGTGAGTGAACCACATTGACATTCAATGTACGGATCAAGTGACGTAACTTAATCACGGTTGTGAAGCTTTTTCCTTTGGGTTTATTTAGAAAAAAGAGTTGGTCTTTGAAAGGGAGCAGTTCGGGCCATGCTGTTATTGCCTCGGCTTTGTTACCTTCAAGTGCCACAACATACTGTTTATAACCAGGTGAAGAGAAGCGCAATAAGTTCAGTACCAAGTGCTCAATGCCACCAGGATGAAGGTGTTGAACGACTTGTAAGGTGACATGCTCCATAGTGACTCCTTAATTGGTACTGTGTTGAAAGTTTGGAATACGAATAAGCACGGGGGCATTAGTGAGTCGGCTAATATGAGCACTTTGGTATAAGCGCGTATCAAAGAGTTGCACGACACAGGCGAGTGATAATCCAAGCCCAAGCCCTCCTGCTATACCTAAGCAAAAGTTGAGCCACCAAGGCCAATTAAGTGGTTGGGTCGGCACGCTTGGGCGGTCAATGATTTTTAGTTTATCGGGTTCTTCAAATCGTCCTAGTTGACCTGTAACTTTTGCCATTTCAAAGCGCTCAAATAAGCGGTTGTAAATGCGAGACTTTACATCATGATTGCGTTGTAGCGTGGTGAGCTGTTGTTCCAACTCTGCGTATTCAGCCCGCATCATGTTGACGTTATCGGCCTGTTTTTTTAGTAGCTTCAATTCTTCATTGAGTGCCTGTATTTGATTTTCTGCTTGCTGTAATTTCTCAAATTGACTGAGTAAAATGGGTTGTGATTTGCTATCGCTGGATGAAGAGTGACTGGCGATACGTTGCCAAAGTTGGCTGATCTCTTGTTGAGTTAATGATTGCTGCGAATTCATTAATTTTGCGCGCTCTTGCTTGAGTCGATTTAGTTTCAGTAATAACGCTTTGATTGATGAATGCTTGTCAGTGTAGCTGGCGCGTAAGATAGCGAGCTTTGCTTCTGCGAGGACGATTTTTTCTTCCATCATACCTATCACAGGGTTGGTGCTTGCGAGGCGTTCGAATAAGTTGTCACGTTGAGATTTAGCATGAAGCAGCTTGAGTTCAGTATCGCGAATCAGAGTTTTAAGCTGCGTATCATTTTGAATATTGGATCCCTGCAAGTGGGGGAGGTTGTCCGCATTATTCGCCTTGAATATCGCGAGTTCTTTTTCTGCGGCTTCTAAATCGTGTTGGGTGGCTGTCAGTTGGCGTTGCAGGAAAACTTCCGAGCTATCGATTGATGCGCGTCCTGGGGCGCGAAGCTTTTCAAGAAAAACACTGGATATTGTGTTGAGGATCAAAGGGATCTCTTGAGGTGCATGCCACGTTAAGCCGAGTTGAACCACGTCATTACCAATGAGCTCTAACTTGAGCTGTTGGTTGATCATCTTGTAGTAATAAGCAATGGCTTCTGGATCTTGCGCATCGGCTAATCCAGATTGAACCGCTACATCATCCAGTACACTTTTACTATGAATTAACACGCGTAATGCCTTGATCCTTTGCTTTAAGTTCATGGCGATAGAAAGATCTTCTAGAAAAGGGTTTAGCATGGCTGTTTCTTGCACCAAGATAGTTGTTTTCCCGTAATAGCGTTTGGCTTTTACCATGCTGCCCGCAGTCATCAAAAGTGGCACGACGATCATTGGGATCACGACTAGATAGCGATGTTTCCACAAAGCCAGTAATAATGGATAAAGTTGGGCAAATAACTTAGAGCGCATTGTTATAGCCTCTTGAGAAGCACGGTATCGGGTTGCTGTTTGGGAGCAAATTCAGTGCGTAAGGGAATGTTTTTCGCGGCGGATATTTTGTTAATGGCTTGCATCCGTTTTTGGCTTTGTAGTAGCGCATCAAAAGGATTGTTGAGATTCGCAGGGGCAATATAAGCTGCAAGCTGGTGGTAGGGGTTATCCTCAAAAAACTGTTGAACTTGGCGCTGTTGCTCAACATTGAGTGAGGTTTGTTCTGGGCTAAAAAAGATCTCAAGTTGCTGAGTTGTTTGTGTGGTTGTCGCGCAGCCACTCAGTAATAGCAACCCTAAGTAGCTAACACGTAAGATGTGATTGGTTGTGCTTGGCATACTTGATCCTTTGTTTATTCGAATATCCTTCTCTCAGTAGTAGCAAAAAAAGTGCCGTGTTGTAGTGTGATTAGCTTACTTTGTGTTTTAGCTGATGAGATATGCGATCTGTCACTTCTTTCGCCCTGACTTGCCATGTTTCAGTTTCTATCAGTTGGCGCGTACGTGTTTGGTAGTGTTGGCGCTCGGTTTGCCCCCAATGGCTGTAGTGGTCAATAGCCTGTAACCATTGCTCGGTGGTGGTGGCTGTTTGAATAGCAGAGCGATAAGGTTGTGTGGCAGGAAAGTCGCTGCTGATAGTAGGGCAACCCGCGGCTAAATACTCTCTTAATTTTAAGGGGTTGCATGCCTGGATCTGCGGTGTGTTTTTAAAGGGTAGGATTGCCATATCCCAGTGTTGTAGATAGCGTGCAAGCTGTTTATGCGGTTGCGCGGGGAGTAAGTGGATATTGTTAGTATCAGCCAGTGTTGAAATATCCGTATTAATGGGGCCGAGTAAGTAGAAGTTAATTAGCGGGCGCTGTATGGCGAGTTCCTTGAGTAATTCTTGATCTAACCATTGATCAATGCTGCCGTAGAAGCCAATGCTTGTTTGCTGAAGGTGAATATTGGCAGGAGCGGGTTGAGGCGTCGCAAATTGCGAAATTGAAACACCATGTGGCAGCAAGATAACGGGGTTATTCGGGTTCAGTTGCTGCAATTTTGCTTGTAGCATCGGGCTGCAAGCAAAAACCAAATCGGCGCGAAACATCAAGCGTTGTTCGGCTGCGGCAGTGGCTTGGTGATCTACTCCTGCTAATGCTGAAAAATCATCGCCACAGTAATAAATGACTAAGTCACTCTCACAGATAGAGAAGAGATCGATAGCGCTTGGCAGCGCTGTCCAGATAATTCGTTGATAACGCTTTTCAGGCAGCTGCCGCTGTAGACTCAATCTATTTAATAGTTTTAATCCAGTATGCTGCGCCAGTGGCCAAACTAAGGGTTGAATGATTTGGGTTGGTTGTCGGTCTGCCTGCTGGTGGTTTTCTGTCGTGTTAACGGTTGAAGGTGTATTGGGTTTGGCGGCGGTGAACTTGGCGAAGAGCTTTTCTTTTATTCGCATGATGTCACGGTAGTTAAGGCGGGGCTGGCGTAGCCCTATTGAGTTAACCCAAGTCACAGGGTAGGCGTGCATGAGTTGCGACATAATGTGCTGGCTGCTGGATGGGTGGCGCCCCCAGTCTTCACCAAAAACAAGAAACTCCATCATTAATACTCCAACTGTTTGATGATACGAGCTGGATTACCGCCCGCCAGTACCCCGGAGGGAATATCCTTTGTGACAACACTTCCTGCGGCAATGATACTGTTTTCCCCAATGGTCACCCCCGCCATCACCATGACGCCTGTGCCTAACCAGACATTACGGCACAAATGGATATCACCCACTTGGTGGGATAAATCAGGCTCGCCTGCTGCGCGATCATAAGGGTTGAGTGGGTGACCTGGAAATCCAGCAAGAAAGACTTTTCCAGCAAGGCGAACATTGTCATCTATCTGAATCTTTCGGCCTACGGCCAAGGTGTTTTGCCAACCAATATCGACATTTTTACCTATGATGAGTTCTGGCGTTTCATGCCCCCAGACTCGGCCGCATAGGGTTGAGATCCCAGAGATACGGCAGTCATCGCCAAGACTGATACGTAATTGTCCTAAGATCTGTGGCATTCCTGAGTACAGTTGCAGCTGTGCTGGGCGAGCGTGCACCTGTGATAGGAAAAGTGGTGTGTAATAGCCTTTTTGTAAGCACCAAGCAAATAGGTTTTTGAGGGTGAGGTGACATTGGTAGAGGCTCGCGTGAAAAAATGGGATCACAGGGAAAGCATAACCACGAAAAGTACGAGCACTGTGTTTTAATTTGGAGAGTTGAACTGGCGTTAAGTGTTGTTTAAGTAATGCACGCATAGTGTGCTCTCCTTTTATCATTAAACTTTCCTTGTCAGCCGGTGTAGTGCAAGTAACAAGGCAATCAAAATATAAAGGGGCCAAGTTGTACCTTGAGTCAGAAAGGTACCACCGACAGAGAATGACAACAGCCCCAGCCATAACCCTTGTGCGAAGGGAGCCATGTAGTGCAGAGATAAACTTTGCAGTAGCTGATAGCTCAACCTTAGGGCACCAATTACCACAAGCAGGAATAGTACCAACCCGACAAAACCTGTTTCAGACAGTATTTGGAGCCAGGTACTGTGTACGGCATGGTTCTTACCGTCCCAATGCGGTGAGTAGAGGTAGTAATTAAAATAGAAGTTATCAAGCCCGACACCTGAGAACGGATGATTAAGTGCCATTCGCCATGCCGCCTGCCAAGCATAAATCCGTCCCATAGCTGATTCATCAACCCCCGACTCTGCCGCACCGCCAGATGCACGATCGCTTATGCCTGCAAGTGCGATAAGTGCGATCCCCCCTATTGCCGTGATGATCGTGGGTAAAACAAACGATCGGCTTTTGAGTACGAGAATCGTAAATATACCGCAGCCGATACCGAGTAATCCGCCACGGCTTTGTGTCGCAATTACCCCCATGATTAAGATGACAAGAATCACTGCACAACATACGCGTAGCCAGACTTTTCCATTGAAGGTATAAGCGAGCGCGAAGGCGACAGGAAATTGTAAAACTAACGCGAGATCATTGGGGTCGCCGAGCATTGAGCCGATATCTCGGCTAATCGTGACACGGGTACCTTCTACTAAACCTATGCCATTGGCTTTATTCATAATGGCGAGCACAGCAATCGCAAGCCCACTGATGAGTAAGAAAAAAGGCACAATCTTAAGTTGGCTTAATTGGGTAGGAAGCCAAGCGATGGCAAAAACCATGATAAGAATCTTGATAAAATTACCATTGAAGTTGGCAAAGGCTTCGGCGCGGTTGGTGGCCAAGAAGCAACATACCAAGACCCAGCAACTAAAGAGGACAAGGTAGGTTTGCAGAGGGTGCCATTCGAGTTTGTCGCGACTAAGCCAAAGCTGCCAAAATAGCCCTGCTAAACTTGCCAATGCGAGCAGCTGAGGGATTTTGAAAGGCATCAGTACAGGGAAGGCTTCGTGAATCCGAAAGTATGAAAAGATGATAAACCCTAAGCACACCCAAAAGGCTTGGTTTATTACAAAGGGTAAGACAAACAATACCCCTGCGACGAGCGCGATATTACCTTGTTTGTACCAAGCGAGTACGAACAAGAGGCTGCAAATGAAAGCGAGTAATTGCTGCTTTACGATAGCCATGAGCGTCTCATGACTTGAGTTTGTTGCCATAACGCCATTCGCCATGGCCAAAGAACAGATGACATGAGCATAAGTGCGATTAGACACTTGATACTGAATGAGCCCCAGTAATGAGCAATAAGCAGTAATGCAATGAAGAGATAGCTAATGAGTAAGCGCATTTTTGGGTAGGGGAGCGGTAATAGTCTTTGGCTCCATGTATAAAAGAGAACGAGTCGAAGCCATTGGGTGCTGACCCCTCCAATTAATAAGGCGGATAGTCCCCAAATAGGTAATATCAAAAAAATGATAGTGACAGCAACGATAGCGCTTATCACATTAATCAATAGGACACTTCGTCCATCCTCTTGTTGATAACACCCCATGTTTAAGTAAGTTGATGCCTGTTTAAACATCATCATAGTGGCCAGTATCGGTAAAATATCAGCGCTGGCATGAAAATCATTGGGAAGCCAATACGTAAGGAACACTGGACCTATAGTGATGACCCCAGCTGCAATCAGAGTGCTTAATTGGCAAGCGCTGATACTGATGAGTGCCGCATGAGTTATCCCTGTTGAGCTATTGATAAAGCTGAATCGCTTCGGAAACCACCATAAGCCAAAAGGTTCAAGTAAAAGACTTGCCGCCATGGCCCACTGCATTGCAATCGCATAAGTGGCTAATTCAGCCAAGCTGAGCATATCGGCTATTGCCCAACGCTCAATACCTAATGTCATAAAAGCCAATAGACCAGCCAAGGTGATTGCTCGTCCGTAGCGTATTAGGCGTTTTAAATGATAGAGCTTAGGGTGAGGTAAATGAGGGGAAAGGTAGATGAGTTGGATAAATTGACTTATAAGTCCAGCAGCCATAATGCCGTTGATACCGTAGCGTGGTGCCAAAAACACTATCAATATAGCTTGGCTAAAAGAGAAGAGCAGTAATGCAGTTACAAATTGCTTGGGCTGGTGGGTGAGGCGTAACTTAGTTAAAGGGACAGTACAAATCGCATTCAAACATAAATTAGCCAATAAGCAATAAAGAGATAACAGTGGTGGTGAGCCTGGTAACCAGTGTTGGATAGTTGCGATATTTGTCATGAATAGAAGTGAACAGCCGCAGCAGATAAGCAGCAATAGACCTAAAGCGCCACTTAATAATTCATCTCTTTTTATGGCGCTGTCATGAGCAAAGCGACAGATCGCATCTGGGATACCAAAAGTTACGATTAAAGATAGGCAGGTGATTAATGTAATTAATACATCTAATCGACCATATTCTGTTGTGCCTAACCATTGGGTAACCCAAGGCTGTAAGAGTAAGCCAACCAACTTACTTGTGATTAAGGCTATGCCATAAATTAATACAGTTAAAGGTGCATTCATTGCGCTGGCCTGATGCTGAGTGAGTCGCATAATGCAGTTAGCGTTGCAAGTTGAGCCTCAAGATGAGGAATAGGCCTTGTTGTGAAAAAGCACACACTGGCTTTGCTAACGACATTATGTGAAAAGCGTATCTGTTATGAGTGAAATACAAGTTTGATGCCATTAGTCTGCTGGCTTATAGATTGCATAAGGTTGGAGATACTTATGACGTAAGTGGGGAAGTTGGTATGAAGAACGAAATTGGCGTAAGTGTGGTTATTCCTAACTACAACTGTTTATCGTCATTACCTCGGGCCATTGACAGTATTCGAATTCAAGGGATGAAAACTGAGATTATTGTTGTTGATGATGGCTCGACAGATGGTTCGAGAGAATGGTTGTTAACGCAAGAGGATATTAAAGTCATACATAGTCATCGTATCGGAGCTTCAGCTGCAAGGAATTTAGCGATCACTCATTGTATGTATGAACTCATTGCCTTTCTGGATGCCGATGATTATTGGATGGAAGCCAAATTACAACATCAATTAGTATTGCATCAATTATGCCCAGAGATAACCTTCAGTTTTAGTGACTACCAACATGTCACAGCGCAAGGTACAAAAATTATAGGCTGCTTTGATTTCTGGCCGCGTTTTAATGTATTCATTAATCAGAAAGAGCCGCACCGCATTGAAGAGACATTGTTTCCCCTTATATTTGCAGAGAATGTTGTGGGAACAAGTACTGTTATTGCCAATAAAGCAGCACTGATGGCCGTAGGGGGCTTTGATGAGAAGCTGCGTTCGGCATCTGATTGGGATTTATGGTTGAAATTGGCGCAACAAGGATCGGTTGGCATTGTTAATCGAGAGCTTTGTCATTATGTGTCAGATCGTATTGGTGCGATTAGCAGAGATCAACAAGCTCGGCTTAAAGCGATGAAGGCCATTCTATGGCGGCATACCGACGCGATAAAGCGTCATCCTTCAGCCTTGATTGCGGGCTATAGTCGCTGGATCTTGGGGATTGCAGAGTATAATCGTAGTCAGCACGCTTATATATTGGCTTTTTTTCAACAAACACTGGCTTACTGCACCCAGCCTAGCCGCCGACATTTACGCGCTATGGGGGGGGACATACTTCGTGTGTTGATGCTTAAAAGAGCAAAATAAAGGCTGGTGGCTATTATCTGTCCGCTTGGTCGTTTTTTTTTAATTTATGCTTGTCAGGTGAAAGTAAGTCTCTATAATGCCGCCTCACTGACACGGAGAGCAGCTTACCAAACAGGTTTAGCGAGCAACGAGTTAGTGTGGTGAAAGCCTCAAAAGAAAGTTTAAAAAAGTGTTTGACACTTTGATTCGTTTCTTTAGAATGGCGCACCTCCTCAGAGCGAAAGCAAATGAGGAATTGTTCTTTAACAATTTGACCATGCAATCTGTGTGGGCACTCGTGAAATGAATAGTCAAAAAAGATTATATCAATGAACTGAGTGACCAATACAAATAACAAGTTTACTTATTATTTGGCACAGTCAATTCGAATATCATAACTAGCTTCTAGTTATCGATGTTCAATCAGTATTCATTGAGCCGGTCGCAAGACCAACAAAACTTTAATTGAAGAGTTTGATCATGGCTCAGATTGAACGCTGGCGGCAGGCCTAACACATGCAAGTCGAGCGGTAACAGGAAGTAGCTTGCTACTTCGCTGACGAGCGGCGGACGGGTGAGTAATGCCTGGGAATATGCCTTGATGTGGGGGATAACTATTGGAAACGATAGCTAATACCGCATAATGCCTACGGGCCAAAGAGGGGGATCTTCGGACCTCTCGCGTCAAGATTAGCCCAGGTGGGATTAGCTAGTTGGTGGGGTAAAGGCTCACCAAGGCGACGATCCCTAGCTGGTCTGAGAGGATGATCAGCCACACTGGAACTGAGACACGGTCCAGACTCCTACGGGAGGCAGCAGTGGGGAATATTGCACAATGGGGGAAACCCTGATGCAGCCATGCCGCGTGTATGAAGAAGGCCTTCGGGTTGTAAAGTACTTTCAGCAGTGAGGAAGGTGGTAGTGTTAATAGCGCTATCATTTGACGTTAGCTGCAGAAGAAGCACCGGCTAACTCCGTGCCAGCAGCCGCGGTAATACGGAGGGTGCGAGCGTTAATCGGAATTACTGGGCGTAAAGCGCATGCAGGCGGTCTGTTAAGCAAGATGTGAAAGCCCGGGGCTCAACCTCGGAACAGCATTTTGAACTGGCAGACTAGAGTCTTGTAGAGGGGGGTAGAATTTCAGGTGTAGCGGTGAAATGCGTAGAGATCTGAAGGAATACCGGTGGCGAAGGCGGCCCCCTGGACAAAGACTGACGCTCAGATGCGAAAGCGTGGGGAGCAAACAGGATTAGATACCCTGGTAGTCCACGCCGTAAACGATGTCTACTTGGAGGTTGGTGTCTTGAACACTGGCTTTCGGAGCTAACGCGTTAAGTAGACCGCCTGGGGAGTACGGTCGCAAGATTAAAACTCAAATGAATTGACGGGGGCCCGCACAAGCGGTGGAGCATGTGGTTTAATTCGATGCAACGCGAAGAACCTTACCTACTCTTGACATCCAGAGAATTCGCTAGAGATAGCTTAGTGCCTTCGGGAACTCTGAGACAGGTGCTGCATGGCTGTCGTCAGCTCGTGTTGTGAAATGTTGGGTTAAGTCCCGCAACGAGCGCAACCCTTATCCTTGTTTGCCAGCACATAATGGTGGGAACTCCAGGGAGACTGCCGGTGATAAACCGGAGGAAGGTGGGGACGACGTCAAGTCATCATGGCCCTTACGAGTAGGGCTACACACGTGCTACAATGGCGTATACAGAGGGCTGCCAACCAGCGATGGTGAGCGAATCCCAGAAAGTACGTCGTAGTCCGGATTGGAGTCTGCAACTCGACTCCATGAAGTCGGAATCGCTAGTAATCGTGGATCAGAATGCCACGGTGAATACGTTCCCGGGCCTTGTACACACCGCCCGTCACACCATGGGAGTGGGCTGCACCAGAAGTAGATAGCTTAACCTTCGGGAGGGCGTTTACCACGGTGTGGTTCATGACTGGGGTGAAGTCGTAACAAGGTAGCCCTAGGGGAACCTGGGGCTGGATCACCTCCTTAACGATAGACTGCTTGTTTAATGCAGTGTCCACACAGATTGCTTGGTTAAAATGTAAAAGAGTGAAAAATCATAAAGTGATTTTTCTAGGAAGTACTTAGTCCCATTCGTCTAGAGGCCTAGGACACCGCCCTTTCACGGCGGTAACAGGGGTTCGACTCCCCTATGGGACGCCACTTTCTAAAGACATTCGCAAGAGTGTGATTAGAAAGTGGATATCTTCGGATAAACACATGCTCTTTAACAATCTGGAAAGCTGACTAGTAAATTGAATCAATCGATTCAATTACAATAGTATTTTTGCTTCTTTATTTAGAATCAGAAATACGAGTTCTCAAAACAACACACATTCAAGTGTCTTGGTTTTTGTCTTCACTTTTTAAAAAAGTGGAAATGAAAATAACGAGTCCGGCGAAAAACCAATTTGTGTCCTTATCAGATACATAACCTTGGTTGTTTGAACATACAGACCTCTTGGGGTTGTATGGTTAAGTGACTAAGCGTACACGGTGGATGCCTTGGCAGTCAGAGGCGATGAAGGACGTATTAACTTGCGATAAGCCCAGTTTAGATAGTAAAAATCACTTGAGACTGGGATTTCCGAATGGGGAAACCCAACTGCATAAGCAGTTATCGTGACGTGAATACATAGCGTAACGAGGCGAACCGGGGGAACTGAAACATCTAAGTACCCCGAGGAAGAGAAATCAACCGAGATTCCGACAGTAGCGGCGAGCGAAATCGGATTAGCCCTTAAGCTAGTCTTGCGTTAGGTGAACAAGCTGGAAAGCTTGGCGATACAGGGTGATAGCCCCGTAACCGACAGCGCATTACGAGTGAAAACGAGTAGGACGGGACACGTGATATCCTGTTTGAACATGGGGGGACCATCCTCCAAGGCTAAATACTCCTGACTGACCGATAGTGAACCAGTACCGTGAGGGAAAGGCGAAAAGAACCCCTGTGAGGGGAGTGAAATAGAACCTGAAACCGTGTACGTACAAGCAGTAGGAGCCCACTTGTTGGGTGACTGCGTACCTTTTGTATAATGGGTCAGCGACTTAATTTTAGTAGCAAGGTTAACCGTTTAGGGGAGCCGTAGGGAAACCGAGTCTTAACTGGGCGTCATAGTTGCTAGGATTAGACCCGAAACCAGGTGATCTAGCCATGGGCAGGTTGAAGGTGAGGTAACACTTACTGGAGGACCGAACCGACTAATGTTGAAAAATTAGCGGATGACTTGTGGCTAGGGGTGAAAGGCCAATCAAACCTGGAGATAGCTGGTTCTCCCCGAAAGCTATTTAGGTAGCGCCTCGGACGAATACTACTGGGGGTAGAGCACTGTTAAGGCTAGGGGGTCATCCCGACTTACCAACCCTTTGCAAACTCCGAATACCAGTAAGTACTATCCGGGAGACACACGGCGGGTGCTAACGTCCGTCGTGGAGAGGGAAACAACCCAGACCGCCAGCTAAGGTCCCAAAGTTATAGCTAAGTGGGAAACGATGTGGGAAGGCTCAGACAGCCAGGATGTTGGCTTAGAAGCAGCCATCATTTAAAGAAAGCGTAATAGCTCACTGGTCGAGTCGGCCTGCGCGGAAGATTTAACGGGGCTAAGCTATACACCGAAGCTGCGGCAATATGACTTGTCATATTGGGTAGGGGAGCGTTCTGTAAGCCGTTGAAGGTGGTCTGTAAGGGCTGCTGGAGGTATCAGAAGTGCGAATGCTGACATGAGTAACGATAAAGGGAGTGAAAAACTCCCTCGCCGGAAGATCAAGGGTTCCTGTCCAACGTTAATCGGGGCAGGGTAAGTCGACCCCTAAGGCGAGGCCGAAAGGCGTAGTCGATGGGAAACAGGTTAATATTCCTGTACTGCTTATAACTGCGATGGGGGGACGGAGAAGGCTAGGTGGGCTTGGCGACGGTCGTCCAAGTTCAAGGGTGTAGGCTGATAGTTTAGGCAAATCCGGACTATCTTAAGGCTGAGACCTGATGTCGAGTCACTACGGTGATGAAGTCATTGATGCCATGCTTCCGGGAAAAGCCTCTAAGCGATAGGTTATACGTAATCGTACTCCAAACCGACACAGGTGATCAGGTAGAGAATACCAAGGCGCTTGAGAGAACTCGGGTGAAGGAACTAGGCAAAATGGTACCGTAACTTCGGGAGAAGGTACGCTCCTCACGGTGATGAGACTTGCTCTCTAAGCTGTAGGGAGTCGCAGATACCAGGTGGCTGCAACTGTTTATTAAAAACACAGCACTGTGCAAAATCGAAAGATGACGTATACGGTGTGACGCCTGCCCGGTGCCGGAAGGTTAATTGATGGGGTTAGACTTCGGTCGAAGCTCTTGATCGAAGCCCCGGTAAACGGCGGCCGTAACTATAACGGTCCTAAGGTAGCGAAATTCCTTGTCGGGTAAGTTCCGACCTGCACGAATGGCGTAATGATGGCCACGCTGTCTCCACCCGAGACTCAGTGAAATTGAAATCGCAGTGAAGATGCTGTGTACCCGCGGCTAGACGGAAAGACCCCGTGAACCTTTACTACAGCTTGGCACTGAACATTGACCCTACATGTGTAGGATAGGTGGGAGCCTTTGAAACCTCGTCGCTAGATGGGGTGGAGGCAATCTTGAAATACCACCCTTGTATGCTTGATGTTCTAACGTCGCCCCCTTATCGGGGGTGCGGACAGTGCCTGGTGGGTAGTTTGACTGGGGCGGTCTCCTCCCAAAGAGTAACGGAGGAGCACGAAGGTGGGCTAATCACGGTCGGACATCGTGAGGTTAGTGCAATGGCATAAGCCCGCTTGACTGCGAGAATGACAATTCGAGCAGGTGCGAAAGCAGGTCATAGTGATCCGGTGGTTCTGAATGGAAGGGCCATCGCTCAACGGATAAAAGGTACTCCGGGGATAACAGGCTGATACCGCCCAAGAGTTCATATCGACGGCGGTGTTTGGCACCTCGATGTCGGCTCATCACATCCTGGGGCTGAAGTCGGTCCCAAGGGTATGGCTGTTCGCCATTTAAAGTGGTACGCGAGCTGGGTTTAGAACGTCGTGAGACAGTTCGGTCCCTATCTGCCGTGGGCGTTAGATGATTGAGAGGGGCTGCTCCTAGTACGAGAGGACCGGAGTGGACGAACCGCTGGTGTTCGGGTTGTGATGCCAATCGCATTGCCCGGTAGCTACGTTCGGAATCGATAAGCGCTGAAAGCATCTAAGCGCGAAGCGAGCCTCAAGATGAGTCATCTCTAGACCTTTAAGGTCTCTAAAGGGTTGTCGAAGACTACGACGTTGATAGGCAGGGTGTGTAAGTGCTGCGAGGCATTGAGCTAACCTGTACTAATTGCCCGTGAGGCTTAACCATACAACACCCAAGGGGTTTTACGGACTCCATGAGCACTTGAATGACGTGTTTGAACGATATTGTAAACACTAGTTAGATTTTCCCAGATTGTATTTATCGCCTGACGGCGGTAAATAACCCGAATTTGCTTGGCGACCATAGCATTATGGACCCACCTGATCCCATGCCGAACTCAGTAGTGAAACGTAATAGCGCCGATGGTAGTGTGGGGTCTCCCCATGTGAGAGTAGGTCATCGCCAGGCTTCAAATTTGAGAGCCCGTTGGCAACAACGGGCTTTTATTTCGCTCTAGCGCCACGTGGTGTGAGCGGAGTCAACATAAGGTTTTTATGTTTTAATCGAATGATTAAAAAGATGAAAATTTTATCTTGACTTAAAAATCAAGAAGCGTATTATACGCGTCCTGACTTGCTGAAGCGTTTAACGCTAAGTTATTGAAAGTCAACGTTCTTTAACAATTTGACCATGCAATCTGTGTGGGCACTCGTGAAATGAATAGTCAAAAAAGATTATATCAATGAACTGAGTGACCAATACAAATAACAAGTTTACTTATTATTTGGCACAGTCAATTCGAATATCATGACTAGCTTCTAGTTATCGATGTTCAATCAGTATTCATTGAGCCGGTCGCAAGACCAACAAAACTTTAATTGAAGAGTTTGATCATGGCTCAGATTGAACGCTGGCGGCAGGCCTAACACATGCAAGTCGAGCGGTAACAGGAAGTAGCTTGCTACTTCGCTGACGAGCGGCGGACGGGTGAGTAATGCCTGGGAATATGCCTTGATGTGGGGGATAACTATTGGAAACGATAGCTAATACCGCATAATGCCTACGGGCCAAAGAGGGGGATCTTCGGACCTCTCGCGTCAAGATTAGCCCAGGTGGGATTAGCTAGTTGGTGGGGTAAAGGCTCACCAAGGCGACGATCCCTAGCTGGTCTGAGAGGATGATCAGCCACACTGGAACTGAGACACGGTCCAGACTCCTACGGGAGGCAGCAGTGGGGAATATTGCACAATGGGGGAAACCCTGATGCAGCCATGCCGCGTGTATGAAGAAGGCCTTCGGGTTGTAAAGTACTTTCAGCAGTGAGGAAGGTGGTAGTGTTAATAGCGCTATCATTTGACGTTAGCTGCAGAAGAAGCACCGGCTAACTCCGTGCCAGCAGCCGCGGTAATACGGAGGGTGCGAGCGTTAATCGGAATTACTGGGCGTAAAGCGCATGCAGGCGGTCTGTTAAGCAAGATGTGAAAGCCCGGGGCTCAACCTCGGAACAGCATTTTGAACTGGCAGACTAGAGTCTTGTAGAGGGGGGTAGAATTTCAGGTGTAGCGGTGAAATGCGTAGAGATCTGAAGGAATACCGGTGGCGAAGGCGGCCCCCTGGACAAAGACTGACGCTCAGATGCGAAAGCGTGGGGAGCAAACAGGATTAGATACCCTGGTAGTCCACGCCGTAAACGATGTCTACTTGGAGGTTGGTGTCTTGAACACTGGCTTTCGGAGCTAACGCGTTAAGTAGACCGCCTGGGGAGTACGGTCGCAAGATTAAAACTCAAATGAATTGACGGGGGCCCGCACAAGCGGTGGAGCATGTGGTTTAATTCGATGCAACGCGAAGAACCTTACCTACTCTTGACATCCAGAGAATTCGCTAGAGATAGCTTAGTGCCTTCGGGAACTCTGAGACAGGTGCTGCATGGCTGTCGTCAGCTCGTGTTGTGAAATGTTGGGTTAAGTCCCGCAACGAGCGCAACCCTTATCCTTGTTTGCCAGCACATAATGGTGGGAACTCCAGGGAGACTGCCGGTGATAAACCGGAGGAAGGTGGGGACGACGTCAAGTCATCATGGCCCTTACGAGTAGGGCTACACACGTGCTACAATGGCGTATACAGAGGGCTGCCAACCAGCGATGGTGAGCGAATCCCAGAAAGTACGTCGTAGTCCGGATTGGAGTCTGCAACTCGACTCCATGAAGTCGGAATCGCTAGTAATCGTGGATCAGAATGCCACGGTGAATACGTTCCCGGGCCTTGTACACACCGCCCGTCACACCATGGGAGTGGGCTGCACCAGAAGTAGATAGCTTAACCTTCGGGAGGGCGTTTACCACGGTGTGGTTCATGACTGGGGTGAAGTCGTAACAAGGTAGCCCTAGGGGAACCTGGGGCTGGATCACCTCCTTAACGATAGACTGCTTGTTTAATGCAGTGTCCACACAGATTGCTTGGTAAAATAGTTTTAGAAATAGCGAAAGCGCTAATGAATAACGCCAGTTATTGATTAACGCTTTTTGCGTTATGCTCTTTAACAATCTGGAAAGCTGACTAGTAAATTGAATCGTTAGATTCAATTACAATAGTATTTTTGCTTCTTTATTTAGAATCAGAAATACGAGTTCTCAAAACAACACACATTCAAGTGTCTTGGTTTTTGTCTTCACTTTTTTAAAAAGTGGAAATGAAAATAACGAGTCCGGCGAAAAACCAATTTGTATCCTTATCAGATACACAACCTTGGTTGTTTGAACATACAGACCCCTTGGGGTTGTATGGTTAAGTGACTAAGCGTACACGGTGGATGCCTTGGCAGTCAGAGGCGATGAAGGACGTATTAACTTGCGATAAGCCCAGTTTAGATAGTAAAAATCACTTGAGACTGGGATTTCCGAATGGGGAAACCCAACTGCATAAGCAGTTATCGTTACGTGAATACATAGCGTAACGAGGCGAACCGGGGGAACTGAAACATCTAAGTACCCCGAGGAAGAGAAATCAACCGAGATTCCGACAGTAGCGGCGAGCGAAATCGGATTAGCCCTTAAGCTAGTCTTGCGTTAGGTGAACAAGCTGGAAAGCTTGGCGATACAGGGTGATAGCCCCGTAACCGACAACGCATTACAAGTGAAAACGAGTAGGACGGGACACGTGATATCCTGTTTGAACATGGGGGGACCATCCTCCAAGGCTAAATACTCCTGACTGACCGATAGTGAACCAGTACCGTGAGGGAAAGGCGAAAAGAACCCCTGTGAGGGGAGTGAAATAGAACCTGAAACCGTGTACGTACAAGCAGTAGGAGCCCACTTGTTGGGTGACTGCGTACCTTTTGTATAATGGGTCAGCGACTTAATTTTAGTAGCAAGGTTAACCGTTTAGGGGAGCCGTAGGGAAACCGAGTCTTAACTGGGCGTCATAGTTGCTAGGATTAGACCCGAAACCAGGTGATCTAGCCATGGGCAGGTTGAAGGTGAGGTAACACTTACTGGAGGACCGAACCGACTAATGTTGAAAAATTAGCGGATGACTTGTGGCTAGGGGTGAAAGGCCAATCAAACCTGGAGATAGCTGGTTCTCCCCGAAAGCTATTTAGGTAGCGCCTCGGACGAATACTACTGGGGGTAGAGCACTGTTAAGGCTAGGGGGTCATCCCGACTTACCAACCCTTTGCAAACTCCGAATACCAGTAAGTACTATCCGGGAGACACACGGCGGGTGCTAACGTCCGTCGTGGAGAGGGAAACAACCCAGACCGCCAGCTAAGGTCCCAAAGTTATAGCTAAGTGGGAAACGATGTGGGAAGGCTCAGACAGCCAGGATGTTGGCTTAGAAGCAGCCATCATTTAAAGAAAGCGTAATAGCTCACTGGTCGAGTCGGCCTGCGCGGAAGATTTAACGGGGCTAAGCTATACACCGAAGCTGCGGCAATATGACTTGTCATATTGGGTAGGGGAGCGTTCTGTAAGCCGTTGAAGGTGGTCTGTAAGGGCTGCTGGAGGTATCAGAAGTGCGAATGCTGACATGAGTAACGATAAAGGGAGTGAAAAACTCCCTCGCCGGAAGATCAAGGGTTCCTGTCCAACGTTAATCGGGGCAGGGTAAGTCGACCCCTAAGGCGAGGCCGAAAGGCGTAGTCGATGGGAAACAGGTTAATATTCCTGTACTGCTTATAACTGCGATGGGGGGACGGAGAAGGCTAGGTGGGCTTGGCGACGGTCGTCCAAGTTCAAGGGTGTAGGCTGATAGTTTAGGCAAATCCGGACTATCTTAAGGCTGAGACCTGATGTCGAGTCACTACGGTGATGAAGTCATTGATGCCATGCTTCCGGGAAAAGCCTCTAAGCGATAGGTTATACGTAATCGTACTCCAAACCGACACAGGTGATCAGGTAGAGAATACCAAGGCGCTTGAGAGAACTCGGGTGAAGGAACTAGGCAAAATGGTACCGTAACTTCGGGAGAAGGTACGCTCCTCACGGTGATGAGACTTGCTCTCTAAGCTGTAGGGAGTCGCAGATACCAGGTGGCTGCAACTGTTTATTAAAAACACAGCACTGTGCAAAATCGAAAGATGACGTATACGGTGTGACGCCTGCCCGGTGCCGGAAGGTTAATTGATGGGGTTAGACTTCGGTCGAAGCTCTTGATCGAAGCCCCGGTAAACGGCGGCCGTAACTATAACGGTCCTAAGGTAGCGAAATTCCTTGTCGGGTAAGTTCCGACCTGCACGAATGGCGTAATGATGGCCACGCTGTCTCCACCCGAGACTCAGTGAAATTGAAATCGCAGTGAAGATGCTGTGTACCCGCGGCTAGACGGAAAGACCCCGTGAACCTTTACTACAGCTTGGCACTGAACATTGACCCTACATGTGTAGGATAGGTGGGAGCCTTTGAAACCTCGTCGCTAGATGGGGTGGAGGCAATCTTGAAATACCACCCTTGTATGCTTGATGTTCTAACGTCGCCCCCTTATCGGGGGTGCGGACAGTGCCTGGTGGGTAGTTTGACTGGGGCGGTCTCCTCCCAAAGAGTAACGGAGGAGCACGAAGGTGGGCTAATCACGGTCGGACATCGTGAGGTTAGTGCAATGGCATAAGCCCGCTTGACTGCGAGAATGACAATTCGAGCAGGTGCGAAAGCAGGTCATAGTGATCCGGTGGTTCTGAATGGAAGGGCCATCGCTCAACGGATAAAAGGTACTCCGGGGATAACAGGCTGATACCGCCCAAGAGTTCATATCGACGGCGGTGTTTGGCACCTCGATGTCGGCTCATCACATCCTGGGGCTGAAGTCGGTCCCAAGGGTATGGCTGTTCGCCATTTAAAGTGGTACGCGAGCTGGGTTTAGAACGTCGTGAGACAGTTCGGTCCCTATCTGCCGTGGGCGTTAGATGATTGAGAGGGGCTGCTCCTAGTACGAGAGGACCGGAGTGGACGAACCGCTGGTGTTCGGGTTGTGATGCCAATCGCATTGCCCGGTAGCTACGTTCGGAATCGATAAGCGCTGAAAGCATCTAAGCGTGAAGCGAGCCTCAAGATGAGTCATCTCTAGACCTTTAAGGTCTCTAAAGGGTTGTCGAAGACTACGACGTTGATAGGCAGGGTGTGTAAGTGCTGCGAGGCATTGAGCTAACCTGTACTAATTGCCCGTGAGGCTTAACCATACAACACCCAAGGGGTTTTACGGACTCCATGAGCACTTGAATGACGTGTTTGAACGATATTGTAAACGCTAGTTAGATTTTCCCAGATTGTATTTATCGCCTGACGGCGGTAAATAACCCGAATTTGCTTGGCGACCATAGCATTATGGACCCACCTGATCCCATGCCGAACTCAGTAGTGAAACGTAATAGCGCCGATGGTAGTGTGGGGTCTCCCCATGTGAGAGTAGGTCATCGCCAGGCTTCAATTTCCTTGTTTTCAGATTTTGAATCTCAAAACAATAAAAAGTTTGTTGAAACAAACTTTAATTAGAATTTAGTGCTGGTATGGCTCAGTTGGTAGAGCGCACCCTTGGTAAGGGTGAGGTCCCCAGTTCAAATCTGGGTACTAGCACCATTAAATTTTTTCAGCGACCATAGCGCAATGGTACCACCTGATCCCATGTCGAACTCAGTAGTGAAACGTTGTAGCGCCGATGGTAGTGTGGGGCCTCCCCATGTGAGAGTAGGACATTGCTGAAACCCATTCTAAAACCCAGCCTTCGGCTGGGTTTTTTCATTTCTGACGTTTAATAATTCGAATTCAGACCAATCATCCTTTCTCGCTTGCGTATTTTCCTTATATTGTATATTTTTATTTAGATATCTGGACGTCTAAACATCTTAAGGAGCAAGAGAGATGCCAATTAAAATCCCCGATCGTTTGCCTGCAACGGATATTTTGCGTGGGGAAAATATCTTTGTTATGACGGAAGCACGAGCAGCAAGCCAAGGGATACGTCCGCTAAAAGTACTTCTACTAAACTTAATGCCTAAGAAAATAGAAACTGAGACGCAGTTTTTACGTTTGCTTTCTAATAGCCCGCTTCAAGTGGATGTTGAATTGCTACGAATAGACAATCGTCCTACGAGAAATACCCCTCAAGAGCATTTGGACACTTTCTATCGTCAATTTGAGATGGTGAAGTCACGCAACTTCGATGGATTGATTGTGACTGGCGCACCGTTAGGTTTGGTACAGTTCGAGGATGTTCTATATTGGGAAGAAATCCAAGCGATTATGAATTGGGCAAAAGATCATGTGACTTCAACATTATTTGTATGTTGGGCGGCACAAGCGGGTTTAAAGTTGTTATATGATCTGCCTAAAAAAACACGGAAAGAGAAGTTATCAGGCATTTACCATCATAAAACGCATGATTGTCATCATCCAATTCTTCGTGGCTTTGATGAAACTTTTAAAGCGCCTCACTCCCGCTATGCCGATTTCTCGCCTGATTATTTAGCTGAGCATACTGACCTTGATATTTTGGCGACCTCAGAGCAAGCTGGCGTGTATTTAGCGGCGACGAAAGATAAGCGTAATGTCTTTGTAACAGGCCACCCTGAGTATGATGTCACTACTTTACATAACGAATATATGCGTGATTGTAGTGAAGGTATGGAGCCTAACATCCCTCTGAATTATTACCCTGATGATGATCCAACTCAGCCCCCTGTTGCGAGCTGGCGAAGTCACGGTCATCTATTGTTTTCTAATTGGCTCAATTATTGTGTGTATCAGCAAACACCATTCGATCTTGATCATTTTTCAGAAGATAATTTTACCAAAGATGATTAACTCTTTTTGAGTCTTCATTTGTACTCAATATGCTGAATACAAAAAAGGCCTGCAATTGCAGGCCTTGTTCTTTTAGGGGCAGTCTTAGCTATTTTGTGATTCCCAGTTCTTTGCTTTCTGGATCAAAGAGGTAATGGTTGAACCTTGTACCAGAATGGAGAAAACGACAACGGCATAAGTCATGACAAGCATGATCTCACGTACATCTATGTTTTTCTCTGGAATAACAATAACACCAGCAGGAATCGCCATTGCCATCGCAAGCGCTAAGCCGCCGCGCAACCCGCCCCATGTTAGGATACGAACAGAGTACGGGTTGTAATCACGATAGTGATTAAAGCCGACATAAGAAAGACGAACACTTAAGTAACGGCTAAGTAATACAAGTGGCACGGCAATCGACATTAAGATCCAATCCTCTGAGTGGAAGCTAAATTGCAGCATGCTCATACCGATCAGTAGGAAAAGGACGCCGTTTAGGAATTCATCAACCAGTTCCCAGAAGTGATCAAGGTGATCTTCACTCTCTTTAGAAAAGCCAATGTAGCGCGTCCAGTTACCGATCATGATACCTGCTACGACCATGGCTAGCGGGCCTGAAACATGAAGTACATCGGCAAAAACATAACCTGCCGTTGGAATACCTAGTGTTAATAGTAATTCCATTGAGTGGTCATCTGTTGCGCTGATCAGGTAATGGAATAACAGCCCTAGTGCAAAGCCATACGCAATACCGCCAATCGCTTCTTGTAAGAAGAGCTGACCCACGCCTAATACCGTTGGTGCTTCACTGCCAAAAGCGATAGTGAAGAGGGTAACGAATAACACCAAACCAAAACCATCATTAAATAGCGACTCACCTTCAATTTGGGTTGAGATTCGGCGAGGGGCGTCCATTTTCTTTACGATAGCGAGAACGGCAATGGGATCGGTTGGGGAAATCAGTGCACCAAAGATCAAGCAGTAGATAAAGTCGAACTGAATGCCAATCGCTTGGCAGACCGCCCACAATGCACCACCGATAAAGAAGGTAGAAAAGAGCGTGGCACCGAGTGCTAAAACGGTGATTTCCCATTTTTGGTCTTCGAGGTTAGGAAGCTTGATCCCCAAACCACCGGCAAAGAGAAGAAAACCTAAAATCCCTTTGAGAAGGAAGCTTTCAAAGTTAATTTTACCGAGCTGTTCTGCGGCGATATCTTGGAGATTAAACCAACCATTCTGTCCGGCAATAACGATCCCTATAGATAAAACCAGCGCTCCGGCTGTTATGGCTATGGTTGTTTGCATCTTGCCGATTTTGCTATTAACAAAAGCGATGAGCATCGCCGCTGCGGCAAGAAAGCATAAGGTACTGTATACGGACATTCGAAACCTCGGGTTGGTGAATGTGTAAAGTTAAAAATTGTCACAAAATATAAAACCATCGGGTCATGATAGCCATAAAAAAATTAGGCTTTTGATGAATTAGTTTTTCTATTCCAATTATCTTTAGACGTCTAGATTTCCATTTTTGCTGTGATAGGATGTGAATTAGCTGTAACACTAAATAAGGAAGTAAATAGTGGCTAAGGGCAAAGGAATACTAGAACAAAGGTTAGCACAACAGATCCTCATTATTGATGGTGGCATGGGCACCATGATTCAGGGGTATAAGTTAGACGAAGAAGATTACCGTGGTGAGCGCTTTCGTGATTGGCACTCCGACCTAAAAGGTAATAATGATCTTCTTGTCCTAACACAACCGCAGCTTATTAAAGATATCCATCTTGCTTATTTAGATGCTGGCGCAGACATCCTAGAAACAAACACCTTTAATGCCACCACTATTGCGATGGCTGATTACGATATGGAGAGCTTGAGCGCAGAGATCAATTACGAAGCTGCTAAGCTCGCTCGCCAGGCTGCTGACGAATGGACAGCAAAAACACCGGATAAACCTCGATTTGTTGCTGGTGTTTTAGGCCCGACAAACCGAACTTGTTCGATTTCCCCTGATGTTAATGATCCCGGCTATCGTAATGTTACTTTTGATCAGTTAGTTGAGGCTTATGCTGAGTCGACGCGCGCCCTTATTGCGGGCGGTGCTGACATTATTTTGGTCGAGACTATCTTTGATACCTTAAATGCGAAGGCCTGCACATTTGCGGTTGAAACCGTATTTGAAGAAGATGGGATCCAGTTGCCTGTGATGATCTCTGGCACCATCACAGATGCATCTGGCCGTACGCTTTCAGGCCAGACGACAGAGGCTTTTTATAATTCACTGCGCCATGTTAAGCCTATCTCATTTGGCCTTAACTGTGCGTTAGGGCCAGATGAACTGCGCGAGTACGTTAACGAACTCTCGCGTATCTCAGAATGTGCCGTCTCTGCTCATCCTAATGCCGGTTTACCCAATGCCTTTGGTGAATATGACTTAAGCCCTGAAGAGATGGCTGAACATATTCAAGAGTGGGCGCAAAGCGGTTTCTTAAACCTTGTTGGCGGCTGCTGTGGTACGACACCAGAACATATCCGTAAAATGTATGAGGTCACCCGTGATCTTCAGCCTCGCCAATTGCCTGACATTCCCATCGCGTGCCGTTTATCTGGCTTAGAGCCTCTCACTATTGATGCTGATACTTTATTCATTAATGTCGGTGAGCGGACCAATGTAACGGGCTCTGCGCGTTTTAAGCGTTTGATTAAAGAAGAACTGTACGATGAGGCGCTAGAAGTTGCACGGCAACAAGTTGAAGCGGGAGCGCAAATCATCGATATCAATATGGATGAGGGGATGCTGGATGCGGAAGCGGCGATGGTGCGCTTCTTAAATTTGTGTGCAACTGAACCTGAAATTTCCAAAGTGCCTATTATGGTCGACTCTTCTAAGTGGGAGGTGATAGAGGCTGGTCTAAAATGCGTGCAAGGCAAACCGATTGTTAACTCGATCTCTTTAAAAGAAGGGAAAGATAAATTTATTGAACAAGCCAAGCTGTTACGCCGGTATGGGGCTGCAGTGATTGTGATGGCGTTCGATGAAGTCGGTCAGGCGGATACTCGAGAACGTAAAGTTGAAATTTGTACTAATGCCTATCGGGTTTTAGTGGATGAAGTCGGTTTTCCGCCTGAAGACATTATTTTTGACCCCAATATCTTTGCTGTCGCGACAGGTATCGAAGAGCACGATAATTACGCAGTCGACTTTATTGAGGCGGTCGGTGATATTAAACGCACGCTACCTTACGCCATGATTTCAGGTGGTGTTTCTAACGTCTCTTTCTCTTTCCGTGGCAATAATGCAGTGCGTGAGGCTATCCACGCTGTCTTCCTTTATCACTGTTTTAAGCAAGGCATGGATATGGGGATCGTCAATGCTGGGCAGCTGGCTATTTATGATGATTTACCCGATGAACTGCGCGAAGCTGTGGAAGATGTGGTACTGAATCGCCGTTCAGATAGTACTGAAAGGTTATTAGATATTTCTGCTAAATACCGTGATAGCGGTAAAGTGGAAGAAGATCGCAGTGCACAAGAGTGGCGTGGATGGCCTGTTGAGAAACGCCTTGAGCATGCGTTAGTTAAAGGCATTACAGAGTTTATCGTTGAAGATACTGAAGAAGCGCGCGCCAAAGCGAGTAAGCCACTTGAGGTGATTGAAGGTCCACTAATGTCTGGCATGAATGTGGTCGGTGATCTCTTCGGCGAAGGGAAAATGTTTCTGCCACAAGTGGTTAAATCTGCACGGGTAATGAAACAAGCGGTTGCCTATTTAGAGCCTTATATTAATGCTGAAAAACAAGCAGGGCAGAGTAACGGTAAAATCTTACTGGCGACCGTTAAAGGCGATGTCCATGATATCGGTAAAAATATTGTTGGGGTCGTCTTACAGTGTAATAACTATGAGATCATCGACCTCGGTGTCATGGTGCCATGTGACAAAATCCTTAAAGTCGCCAAAGAAGAAAACGTTGATATTATTGGTTTGAGTGGCTTGATCACCCCATCGCTTGATGAAATGGTGCATGTTGCCAAAGAGATGGAGCGACAAGGTTTTGAGTTACCACTTTTGATTGGTGGTGCCACCACCTCAAAAGCGCATACAGCGGTTAAAATTGAGCAAAACTATCATGCGCCAGTGGTGTATGTTTCGAATGCCTCGCGCGCTGTCGGTGTATGTTCGGCGTTACTTTCTGATGAGCAGCGTCCCGCTTTTGTTGAGCGATTAGACAAAGAATACGATGTAGTACGTGATCAACACAGCCGTAAGAAGCCTCGCACCGCTCCAGTTACGCTTGAGCAAGCGCGGGATAACCGTGTCGATATAGATTGGACGACGTATACGCCACCAGTGCCCGTTAAACCGGGTGTGCATGTGTTTAAAGATTTCCCTATTTCTGAACTGCGTCGCTATATTGATTGGACGCCATTTTTTATGACTTGGTCGCTGAGTGGTAAATACCCGACGATTTTACGCCATGAAGTCGTCGGCGAAGAGGCGCAGCGCTTATTTGATGATGCTAATGCACTGCTGGATGAGATTGAGGCCAAAGGCACGATTAAAGCCAATGGTGTCTGTGGTTTATTCCCTGCGAATAATATTGGTGATGACATTGAAGTGTATACCGATAACACCCGTAGCAACGTATTAACTGTCTTGCATGGCCTACGCCAGCAGACGCAGAAAACGAAAGGGGCGAACTACTGTTTGTCGGATTACATTGCGCCTAAAGCAAGTGGTCAGCCTGATTGGATAGGAGCCTTTGCAGTGACGGGTGGGATTGGTGAATATGATATCGCAGAACAATTTAAAGAAGCGGGTGACGATTATAATGCCATCATGATCCAAGCTGTTGCGGATCGATTGGCTGAAGCGTTTGCTGAGTGCTTGCATGAAAAGGTACGTAAAGACCTTTGGGGGTTCGCCCCCGAGGAAGCGTTGGAAAATGACGATTTGATCCGGGAAAAATACCAAGGTATTCGTCCTGCTCCGGGTTATCCTGCTTGTCCTGAGCACACTGAAAAAGGTACGATTTGGTCGCTGCTTGAACCTGAAGCAAATGCAGGAATGACATTAACGGAAAGCTATGCCATGTGGCCTGGTGCCGCTGTATCGGGTTGGTATTTCTCTCACCCTGAATCGCGTTATTTTGCCGTTGCACAAATTCAGCAAGATCAAGTAGAAGATTATGCACAACGTAAAGGTTGGACGCTTGAAGAAGCAGAGAAATGGTTAGGGCCAAATCTTTAAGTTAGATATTAAGCAATAAAAAAGAAAGGCACTCTTGGAGTGCCTTTCTTTTTTTATCGATTATTGAGGCTTAATGTTTTTCGAATAATTGCTGGTGGAGCTGTTGCACGATAGGCTTTGCATTGTCTTGATCGATTAAGAAGCAGAGGTTGTGGGGGCTCGCACCATAGCACACCATACGAAGCTGATATTTTTCGAGAGAGCCGAATACTTGGCTCACAGAACCTTGAGTATGGCTCATTTGATTACCAATCAATGCGACTAGGCAGAGACCTTGCTCGACTTCGACTCTGCACCATTCACTCAGAGCTTCAATCGCCGCTTGTGGTAGAGTCGGTGCACCACCTGCGGTATCGGTTTGATCCAGTGTTAGTGAAACGCTGACTTCTGATGTGGTAATTAAATCGACCGAAATTTTATGCTCAGCCAAAATGCGAAATACTTCAGCGAGAAAACCATAAGCGTGGAACATATTCAGACTCGTGAGTGTCACCATGGTTTGGTTGCAGCGTAGTGCTAGCGCTCGAAAAAGCGGGGCATCGCTAACGGTTTGTCGAATCCAGGTTCCCCCTTCCTCTGGTGCTTTTGAAGAGCCAACAAAGACTGGAATTTGTTGGCGTATCGCAGGAACTAAGGTTGAGGGGTGAAGAATTTTTGCACCGAAATTTGCCATTTCAGAGGCTTCGCTAAAGCTGATTTCTTTTATGGGTTGCGCCTTGGCGGCAATGCGTGGATCTGTGGTGTACATGCCTGGGACATCGGTCCAAATTTCTAACGTCGTTGCATTGATTGCTTCAGCCATTAATGCTGCACTGTAATCACTGCCGCCACGGCCTAGGGTTGTGGTGTGGTTGTTTTCGTCTGACCCAATAAAGCCTTGGCTGACGATAACATGATGCTGTAATTGGCTGCGAAGATGATCGTTACTGAGCTGGCGAATTGCTGTTGGGTTGGGAATGGCTTTGCCATATTGGCTATCGGTACGCATGACTTTGCGAATATCAAATCGAATCGCATCAATACCTTGCTCTTGAAGGATTTGTGTAAATAAATGGGTAGAGAGCAATTCACCATTTGCCACTAATTGGTCGGTAATTGCTGCACTGGGGTGATCAATGGCTTGCTCTGAAAGTATCGCGATATTGTCTAATAGAGCTTGGATAGCTGCAGCTGGGGCTTCTGGTGATTGAAGTTGCTCAAGCACGGATTGGTGTGTCTCGTGTAGGGTTTGGAGGCGTTGCTGACGTAGTGTGTTATCAGCAATGCCTTGGGATAACTCTACCAGTAAGTTGGTGACCCCAGAGCAGGCACTTATCAATACTAAGCGTGTTGCGGGGCTATTTGCCACAATCTGGGCACTACGTTGCATTGCGTTGTAGTCGGCAGCACTGGTACCACCAAACTTGGCAACGGTGAGTGCTAAAGGTGGTGTTGATGATAAAATCGGGCTCAAAACATGTCTCCTAAAAACAGCGTAAATATAGGAATCGAATGAAATAAGCGGGAGGTGCTGCTAGTAAGAAAGCAGTATCAAACGGCAAGCGGATAGAAATCACGATAACCAGAAGCTCCCCATATTGCACCTTTCTTGATTCCATTCAAAAGGTGAAATATGACAGCCAGAAGGATTCAACCTTCAAGGCCGATATGTCCGATCCCCTGCTCGGACGTATCTCGGCGTTACTCCCCCTCTTGGTTTGGCATTGGGGTGGGGCCCCGCCAAACAAATACCTGGGTAACGCTCCTCTTCTGTTTTTACCTGCTGGTAATATCAGCAGGGTGAACAAAAACTGAATAGCTATTGAATAGGATTTGTTATGATGTTGTCAACACATCCTTGATTGATTATGCAAAAAAATTGAAATAACTTGTTGGAGCCAGTTTCAGTGGGAGCGAATCACTCTTATGAGTGAACGAATGGCTGGTATTGGTATCTGCTTTTAATATAAGTGTTTCAATGAAAGATAAACATCGACCTACTTTATTCTGATATATAACTAAACATAAGCATCAGAGACCGTCTAAGGAGAATGACAATGACAATAGGAAGCTTCTATCCACCCCAACGTACTCTCATGGGACCAGGCCCTTCAGATATTTACCCGCAAGTGTTGCAGGCGCTAAGTCGTCCGACCGTTGGCCACTTAGATCCGACGTTTATCGGGATGATGGATGAACTTAAGCAGTTATTGCAGTACGCATTTCAAACTAAAAATAGTTTTACTATTGCGGTTTCTGCGCCGGGTAGTGCGGGTATGGAAGCGTGTTTTGTTAACTTAGTCGAACCGGGTGATAAAGTTATCGTCTGTCGCAATGGCGTATTTGGCGAGCGAATGCGTGAAAATGTACTGCGTTGTGGCGGTGAAGCTGTTGTGATTGATAATGCTTGGGGTGAGCCTGTTGACCCGAATTTGGTCGAGCAAGCATTAATTCAACACCCCGATGCTAAAATTGTTGCGTTTGTACATGCTGAAACTTCGACTGGTGCGCTGAGCGATGCGGAGGCGATTGCCAAGTTAGCGCGACAACATGATTGCTTAACCATAGTCGATGCAGTGACATCACTGGGTGGCGTTCCTCTGCTGGTGGACGAGTGGCAACTTGATGCAGTTTATTCGGGCAGTCAGAAGTGTTTATCGTGTGTGCCTGGTTTATCACCACTGACATTCTCTCAACGTGCTATCGATAGAATAGAGGCGCGCACGACACCGGTTCAAAGTTGGTTCCTTGATCAAAGTTTGGTGCTTGGCTATTGGAGCGGTGAGGGTAAGCGTAGCTATCACCATACCGCGCCAGTGAATAGCCTTTATGCTTTACATGAAGCGTTAGTGCTATTGCAACAAGAAGGGCTAGAGAACGCATGGCAGCGTCATCAAGATGCGCACCTCGCTTTGCGTGAAGGGCTTGAGCAGCTAGGGATCACTTTTGTTGTTGCTGAGGAGCATCGCTTACCACAGCTAAATGCGGTCTATATTCCTGAAGGCGTCAATGATGCTGAGGTGAGAAATACCTTGTTGACTCGGTATAACCTCGAAATCGGTGCAGGGCTAGGGGCGTTAGCAGGTAAAGCGTGGCGTATTGGTTTGATGGGTTATGCGGCAAGAAATGAGAACGTTGCCTTATGCCTTAAAGCATTAGAAAGTACCTTGAAATAATCAAGTACAACTTAGATTTAAAAATGGCGACCACTATGGTCGCCATTTTTATAGGGGAAATCACCGAGAAAGGTTGAATGTGATTATTCGGTGGCTGGCGTTGCTGATGATGTTGCAGCCGACTGCTTACTCAAAGGTTGAACGGCGAGTGCATCACTAAAATCACCATTAGGAAATAAAAACTCAGCCTCTTGTAGAATTTGCTCGGCATGGTTGTCATCGCCTAATAAGCGATAAGACACAATCAAATTGCCATACAGTTGTTCTCGTGGCCATGTTTTTGCTTTTACTGTTGCCCAACGAATGTACTCTTCGATTAATTCCGGCTTATTCAATGTTTGCGCTAATTCTAATTGAGGTTGGTGCAGTGCCCATTCATAGCGATGCTTCCATGCCCATGGATTATTGACCTTCATTAAATAATCAATATTTAGCGGTAACGTTGTCTCAAATTTTGTCAGCATGCGGCCTGAATAGAGCGTCGTGATCATATAACTACTCACGAGTAGCGGCAGTAATAGGGCTGCAACCTTAATCCCTAATACGTAACTCAGAGGCTTTTTACTGTATTTCGCTGTGAGGTTATCTACCCAATAAATCAGGATGATAAAGATCGCCCAATGCACGAGTGAGTGATAAAACGGATACTCTAGCTGTGTGTGTAATGTGATGGGAAAAAACAAGGCGACAAGTGCCAGTTGCGTGCCTTCGCGTGCTTTACGTATTTTAAATACAACAGCGGCAGCGGCAAGCAGTAAGGCAATTAGTGGGACTATGCCTCCTTCAGCAGCCCAAAACGTTAGTTCATTGTGCGGGTGATCCAGTGCGGGCAATCCTGCAGGTTGTGACGGATCCGCTTGATGCCAACGTGCAGTCTGGGTGAGATAAGACACTTCAAACGTACCATAGCCATAACCTGTTAAGGGTTCCGTGGTAAACATCTTAAATGATTGTGGAATATGAATAGAGCGTGGGCTTTTGAGGCTGACTCTATCTTCTTGTGCTGACCAGTCTGTAGATTGATTGATGGCATAAGAGGTTGTTAGGCCGAGTACTATCATCAATAACCACATCCGCCACTGCGCTTTAGCGGCGAATTGTTTTAGATATGGAATCAGTAATGCGACACCAATCATTGCGCCAAGCCAGCCTGTTCGGGAGCTTAATACGATCAAAATAGGTATGATCAAGACTGGCGTAATCAGCAGCAGTAGTTGCTGAAAAGACCATTTACCACGGTACATGGGCATACGTGCCAGTAAATAACCAGACAGTACTAATCCTGTCGCCAAGAAACTTGCCATCACATTAGGTTGCTGGAAAATACCATGGGGACGACTTTTGCTTGGATCAAAACCAAAGGCATTCTGTGGCTCTATCCATAAATATTGATACCAGCCAAACAGGGTTTGCGTCAGTATTCCTAGCAAGATGAACCATAAAATGAGTTGACGACGGCTAGGGGTGAAAGCGAATTGTTGCAGGGCAACAAAGAATAAAAAACCAGCCCATAATCCAATGATACGATCACTGGCTGCAGCAACATCTGCGTTGCTGTAGAACATAGGGATGGATAATAAAATACAGCAAACAAACAGTACAAGTGTCAGTCGAGTGTAGCGCCAGATGCGTTGGCGACTGATTTCCAATAAACCTACACCAATCGCAAAGCTAAAAGGCATCCAGCTGGTGGCATTAAAGGGAAGCTCTAATCCTGAGCCGCCAGGGTTATGTTGAAAATAGAGCAAGGCATGTACAAACAGCGCACAAAGGGCCGCGAGAAAAGGTTTAACCAAAGGTTTACTGATCCCAGGTTGAGCGAGCCGGGTTCCTTGGATATGTAGCACTGTCATCTTGCATCCATTAGTGATCGTTTAAAGAGGCGAGGTAGGTATCATAAACAAAAAGCAGGTAACCGAATGATCACCTGCTTTGGCTTATGACATTATATTGTCGATTATTGAAGGGTCGAAAGCATTGGCTTTAAAAAGCGTGCGGTATGTGATCCTTCGACTAATGCCACTTCTTCTGGTGTGCCAGTGGCAATAATTTTACCACCACCACTACCGCCTTCTGGGCCTAAATCGATGATCCAATCCGCTGTTTTAATGACATCGAGATTATGCTCGATAACGACGATGGTATTGCCATGTTCGCGCAAGCGATGCAGCACCACTAACAGCTGTTGGATATCATGGAAATGAAGGCCCGTTGTCGGTTCATCCAGAATATATAATGTTTTGCCTGTATCGCGTTTAGATAGCTCGCGTGCCAATTTCACCCGTTGTGCTTCACCACCCGATAAGGTCGTCGCAGCTTGGCCTAGGCGAATATATGATAAACCCACATCCATCAGGGTTTGTAGTTTTCTTGCAATCGCTGGAACGGGGTCAAAAAATTGACGAGCATCTTCGACGGTCAAGTCTAACACCTCATCAATGGTTTTTCCCTTGTATTTTACTTCTAACGTTTCACGGTTATAGCGCTTGCCTTTACACATGTCACACGGCACATAGACGTCTGGCAAAAAGTGCATTTCGACTTTGATAACGCCATCACCTTGGCAGGCTTCACAGCGCCCCCCTTTAACATTAAAGCTAAATCGGCCCGGCTTATAACCTCGTGCTCGAGACTCTTGGGTACCGGCAAATAACTCGCGGATAGGCGTAAAGATCCCAGTATAAGTTGCAGGATTAGAGCGTGGGGTGCGGCCTATCGGGCTTTGATCGATATCGATAACTTTATCGAAATGCTCGAGATCTTGGATTTCGCGATAAGGGGCGATTTCTCCCGTTGTCGCGCCATTAAGTTGGTGGTGAGCAATACGAAAGAAGGTATCATTGATCAAGGTTGATTTGCCTGATCCAGAGACCCCCGTGATACAGGTAAAGAGTCCGACTGGAATTTCCACATCAACATTGTTGAGGTTGTTACCACTTGCGCCAAGGAGCTTCACTGTCTTGGCAGGATCCATAGGTATACGATGTTCTGGGATCGCGATAGCTTGCTTGCCACTCAAATACTGACCTGTCAGAGAGTCTGGGGATTGCAGGATATCCGCCATGGTACCCTCGGCAATAACCTGACCACCATGAACGCCTGCGCCTGGACCAATATCGATCACATGATCGGCCGCGCGAATCGCATCTTCGTCGTGTTCAACCACGATCACTGTGTTACCTAAATCACGCAGATGAGTCAGGGTTTTGAGCAAACGCTCGTTATCACGCTGGTGTAAGCCAATTGAAGGCTCATCCAACACATACATCACGCCCACTAAACCTGCACCAATCTGGCTCGCCAAGCGAATACGTTGTGCTTCCCCCCCTGAGAGGGTATCGGCACCACGAGAAAGGTTGAGGTAATTCAGGCCAACATTGACTAAAAATGACAAACGATCGCGGATCTCTTTTAAGATCTTCTCCGCAATTTTGGCGCGTTGCCCGGCAAGGTTGAGTTGCTCAAAGAAAGTCAGCGCTTCTTGAATACTAAGTTCACAGATTTCAGGAAGCGTTGTTTCGGTGATGAATACATTGCGCGCTTCTTGGCGTAAGCGTGAACCATCACAGCTGGCACAGGGCTTTTTAGAGACAAATTTGCTGAGCTCTTCACGCACTGCATTGGATTCAGTTTCACGGTAACGGCGCTCCATATTATTGAGGATCCCCTCAAAAGGATGTCGACGTACTGTGATATCACCACGATCATTGATGTACTTAAACTCAATATTCGTTTTTCCTGAGCCATTTAAAATGATCGCTTGGGTTTTCTTCGGTAATTCACTAAACGGGCTCTCCACATCAAAGCCGTAGTGATCAGCCAAGGAGTTGAGCATTTGGAAATAATAGAAGTTGCGCTTATCCCAGCCACGAATAGCGCCGCCAGAAAGACTGAGCTCTTCGTTTTGAACTACTCGCGCAGGATCAAAATATTGTTGTACACCTAAGCCGTCACAGGTACCACAAGCCCCCGCTGGGTTATTAAAAGAGAACAGGCGAGGCTCAAGCTCTTGCATACTGTAACCACAATGTGGACAGGCAAAATTGGCAGAGAATACGATGTCTTCATGCTCACCTTCTGTCATCGGAGTAACAGTAACTGTACCGCCTGAAAGCTCTAAAGCCGTTTCAAAAGACTCGGCAAGACGCTGCTGCAGATCATCACGCACTTTAAAGCGATCCACGACCACCTCAATGGTGTGTTTTTTGTGAAGTTCTAGCGTAGGTGGATCGGATAGATCGCAAACCTCGCCATCAACGCGTGCACGGATATAACCTTGGGCAGCAAGATTGGCGAGCGTTTTAACGTGTTCACCTTTGCGATCTTGCACGATTGGGGCGAGCAGCATCATTTTGCTACCTTCAGGTAGCGATAAGACTTTGTCGACCATCTGGCTGACTGTCTGCGCCGCAAGAGTCACATTGTGGGTAGGACAACGAGGCTCACCAACACGGGCGTATAATAGTCGTAGATAATCGTAGATTTCAGTGATGGTACCTACGGTTGAGCGTGGGTTATGGGATGTCGATTTTTGTTCGATTGAGATCGCAGGAGATAAGCCTTCGATGTGGTCAACATCGGGCTTTTCCATCAGCGATAAAAATTGGCGTGCGTAGGCAGATAATGATTCAACATAGCGGCGTTGGCCTTCTGCATAGAGGGTATCGAAGGCTAGCGAGGATTTACCTGAACCGGATAGCCCCGTGATAACAATCAGCTTGTCACGTGGGATAGTAAGATTGATATTCTTGAGGTTATGCGTACGCGCACCTCTGACTTCGATTTGATCCATAACCTACCGACTAATATAGATGACAATTAAGACAATGATTATGGCATAGGGTTTTGGGGCTTGAAAGCGTTAGCTGTATAAAGATACAGTAATATGGCAAGGTGATGAGATAACTATCGCAGCTTGGCTAGCGCTATTTCGGTGAAGCATAGCCGTCAGATAGTTATCCATGATAGACTTCGCGATCACATCTAAACTTACATTTGTAGCAGCGACGAATAGACGCTGCGTCTGAAGAAATTTGGAGCTAACTATGGCCAGTCGTGGCGTAAATAAAGTTATCCTAGTCGGTAACTTAGGTAATGACCCAGAGATCCGTTACATGCCAAGCGGCGGTGCAGTAGCAAACATCACTATTGCTACTTCAGAGTCATGGCGTGATAAAAACACTGGCGAACAACGTGAGAAAACAGAATGGCACCGTGTGGCGCTATTCGGTAAAGTTGCAGAAGTTGCTGGTGAATACCTACGTAAAGGCTCACAAGTTTACATTGAAGGCCAACTACAAACGCGTAAGTGGCAAGATCAAAACGGCCAAGAACGTTACACAACAGAAGTTGTTGTTCAAGGCTTTAACGGCACAATGCAAATGCTTGGTGGTCGTCAAGGCGGCGGTCAAGGTATGGGTGCACAAGGTGGCATGGGCGGCGGTCAGCAGCAAGGTAACTGGGGTCAACCTCAACAACCTGCAGCGCAACAGCAGAATAATTTTGCACCACAGCAGCAATCTGCTCCGCAACAAGCGCCAGCTCAACAGCCACAGCAGCAATACAATGAGCCACCAATGGACTTTGATGACGATATCCCGTTCTGAGGATCTTCGTACTGACAGTCGATGATAATAGTTGGCAAACGATAATAAAAAAAGCAGCGTTTCTCGCTGCTTTTTTGTGTCCGTCAGTTACTGTTATGCGCTCAACGGTGTGGCTTTCTCTTTAATAAAATCAATAAAGAGCTTGGTTTTAACGTGATTGTAATCCAGCTTAGGATAGTAAGCGTAAGCGGTACCTGTGGCTTGTTTCAATTCAGGTAATACAGGGACGAGTAGCCCCTTTCCGAGCTCACGCTTGATAGTATTCTCACCAGTTAAAATGATCCCCATACCAGCGACAGCAGCTGCCACTAACGCTTCGGGATTTTGAGTCGTAAAATTCCCGCGTAAGCGAAGCTGAATGTCATTCTCGAATACATGCACTTGCTCATGGCCATACACCCCAAACAACAAGCAATTATGCTGAGTCAGTTGTTCTGCTGTTTCAATTAACGGCTTACTCGCTAAGTAAGATGGCGCAGCATAAAAACAGGGTTGGAAATTAAAGAGTTTGGTTGCGATATAGCTCGATGAATTAAAATCAGTGAGCTCGCGCGTGATAAAAACATCCAAGTTTAAATCCGGTAATTGACCTGCAGTGATCGTATGCAGCTCCACCTGAATATTTGGGTAGCGCTCCATAAACTCCGCAAGATAGTGCACTAACACACGGCTTCCCGTCGCAAGTGGTGCGCCAATGCGAAGTACACCACTGACTTCCCCGTAGGCCGATGTCGTTTCTGCCAGCATTTGATGCCAGTCATCTAATAAACGCGTGCTTCTTTGATAAAACAATTCCCCTGCATCTGTCACGGTTAAACTGCGCGTTGTGCGTTTTAATAGCTGAACGCCGAGCTGTTTTTCGAGCCATGATAGCCGTTTCGAGAGTGCGGAGCTGGATGTGTTGAGCTGAGTTGCGGCTTGCGCGAGCGAGCCTTGGTCAACCACAGTCACGAAACTTTTGGTGCAGGTAATCCAATCCATAAAAATCCAGTGATGAAAGGTACGAAATAACTGAGTCGCAGTTCACATTGCATGCGGAACAAGTGATAATCATTACAAATAAGCAACATTAACGATCATAACAGTCAGTATGTGAAGGCTACACACTGTTTTTGATACTTGTCGGGTAGCGCATTGTAATCATTCAGTAACCCTTTATATTTTATTCAGAACATTATGTGAAGCAGGAAGTTATGAGAAAAGCCTCAGGGATGAAGTTAACCAATCGACTGGTTACTTTTGTCACTCTTATCGTGATTTGTGCCATATTCGTCATTTTTATTGGCGGAGCATTGAGTTTCCGTAAATTAGGGCAAGATTACCTGACACACTACCTTGATGGAGTGGTGGCGGTGATCGATCAAGAGTTGGCCGATCCGCAAGGCTCGCAAGGGTTATCCCGTTGGTTGCCTAAGCTATTGAAGGCCAGCAATGTGGTAGAGCTCGAAGTGGGCAGTGATGCTGGCGTTATTTACTCGTTTCGTGGGCTGCAAAAAATCCAAGACCCTAATATTCTCCATCTGGGCCATTACCAACTTGAGCATAACCCTGGCTTTTATATTGAACTTAAATCCTTGCCACCGTATACCGAGTTCACTTATTCGATAGGCGCGATGTCGTCCATTAGCCTTGCGATTGTCATGATCATTATGGGGCTGGTATGGGGGATGAATTGGCTTCGCCTGCAATTACATGGCTCTGAATTACTAGAAGAGCGTGGACGCATGATATTGGCTGGTCGAGTGACGGACTATGAAGTCGGTGACGAAAAGGAGTGGCCTGCTACTGCGAGTTTAGCGCTTGATCAAATGATTGCGGAGCTCAAAGATGCCCGCCAAGAGCGTAGCCGCTTTGATACCTTTATTCGCACCCATACTTTTCTTGACCAACTGACAGGTGCGGCAAATCGGGTGCTATTTGATAGCCGATTACAGTCAGTCGTACAGGATCAGGAAACCCATGGTGCCGTTATCTTGATCCGTATTGCTGATTGGGATGAGTTATTAGCAGATCAAGGAAAAGAAAATGCAGATGAGCTGGTTCACGATGTGGGAATGATATTGTCTAACTTAATCCAGCGCTATCCTGACACTGTGTTATCTCGATACTTTGATGCCGAATTTGCGATCATGCTTCCTCAGCAGTCTGTAAAAGAAGTGCGTTTGTTCACTAACCAAATGTTGAATGCGTTAGAGCGGTTATTACCGCCAGCACCATTAGAGCCAGATAATTGGTGTCATATAGGTATGACATCTTTTGTTAGCGGTGAGCGACGGGGACGGATCATGGATGAGGCTGATATGGCACTGCGAAGTGCACAGCTACAAGGGGCCAATAATTGGTTTGCGTTTAAAAAAGATCAGCAAACAGAAGACGCACGTGGTAGTGTTCGATGGCGAACCTTGTTGGATGCCGTTTTGAATGCACACGCTATCCAGTTGCATCAGCAACCTGTGATCAGTGCCCATGATGGGCGGATTTTGCAACGCGAGTTACTGGCTCGAATTAAAGATGAGAATGGCGTCCAAATTAAAGCATCACGATTTCTACCTGCAGTTGAGCAAGTGGGTTTCACTATTCGAATGGATAAACAAGTGGTTAGCCAAGCCCTTGCCACACTGAAACGAATGCCTTCCACGGAAGTATTTTCGGTGAACCTGAATGTGACTTCTTTACTTGAGCGAAACTTTGTACGTTGGTTACGTGATGAGTTGTTACAAACCCCTCGCACTGTGCTGAATCGCTTGTCATTTGAGGTGCCAGAGGGAGCATTGGTGAAGCATTTAGATACAATGCGACCGATAGCGCGGATGATTGTGGGATTAGGCTGTAAATTAGTGGTTGATCAGGCTGGTCGTACGATAGTGAGCACGCATTATATTAAAGACATTAATGTTGATTATATAAAGCTGCATCGTAGCTTAGTACGTGAGATTAATTTGCGGCAAGAAAATCAACTTTTTGTTCGCTCAATGCTCGGTGCATGTGGTGATAGTCGTGCCGAGGTAATAGCCGTGGGTGTTGAGAATGAAAAAGAGTGGAATGTATTGAAATCACTAGGGGTACATGCCGGGCAAGGGCGTTACTTTTCACCGGAAATGAGCTTAGAAAAATATTTGCTTACTGATTAAGAAAGAACCAAGGGTATATTTTGGAATACTTTTAAAAAGTGATTGTTTAACATACTTATTATGAATATTTTAGGGTAAAATAGTCAAACTATTGACGTGGTGGGTTATACCACTAGTTGTATTGCTTAATTGCCGTCGAATTGGAAAGCCATGAAAACTCACTCTTTTTTCAGCCGTTTTATTAAAAACAAAAAGCAGAGTCCTGTTATCAGTCTGGCTGTGTTTCCAGAATCGATTTCGTTAGTCTTTGAGTCACAATCATTATGGGTCGTTGATAACCATGATGCGACGACTAATGTTCAGCGTGAATCTGCCATAGATGCGCTATTAACAAAACATCAATTAGTGGGTTGCCAAGTTAAACTGGTGATAGGTCATGGTTTATATCAATCCTTATTGATTGAAAAGCCTGAAATCCCACAAGAAGAACTCTCGACGGCTTTGCCTTTTTTGATCAAAGATTTGGTCAATGAATCACCAATGGAGCTGGTTGCCGGTGGTTTTCCTGCACCGCTAAAAGAGCGCTTACAAGTTTTTGCTGCTGGGCGAAAAACATTAGAACCCTTAATTAAAGCGGTGGCAAAAGCGGGCAGTGAAGTTGATTCTATTTCAACAGAAGAAGTGCAATGGGGCGCCTTAACCTCGTCGACCATGAGCCAGCTTATCTTGCATCGTCGAGAAAACGCCGGGCTGCAACTCACGGCTTTTAAACAGCAAGTCATGTGTTTTCAACGTCAGCTGCGTGGCGTACGTTTTCCTCTATTAGCTGATGGGGCAAGTGAACAGCAAGTTGCTTTACAGCTTGATAGCCTCGCCCTTGAACTACAGCGCTCGTTAGATTTTTTAAGTGCACAGCTGCGTGATAACCCAATATCTCAATTGTTGATATCGTGCGATGGTGAAGATGACGCTGCTTTAGCACAGGCGCTGAGTGAACGTTTGAGTGTTAAAGTGGTGGCGATAGTCGCGCCTTCTGACACCTTGATCTCTAATGCCTCTCGTATCGCATGGGCCGCTCAAACCTCAATTAAAGAAGCTAACCTCGATCTTTATACCGATAGCTTGAAGCCGCAAACACAATTGCTCACATTGCGTAATGTGATGGCGAGTTGGCTGATTGGTACTATTTTGATGGCAACATTTTTTGGTTGGCAGCAATGGCAAAGCCATGTGGTCGAACAAAAGTTGGCTGCCGAACAGAGTCGATTATCCCTCAAACAAGGCGAAATGAACCGTTTAAAAACCGCGTTAGCACAGCACCTGCCTAGTGAAATTAAAGTGGAGTTAGCGGATAACCTTGAACAGCATGTAGCGACTCAACAAGCGACATTAAATGCGATTGAAGGGCATGATAGCAGCCTACGAGTCGGGTTTGCCGGCATGTTACAACAACTATCAGATGCCGCAAACGGTGATATCTCATTGAACCATATTCATGCGACAGGTCTGTCACTCGATCTCGCTGGTGTTGCTCGTAGCCCTGAATCTGTACCCAGTTGGATTCAAGCGTTTAAAGAGTATGAACACCTGATGGATCGTCGTTTTCAGGTCATGTCGTTAGGGCGTAATGACAACAATATCGTGACATTTAAACTGCAAGCACAGCGAGTGAGTAAAGCGGCAGGAGACGTAAAATGATGAATCTATGGCATCAGCTATCTGACCGTTTTGATGAACTTAGCCAACGCGAGCAGGTGTTAATCTTTGTCTCAGGTTGGATCGCACTGCTGTTTGTTGGATATTTATTGTTTCTTGAGCCTCAAATGAAGCAGTTATCCAGCATCCGCCTTGCTGTGATAAATACCAGTAACCAGTTGATCAATAGTGAAAATCAGGTATTGGTGATGGAGCGCAAACTCAAGGACGATCCTGACGCTGACGTTGATCAGCGTATAGAGCATCTCAGAGTGCAAAATCGCCAACTTAACCAGCAGCTAGAAGGGCGGGTGGGAAGTTTGGTTACCCCGATGCAAATGTCGAACCTGATGGAAGATGTTTTGCGCCGTAGCGATCGTTTGAAACTCGTCAGCTTGCAATCTCAACCTCCAGCACAGTTGATCAGCGGTGAAGATGAAGGTTATTACATTCACCCTGTGCGCCTAAATTTGCGTGGACGATATTTTGATGTCGTCAATTATTTACAGCAGCTGGAAGCCTTGCCTGTGAAGTATTACTGGCAGAGTCTAAATTATCAGGTCGATACATATCCGTGGGCGGACATTCAACTGGATGTGTACACCTTGGGCGAAAGTAAGGACTTTATTGGTGGCTAATCACTGGGTAGTTAATAAGTTGATGGTGAAGTACGTTTTCATGGTTGCACTTGGGGTGGGCATGTTTATAAGTTCTGTGCATGCAAACCAAGATCCAACGGCGCCACTTGGCTGGCAAGCGCCTGTAAAAAAACACACCACGAGCCGAACACGTTTACCACAGCTACAGGGCATCCTTTGTGACGAGCAAAGCCGGTGCACCGCTATTTTAAATAATAAAGTGGTCAGTATTGGTGGGCGTATCAGTGGGTACACCTTATCGTCAATACAAGATGAAAGCGTCATGTTACGTCGCGGCAGTAAACAGTGGCGACTTGAAATGTTCGCTGAAAATATAAAAACACATTAAGGGTTAGTAGTTAAGATGCGTAGATTAGTTATTGGAGTGCTTTTAGCGTCGTTAATTGGCTGCTCAACTAACATGGGACACCGTGATCCCGTTGAAATCAAGCAAGAACTTAATGCCGCCGCGAATGAAGCAAGCAGTCGACCGTTGACGGATTTGCCGCCAGCGGTCAGCAACGATTTGATGCCAAGTTTAGATGGCAAAGACTTTGCCTCAACCTCGTCATTAGAGAAGCGCTTTCGCGTTAACGCTCGCAATGTGGATGCTCGTGTTTTCTTTGGCAGCTTGGTCAAAGGCACACCATTTAACATGGTGATCCACCCTAAAGTAACTGGGCGTATTTCGTTAACGTTGCGCGATGTGACCTTGGATGAAGTATTAGCCGTCGTGTCAGATATCTACGGCTATAACGCGACACGTCAAGGCAATATCATCAAAGTATTCCCTGCCACTTTACGTACTGAAGTGATCCCTGTTGATTACTTGCAATTACAGCGTCGCGGAGTGTCATTAACATCGCTGACGACAGGCTCTATGACAAGCAATAACCAGAATTCAAATTCTAATTCTGGGTCGAAATCGAGTAACAGTAATAGCTCCAATAAAAATAATAACAACTCGAACAATTCCAATAAAAAAACAACCACACCAACAGGCGGTAGTAGCATTGAGACCGTGTCTGAAAGTGATTTTTGGGCGCAGTTAGAAAAAGCCGTGACTGCGATGATCGGTAATGGTCAGGGGCGTAGCATAGTGGTATCACCACAAGCGAGCTTGATCAGTGTCCGTGCTTATCCCAATGAATTACGTGAAGTGAAAGAGTTCTTGGGGATTTCTCAAGAGCGTCTAAAACGCCAAGTTGTCTTGGAAGCCAAGATCATGGAAGTCACCTTGAATGATGGTTATCAGCAAGGAGTGAACTGGAGCAATATTACTTCAAGTATTGGTGGTACAGACATTATCTTTGGTCGTACGGCAGCAAATGCCGCAGCGGGCGTAGTCCCTCTGCCTGGTGGTGACGCCATTGCAGCAGCATTAGGTGGACAAACAAACATCACCATTAAGGACGGCAATTTTGAAGCTGTATTGAGTTTCTTAGAAACCCAAGGCGATTTGAATGTGCTATCCAGCCCACGAGTGACAGCGGCGAACAACCAAAAAGCGATCATTAAAGTGGGTGGAGATGAGTATTTTGTAACAGATATTTCAGGTGGTGAAGTGAATGGCGATAACAGCACTGCGTCACCCGATATTGAACTTACCCCGTTTTTCTCTGGTATCTCGTTAGATGTCACGCCACAAATCAATGACAGTGATGAAGTGTTATTACATGTTCACCCTGCAGTGGTAGACGTGGTCACTGAATCAAAAGAAATTGATTTGGGTAATACATTCGGTGTGTATAAATTACCGCTAGCGAAAAGTTCGATTCGCGAGTCAGACTCTGTCATCCATGCACGCAGTGGTGATGTTGTGGTGATCGGTGGCTTGATGAAGTCACAGACGGCAGATCAAGTCTCTAAAGTTCCTTTACTGGGTGATATTCCTGCACTTGGCCACCTTTTCCGTAACGTGAATAAAATCACGCAAAAAACGGAATTGGTTATTTTGCTTAAACCAACAGTTGTGGGTGAGCAAACATGGCAAAAAGAAATTGAACGTTCTCGTGCGCTTGTGACGGAATGGTTCCCTGAAGACAATTAAGCCGCTGCAGTATGTATGAATCGTACTTTGGCTGTAAGCAGTCGCCCTTCATGCTAACGCCTAATACGGCAATGTTTCATGCATTGCCGCCTCACCTTGAAGCGATTCAAACTGCGTTGGCTGCGCTAGAAATGGGTGAAGGTATCGTACACATATCGGGAGAGGTCGGCACGGGAAAAACCTTGGTGTGCCGTATGTTGATCAATCAACTGCCGGCTCATTTCGATTTGGCCTATTTGCCGACACCAGCGGCTTCGGCACAAGAATTACGTGTTGCGATTGCCAATGAGTTAAATGTTGCCAGTGAGGGGGATATGACCGCTCTCACTGCGCGTTTGCACCGTGAACTGATCAGCCGTAAAGAAAAGGGGCAGTCAGTCGTGGTGATTCTAGATGAAGCACAGGCGTTGCCAGATGAAGCGTTAGAGGCGATTCGTTTACTGGGTAACCTTGAAACAGAGCAAGAGAAATTGCTGCATATTGTGCTTATCGGTCAACCTGAATTGGATGCGCGATTACAGCAGCACCACTTGCGTCAGTTTCTGCAGCGCGTGACATTTAAAGCGACATTACGTCCCTTGGATATCGCAGAAACCATTGCTTATATCGAATATCGTTTAGCCTGTGCCGGGTGCCATCGAACATTATTTTCGTTGCCTTTGTATAAAGCATTATGGCAGTCGAGCCAAGGTATCCCACGAGTTATCAATTTACTGTGCCATAAAGCGCTACTGGCTACGTATAGCCGAAAATTACCTGTTGTGGGTCAGCAAGAGTTATTGCTGGCAATAAAAGAAACCAATGGTGCCCGTCAGCCCCTCTGGACATACCCAATATTATGGGGATGGAAATTAGCATGAGTGAAATTAATAAAATGCTTTCGCGTTTAGCCGCGAAGCAACAGGCCAGCGGTAGTCACCACGGCAATAATAATCAGCAAGCGCCACTGACTGCTGCCAAGGTAACCCCAGTGCCTTCTTCAAAGGCACCACGCTTCATTGTTGGCACTGGCTGCGCTGTGCTATTAGCGGCCAGTGTAGGCTGGTGGTTTGGCCAACAGCCAAATAATCGTGTGGTTGAAAGCACCTCTGAAGAAAATAGCTTTACACCTGTAATGGCGGCTAATGCGGCTGAAATTGCGCCTCATGACGTTGCTTCTCAGGAGCCGGTAATCGTCGCTGAAACTGCAGTGCCAAAGGTGCAGGAAGAGAAACACGTTCAAGCCGTCGTGACGGAGATAGGTCCAGCTAAAACAGTGAATCCTACTTCAACTGATCACTTAACGACTTCGACTGCTGTGATCTCGCCACCTGAGATTAAAAAGCCGGCAGCTAAACTGCATCAAGCAGGGTCGAAAGCTGCTGCTAAGGTTGTGGTCGCTTCTGCGCCTGTAAAGCCCCAGCCTCGTACTGTCCAGCGTGATATTCCAGCCACAAGTGAAGCGCAAGTTGCACAAACGCCTTCTGAGGATGGTGATACCACAGGCGATGAAAGTTTAAGTATTGAAGCGGTTGAATTATCGGGTCAAGAGTTAGCACAAATTGAATATTCGCGAGCAATGAAAGCCGTGAAGTCAGGTAACAGCAAGAAGGCGGTTGAATTTTTAGCAAAAGCTGTCCAGTACAACCCTGATTGGATAGAGGCACGTCAGCGCTTATCGGCGCTGTATTATGGTCGCGGCGAAGTGCGCCAAGCTATTTTAGTGCTACAACATGGCCTTGCTCGCGATAGTGAACAGCCTGAACTACGGCTCACAATGGCTAAATTGTTAGTCAATGAATCTCAGCCTCAAGCCGCTTTAACGGTGTTAAGTGAATTACCAAAGCATGCACCAAGTAAATATCTTGCGATGCGTGGTGCGCTTGCGCAGCAGTTAAAAGACAATACGCGTGCCTTAGAAAGTTATCAGCAACTGGTCAAAAGTGAACCGTTTGATGGGCGCTGGTGGCTGGGTTTGGGTATTGCTCTAGAGCGCACCAATGATGCTGAAAAAGCATTAAATGCCTATCAACAAGCCTTGGCGATGGGGCAGATATCCGCCCAAACACAGCAGTTTATCCAGCAGCGTGTGTCATACCTTCAGTCGCAGGGGAGCTAAACCATGCAGATCCGATTACGTAAACGTCTGGGTGATTTATTGGTTGAAGAAGCCATTATCTCCCAGCAGCAGTTAGAACACGCGCTTGATCAACAGCAAGTGTCAGGCCGAAAGCTGGGCGATACCTTGATTAGCTTGGGCTTTTTAACTGAAAAGCAGATGCTTGAGTTCTTGGCACGTCAACTTGATATCCCATTGGTCGATTTAAATCGCGCCAATATTGATATAGATGCTGTGGCTTTATTGAGTGAAGTACATGCTCGCCGTTTGCGTGCATTAGTGATCGGTCTTCGTGGTGATACCGTTCGTGTAGCAATGAGTGATCCTGCGGATCTGGCGGCACAAGAAGCCATTTTTGATCAGTTGCAGGATTATCGCGTTGAATTGGTGATAGCCAGAGAGCGTCAACTGATAGGATCCTTTGACCGTTATTATCGTCGTACCAAAGAAATTGTCTCTTTTGCTGAACAACTCCAAGCCGAACACCAAAGCGACTCTGATTATACCTTTGGCTTAGAAGATACCGAAAACGACGAAGTCACCGTTGTTAAACTGATTAATTCTCTGTTTGAAGATGCAATCCAAGTCGGCGCATCTGACATTCATATCGAACCCGACACAAATGTTCTGCGTATTCGTCAGCGTATTGATGGTGTGCTCCATGAAACCTTATTGAATGAAGCCAGCGTCGCATCAGCACTTGTCTTGCGCTTAAAACTGATGGGCGGATTAGATATTTCAGAAAAGCGTCTTCCTCAAGATGGCCGCTTTAATGTCAAAGTGCGTGGTCATTCGGTCGATGTGCGTGTATCGACAATGCCGGTGCAGCATGGCGAGTCGGTTGTGATGCGTTTACTGGATCAGTCTGCGGGCATATTAAGCTTAGAAGAAGTCGGCATGCCTGCGGAGCTCTTAGCACGCTTTCGCCGCCAACTTAAACGTCCGCATGGCATGATTTTAGTCACAGGCCCGACAGGTTCAGGTAAAACCACCACCTTATACGGTGCGCTGAGTGAGTTGAATAAACCGGGTAAAAAGTTAATCACCGCAGAAGATCCAGTGGAATACCGCTTACCACGTGTTAACCAAGTACAAGTGAATGCCAAAATTGGCCTGACCTTCTCATCAATATTGCGTACCTTCTTGCGTCAAGACCCCGATATTATTTTGGTGGGCGAAATGCGTGACCAAGAAACGGTTGAAATTGGCTTGCGTTCGGCATTAACAGGACACCTGGTTTTGTCGACGCTGCACACCAACGATGCGGTGGACAGTGCGTTGCGGATGATGGATATGGAAGCGCCAGGTTACCTTGTTGCCAGTGGTGTTAGAGCCGTGTTAGCGCAGCGCTTGGTGCGAAAAGTGTGTGCAGATTGTGGTGAGCCGGAAGAGCTGGATGATGCCAAGCAGCAATGGTTGAAAGCCCGTTTTCCTGATGTTGAAACGGCAGAGTTTCAGCAAGGTCGAGGTTGTCAAAGCTGTAATTTCACGGGTTATCGAGGCCGTATTGGTGTGTTTGAATTACTCGAATTTGATCAAAGTATGATGGATGCCCTGCGTGATAATAATGCGGTGCTATTTAGCCAAATAGCACGTAACAGCACAGGGTATAAGCCCCTAATCAATTCCGCGCTGGATCTGGCGTTAGTTGGTCGAACTAGCTTAGATGAAGTGATTCAGTTGGGCGAAGGGGATTTTATTGATGATACCTTGCTATAGAGAGCAACAGCATGCCGATTTTTAATTATCGTGGGCGTGACAGTCAAGGCAAGATGTTACGTGGCCAACTTGATGCTGCCTCACAAGAAGCAGCCGCGGATATCTTGATGCGCCAAGGCGTTATTCCGCTTGATATACGTCAAGGAAGAGCGAAATCGGCGGGCATTGATCTCAAAGCCCTATTTCAGAGTAGTGTGCCGCTCGACATGTTAGTGATTTTTTGTCGCCAGATGTTCAGTCTGACCAAGGCGGGGGTTCCTTTGCTGCGTTCAATCAATGGATTAGCGCAGAGCTCAAATCACCCTTTGATGAAAGAAACATTGGAAACAGTTGCGGCTGAGCTCACCAATGGCCGTTCATTATCCTCGTCTATGAGTCAGCATCCTCGTGTTTTCTCTGAGCTTTTTGTGTCTATGATTCATATCGGTGAGAACACAGGGCGCTTGGACGATTCGTTATATCAACTTGCACTGTATTATGAGCAAGAGATGGAAACACGCCGCCGTATTAAATCTGCTATGCGTTATCCGATCTTTGTATTATCCGCCATCATGATTGCGATGACAGTGCTTAACATTAAAGTGATCCCACAGTTTGCCTCTATGTTTGAACGCTTTGGGGTTGAGTTGCCATTGCCCACGCGGATCTTAATTGGTACCTCTAACTTCTTTGTAAACTACTGGCCACTTATGTTTGGTGGCTTTGCTGTGGCATGGATTGGTGTGCGTTTATGGCGTAATACGGCAGAAGGCAAAGAAAAGTGGGATGGTTGGCGTTTAAAAGTGCCGATCATTGGCAACATAGTCAATCGTGCACAGTTGTCACGTTTCTCTCGTACATTTTCACTAATGATCCGTGCTGGGGTTCCTCTTAACCAAGCGCTACAAATGGCAGCAGAAGCCTTAGGTAACCGTTATTTAGAAAAACGGTTAATCGAGATGAAAAACGGTATTGAAGGCGGTAATAGTATTTCTCAGACGGCCACTCAGTCTGGTGTGTTTACGCCTTTGGTTTTACAAATGATTGCTGTAGGTGAAGAAACCGGTCAAGTGGATGAGTTACTCCTAGAGGCATCTGATTTCTATGACCGTGAGGTAGATTACGACCTCAAAACGCTAACGGCACGTATTGAGCCGATCTTATTAGCCATTGTTGCTGCTATGGTGCTCGTCTTAGCTTTAGGGATATTTGTCCCAATGTGGAGCATGCTCGATGTTGCCCGAGGCGTTTAATTTACGCCAAGCTGGGCGCTATAAGTTTTTCATTTGGTTTGGCTTGATACTAACGCTTATCTTTGTGTTGCAAAGTGAGTGGCAAAAAGTGAATGAAAAAGCGGAAGATGTCGCCTTGAAGTTAACCATAAACTCATTGTACGAAGGGGCGTCTTCACTAAGGCAATCATGGGAATTGAATAACCGGCCAGAGTATCTGGAAGTTGATGGTGTAAACCTTCACTTTACTACGCTTGGATGGCCGCTTATTGAGAAAAATAATAACCTCGATTGTTATCAACTCTGGCGAATATTAACCCCCGCCAATATTTCGGCACCTTATGTTTCGCTGCTGTACACAAAAGAAGCGAAATCTGTGACTTATGAATCATGTATATACGAAATAAGTACAGGGAAATGGCTGGAATTATTTTACGAAAATGAGACAATAAAGTTTAACGATTTTATGGCAAGAAAAGAGTCGTAAAGTTGACGCTTTGCGTGAGGTTGGTATGAAAAAACAAGTTGGCTTTTCATTAGTTGAATTAGTGATTGTTATTATTGTTGTCGGTTTATTGGCAGTTGCAGCACTTCCTCGCTTTTTGAATGTGACAGATGAAGCTAAAAAAGCATCTATTCAAGGGGTTGCTGGTGGTTATGCGACTGCGGCTTTATCAGCTAGAGCGCAGTGGGAAGCCTACGGTCGTCCTACGGAAGGTTCTGGCGCGAGTCGGGTACAAAAAGTGAATTATGATGGCACTGAATTTTACCTAACAGTAGCAACAACAGACGGTAAAATTAGTGATGGTTACCCGCTGTCGTTAAGTGACAAAAAAATCTCAGCGATAGATAGTTCAGATTGTGTGGATTTAATGCAGAACCTATTGCAGAATCCACCATTAGTGACCAGTAACAGTACAGAAGCACAAACAGGGAAATACCTGTTTTATGTAACGAAAGAAACAGCAGATGCACAAAGTGCATGCCGTTATTATCAGTTAGCGTCAGCTAACGCCCAAGGTGATGTCGTGAGTAATTTAACTTCCGGACATTCATTCATTTATAAGCCTGCAAAAGGGCAAGTTGAAGTAGTGCTTAATTAGCCTATATAACTAAATTATTGAGAAAGTAGGAGTTATTTATGAAGCGTCAAGGTGGTTTCACGCTTATCGAGTTAGTGGTTGTGATTGTTATTTTGGGGATTTTAGCGGTGACAGCTGCGCCTCGATTCTTAAACCTTCAAGGCGATGCGCGAAATGCTGCCCTACAAGGTCTTAAAGGTGCAATCAATGGCGGTGCGGGCATCGTTTACGGTAAAGCTGCGATTGAAGGTAAAGAAAGTAGCAAGGATGTTGTAAATGTTGGTACAGGTAATGCTGCTGTAAAAACAATCTATGGTTACCCGACTGCTACTTCTGCTGGCATTGTTGCAACACTGTCTAACTTTAATGATGATTGGGAAATAGTAAAAAATACAGGGAAAAGTGAAAATGCGGCTGGGACGATCCTGTTAACGTTTAAGCAATATAAAGATACAGAAACGGCAAATATCCCAAGTAAATGTTACGTAACTTACACTGCAGCAGATGCATCTAACCCAGCTAAAGTTACAATTGAAACAGATGCTTGTAAGTAACCCTAATCAAAAATAAAGAGTGAAGATTATGAAACGTCAGAATGGTTTTACCCTGATTGAGCTAGTGGTTGTTATTGTTATTCTAGGTATTTTAGCGGTTACTGCTGCGCCTCGATTCCTTAACTTACAAGGTGATGCGCGAGCGTCAACTTTAGAAGGTTTAAAAGGTGCGATTAATGGCGCGGCTGGTATTGTTTACGGTAAAGCTGCAATTGAAGGAAAAGAGTCAACAGATGGTTCTAGCACTAAAGTTGAAGCAGATGATATTACAGTTAGCTTCGGTTACCCAACGGCGGAGGCTACTGGTATTGTTAAATCAATGAAAATTGATGATTCTGAGTGGGCTGTTGCCTATGATACGACAGCACCTCGAGTTGCGGTATTTGCACAGAAAACGACAGCATTATCTGGTGCTGATAAAGCTAAAATTGAAGGGACTAGTTGCTATATTTCTTACAAAGAAGCAACATCTGGCGCAGAGCCAACTATCGTGGTTACTAAAACAGGCTGTTAATAAATAGAGCCTCTTTTTGAGGCTCTATTTCATAAAAGCATAGTGTGTTTTTATGAAATAGAGTCAGCTATCGCAAGGCAATGTATGACCCACCGTAATAGAGGTTTTACCCTCGTTGAACTCATTGTCGTGATCTTACTGATAGGCATCGTTAGCGGAACCGTTGCCTCACGATTTGTGGGGCGTGATAGTTTCGACGCTTTTCTAAACCGTGATGTCAGCATTTCTTTAGCGCGCCAAATTCAGATAATGGCGATGAACCAGTCAATATCCTCATCTGGTTCCTGTTACGCTTTAATCATAGAGCAAGACTATTTAGGTAGTCCGAATACGGCTGCGTGTCGACAACAATTTCCCGATTTGCTCCCTCCATTAACTGCCGATGATCAGTTGAATATTCGCTTTGATGAACTAGGGAGTGCTTCGAAGATAGAGCTGTATTTTGATATCACAGGTAAACCATTTTACTTTACGGGTAAAGGGAGAAATACCAAGAAAGTACAGGCGTGCACTGCAATCTGCCAGTTCGATTTTCTAACTAGTACCAACCAAAAGAGCAGTATGTGTATCAATAAAGAAGGGTACATCTATGCGTGCTCATAACCTAGTGACGAAGCAAAAGGGTTTTACCCTTATTGAGGGGGTTATCACCATAGTGATCCTCGGAATTGCTATGGTTACTATGACCAGTTTTATCTTTCCGCAAGTTGAGCGTTCTGCTACACCACACTATCAAGCTCGTGCTGCTGCTATCAGCAATGCTTTTTTGAATGAAATCTTGTCGCGTAAGTTTGATCATCATTCTGAGCCTGTACGTGATGTGCATTTGCGTTGCGGTGAGAGCGGTATTACTTGCACTGAGCCTGATGTAGTCACGGGTCGTTGGCCTGAAGATGATCCGTTGGAATATACTGATATTCTCGATGGTAACGGGAATGTGATAGGTAAGCGCTTAAACGTCGAATTCGCTGATGATGTCGATGACTTTCATGGTTGCTGGGGGGATGCTAAGTTGTGTCGCCAGCGCTATTCATCGACAAACTACCCGTGGCAAGGCTTGATTGAGAATTTACTTGATCCAAGTCGTACCCCTGATGAAGATGTTGGCTATAACAATATGACGCTTCGTGTTGATGTGAGTTATGGCTCCCCCTCAACAGGCGCAGAGGATCCGACCCAAAGATCCTATAAACGCGTGGCTATCAAAGTGGATACTGGTCGTTACGGTTTATATGATTTTGTTGCTTATCGAGGGAATTATTAATGACACTCTCTCGTGGTTTCACCTTATTAGAGATGGTGATCGCACTGGTTGTATTAGGGGTGCTCTCGTTAGCCGTGGGGAGTTATTTCCAGCTCGGTGTCCAAGGCTATACCGCTACGGTTAACCGTGACCGCGCGCAAACGGAACTACGTTTTGCTGTAGAAAAGATCACTCGTGAAGTGCGCCATGCAGCTCCAAATAGTGTGTTTTTAGATTCAAATGCAGCGGGTGAAGCCAATAGCTGTCTTTCGTTTTATCCCGTGCTTGAGTCTGGTTTTTATCTCAACCAACCTAAAGGGAATAATGTTGATTATATTGTGAGTGGTTCCGCACAAGAATCAAAGGCATTAGTCACTGAGATTAATAAACAACAAAATAATTACTTTTTGGCGATTGGTTTTGGGTCACATGCACAATACCTTAATACGAATAAAGTGACTAAAGCTACAGAAGATCCTGCTGGCCACGTTGTTCTCAGCGTTCAAAATGAGTTAACACTGAGTTCACCAGCAAACCGTGCTTACCTTTACGGTGACTTAGTCTCCTATTGTTATCTCCAAAATAAAATTTATCGATTGAGCGATGGAGATAAGAAAATATTATCTAAATATGAATCAACCAACTTGATTGCTGGTGGCGTGTCTAATATGGATATTTTTGCGCAAGCGCCGGGGTTAAGTCGTAACGGAATGGTGCATATTAGTCTTTCGGCAGATGTTGACGGTGAAACGACGAGCTACGATCATACAGTGCAGGTGTTGAATGTCTTATAAAAAACAGCAAGGCAGTGCACTTGTTATGTCATTAGTGGTGATTACCGTCATGGCGGTGTTTGCTGCAGCGCTGGTTAAACTGGATTGGTCAAACCAAGAGATGACCAGTCGTGAAGTATTTGCGACACAGGCGTGGTTTGCTGCCCATAGCGCTAATGAATACGCACTTACTCAGCTTTTTCCGCTAGGCTCCAAGCAATCTAACCCCAAGGCGTGTTTATCCAATTATCCCATTTCGGCAGATAAATTTGCTTGTTCATCAGTATCGGCCTCTTGCACTGCCACAACAATTACAGAAAACGGTAAGACGATTAATCGCTATCAGCTCGAAGCAACAGCAACATGTGGTACGGGTAAATATGCGGTGACACGGATTCAAGAAACTTGGGCGAAAGATCTAAGTGAGAATAAATAATGAAAAAAATAAAGTACTTGTTTGGTCTTCTTCTTATTGCTCTGAGCTTTTCATTACAAGCGGCCGAGCCACAGTTTGAGTTTGGCGAATTGAATGTAAGCGGTTGTTTTAATCAAGACTGCGAAATTACCTTTAAAAAAACATATGCTAAAAAACCACTTGTTTTTGTGATGTCGACGATCGAACGTAACGGTCGAGATGCTCCATCTAATTTATTTGTAACTCATGTCACGACTACTTCAGCAACGATTCGTCAGCATTTAGCTCCCTTTCGAAGTAAAGATAATAAGGGTAATACAATATTGCAGGTTAAAGATATTGGTCATAGCTGTAATAATCGAAGTTTTTGTTTAGAGAAGAAAGCAAATAAAAAAATCAATTACTTCGTTATTGAAGAAGGAGAAGTTAATTTTGGTGGTAAAGGACGTATAAAGGCTGGAAAGGTTTCTGTAAATAAATACTTAATGGGAGGAGTTAAGTTACCTTGGGCTGATGTCGATTATTATACGAAGGAAGTCTCATTCAGTGATGAATTTACTAACCCTGGAATTTTGGTCAGTATTCAAGGTAATGGCGAGAACTACTCTCAAAGAAATAATTGGATAACACCTGTTGTACCCTATGTTGATATCGGGTGGAGAGGGAATTACTTCTATCTTGGTTTGGACCGTTCAGAGGTTGATTATAATTGGCCCGATCATTATGACGGACCAGCAAAGGACGTTGCTTATATTATTGCTGAAGGTGCTGGTGTTTATAAAGGGCTGCAGTTTACGATGGGGGCTGGTGCAACACCGAATACGTTAGATAATGACTTGAATGGGTTTCAAAAAGTAACAGTTCCTGTCATTCGACAGTGTGACAAGTTCATTGAAATACCTGGTTCGAGCGGCTTTACTGAGCAACCTATGATCCTTGCTTCTAAAAGTTCAAGAAAGGGTCATAATGGAGGCTGGTTAAGGTATTGTCAGGCAAAAAAAACAGGTAATGATTATTCGGTTAGTTTTGTGAACGATGAGGATCTTAACGAGCGAAAACAAAACACTTTAGAACGAAAGCATGCCTCAGAAAATATAGGCTTTATGGCTTTCCAGCGTAAAGTGAGTGAAGAGGTTTGTGATATTTTCACCGGACCAGCGCAGACATGGAGCTATGGTGCTGAAGCCGAAGTAAAAGAACATTCGAAAATTTATAATGCGATGAGTGGCTATCAGCTCGGTTTTCCTCGTAATGGTGACATGAAGTTTAACTACGACAGTTGTGTTAATCGAGCCTGTGAACCGACGCCGAGTTTAATGATCCCCTCTCCATCTTTAGAAAGTTTTCGTTATGGCAATAAAGAAGTTAAATTAAGTACGGGAAGTAAAACAATCTCTCCTGATCGCTATAAAGAAATAAAAGTCGAGGGCTCTTCTAATTTGACACTGAATGCAGGTGAGTATTGGGTGCAAGAATTTAAATTAGAGGGGAGTTCGAAACTTATTGTTAATGGCCAAGTCACAGTTCATATCTTAAAAGAGTTTAAAGTCAGTGGCTCCGGGTTTATAAATAATGAGCAAGGAAGTAAGCCTGATAATTTAATCATTCTTGGCCATAATTCAGATTCTGAAGTTAAAATGGATGCCGGTAGTGCGAGTCAAGATAATCGACAAGGAATTGTTGCTAAAGCATTGATATTGGCTGGTGATGAGGTTTTATTAAAAAATACCGTCTTATACGGTGCGGTAACAACGCGTGAACTCAAAATGGAGTCTTTCGCGAAAATTATTGGTGATAGTGATTGCTTTGATTCTGGCCCGACATATCGCCTTGAAATATCGCCAGACAAAAAAGACAAAGTACTCGCTTGTGATGGAGAAGAAATTACTTTCTCTGTGATTGATGAAACCACCAATAAAGTCGCGCAAAACTTCACGGGCACACTGGCGATCAGTGCACCGTCAACCACACCCAATAATGCCGATGTATGCTGGTTCGATAGCGCTTCAGCGCCCATTGGTACTTGTCCATCATCTGTTACCCATACATTTACCAATGCGACAGGTTCGGTTAAATACAAGCTATCGAGTAAAGATCTCGCATCAATCAATATCCAAGCAAAACTCACCAGCCACGGTGACGTGACTAAAACAGCTGGGGCTTATACTTTTGTGCCGTTTGCACTCGCGATTGAGAATAAAGACTTTGTTGATAATGTGGCTTTTGGGCAAATTGCGGGGCGCGAATTTAGCTGGGATATTGTCGCTAAGGCGAAGTCTGGTAATAGTCGCCGCTGTGATGTGATGGAGGGTTATACTGGTGATCGTAAATTAACTGTCTCTCACAACCGATTGCCTAATACTGCTGGTGTGAAACTTAAAATCAAAGCGAATAAAAGTGGTTCAACATTGCGTGACGCAAGCGGTGATTTCGATTTCACTTTTGTCAAAGGTAAAGCGACGGGCAATAAAGGCATATACTCCGAGGCTGGAACGGTAACCTTGAATATCAAAGACAAACAATATCAAGGTCAGCCTTCTGAAATGTCAGCGACCGAAAGTTTGTACTTCCGTCCATTTGCATTAGCGCTGTGTGACTGGAATGACAAAAATCACTCTCTATTTAAAGGCGATGCAAGCAGTGGTGTAGGACTGGCTAAATCTGGTGATCGTATTCACTTTTACGCTAAACCGTTAGCATGGATGGGGAGTGGTTATGCGTCGAATAACGCATTTAAAACGCCAATCGTGAATAAGAATGAAGACTACTACTGCGGACAGACAGCGTTAACGCAGTTTGTTGATGATACCGTGCAAACGGATTTAAATGTGGGCGTTTACTCACTCGATACCCCTAGTGACGGGCTGCTTGGAGACAATGTCTTTGGTGTTGATGCTAAATTCAAAGCGGGCTCTGAATATGGTAAAGGTATTGTTGGCTGGGGGGATGTAGGCAGTTTCAAGGTGGGATTAGGATCGGATGATTACCTGAAAAAGGGCTTCGCGGTTCCACCTGCATCGTTTCGAATTGGTAGGATCTATCCTGCCTATTTTGAGTTGACCTCCAGTGCAGTGAAAAATGCCCACCCTGCGAATTCACTGACAGGATTCACCTACATGAATCAAGGGTGGGGGTATGATTTTACGCTAACGGCAAAAGCGAATGGGTACACCGAGCCAACAACAAATTACAGTAAGTTTGCAGATCCGCTAAAAGCGAAAGTGAATGTAGCCTTAGTGGATGGTGATGCAGCATTGAAAGCCAACAATGATTGGCGTTCACGCGTTACACCGATGATGCCGGCAGGGTTAATAAATTGGAATAAGGCGACAATTTCTAAATCTGTGTCTGATGCAAAATTTACTCGCCTGATTGATCCAAAGAAAAGTTCTGCGACAGTGACTGATGATCGGGTATTCCCGAACATGAAAGTCGTGGTGTATAGCAAAAGTGGCGATCACACAGATCCCATCGTTTATAGCTCATCACCGCAAAATCTTGTCACAGACAGTGAAACCTTTGTGGGTTCAGCGTTAGCTGGGCGATTAGATGCTCGTTATGGCCGAATGGCCCTGGATGATGTAGGAACCGCTTTTGATAAAACGGTCACAGTGCCGATGCGCGTTGAGTATTGGGACGGGCAGAAGTTTATTGTAAATGCTGATGATAGCTATACCCCCTTTGATGGTGGTAAGTACTGTAAGCAAATGATTTGGCCTGTGGACAGTGCCCATTCTAAATCTGTTTTACAAGGCAGTGGCACGCATGTCACTACGGGCAAGACGCTAGATATTCAAGCGAACCCTAAGCGAACCGATTACTACCGTGAGCAAGTACGCTTTTGGCATAAGTTAGTGACGACTACACCAAACAAAAAACCAGGAGAGCAGGCAATTGCTTGTCCTCCTAGGCTCGGGTATACCAATCTGTCTTGGTTGACGTACAACTGGCGTGACCAAGGTGATGAAAGCCCTTCAACCGTAGTGACCTTTGGGGTCTACCGAGGTAATGATCGGATCATCTACCGAGGGGAAAAGGGCATGACAGCTCTGCCGAATTAAGGTGATTGTGAAATAAAATGCGGATCTGTGGCAGGTTTGACAAAGCATACCTTGTGTCACTTCCTGCCCCTTGGTACATTTAGCGCAATTTAACGAATTTGTAAGCTTGCAGGATTAGCCGAAGACTATGTTTAAAAAACTTCGTGGCATGTTTTCTAATGACCTGTCTATTGACTTGGGTACCGCCAATACTCTTATTTATGTCAAAGGACAGGGCATCGTACTTGATGAACCATCAGTTGTTGCTATTCGCCAAGATCGTGCGGGTGGTACTAAAAGTGTTGCCGCAGTTGGCCACGATGCAAAGCAAATGCTTGGTCGTACACCGGGTAACATTGCAGCCATTCGTCCGATGAAAGACGGTGTCATCGCTGACTTCTACGTGACAGAAAAAATGCTTCAGCACTTCATTAAGCAAGTGCATGACAATAGCATTCTTCGTCCTAGCCCTCGCGTGCTAGTGGCAGTTCCTTGTGGTTCTACCCAAGTTGAGCGTCGTGCTATTCGTGAATCAGCACAAGGTGCGGGTGCTCGTGAAGTGTACTTGATTGATGAGCCAATGGCGGCTGCAATTGGTGCTGGTATGCCAGTATCTGAAGCGACAGGCTGTATGGTGATCGATATCGGTGGTGGTACAACGGAAGTTGCCGTTATCTCACTAAACGGTGTGGTGTACTCGTCATCTGTTCGTATTGGTGGTGACCGCTTTGATGAAGCTGTGATCAACTACGTACGTCGTAACTACGGTAGCTTGATCGGTGAAGCGACGGCTGAGCGCATTAAGCACGAAATTGGTTCGGCTTACCCAGGCGATGAAGTACGTGAAATTGAAGTGCGTGGTCGTAACCTTGCTGAAGGTGTACCGCGTAGCTTTACGCTAAATTCAAACGAAATCCTAGAAGCGCTTCAAGAACCGCTAACAGGGATCGTATCTGCTGTTATGGTTGCTCTAGAGCAATGTCCACCAGAGCTAGCATCTGATATTTCAGAGCGCGGTATGGTATTAACCGGTGGTGGTGCACTACTTCGCGATCTAGATCGTCTGCTAACTGAAGAAACAGGCATTCCTGTTGTTGTTGCTGAAGATCCACTAACGTGTGTTGCTCGTGGGGGCGGTAAAGCGCTTGAAATGATCGATATGCACGGTGGCGATTTATTCAGCGAAGAATAATGCCAGCAATGGCGATTTTTAAAACAGGTTATAGCGTTACATGAAACCTATCTTTGGCAGAGGTCCCTCTCTGCAACTGCGCCTGTTTCTAGCCATATTACTATCGGTCAGCCTTATGCTGGCCGATAGTCGCCTTGATGCTTTTGCCAATATCCGTTACCTGCTCAATTCCGCGATAGCGCCGTTGCAATACGCCGCAAATCTACCTCGCGCAATGCTCGATAATGTGTCTGGTCAACTCAGCTCGCATCAGCAATTATTGGCTGAAAACAAAAGTCTGAAGCGTGATCTTTTGGTCCAGCAAAGCGATGTCTTGTTGCTTGAACAATTGAAACAAGAAAATAAGCGTTTACGTGATCTGCTAGGCTCACCGTTTATTCGTGACGAACGTAAAATGATCACCGAAGTGATGGCGGTGGATTCTGATCCTTATAGCCATCAAGTGATGATAGATAAAGGTCGGATCGATGGGGTGTACGAAGGACAACCCGTGATCAATGAGAAAGGGATCGTTGGGCAAGTTTCTTACGTTGGTGCCCACAATAGCCGTGTCTTGTTATTGATTGATCCAACCCATGGTATCCCCGTGCAAGTGGTGCGTAATGATATTCGTGTGATTGCATCAGGCAGTGGCCAAATTGATCAAATCCAGCTAGAGCATGTTCCAAGTAGTACCGACATTGAAGTGGGTGACTTATTAGTCACATCAGGCTTAGGTGGTCGCTACCCTGAAGGGTATCCGGTTGCAAATGTGACGGAGTTCTCTTTCGATAACAAACGCCCTTTTGCGCAGATAAAAGCGCGCCCGACTGTGCAGTTTGACCGTCTACGTTACTTATTATTGGTATGGCCAACACCGCAAGAGCTGAATAATGCAGGAGGACTAGACGATGCCTCATAGTCGTCCTAATGGCCGATTCTGGATATGGTTATCCATTACCGTGGCTCTGATATTACAAGCAGCGCCATGGCCTGGGGAACTAGACCCATTTCGCCCATCCTTGGTATTGCTCGTTACCTTTTACTGGGTATTAGCCTTACCTCATCGTGTGAATGTCGGTAGTGCGTTGTTAGTCGGCTTATTGTGGGATCTCATGCTAGGTTCCACGCTAGGTGTTCGTGGTTTAATGATGGCGATTGTGTGCTATTTAGTGGCGCTCAACTTCCAAGTCTTACGTAATCTATCATTACTGCAGCAGGCACTATTGATTGCTATGCTGACGTTACTTGGTAAGTTAATTGAGTTCTGGGCTGAATATTTAGTTTCAGAAGTCACATTTGAACCGCAACGTACTTGGGCTGTCTTACTTAACTTCATTCTGTGGCCTTGGCTGTTTTTGTTATTACGCAGAATGCGACGTAAATTCTCAATTCGTTAAATTTCCAGTGCGTGAGCGAACGCAGCACGTACTGGTTTGAGTGTACTTAGCAAAGCTCCATAGGGAGCTTTGTTTGTCTGGATAAGTCTAAATATTGAATCGGAATATCAATGTTTAGTGTGATAATAGAAAGAAGGTTTTCATGTCAGCGATACAACTGCTTTTGGCATCGGGTTCGCCACGTCGACAAGAATTATTAACCCAGCTCGGCTATACCTTTGAGCGCGTCGTGGTCGATGTAGAAGAGCAGCATCAAGCACATGAGAGTCCAGCACAATATGTGCAGCGTCTTTCACAAGATAAAGCCTTAGCTGGTGTTGCTGCCAGTGAGGGCGATAAGCCTGTTTTAGGGGCTGATACTATCGTCGTTGTTGACGATAACATTTTAGAAAAACCGGCTGACTTTGCTGATGCCCATCGCATGCTGAGTATGCTATCGGGACGCGAACACCAGGTTTTAACCGCCGTGACACTTGCGAAAGCAGATCACATTGAAACTAAGCTAGTGACCACTAAGGTGTGGTTTAAAGCCCTGTCAGAGCAAGAAATAGAACAATATTGGCAGAGTGGTGAACCACAAGACAAAGCGGGCAGCTATGGCATTCAAGGCATTGGCGGCAAATTCATCGAGCGTATCGATGGCAGTTATTACGCTGTGATGGGGCTACCTTTGGTAGAAACCGACATCATGGTTACAGCATTTTTAGAATTAAATTAGAGGCAATAATGAGTACAGAATTGCTAATTAATGTAACGCCAAGTGAAACTCGCGTTGCAATGATTGAAGCCGGCACATTACAAGAAGTGCATGTTGAGCGTGAGTCTAAGCGCGGTATCGTTGGTAATATTTATAAAGGCCGTGTTAGCCGGGTGCTACCGGGCATGCAAGCTGCCTTTGTTGATATTGGCTTAGAGAAAGCGGCGTTCCTACACGCGTCCGACATTGTTCCCCATACTGAGTGTGTGGCTGAAAATGAAAAGCAACAATTTCAGGTGTTGGATATTTCAGAGCTTGTCCGCCAAGGCCAAGATTTAGTTGTGCAAGTGGTTAAAGACCCACTGGGCACGAAGGGTGCACGCTTAACAACAGATGTTACTTTACCATCACGTTACTTAGTCTTTATGCCTGGCGCAGCCCATGTGGGGGTTTCTCAGCGTATCGAGAGTGAAAAAGAGCGTGATCGCCTGAAGAAGGTGGTTTCTCACCATTGTGATGATTTGGGTGGCTTTATCATTCGTACTGCAGCAGAAGGTGCGACAGAAGATGAGGTGGCACAAGACGCGGCATTCTTGAAACACTTATGGCGCAAAGTGTTAGAGCGTCGAGTGAAAAATAAGCCTAAATCTATGCTTTATGGCGAGCTGGGTTTAGCGCAGCGTATTTTACGTGACTTTGTCAGCACAGAGCTTGACTGTATCCAAGTGGATTCGCGTTTAGGCTTTGAAAAGCTAAAAGAGTTTACCGATGAGTTTGTTCCTGAGCTTAGCGAAAAACTGGAGTATTACTCAGGTGAGCAGCCAATCTTTGACTTGTTTGATACCGAGAGTGAAATTCAGCGTTCATTAGATCGTAAAGTGGAGCTGAAATCAGGTGGCTACCTGATTATCGATCAGACTGAAGCTATGACGACAGTCGATATTAATACCGGTGCGTTTGTTGGTCGTCGTAACCTTGAAGAAACGATCTTTAATACCAACATTGAAGCAACCAAAGCGATTGCACGTCAGCTACGCTTACGTAATTTGGGTGGCATTATTATTATTGATTTTATCGATATGGCCTCTGAAGATCACCAGCGTCGCGTGTTATTGGCACTGGAACAAGCACTGTCTTATGACCGAGTGAAAACCAACATCAATGGCTTTACTCAGCTAGGCTTGATTGAAATGACGCGTAAACGTACGCGTGAAAGTATTGAGCATGTACTGTGTGGCACGTGTCCAACGTGTGAAGGGCGAGGCTCAGTTAAAACCGTTGAAAGTGTATGCTACGAAATCCTTCGTGAGATCACGCGTGTTAACCGTGCATACGATGCTGATCGCTTTGTTGTTTACGTTGCTCCTGCCGTTGCGGATGCACTGGGCGGTGACGAATACCATGCGCTAGCAGAGTTAGAAGTCTTTATTGGTAAACAAGTGAAAATCAAAGGCGAGCCGTTATACGTGCAAGAGCAGTTTGATGTAGTCATGATGTAAGTGAGGCTCCGCGTGACAAACGTTACCGTTCGTCTGGCGAGAGGAATGATGTGGCTGGTACTGACTGTGTTAGTACTGGCTTCGATTGCTGTTAGTGGTTTACGTCTTCTTCTTCCTCAGCTTAACGAATATCGCGAACCCATTCGTCAATGGGTTTCTGCGCAGGTCGATATGGATCTGCAAATTGAACAAGTGGAAGGGCATTGGCGCACCTTTGGTCCCTCGTTAATGCTGCAAGGGATCAGTGTTGGATCGTCTGATATCAGCCCTTCTTTAGTGAAAGTGGGTGATGTTGAAGTCCGCTTCGATTTATGGCGCTCTGCATTTCAATTACGGCCTGTCTTTAAAGATGTCAGCATTCATGATCTTGCTGTTGATCTTACTCAGATTCCAAGTCTAAATCCGAATACTCCCGATCTCGCACAAGAGCCAATTACGCCTGATGATCGGGATAAATTATCGATCGCACAACAGTTAGAGCAAGTGTTCTTTGTTCGGTTAGGAAACTTTGTGTTGAAAGATGCCAAAGTGACGACATGGACTCCATCGGGTGAAATCGTTCAAATCGATATCAATCAACTGAAGTGGGCCAATAATCAAGGTAAGCACCTCGCGCAAGGGGTGATTAGCATTGTTGGTACACACTTGAGTGAGCTTGATGTCAGTGCCAATTTATCGGAACGAGGTGATCTTGAGTCACTCTCAGGCCAGATTTACGCACATGGTAAGAACCTATCGTTTACGCCATGGTTACGAAAACAGCTGACGAGTGGTGTTGATATTACCAGCAGTGAAGTCAACGCCGAGCTATGGTTGTCGTTACAAAATGGTGATGTTACCAATGGTCAGCTCCAGCTGACGAACAGTAGTTTATCCTGGCAACAGGAAAAACAATCGCATCAAATCGGGATTGAAAGTGGCATTGTCAGAGTGAAACCGTACCGTGAACCTGATGGTTCATTGTCATGGCGGGTTGAAACTAACGCGATGTCATGGCAAACCGATAACGCGCGCTGGCCGGCACTGAATCTTGCTGCCGAGTGGCAAGCTGATAAGTGGCAGTTGGCGGTTAATACCATCAAACTGGATCATTTACAGCCGTTAATGGCTTTCTTGCCTGACGATGAAGGCATGAATGTACTGCGTAAACTGTCTCCTTCTGGTTTTGTCAGTGATGTCCGATTGGCACAAGTGGGTGATGGCTCGCCGCGATTTTCATTAAAGCTTGAACAGTTTGGTATTAAGCAGTGGGAGTTAATCCCTGAAATACACAAACTGAACGCCAGTATCAGTGGTGATCTACATTCGGGACGTGCGATTTTAAGCATTCAAAATGATACCTTGCCGTATGGTGATGTATTCCAAGCACCATTGCCGATAGAAAGCGGGGATGTCACGGCTTATTGGCAGGTGAATGAGGGGGGATGGCGACTCTGGAGCGATAGCTTACAAGTCACGACGCCACATTTAGCTGTAAATGGTGAATTTCGGATTGATTTTCCCGTGGATAAGCCGAGCTGGTTATCCTTCTATGGCGAAGCTTCTGCCTATGAAGTGGGTGAAACGTGGCGCTATTTGCCAACATTATCTTTAGGTCGTGAGCTAACCGATTATCTATCAGCAGCAATTCGCGGTGGTGAGGCTAAAGGAGCACAATTGCTGTGGTATGGCGATCTGCAAGATTTCCCTTACACCAAACATGACGGGATCTTCCAAGCGAAAGTACCGCTTGAAAAGGCGAAATTTAGCTTTGATACCGAATGGCCAGAGTTGACTGACCTACAGCTTGATTTGTTGTTTGAAAATGATTTCATGTACCTTGATTCGCGTCATGCCAAAACCATGGGGGCGACAGCAAAACGTGTGACTGGCCGCTCTGAATTGAGTGAAAACGGTAGCTTGGCGCTAGATGTTGCTGTTGCTGCCGAAGGCGAAGACGTCCGTGATTACATGATGGCAACGCCCTTAGTCGACTCTGTGGGGGCGGCATTATCAACGGTACAGGTATCCGGTCCTGTGACGTCTGAGTTTAAATTGGATATCCCATTTGATGGGACAGATGTCCGTGCATGGGGATCTGCTACCTTAGCCAATAATGATATTTTGATTGATGCACCACCGTTAGCCTTGTCACACGTTAGCGGCCAGATCACCTTTGATAACGATGTTATTGCTGCCAAAGGGATACAAGGGCAACTACTGAATCAAGCCGTTGATATTGGGTTTGATGGCAAGAGCTTAGATACAGTGTATCAAGTGGATATCGGCGTGAAAGGGGATTGGCAAATTGCTCCTCTTCAGGCGCAAATCAAGGATCCATTATTGGCACATGTGAAAGGTCAGAGTCAGTGGCAAGCTGATATCGGAGTGAGCCTGCACGACATTGGCTTTAATTACCAAGTCGATGCCACTGCGCCATTAACAGGCCTGTCAACTGATCTGCCTTATCCGCTAGTGTTACCGAATAAGCGCTCAGCTCAGCCTGCGAAGCTACATGTGAAGGGCAATGGGGATGAGTTAACTGCGGATTTATTGTTGCAAGATGTGAAGTACCGTACACGCTTAGCGCTGACCAAGCCTCGCTTAACGTTAGCCGCAAGTTATCTAGCAATTGGTAGCAGTCAATTGCGTCCTTTAGGCAAACATACTCACATCGTGAATGTGAACAGTGATTACCTTGATGGTGACCGCTGGGTTGATTTAGCCAATGAGGTCATTGATCGTTATGACGCGCCAACGGCGAATAATCGCCAAGCATCGTCTCCCTCGGCATTTCCTGAACTTCCTTTACCGACACGCGTGAATGTGCAGCTTAAGCGTTTAAGTTTAGCCACCTTGGATTGGCATGATGTGGCATTGGCAGCCCGTGATAGCCGTAAACAGTGGCACTTTATTTTAGGGAGCCGTGAGGCAACGGGTGAAGCGTTTTGGCCGCAAGGCAAGCCACTCAATGTGGTGATGGATAAAATACATGTTAACTTGCCGATTCTGGAGCGTATTGAAGAAGATCTCCCTGCGGATAAATATGTGCCACAAAGTGACGTTCCATTAGCTACTGCTTTTGATCAGAGCATGATGAAGAACATGCCAGACATGGACTTAACGATTAAAGATGCTTGGTTACAAGGCTATCGTTTAGGTAAGGTCTCGGGTCAACTCAGTCATGACGAAGCCACATTGGTGCTGCAAAATCTTCAAGTGGATTCCGGTGTCACCTCGCTCAGTCTTGATGGCCACTGGACGTTAGCCAATGGTCAGAATGAAACCCATGTTGCTTTTGATATAGATGGTGAAAACAGTTCGGACTTAATGGGGCGTTTTGGTATTTCAGGTGGGGTTGAAGATGCGTCTTTTAGCAGTTATGCCTCGATCCAATGGCAAGGTGCACCATGGTCAATGCACCGTGAGACCTTATCGGGCGAAATTAAGACCGAAACGGGTAAGGGTTTTATCAGTAATGTGGGCGGTGCTGGTCGACTATTGGGGTTATTCAGTATCGACTCGATCATTCGCAAAATGCAGCTCGACTTTTCTGGTGTGTTTGATAATGGACTGGCCTTCGATTACATCCGAGGCTCGGGTAAGTTAGATAACGGCATTTTCACTACTGACGATATTAAGATGAAAGCGTTAGCGGGTGATATGTTTATTCAAGGTAAGGCTAACTTAGTTGATGAGACGGTTGATGCGCGTGTTCGATTTAATCCTGATCTTACCTCGGGGATCCCTGTGCTGACGGCCTTTGCGATTGCCCCACCAACCGCTTTATATGTGTTGGCTATTTCGACGGCATTAGCACCTGTGGTTGATGTGTTTACTCAGATCAACTACCAGATCAAGGGACCAATTGATGCGCCTATCGTGTCGGAGAAATCACGCTTTACTGGCGAGTTTGTGGTACCTGAATCCATGGGTAAAGGTGAGAGTAAATAAGCACATAAAACGATGCAGTGTGTCTTGCTATCAATCCGAGTTTGGCGCACTGTAATCTATTGGTATTACTAGTCATTCAAGGAGTTAGAATGATGAAGATCATGACGAATAAAGTGGGCGTAGTGCAAATGAACTCAGGACGTGATCCTGACGTGAATCTGGCTAAGCTAAAAAAGAAATTGAAAGGACTGCAGCTGCAAGGCGCTCGCTTGGTGGTCACACCGGAAAATGCCCTTATTTTTGGTAGCCGTGAGGATTACCATCATCATGCCGAAGCGCTTGGTGATGGCCCTTTGCAGTTTGAAGTGGCTCAAATGGCGGAAAAATTAGGGATCTGGTTACTGATCGGTTCTTTTCCTATTCGCCAGTCTGATGGTGCGATGACCAGTACGGCTTTACTTTATAACGATAAAGGCGAGCTTGTGAGCCACTATAATAAAATGCATATGTTCGATGTTGAGATTGAAGATAAGCATCACAGCTATCGTGAATCGGATACCTTCCAAGCAGGTACTGAGGTGGTAGTGGTTGGCACGCCTTTTGGTCAGATTGGCCTCTCTATTTGTTATGATGTACGCTTTCCGCAACTTTATAACGAACTTCGTGCTAAAGGTGCCGATATTATTGTGGTGCCTGCCGCATTTACCCGTGTTACTGGTTCGGCACATTGGGATGTCTTACTACGCGCCCGCGCGATAGAAAATCAATGTTGGTTGATCGCGGCAGCGCAATCTGGTGAACATTTTGACGGTCGAGAAACATGGGGCCATTCGATGATTATTGATCCTTGGGGGCAGACAGTGGCATGCCAAGCGCAAGGGACTGGGGTATTAACCGCAGACATTGATTTGAAATTAAGCCACACTATAAGAACAAATATGCCGGTGATGCAGCATGCTAGATTTGCAGTGCATCAGCGCAACGATAAGAGCTGAGTAGATGACGCTAAAAACTGTAGAAAACACCATGCTGGATCAATCAGGGATTGGGCGTGACGACCTTCAACGTATTCTTGGGCAAATTGCGACGAGAGATGTTGATTATGCTGATATTTATTTTCAGTCCTGTTGGCATGAGTCTTTAGTATTAGAAGACAGCATTATCAAAGATGGCTCTTTCAATATCGATCGCGGTGTTGGCGTGCGTGCTGTGGCTGGTGAGAAAACAGGTTTTGCTTACTCCGATCAAATTAATGAACTGGCATTAACGCAAAGTGCGAAAGCGGCGCGTGGTATCGCGCGCAAAGGTACTAGCGGTAAAGTTCAAGCATTCTCAACGGTTGATGCGCCGAAGGTTTACGCAGCGATTGATCCACTTTCGAGTTTTGATAAGCACCAGAAAATTGCTTTGCTTGAAGAAATTGATGCTTATGTACGCAGTAAAGAGCCTTTAGTGACGGAGGTTTCTGTCAGCATTAATGGTGTGTACGAACAAGTACTCGTTGCTGCATTGGATGGTACATATGCCGCAGATATTCGTCCGTTAGTGCGCTTATCGATCAGTGTGTTGGTCGAGCGGGGTGATAAGCGTGAACGTGGCAGCGCTGGTGGCGGTGGTCGTTATGGTTACGAATTCTTTGTTCAAGAAGAAGCCAACGGTAAAACAGTTGCCCTCAACTTTGCCGACGAAGCCATTCGTCAGGCCTTGGTTAACCTTGATGCAGAGGCGGCACCTGCGGGCACTATGCCTGTTGTCTTAGGTGCGGGCTGGCCTGGTGTGTTATTGCATGAAGCGGTTGGTCATGGCTTGGAAGGTGATTTTAACCGTAAAGAGTCGTCTGTTTTTTCTGGCCAAATCGGCGAGCAAGTGACGTCTTCACTGTGTACGATTGTTGATGATGGTACCTTGGCTGATCGCCGTGGTTCTTTGAACATTGATGATGAGGGTGTACCCGGCCAATACAATGTATTGATTGAAGGCGGTAAGCTGAAAGGCTATATGCAAGACAAGTTGAATGCGCGCTTGATGGGCGTTGCTCCAACGGGTAATGGTCGTCGTGAATCTTATGCGCACCTGCCGATGCCACGTATGACCAATACCTACATGCTACCAGGTGAACATTCACGCGAAGAAATTATTTCGAGTGTGAAGAAAGGGATTTACGCACCGAACTTTGGTGGTGGCCAGGTTGATATTACCTCGGGTAAGTTCGTGTTTTCAGCGTCAGAAGCTTACTTGATTGAAAACGGTAAAATTACTCGTCCAATCAAAGGCGCAACCTTAATCGGTAGCGGTATTGAAGCGATGCAGCAGGTGTCTATGGTCGGTAATGATCTCGATATCGACCGTGGTGTGGGTGTGTGTGGTAAAGCGGGTCAGAGTGTACCTGTTGGTGTGGGTCAACCTACACTGAAAATCGATTCAATGACAGTGGGTGGGACAGACTAAGTCAGCTTACATTGGTGTCATCATAGAAACAAAAACGCCAGCTGTGATGCTGGCGTTTTTGTAAGCGTCTAAATACTGGGTATTAGTTGCTCATGTACAGTTCTTTTAAGTACTGGAAAATTTCGCGGTATGCTTTCGCGGGTTTTTCTTGTGCTTTTTCTTTATTCGCTTGGCGAACAAGTTGACGCAGACGTTGGCGATCAGCATCTGGGTGATCAACTAGAATTGCATTAATCATGCTGTCGCCATTGGCGATTAGCTTATCACGCTTTTGCTCAAGCTTTTTCAGCTCAACGGTTGTCTGTGAGTGCTTGTTGTTTAGCTTATCTAGGGCCGTTTGGATTGGCTCAATATCAATTGAGCGCATTTGCTTGCCAATGTACTGTAGCTGACGACGACGCGCTTCGTTTTTAAAACGCTGTGCGTCTTTAATTGCAGACAGCATATCTTCATCTAGCGGTATTTTTGCTAGTGCATTAGACGTCAAGTTTGCTAACTCTTCCCCTAGTTTTTGCAACGCTTCCATGTCACGTTTCATCTCGCTTTTACTTACCCAGATGATCTCTTCTTCTGGTTCCCAAGGGGCTTTTTGATTTTTACGGCTCATAAAAGGGCTCACTAACCTGCAAATGACAAACCGCATCGATGTCGGTTTGGTGGTAATGCTTTTATTTTATCAGTTTAAACACAAATTTGGGCGCAAATTAGCGCACTAGAGTGTTATTCTAATTATATCAGCATAACAATAAGTGAAATTATGGACGTGAGAGAACAAGTCGCACAACAGCGTGTTGAGCTGGAAGCTGCGGTTGCTAAAGCATTAGAGCTTGCTGGCCAGCAAGCCGACGCGGCAGAAGTTGCTATTAATAAAACAACAGGTATTAGTGTTTCTACCCGCATGTGTGAGGTGGAAAATGTTGAATTTAATAGTGATGGTGCACTTGGCATCACAGTTTATCGTGGTCAACGCAAAGGCAGTGCATCGACCTCTGACTTGAGTGAAAATGCTATTGCTCAGACGGTTGCTGCGGCGTTAGACATTGCGCGTTATACATCAGAAGACCCTTATGCTGGGCCTGGTCCTGAAGAGTTGATGGCGCGTGATATTCCTGATTTAGATCTATTCCATCCTGATGAACCAGAGCCTGATAGTGCGGCGGCGATTGCGATTGCTGCGGAACAAGCAGCACTTGAGTTTGACCCTCGTATTAAGCAAAGCGATGGTGCAAGCTACGACAGCCATTACGGGGTTCGTGTTTATGGTAACAGCCATGGCATGCTAGCAAGTTATGCATCAAGCCGCCATAGCACCAGTTGTTGTGTGATTGCACAGGGCAAAAACGGTGAGATGGAGCGTGATTATAGTTACACCTCTGCACGTGTTGCTTCTGACCTATGGACACCGGAGTGTGTTGGTCAACATGCTGCAGAGCGTACTGTTGGTCGTGTAGATGCTCAAAAACTGACAACGCGTGAAGCGCCAATTATGTTCGCAGCCGATATTGCGACAGGTTTGTTTGGCCACCTTGTCATGGGGATCAGTGGCTCTAACTTATACCGTAAGTCATCTTTCTTACTCGATAAGCTTGGCGAACAAATTTACCCTGAGTGGATGAACATCAGTGAGCGTCCGCATATCTTACGTGGAATGGCGAGTACCCCATTTGATAGTGAAGGTTTGGCTACCCAAGATCGTGAAATCATTACCGATGGGTGCTTGCAAACGTACCTGATGACGAGCTATGCGGCGCGTAAGTTGAACATGCAACCGACAGGTCATGCGGGAGGGATTCATAACTGGATCGTTAACTCGACCGGTGAAAACTTCGAGCAAATGCTGAAGAAAATGGATCGTGGTTTGCTAGTCACTGAGCTGATGGGCCAAGGCGTGAATATCATTACGGGTGACTACTCACGTGGTGCGGCGGGCTTCTGGGTTGAGAATGGTGAAATTCAATACCCTGTGAGTGAAATTACCATTGCAGGTAACCTCAAAGACATGATGAAAAACATTGTTGCGATTGGTACGGACACTGAAATGCGTAGCCAGATCCAAACGGGCTCTATTTTGCTTGATACCATGAAGATCGCAGGCGAATAACGCAGGTGTGAACATCATCGTGGATGCAATAAAAAAACCGAGACGCTAGCGGCTCGGTTTTTTTGTGTCTCTGATTTGTACCTTTGAGATACAGTGCTTTAGTTACACCAAGAAGATAGTGGCGAGCCCCAAGAACACAGATAGGCCAACAATATCGGTAATGGTCGTTAATGCCATCCCCCCTGCTAAGGCGGGGTCGATATTGAATTTTTTGAGCATGACTGGAATACAGACCCCAGCCACACCGGCAATGATCAAGTTGGTGAGCATGGCTCCGGCAATGATGGCACCGAGTATGATATCGCCTTTCCAGAGAACGACGACACCGCCAATGATCAGTGCCCATAAAAGGCCATTGATCAAGCCAACACGTGCTTCTTTACTCAATAGCCAGCGGGTGTTTGAGTCCCCGATATGACCAACAGCTAAACCACGGATCACTAGGGCTACGGTTTGGTTACCTGCCACCCCACCCATGGACGGCACAATTGTCATGAGTACAGCAATTGCAGCCATTTTATCTAATGTTGCTTCAAACATGTTAGACACAGAGGCCGCTGCGAGCGCAGCGAGTACATTAACCCCAAGCCAAATACTACGGCTACGGGCGGATTTCATCACAGGCGCGAAGGTATCCTCTTCATCATCCATACCCGCCATGCTCATCATGGAGTGCTCTGCATCTTCACGAATGATATCGACCACGTCATCGATCGTGATACGACCCACTAGGTGGTTGTTGCTATCAACAACAGGAGCTGATAGCCAGTTACGACGTTCAAAAAGTGTGGCTATTTCACTGTCATCCATGTCGACAGGGATCGCCTCGTCGGAGTCGTCCATCACGTCGCGGATTTCAATGTCTGGCTGAGTGGTGATCAGAGTGGCTAACGATAAATGCCCTATGAGGTATTCATTGGCATCGACCACGTACAGGGCATCGGTCGCTTCTGGTAGCTCACCGCGCATCCGTAAGTAACGCAACACCACATCGGCGGTTACATCACCACGAATAGTGATGAAGTCGGTACTCATCATACCGCCCGCAGTGTCTTCAGGATACGCCAGCGCTTTCTCTACCCGATGACGATCGGTGGCATCCATCTGTGCCAATACTTCTTGGTAGCGATCGTCAGGTAGGCTACGAAGGACGTAAGCGACATCATCGCTTTCCATGCCTTCGGTAACGGCAGCCAGTTTCTCTGGCGCCATTTGCGCGACGATACCATCTTTTACATCTTCAGATAGCTCATCAAGGATCTCACCTTGCTCTTCAGGATCGGTTAATTGCCATAACACCTGACGCTCTTTCGGCGGTGAAGCCTCTAACAGGTGAGCAATATCTTCCGGTTCCATGTCTTGCAACAGGCGGCGAACGTGAACGAACATGCCATTTTCTAAGGCCTTGTTCACTTCTTGTAGGGTTTGGTGGGTATTGTCTTGCTCTAGTAGATCCGCCATAGATACAAACTCGGTTGTGCCATCTGAGCAATTCTCTGGATAAAAGTGATTCGCTCGGCCATCTAGTGCGCAGAGTAAAAGGTGCCAGAAGATTGGTCAGATGGAAATAATACCGAACAGCTGATACCACCTTTTAAGGCTGGCGCTGCTCTGTTTGATTATGCATGAGTACTTGTGCCATGGGAGGAAATCGATAGCCCAAAGCAAGGTCCTTCAGCATAAACGCAATAAGCTGAATTTTAACGCAATAATGCGGGTGTTGTCTCACCAGATTTGAGAGTTCGCTGAAATTTCAGTTTAGCACTGAGAAATAGCCTAGAGGGAGTCATGATATAACCTACAGAAAGTGGCTATTTCGCTGCAAGTTTACTGAGGATGATGACAGAAGTAGTCATATCACCATCTTCAGTTTAATTTTGCGATTGCGGGCTTTTTAAGCAGTGTTTAAGAGAGCATGCTGGGTTTCAGCACTCAGTTCTCTTCATCAAAGCCTGCTTCAATCAAGGTGATAATGGCGTCGAGTGCCAATTTTGCATCATTGCCTTCGGCACTAACGGTAACCTGCTGGCCTTGGGCGGACTCTAGCATGAGTAATCCCATTACGCTGTCAGCTGTGGCTTGCTTTTCGTGGTTACTAATTGTGACTGTCGCTTCAAAGCTTTGCGCTAATTCGACCAATTTAATCGCCGCCCGAGCATGCAGCCCTAAGCGGTTTTTAATAAACACATCGCGAGAAAGGTCGGTCATATTAAGCCTTCCAAAGTGCGGTGGCGAATTTGAACTTGCTGGCCTGCATGCATAAAGTGTTCAGCGAGCTGCTGGGCCACGTAGACAGAGCGGTGTTGTCCACCCGTACAGCCAATGGCGATGGTGAGGTAGCTACGATTGTTTTTTTCCAGCAGGGGTAACCAAGTTTCAACAAAATTACGGATTTGATTGGTGAGCTGGTTAACCTCAGGGTGACTGGATAAAAACTCTTTCACGCCTAAGTCGAGCCCCGTTTGCGGTTTGAGCTCTGGTACCCAGTGGGGGTTAGGCAGAAAGCGAACATCAAACACATAGTCGGCATCGGTGGGTAGACCGTGTTTAAAGCCAAACGACTCAAACACCATGATTAATTCACGGTTTTCGCGGCCAAGTACGCGTGAACGTACTGTTTCACTGAGGTCGTGGATTGATTGTTTGGTGGTATCTATGACTAAGTCAGCGTGCTCTTTGAGATCAGAAAGGATAGCGCTTTCTGATTGAATCGCTTGTTCCAAGCTCATATTGTTACGTGAGAGTGGATGCAGGCGACGTGTCTCGCTGTAGCGTTTCACCAGCTCTTTGTCATCAGCGTCTAAGAACATCACATTGACATCTAACTGACTGCTGAGAGAGGACAGGATTTTTTGGATTTCACCTGATTGAGTCGGCATATTGCGGACATCAATGCTGACGGCAATATCTTGCTGGTTGTTTTCCACCGTTTTGATGAATTGTGGCAGCAAATTAACAGGTAGGTTGTCGACACAGTAGTACCCAAGATCTTCGAGTACACGTAATGCCACAGATTTCCCTGAGCCCGAGCGCCCACTTACGACCATTAACATCATGGCTGAATTACCTCAAACAACGTGGAAGGGTTACACTCATTATGAGTCATTGGTCATGATTTGATAAAGCTCTTGGTCAGATTTCGCCGTACGTAATTGCTTACATACCTGCTTATTACTGAGCTTTTCCGCCATGCTTGATAGGGTTTTGAGATGCTCTTTACACAGTGCGTCTGGGACGAGTAGGGCAAAGAGAAGATCGACGGGCTGATTGTCGATAGCATCAAATTCGATAGGATTATCACACTGGATCAAAATTGCGATAGCTTCATCGCTTTGTGTGATCCGGCCATGAGGTATAGCGATGCCATTACCTATGCCGGTGCTGCCCATTTTTTCTCTATTGAGCATACACTCGAATAGAGGCTGGGGATTCTGGTCTAAATGATCTGCAGCGATTTCGCTGATGATTTCTAGAGCGCGCTTTTTGCTAGAGCAGTGGACTGCACTTTTGGTGCAGTCCAGGCTCAATACCGATCTCAGTTGCATGATTAATGGCTATTGAGTTTATCTTTATGTTTGTTTAATTGACGTACGAGTTTATCGGTCAACGCATCGATCGCGGCATACATATCTTCTGAATCCGCTTTGGCGTGAATTTCGCCATTATTTATGTGCAAAGTCGCTTCTGCCACTTGCTGTAATTTTTCTACATTTAAAATCACATGGACATTATTAATTTTGTCAAAGAAACGTTCAAGCTTTTCAAACTTAGTGTTTACATAGTCACGCATAGAATCCGTAACTTCCACATGGTGTCCTGTGAGATTGATTTGCATAGACATCTTCCTTCTGTTGGGCGTTTGAACCATTAAAGCTATATCAAACGTTTACGTTGGTTCGATGGTGGGATCCCAAGAGACTCACGGTATTTAGCGATGGTACGTCGCGCAACCATGATGCCTTGTTCCGCCAATAATGTTGCAATCTTACTATCACTTAATGGCTTCGCTTGGTTTTCAGCGGCAACCAGTTTCTTGACAAGTGCGCGGATGGCCGTTGACGAACATTCGCCTCCGTTATCCGTGCTCACATGGCTTGAGAAGAAATATTTCAATTCAAAAATGCCACGTGGGGTGTGCATGTATTTTTGGGTCGTAACCCGAGAGATGGTGGACTCATGCATATCAACGTCTAACGCGATATCGTTGAGCACCATAGGTTTCATGGCTTCTTCGCCATATTCAAAGAAATCTTGTTGATGCTCTACAATGCATCGTGCCACTTTTAGTAGCGTTTCGTTACGGCTTTCTAAGCTTTTTATGAGCCACTTCGCATCCTGAAGGTGGGTGCGAATAAATTGGCTGTCAGCACTGTTGCGAGTATTTTTGCTCAGTGCTGCGTACTGCTCGTTGACTTTAATACGAGGTACGCTATCAGGATTGATGGTGACAACCCATTTGCCGTGATCTTTAAAGACGGAGACGTCAGGTACAACGTATTCCGTTTCCGATGAAATGACAAGGTTGCCCGGACGAGGGTCTAAACCGTGGATTAATTGCATCACGGCTTTTAATTCAGGCTCTTTGAGCTTGGTATCACGCATTAGTTGGCGATAATCGCGATTACCGAGTAAGCCGATGTGATGCTCAAGAATATGTTTGGCTTCGCTCAGCCACGGGGTGTCTTCTGGGTAAGTCGCCAATTGAAGTAATAGGCATTCTTGCAGATTGCGCGAAGCGACGCCAAGTGGGTCAAATTGCTGTACGCGTTTGAGTACGGCTTCCACTTCATCCAGTTCAATGTCATCGACGCCTAAGCTTTCTAAAATGTCGTCGGCAGAGCAGGTTAAATACCCTTTATCGTCGATAGCATCGATGATGGCTGTAGCAATGGCCAAGTCAGTTTCACTAAATGGCGTCAGTTGAACTTGCCACATCAGGTAATCTTGTAGGGATTCAGTGGTTTCACCTTGGTAGACGGGCATGTCGTCATCAATGCTGATCCCTGTACTACCTGTGCCTGCACTGTACACATCTTCCCAAGTGGTATCGACGGGAAGATCTTCTGGCATTTCACGCTGTTCGATCACTTCTGAGGTATCAAAGGGTTCAGCTTCAGCGTCTTGGTTATTGCTGTCTTGCGCTGATACCTCAATGTCGTTGTTGTCAGACGATTTGTCATCGGCATGATGTTCGCTTTCTTCCAGCTCTAGCAAAGGATTTGCATCTAAGGCTTCTTGGATTTCTTGTTGTAAATCCAAAGTCGAAAGCTGCAGTAAGCGGATGGCTTGCTGCAGTTGCGGCGTCATTGCAAGTTGTTGGCCTAGCTTAAGCTGGAGCGAGGTTTTCATGGGTATCAATGCACCTTGTCGTTATTGTTGTGCGTGCCGATCTATTACTAACTATAGACGGAACTGGTCGCCCAGATAAACACGTTTTACATGTTCATCGTTTAGAACGTCGCTTGGCGAGCCGTGCGCAATCAATTGTCCCTGACTAACAATGTAGGCATGTTCACAAACGTCGAGAGTCTCTCGAACATTATGGTCGGTGATCAATACCCCAAGACCGCGATCACGTAAGTGCTCAATGATCTTTTTGATGTCGATTACAGATATTGGGTCAACACCGGCAAAAGGTTCATCAAGTAAAATGAATTTTGGATTGGCTGCCAGAGCGCGGGCGATTTCCACACGGCGGCGTTCGCCCCCTGATAATGCCATACCTAAGCTGTTGCGTATGTGCTGTATGTTGAATTCATCCAATAATTCTTCAAGCTTATCTTGGCGTTCTTCGCGGCTAAGCTCTTTACGTGTTTGCAAAACCGCCATGAGGTTGTCGTGCACACTTAAGCGACGAAAGATAGAAGCTTCTTGTGGCAGGTAGCCAATCCCCATGCGAGAGCGGTTGTGCATCGGTTGTAGGCTGATATCAGTATCATCAATACTGATGGTGCCTTCATCACGTGCGACTAGCCCAACAATCATGTAAAACGAGGTGGTTTTACCGGCACCGTTAGGACCCAGTAGACCAACAATTTCACCTGACTTTACTTCAAGGCTTACATCCGACACGACTTTGCGGCCATTGTAGCTTTTTGCGAGATGTGCTGCTTTTAACGTTGCCATAGTCGTGCTTATTTCTTATTCGAGTTTAACTGGTTTGGCTGCAAGATGGTGGTAACACGTTTCTTGTCACCGCTCTGCGCTGCCAGTTTCTGTTCATCGATTTTGTAAGTGATCACTTTACCGCGGATTTCGCTGCCATCTTGGATCAATAGCGCTTCATGCGTCATTTTCAAAAATTCAGTGGCAGTGAGGTAGCGCATTTCTAACGACTCACCATCAATAGGCTTGCCGTCATCCATGATTTGATGGAAGGTTGCAGGCTTACCATAGGCATCAATCACCTCTTGGCCTTCTTGTCCTTTAGGTCGTGTTACCACAACTTTATCGGCACGAATATCGATACTACCTTGGCGTAAAACCACATTGCCCGTGAAGGTCACGATATTGTTTTGAATATCGAGATTTTGCGTATCCGAATCAATGTAAATTGGTTGCTCGGTATCGTCACTCAGTGCCCAGCTCGATGTACTGATACAAAGGCAAAGTAGGGTACTAATTTTGAATAGATTCATATCTACCTTTCACGTTGTTGAGTAGGGTCGCAACACTGCGATCCATGTTCCCTGTCATACCATCACCTTCGTTAATGAAAGCATCGCCAGTCATGACGACATGGTCAGGGGTATCAAAATCTTTACTAACCAGATCAATACGTAGGTTATCGGTTTGAATCACTTTCAGGGTGGAATCTGGCAGTAAATTAAAAATCCGAACGTTACCTTTCATGTATAAAATCTGGTCTTGATCGAGTGTTGCATCGTTAGAGCTAATGCGCCACTCGGTTTCAGTCCCTTCTTTAAACAGCCATAACACAGGTTTGACAAAATCCGTGTCACCGCTTTTTTTAAAATGTTCGAGGTACTCAGAGTCGACTTGATAGCTACGAAGCCCGCTTTCATTGTGTGCGGTACTCGTCACAATACTGCCCGTGAATATTGGCTTTTCATCGTCAGGTTTGACTTGAACATCTGCTCGCCAATACCCGTTGAGCAAGTAAAAGCCAGCCGATACACACACTGCAAAGGCGAGTGTATAGAGTAGCTTATGTAAGGTCATATACTTAAGCCTTTATGTTTATCTAGCTCGCCCTTCGCTTCAAGGATGAGATCGCAGACTTCACGTACTGCACCGTAGCCACCTTGGATACGTGTGACGAAATCAGCACGTCGTGCAAGCAGTGGGTGGCCATCTGCGACACACACAGAAAGGCCGATTTTTTCCATTACTGGCCAATCGATCAGATCATCGCCAATGTACGCTGTGTGCTCAGGAGCAATATTCAAATTCTTGTAAATGTCAGCGTAAGCGGCCAGTTTGTTATCTTGGCCTTGGTAAATGTGCTGAATGCCTAACGCTGACATACGGTTTTCTACAATGGCAGATTTACGGCCCGTGATGATGGCAATCTCAATTCCCGCATTCATTAATGACTTAATGCCATAACCATCGCGGGTGTGGAAGGTTTTTAATTCTTCGCCATCATTACCCATATAGATGCGGCCATCGGAAAATACGCCATCAACATCGCAAATCAGTAAGCGGATATCTTTAGCTTGCTGATACACAGTTTGACAGACAGGACCGTAAATAGTTTCGATTTGTGCCACTACATGACTCCAGCTTTCAGTAGATCGTGCATGTTTAATGCACCGACTAAGCGCTTATCTTCAGTGACAAGCAAGCCGTTAATTTTTTTATCTTCCATTATTTTCAAGCCTTCTGCGGCAAGCAGGTTTGGCGAAATGGTCGATGGATGACGTGTCATCACATCACCAATACAGGTGTTATGAATATCAACACGGTTGTCGAGCAGACGGCGGAGATCGCCATCAGTGAAAATTCCCGTTAACTGTTGAGCATTATCTACAATGGCGGTCATGCCTAAGCCTTTGCGTGACACTTCCAGTAGGGCGTCTTTGATGCTTGCTTCTTCATTAACGATAGGCAGCAAGTCACCTTGGTGCATCACATCGCTAATGCGCATTAACAATTTGCGGCCCAGTGCACCGCCAGGGTGAGACAGCGCGAAATCATCGGCAGTAAAGCCGCGGGCTTCCATCACAGCAATGGCCAACGCATCACCCATCACTAGGGTGGCCGTTGTACTTGATGTTGGCGCTAAGTTTAGCGGGCACGCTTCTTTTTCGACGGTAATCTGCAGGTGGATTTGAGCAAATTTTGCCATGCTTGATTCTGGCTTACCCGTCATGCTGATCAAGGGAATGCCAAGACGCTTGATAACCGGTAGTAATGCCATGATCTCAGAGGCTTCACCTGAGTTAGAGATGGCTAATACCACATCATCTTTTTTGATCATACCTAGGTCACCATGGCTTGCTTCGCCAGGGTGAACAAAGAAAGCAGGTGTGCCAGTGCTCGCAAATGTCGCGGCAATCTTGTTACCAATATGACCCGATTTACCCATCCCCATGACAATGACTTTGCCTTGGCATTGATAAATTAGCTCACAGGCTGCAGCAAATTCGCTATTAATATATTGCTGAATGTTTTGCAGGGCATCGATTTCAGTTTCCATCACTTTGCGCCCGTGGGTGCAAAAATCAAACATGTGCGACATCATTTACTCTCCGTTAACCTGCAACATTATAAAACAGATATGCTTGATAGGCGATAAAGCAGCTAAGAAGTATACCACCCTCTACACGATTGATTCGACGACGCTTTCCAAGTGCCATTAGCATCAGTAAGACGGAAACGGCCAGCATGACGTAGAAGTCTCGTCCCATCGCCAGTGGGCTGAGTACTGATGGGTTCAGTAAGCCAGGGATCCCCATCACAGCAAGAATATTGAAAACGTTAGAGCCGATGATATTACCGACAGCCATGTCATCTTCACCTTTGAAGATGCTGGCGATAGAAGCGGCCAGTTCAGGTAAGCTGGTACCAATGGCGATAATGGTTAAGCCGATCACCAGATCGCTCATGCCAAAATATTTGGCGATGATAACGGCAGATTCAACCACCATATCTGAAGAATACAATAGCAACACTAGGCCGATCACAATCCAAACGCCAGCCGCTGCATTGCTCACGCCATCTGGGATTTCTGATTCTTGCTCGTCAGCCAATACGTCACCTTCAGCTTTGGCTTTTTGGCTGATCTTAAACATGGCGAATAAGAATAGGCCAAACAAGATAACCAGTAGGACACCTTCATGGAAGCCCAAGTGGCTGTCCCACAGTAATGCGCCCGCCACAAGTGTAACCCCAAGCATTAGGGGAAGTTCTCGGCGAATAATGCCAGAGCTAATACCCAAAGGTTTGATGATGGCAGTTAAGCCAATGATAAGGGCGATGTTGGCAATGTTTGAACCCAAGACGTTACCTACCGCAGTATCTGTTTTTCCAGCGAGTGCGGCTGTGGCTGACACCATCATTTCAGGGGCTGACGATCCCATAGCAAGGATGGTCATACCTATGATAAGTGGTGCAACGCCAAAGTTTTTAGCCAGTGCCGCAGCACCAAAAACAAGGCGGTCAGCACTCCATACCAGAAGAGTTAAACCGATACAAAGTAAGACAATGGCTTCAAGCATTGTTATCCCTTTCTAATTCAAATTGAGTGTGAGCATTAGTTAAGAGGACAATTTTGACGTTTAGCAACTCAAAAGGGAAGGATAAACACATCGAATTTAATGTGATTGTATAAAGCATGGTGCGAATGAGAGGAAAATCCACGTGATAGCCATGATGATGGAATCAACCGAAAAGGCACGATTGTTAACAATCTTAGCCTGCATCAATAGTTCTGACCCCAGCTTTACGAGGAAATAACGGGAAACTGACAGTTATTTTCTTGAGTTGCATGTATTATCTTTATTATTATCTGTCGCTTATCTTATTTTGTTACTTATTGTTAAAGTAATGAAACGGCATCATAGAGCAGCTAGTGTGAATTGAAATGATCAACAGGAATGTTATGGAGCCGACTAACTCACTTGTGACAATTAACAACATGACCTTCATGCGTGGTGAGCGTCGAATTTTCGATGATGTCAGTATTGATGTACCGAAAGGGAAGATCACTGCCATCATGGGGCCATCTGGAATTGGCAAAACAACCTTATTGCGCTTAATTGGCGGGCAACTGGCACCGGATAGCGGCGACGTGTGGTTTGACGGTCACAACATTCCGACACTCAATCGTAAACAGCTTTATCAAGTGCGTAAGCGTATGAGTATGTTATTTCAATCTGGCGCTTTGTTTACCGATATGACGGTATTCGACAACATTGCCTTTCCGCTGCGTGAACATACCGATTTACCCGATGATCTATTACGGACGTTGGTGTTGCTGAAATTGGAAGCTGTTGGTTTACGCGGTGCAGCCCAATTGATGCCCAATGAGTTGTCAGGAGGTATGGCGAGACGTGCAGCGTTAGCGCGTGCGATTGCGTTAGATCCAGAGCTCATCATGTACGATGAACCTTTTGTTGGCCAAGACCCGATCACTATGGGGGTGTTGGTTAAACTAATCCGTGACATGAATCAGGCACTAGGGGTAACGGCAGTTATTGTGTCGCACGATGTGCCCGAAGTGATGAGTATTGCCGATAAAGTCTATCTGCTCTCTGGTGGAAAAATTATAGGCAGTGGTAGCCCGAGTGAATTACGGGCGAACCCAGATCCGCAGATCCGCCAGTTTCTTGATGGGGATGCTGATGGCCCAGTGCCATTCCAGTACCCAGCTCAGCCCTTGGCTGATGATCTTTTTTCTTCACAATCCTAGGCAGTATTAAACATGGAATGGATTCGCCGTCTTGGACGATTCACCTTAGATAAGTGTTCTGCCGTTGGGCGAGCAAGCTTAATGCTGTTTGGTGCGATATGTTGCAAACCACAGCCAAGAAAAATGTGGCCCTTGCTGTTAGCTCAGTTGTATTCGGTAGGGGTGCGCTCGATTGCTATCATTCTGGTCTCCGGGTTATTTATTGGCATGGTCTTGAGTTTGCAAGGCTATATCGTGCTGGTGGACTTTGGCGCAGAAACCAGCTTGGGGCAAATGGTGGCCTTGTCGTTATTGCGTGAACTAGGGCCTGTGGTAACGGCGCTCTTGTTTGCAGGTCGAGCAGGCTCGGCATTAACGGCCGAGATTGGCTTGATGAAGACCACAGAGCAACTTTCTAGCATGGAGATGATGGCGGTCGATCCACTTCGTCGTGTGATTGCGCCACGCTTTTGGGCGGGTGTTATTTCTATGCCGTTACTCGCCATGATGTTTGCTGCTATTGGTATTTGGGGCGGGCAACTTGTTGGCGTGGACTGGAAAGGGATCGACTATGGCAGTTTTTGGTCTGTGATGCAGTCATCCGTTGAGCTGGGTTACGACATTGGCAATAGCATTATCAAGTCAGTCTTTTTTGCCATGACTGTCACTTGGATTGCCGTATTTAACGGGTACGATGCCGTACCTACTTCAGAAGGCATTAGTCAAGCCACTACACGTACTGTAGTGAATTCATCACTGGCGGTATTAGGGCTAGACTTTGTACTGACCGCGCTTATGTTTGGGAATTAACAGATGCAGCAGACAAAAAAAACAGAATTATGGGTAGGCTCTTTTGTATTGGCAGGCATTATTGCGCTGCTCATCCTTGTCTTTCAGGTCGCGGATGTAAAGAACATTGGTAGCCGAGACACTTACACCTTGAGTGCGCATTTCGATAATATCGGTGGTTTAAAAGTCCGTTCTCCAATAAAAGTGGGTGGCGTGACTGTGGGCCAAGTGAGCAGTATTACGTTAGACAGTGAAAGCTATATTCCGACTGTCGTATTGTCGATTGATAAGCAATTTGGTTATTTCCCAGAAACCAGTTCGGCGGCTATTTTAACGTCGGGATTATTGGGTGAGCAGTATGTGGGGATTAGCCCAGGCTTTGTTGATGACGATATTGAAATGCTAGGTAATGGTGATTTGATAGAAGACACAAAATCCGCACTAGTATTAGAAGATATGATCGGACAGGTGCTATATAGCATCGGCGGTGATGAAAAGTAATAAATACCGAAACGACCTAGGCCTAAGGAGAAACTAATAATGATGCGATCTTTAGTGATCAGTGCGTTAGGTGTATTACTAACGCTAACCAGTGCAATTGCTGCCCCTGTGGTTGATAAAACCGACCCCTATAAAATGATGGCAGTGGTTTCGACAACCATGTTTGATCGTTTGAAAGCGGAACAATCCAAGATCACTCAAAACCCTGAGCATTTACGTGTCGTTGTGCAGCAAGAGCTCTTACCGTATGTTAATAGCCGTTATGCTGCCTATAAAGTGCTGGGACCTCAGCTAAAGAAAACGACCAAAGAGCAACGCAATGCGTTCGTAGATGCTTTTACGGATTACTTAGTCGCGTCTTATGCGCAAGTACTAACGCAATACACAGATCAAAAAATTCAAATTGAACCGGCTAAAACGGTACCCGCAGATCGTACTATTGTGTCGGTACGTGTGGACATTATTGATAAGCAACGCCCACCCATCCGTTTGGATTTCAAATTGCGTAAAAATAAGAAAACCAACGAATGGCAAGGTTACGACATGGTGGCCGAAGGTGTCAGTATGATCTCGACCAAACAAAGTGAGTGGAGTGGCCAATTACGCACCGAAGGTGTGGAAGCGGTTACTAACACGCTGAAAACATTAGCAGCGAAGCCAATTCGCCGCGAAACCGATAAGTAATGGCCATGTCGAGTGCCCATACTGAAGTAAAATGGCAAATGATCGCTGATGGTCATTATTGCTTGTCAGGTCGCTTAGAACGTGACACAGTCTCGGCATTTTGGCGACAAAGAGAAGAGTGGCTGCCTCAGCAAAAAGCAGTAACACTTGATTTGTCAGCACTAGAGCGAGTTGATTCTGCCGGTATGGTGATGCTGTTGCATCTATGCCAGCACATCGAACAATCTGGCGGTCAATTGACGCTATGTAAGATGCCGGAACAACTTAGCACCTTGCTTCGCCTAAGCCATGTGGATTCATTATTCGCTGCCAATATCGCCTGAGCAGCAAAGAGGATAGCTTGTGGAAATCTCTGAAATTAAACAACTTCTTGAAAATGCCTTAGAACTTGATGAAGTCATCGTCAAAGGCGACGGTAGTCACTACGAAGTGATTGCTGTTGGCGCAATGTTCGAAGGTATGAATCGTGTGAAAAAACAGCAGTCAATCTATGCGCCACTAATGGCTCAGATTTCAGCTAACGAAATTCATGCGTTAAGCATTAAAACATTCACGCCTGAAGAATGGGCGCGTGACAAAAAACTGATGTCACTTTAAGAGGTTATGATGCAGAAGTTTCGAATCCAGGGCGGTGGCCCATTAAGTGGCGAAGTCTCCATTTCTGGTGCTAAGAATGCAGCATTGCCGATTTTGTTTTCTGCACTATTAGCAGAAGGCCCTGTTGAAGTAGCGAACGTGCCTAAACTGCGCGATATCGACACGACAATGGAATTACTGAGCCGTTTAGGCGCTAAAGTATCACGTAATGGCTCGGTTCATGTGGATGCTAGTGGCGTGAACGAGTTTTGTGCGCCGTATGATTTAGTGAAAACCATGCGCGCTTCGATCTGGGCGTTAGGTCCATTGGTGGCACGCTTTGGTCAAGGCCAAGTCTCACTGCCAGGTGGTTGTGCAATTGGTGCTCGTCCGGTTGATCTTCATATCAGTGGTCTTGAGCAGCTGGGTGCAAGCATTACGCTTGAAGAAGGGTACGTTAAAGCCAGCGTTGATGGTCGCCTGAAAGGTGCTCATATCGTGATGGATAAAGTCAGTGTTGGCGCTACAGTGACGATTATGTCGGCGGCCACCCTTGCTGAAGGTACAACGGTTATTGAGAACGCAGCACGTGAGCCAGAGATTGTCGATACGGCTGATTTCTTGAATGCGTTAGGTGCGAAAGTAACAGGTGCAGGTACTGACACTATCACGATTGAAGGTGTTGAGCGTTTAGGTGGTGGTTACCACCGTGTGGTACCTGATCGTATTGAAACCGGTACCTTCTTGGTAGCGGCTGCGGTATCGGGTGGTAAGATCCTATGTCGTAACACGCGTCCATCTTTGATGGAAGCGGCGTTAGCGAAACTTGAAGAAGCGGGTGCCTTGGTTGAAACTGGTGAAGACTGGATCAGCTTGGATATGACAGACCGCGAATTAAAAGCGGTGAATATTCGCACTACACCACACCCGGGTTTCCCAACCGACATGCAGGCGCAATTCTCACTGTTAAACTTGGTGGCTAAGGGCACAGGTATTATCACGGAAACGATTTTTGAAAACCGTTTCATGCACATCCCTGAATTGATTCGTATGGGCGCACACGCAGAGATCGAAGGTAATACGGTTATTTGCGGTGATACCGATGGCTTAAGCGGTGCACAAGTGATGGCAACGGATTTACGTGCATCAGCAAGCCTTGTGATCGCGGGGAGTATCGCGGAAGGTGAGACGATTGTTGATCGTATTTACCACATTGACCGTGGTTATGAGCACATTGAAGAGAAATTCAGTGGGTTAGGGATGAACATCGAACGTATCGATGGTTAATTTATCCTGAGTTTCTGACTAAAAAGCCTCGCACTTTAAACTGCGAGGCTTTTTTGTCACTGCTCGTTGTAAGTGCAGTTACTCTGTTGGGTCGTCACCGATTAAGACATCAATAAAGACGGGCTCACCGTTACGCAGCACTTTGACCTTTGCGCTCGTGCCTGGGCGTAAATCCGTGACAATATCTTGAACATTACGTTTGCCGGTCACAGGCTTATCATTAATTTCTAGGATAATGTCTTGCACCTTAAAGCCCGCGCGCTGAGCAGGGCCGTTAGGGTCCATTCCCATGACAATCACGCCATTAATTTGTTCTGCATCGTAGAGACGCGCCATGACAGGGTTAATTTCTCGGCCATCAATGCCGATATAGCCACGGATAACACGACCATCAGCAATCAGTTTATCCATAATCTTATGGGTTAGCTCATACGGAATGGCAAAAGAGATACCATAGGTTTCAATATCGGTCGCTTGTTGGAATGAGGCCGTATTGATGCCGACTAACTCACCGCGGGTATTCACTAACGCACCACCAGAGTTACCATTATTGATTGCGGCATCGGTTTGTAGAAAATCTTGGCGGCCGTAGAAGCTCATGCCTGAGCGCCCTGTGGCTGAAATAATACCGTACGTTGTCGTTTGACCTAAGTTGTAGGGGTTACCTATGGCCAGCACGACATCACCAACGGCAGGGTTATATTTTGAGTTTGTCGGAATGACAGGTAAGTTTTCAGCTTGTACTTTTAATACCGCTAAATCGGTACGACGGTCTTTGCCTATGAGTTGTGCGGTAAAGAGACGACCATCTTGTAGGGCAACAATGACCTGATCGGCTTCTGCAACCACATGGTAATTAGTTACGATATAGCCTTTATCGCTCATGATCACGCCAGAACCTAGACCTTGAGTGCTAAGTTTTAGCTGGGCTTCGGCATTATAACGACGGTTATAAATGTTAACGACAGCAGGAGAGGCGCGGCGAACGGCAAAGTTAAACGAAAGCTGGGCGGCATTGATCGGCTTGTCGTCAGAAAGGCTAACAGAAGGCGCGAACATCTGCGTACGTAAGCTAGGGATGGCCACAAGCAAGGCGATGGCTGTAATAACCCCAAGGGCTATCGAGCGAGTAAGAAATGCCAGCATCTAAGCTCCCAGTACTTAACATATTGATAGTAATGGCAGTGAGGATAGCACTCTCCAGCCTTTAGCAACAAGTATTGATCGATGCGAGTACTGGTACAGGACGCAAATAAAAACCGCTGCCGCTTAATAGGGATTGCCGATGTGGCAAGCGAATAAAAGACAGCGGTTATTTCACTTAGCGGTAAGATTAACGGATCACAAGGTAAAGTATTGCGTCATCACGTTTGATCTCTAATGCCAAGACACTCGGCTGTTTGTCGAGCGCTTTACGTAGTTCACCCAGATTGCGAATAGGTGAACGATTAAGGCCGATGATGATGTCGCCTTTCTCTAATCCATAGCGGGCAGCCATTGAGCGCTCTTCAAGGCTGGTGACTTTGACACCTTTCACGCCATCACTGTTGGTGGTGTTCGCAAATTCCGCTCCGGTTAACCCTTTATGTAGGTTATCGGCTTTGACCTTGGTCTGGGCTGATTCTTGTAAGGTGACGTTGAATTCTTTTTTCTTACCATCGCGCACTACACCCAGTTTGACGGTTTTGCCTGCGCCAAGTGTCGCAATTTTGGCTCGTAATTCACCAAAGGTACGAATCGCCTTACCATTGATCGAGGTAATAATATCTCCGGCTTTGAGACCGGCTTTCTGCGCCGCTGAGTCAGGCATTACTTGGCTAACAAATGCACCGTGATTGGTTTCGTAGCCAAAAGCTTCGGCAAGTTCATTGTTGAGTTCACCTCCTTGAACCCCCAACACGCCACGCTTCACTTCGCCAAACTCGAGAATTTGCTCGCTGAGGTTTTTTACCATGTTGGCAGGAATGGCAAAACCAATCCCCACGTTGCCACCGTTAGGGCCGAGGATCGCGGTATTGATACCTATTAGTTCACCGTTAAGGTTGACCAAGGCACCGCCTGAGTTACCACTGTTAATGGCAGCATCGGTTTGGATGAAGTTTTCAAAGTTTTCAATATTCAGACCGCTGCGGCCTAGGGCGGAAATAATGCCCGATGTGACGGTTTGACCTAGGCCAAATGGGTTACCAATCGCCACGGCAAAATCGCCCACACGTAAACTGTCTGAATCGGCAATTTTAATTTCAGTTAGGTTATCGGCATCTTCCAATTTCAGTAGTGCAATGTCCGACATTTTATCGCTGCCAATCAACTCGGCACTGACTTCACGTCCGTCAGCCAGTTGCACCATGATTTTGTCGGCACCTTCGATAACATGATGGTTGGTAACGACATAGCCTTTCTTGGCATCGACCACGACCCCAGAACCTAAGCCTCGGAAGGGTTGTTCTTGTACTTGCTCGGCAGGGAAGTCAGGGCCAAAGAAAAAACGGAATGATTCAGGTACCCGCTGTCGTGATACATGTTTGCCTTCGATAGCAATACTGACAACGGCAGGGGTAACTTGCTCTAGCATGGGAGCAAGACTCGGAACCTGTTGATTATTGACAGAGAGAGGTAGTGCCGCCGTTGCTGTAACAGGGGCAATAATAGAACTGATACCTAATGCCAGCGCACTGAAAACAAGCAAAGGTTTTTTCATTATGAATACTCCGGTTTTACAAGTGATTATATGACTCGATATTCGGAGTGAAAGTTCAAAAAAATAGCACCTAAGGATAAATTACTGATGTGATTTATGACTTAGGTGCTAATTATTTATTGTGTTTTTTTAGCTTGCTTTGGGCGCTTCAACGATTTCTTCAGGCTTGTCTTTTAGTAAGCCTGTAGCGCCATTCGCATAATCACGAGGTTGATCGGTAACATCGTCAGCACTGTTGTTTTTTACTGACTCTAATGTACTGATGCGATGTGCAAACGGGTTATCTTGCGCTGGTAAGTTCGGCATTAACTCTGTCGAGGTTTTTGCCATATGTTCGTAAAGTTTGCTGTAATCTTTCGCTATGTTATCAAGCAAGTCAGCACTGCGAGCGAAGTGATCAACTAGCTCTTGGCGGTACTGTTCCAATTCGTATTTTGATTTATCGAGATCTTTTTGAAGCTCTTTTTGCTGTTTTAGGCTTTTGTTACCTAAACGGGCTGCGAAAACCCCAACGATCGCACCAGCAGCAAAAATAAGTAGCGCATAAATCCAAGCCATGAAAAAAACTCCTTGTGACTGAATTAAAAACTAGGTCGATGCCTGTGTATTAACTATACATGCACTCAATCGGGCATGATACTATTCGTTGTTAAAGATGGAATGCTTTTAGGTATCAATACGGATGACACCCCTCGAACAATACCAGCGTGACTTACAACGGGAAGACTTCTTTGCCGACGAGGCTCAGGCCAATGCGGTTGCCCACCTTGACGGTCTGTACCATCGCATGCTGGCCCCTAAACCCGAAGTGAAAAGTTCTTTCTTAGGACGATTATTTAAGCGCGATCACACCCCATTAGCCCAACCTGAACGGGGGCTGTACTTCTGGGGTGGAGTCGGGCGCGGTAAAACGTATTTGGTGGATACTTTCTATGAGTGTTTGCCGACTGAGCGGAAAATGCGGGTGCACTTTCACCGTTTTATGCATCGTGTTCATCATGAATTACAGCAACTTGATGGGCAGAGCGATCCGTTGGAAAAGGTGGCTGACACCTTTAAAATCGAAACGGATATTATCTGTTTTGATGAGTTTTTTGTGTCTGATATTACCGATGCTATGTTGCTTGGTACTTTGTTTGAAGCACTCTTTGCCCGTGGAATCACCTTGGTTGCTACGTCCAATATTCCGCCAGATGAGCTGTATCGTAATGGCTTGCAACGCGCACGATTTCTGCCAGCTATCGCATTAATTCAGCAGCATTGTCATATCGTGAATGTTGATTCTGGGGTTGATTATCGCTTACGGACCTTAGAACAAGCGGAGATCTATCACTACCCGCTTGATACTGCTGCTGAGCGTAATCTTCGTCAATACTTTGAGCAGCTTTCTGTCGAACCTCGCCATCAAAACCGTGTGATTACCGTGAATCATCGCCCATTACCCACCGAGCAGGAAGCGGATGGTATCGTGCATTTTACGTTTGCTACCCTGTGCCAATCGGCACGAAGCCAAAACGATTATATGGAACTTGCTCAGGTCTATCACACTGTATTGGTGTCTGATGTGATGGTCATGGAGGACGTCGATAGCGATTCAGCACGACGCTTTATTGCTATGGTTGATGAGTTCTATGAGCGAAATGTGAAGTTAATTATGTCAGGCGAAGCTGCAATGGAGCGTTTGTATGTGGGTGAGCGGCTTAAATTTGAATTTAAACGCTGTTGTTCGCGCCTAGTTGAAATGCAAAGTCACGATTATTTAGCCAAGCCGCATTTACTGTAGCCGTGATGAAAAGTCTTTCGAGTTCGAAGGTTTTTGGGCGCAAGGAGCGTCATGCTTATTTTATGATGGTTTAGTCAGCAATCAGTAGGCTTACGCTGCTTTACGGGTAAGAAGCTCGTCATTTAGGCTATTTACCGAATAAAAGCCGCATGTTGTCTTATTTGCTTGCTTACTTTCGAGGGGAGGGAAAGGGGAAAATAAGGGATAAAACCTGATAGTAAAGTCTTCTAATATTACCGTTATGGGTCTTTTTTTCTTTAGAAACAAAAAATCTCAATTTTTTTTGAAAAAAAGGTGATTTTTTCTCCACCCTTCCCTATAATCTTGCGACCCACCGTACCTGTACGGCTTTAAGCCGGGAGTGCCAACCACTCGAAGGGGTGATGACTGGGCTCTGTACAGTTGGGAGCATCACTGCTCCTATAGTGAATCAATTTTAATATCGGGTAATAATTAGCATGAAAACTTTCGTTGCTAAACCAGAAACTGTAAAACGTGACTGGTATGTTGTTGACGCTGAAGGTAAAACTCTTGGTCGTCTAGCAACTGAAATCGCATCTCGTCTACGTGGTAAGCACAAGCCGGAATACACTCCGCACGTTGACACTGGTGACTACATCGTAGTTATCAACGCTGAAAAAGTTGCTGTAACTGGCGCTAAGAAGACTGACAAAATGTACCACCGCCACACTGGCTTCATTGGTGGTCTTAAGTCAATCAGCTTTGAAAAGCTTATCGATAAAAAACCAGAAATGGTTATCGAAACTGCTGTTAAAGGCATGCTTCCTAAGGGTCCTCTAGGCCGTGCAATGTACCGTAAACTTAAAGTTTACGCAGGTACTGAGCACAACCACGCTGCACAGCAGCCTAAAGTACTAGACATCTAATTGGGGATTATGACAATGGCAGAGAATCAATACTACGGCACTGGCCGTCGCAAAAGCTCAGCTGCTCGCGTTTTCATCAAACCGGGTACTGGCAACATCGTAATCAACAAGCGTAGCATCGAAGTTTACTTCGGTCGTGAAACTGCTCGTATGGTTGTTCGTCAACCACTAGAGCTAGTTGAAATGCTAGACAAGCTTGACCTATACATCACTGTTAAGGGTGGTGGTATTACTGGTCAATCTGGTGCTATCCGTCACGGTATCACTCGCGCTCTTATGGAGTACGATGAGACTCTACGTCCAACTCTACGCGCTGCGGGTTACGTTACTCGTGATGCACGTTGTGTTGAACGTAAGAAAGTTGGTCTACGTAAAGCACGTCGTCGTCCACAGTTCTCTAAGCGTTAATATTACGCGCCAGAATTTATTTCTGGTTACTGTGTACACGAAAAAGCTCAACCTTCGGGTTGGGCTTTTTTTTGTCTAAAATTCCTCACTTATTACCTACAAAATACTCATTTAGCGTCTTGTTCATTTGGATTTAATACAAAAAGAACATACCTCTCACATTTGTTGCAAAAAAGTAGCTTTATCTTGTCAAAAAGTAGGGTTTTCTTTATCATTTCCGCTGAATAACAACAGTAAAAAATTAATAATTTGGTTTCTCTGTTGTGTCATTTTGTTAAAAGTTAGCCGTAAGCTCCAGGGACGCATAAGGAAATAATAATAAATCCAGAGCGGGAGTACATGGGAGAATGTTGGATGAGCAATGCGCCAGTAAGTAACGGCCGCCGCCGCTTCCTAACTGCGACGACTTCGGTTGTTGGAGGCTTGGGTGCAGTCGCTGTCGCCGTGCCTTTTATCAAATCTTGGAACCCGAGTGCGCGAGCGAAAGCCGCCGGTGCGCCAGTTGAAGTTGATATCAGTAAGTTAGAAGATGGCCAAATGGTTCGTGTCGAGTGGCGAGGCAAGCCTGTTTGGGTTGTGCGTCGTAGCGAGGCTGTTTTAGAAGAATTGAGTGGTCATGATGGCCAGTTACGTGATCCTTCCTCAGAGGAACCGCAACAACCTGAATACGCTCAAAATCAATATCGTTCAGTTAAGCCTGAAATCTTTTTAGCCGTAGGTATCTGTACCCACCTTGGCTGTTCCCCTACTTATTTACCTGATAGCTTTAACGAGCAAGTGAACGGTGTCTCGGCAGGCTTTTTCTGTCCATGTCATGGTTCGAAGTTCGATATGGCTGGACGTGTATTTGCTGGGGTACCAGCACCGCTTAACCTTGTGGTACCACCGCATCAGTTCTTGGACGATAACACTATTATTGTCGGTGTCGATGGGGAGGTTGCCTAATGAGTGGTTTGCTCGACTGGGTCGAAAAAAGATTACCCGTGATGGATGCTTACAAAAAGCATTTATCTGAATACCCAATGCCAAAAAACTTCAACTTTTGGTACATCTTTGGGTCATTAGCCATGCTGGTGTTGGTTAACCAACTCGTGACTGGTATTTGGCTAACCATGAACTACGTACCGTCGGGTGATGGTGCGTTTGCATCTGTTGAATACATCATGCGTGATGTCGACTATGGTTGGCTGTTGCGTTACATGCACTCGACAGGCGCGTCAGCATTTTTCATTGTGATTTACCTGCACATGTTCCGTGGCTTAATTTATGGTTCTTACCAGAAGCCGCGCGAGTTATTGTGGCTATTTGGTATGTTGATCTTCTTGGTGCTAATGGCTGAAGCCTTTATGGGCTACCTATTACCTTGGGGGCAAATGTCTTACTGGGGCGCGCAGGTTATCATTTCACTGTTTGGTGCGATTCCTGTTATTGGCGATGACTTAACACTGTGGATCCGTGGTGATTACGTGATTTCGGGGGCGACGCTCAACCGTTTCTTCGCTTTACACGTGATTGCGCTACCGATTGTGTTGCTGTTGCTGATCGTCTTGCACGTTCTTGCGTTGCATGAAGTGGGCTCAAATAACCCAGATGGCATCGACACGAAACTGCCAAAAGGCAGCAAAGGTGAAGGGTACAAAACACAGTTCCCATTCCATAAGCAATACAGCGGCAAATACGACATTATCGACTCTATTCCGTTCCACCCATACGGTACGGTGAAGGATTTGGTCGGGGTGGCTGTGTTTGCGTTCTTCTTCAGTTATGTGCTGTTCTTTAACCCTGAGATGGGTGGGTACTTCCTTGAGCCTCCTAACTTTGAAGCTGCTAACCCACTGAAAACACCTGAGCATATTGCTCCTGTTTGGTATTTCACTCCGTTCTACGCTATTTTGCGGGCGGTGCCGGATAAGCTACTGGGAGTTATCGCCATGGGCGCATCTATCGTGATGTTGTTCCTATTGCCATGGTTTGACCGCTGTAAAGTGCGCTCATACCGCTACCGTAGCAAAATTCATTTAATCAATATTATTCAGTTCACTATCTGTTTTGTTGCCTTGGGTATTTTAGGTGCATTGCCAGCAACGGCGTTGTACACCTTGATGGCACAGATCTTTAGTTTTGGTTACTTCATGTTCTTCATTTTATTGTTTGTTTACAGTAAGAACGAAGTAACGAAACCGCTACCAGAGAGGGTGACATTCAAATGAAAAAATTGATTGTGATGCTGCTGACTCTGTTACCAACCATGGTTATGGCGGCGGGTGGCAATGTCCACCTTGATGCAGCGAATAATGATTTATCGGATAAAGCATCACTTCAGCGTGGCGCGAAGACGTTCATGAACTACTGCTTTGGTTGTCATGCAACGCAGTACCAACGCTATGAACGTGTTGCAACGGATTTAGATATTCCGCTCGATATTATGCGTGAAAACATGATCTTTGATCGTGATGCTAAGATCGGTGATCTAATGGTGAATGCGATTCCTACCGAATACGCTGCTAATTCATTTGGCGCACCCGCGCCAGATTTAACCTTAGTGTCACGTGTACGTGGCACGGATTGGATCTACACTTACTTACGTTCATTCTATGCAGATCCTAGTCGTCCGTTTGGGGTGAATAATGTGGTTTTCCCTAGCGTGGGTATGCCCCATGTACTGGAAGAACTACAAGGTGTGCCAAGCAAGGTATATGAAACACGCCTTGTTGACGGTGAAGAAGTCCAAGAATACGTAGGCATTAAGTCGGATGGTACGGGTGAACTTAACACCGAAGAATACGACGAAGTGGTACGTGATTTGGTGAACTTCTTGGAGTATGCCGGTGAACCTATGAAACTTGAACGCCAGAACCTTGGCCTTTGGGTGATGGGCTTTATCGTAATATTCTTTGTACTTACGCTGCTATTGAAGAAAGAGTATTGGCGTGATGTCCACTGATCAGGTAATCTAATGGGTTAAGAATCTCGCAATGGGGGCACTTCGCCTCCATTGTTTTTTGTGTCTTGATTATACTGGAGGGGTTGATGGCTGTAGCTGCCAATAAACGCTCTGTGATGACTCTGTATTCTGATGCTTCGGATATCTACAGCCATCAGGTGCGTATCGTACTAGCAGAAAAGGGTGTGAGTGTTGAGATCGAGCTGGTTGATCCAACTAACCTGCCAGAAGATTTGCTAGATTTGAACCCGTACAACTCTGTACCAACCTTGGTTGATCGTGAGTTGGCATTGTACCAAGCGGGCATCATTATGGAGTACTTGGATGAGCGTTTCCCTCACCCACCTCTAATGCCTGTTTACCCTGTTGCTCGTGGTAATAGCCGTCTAATGATGTACCGCATTGAGCGTAACTGGTACACACTAGCTGAGAAAGTAACAAAAGGCACTGCAGATGAAGCTGATAAAGCTCGTAAACAACTACGTGAAGAGCTACTTGCTCTTGCACCTGTGTTTGCTGAGTTCTCTTACTTCATGAGCGATGAGTTCAGCCTAGTTGATTGTTACCTAGCACCACTATTATGGCGTTTACCTGAAATGGGTATTGAGCTAAGCGGCGCAGGTTCAAAAGAAGTAAAAGCTTACATGACTCGCGTATTTGAACGTGATTCGTTCCTTGCATCACTGACTGAAGCAGAGCGCGAAATGCGTTTGGCTGGCCAGTAATGGATATGGAAAACATGACGCCACGTCGTCCTTATTTGGTGCGTGCGTTTTATGATTGGTTAGTCGATAACGATTTGACGCCTCACTTGGTGGTTGATGCAACCTTACCTGGTGTAAAGGTGCCAATGGAGTTTGTGACTGACGGTCAGATTGTGTTGAATATCGCTCCGCGTGCGGTTGGAAACTTAGAGTTGGGTAATGAGGCTGTTAGCTTCAGTGCACGCTTTAGTGGCCGTCCTCATACGGTGATTGTACCGCTTTACGCTGCTGTTGCGATTTATGCGCGTGAAAACGGTGCTGGTACTATGTTTGAACCAGAAGCTGCTTATGAAATTGATGAGCAAGCGATGGAACAAGACAACGATGCTGAATTTGAAGCGATCGTTGAAGCACCAGAAGAAAAGGTTTCGCCATTGGTCACTGTGGCTGAAACGAGCGATGAAACACCAGACGATGAACCGCCACGCCCTCGTGGACGTCCAAGTTTGCGTGTTGTGAAATAACACATTTCATCAATGCATAATAAAAAACGCAGCCATTGGCTGCGTTTTTTTATATGCGTCTATCATGAGCATGACAGTCTTACTGATCTGGGTACTCAAATACTTTGATCACTTGTTTTACGCCATCGACATTACGCGCAATATCCGTGGCTATATCGGCTTGCTCCTGAGTGACATAGCCAAGTAGAAAGACTTCTTGATTCTCAGTGATCACCTTGATCGAAGCATCCTTGAGTTGTTTACTTCCAACCATCATGGATTTCACTTTGGTTGTTAGCCAGCTGTCTTTACTGACCTCACCTAAATCGGGTAGGGCACGTACTCTGACTTGGTTATAAACAGCATTAACGTTATTAAGCTGTTTTACTCGGTATTCAAGCTTGTTTGCGATGTCTTGACTTGTTGCTTGACCGATTAGCAATACATTACCTTCGTAAGAGACTGCATTGATCCGTGCCTGTTGACGAAATGGTGGCTTATTGACTGTACCAGCCACTTCCATTTCAATTTCTTTATCAAACCACTGTTGCTTAGCACCCCGAGGATCATCATCGGTAATACCAGCACAACCTTGGATAAACCATAGGCTTACCGCTATTAAACAGAGACGCCATGCCGTCATTACTTAGCCCTCGTGGTGGGGAAATAGAACCTGATCAATCAGATCACATAGGCAATGAACGGTCAGTAGGTGGCCTTCCTGAATACGGCAAGTACGCATCGATGGGATGCGTATTTCAACATCTTGGATGCCAAGTAGACCCGCCATTTCGCCGCCGTCTTTGCCTGTGAGGGCGATGATGGTCATGTCGCGGGTAAGGGCTGCTTCCATTGCTTTGATGATATTTTTGCTGTTACCACTGGTCGACAAGACAAAAAGAATATCGCCTTTTTGGCCGAGAGCGCGAACTTGCTTCGAAAATACCTCATCATGGTGGTAGTCGTTTGCAACGGCGGTCAATGTAGTGGTATCGGCAGTTAACGCTAATGCAGGAAGGCTAGGGCGTTCCGTCTCGAAGCGGTTGATCATGCAAGAGGCAAAGTGTTGTGCATTGGCCGCTGAGCCGCCATTACCACAGCATAAAATTTTATTGCCGTTTAATAAGCTTTGTACCATGACTTGTGCAGCTTGTGAGATCGCATCAGGCAGGGCTTCTGCCGCTGCTATTTGTGTTTGGATGCTTTCGGTAAAACTTTCTCTAATGCTTTCTAGCATGAATTAACCTTCCACTAAGGTATTCGTCAACCATTCAATATGATGGTCAGAACCTTGGATTGCGACGATATCAAACCGAAATGCAGTATGCTCGGCTGATAAACCTTGTTTGTTGAGCCAGAATAATGCGGCCCGTTTAATCTTTTGTTGTTTCTGCCAAGTGACGGCTTCGATGGCAGAGCCATAGCGAACTTGTTTTCGGTATTTAACTTCAATAAATACCCAGCAATTGTTATCACGCATGATCAGATCGATCTCACCACGACGGCAGTGAAAGTTACGTGTTACTGGCATGAGCCCTTGTTTGCTGAGATAGCATTCGGCAAGGGCTTCAAATTGCTGGCCAACTTGGCGCTTATTGAACAGATTCAATACCTGTATTGGTGAATTCAGCCCAACTGATCTGGCGTTGAACAACACATTGCTCATCAATGCTTAAGATACCTGTTTTACCTGGCGTGCTGTAACTTTCAACGACGCGCATTTGTGGTAATTCGGTGATCATCTTGTAAGCATCCATACCAAAGGCATGTAAGCGAATCGCACTGTTGTTTTTATTTGGCCACAGTGTATCAAAACGTTCCATAAAGTTCTGGTTTGGTTCGATCAGTAGTGGGATGTCACTGAATTCAATACCACGTAGTTCACTAGTATCACTGGTTTTATCTGGGTTACCGCGTGAGCTTGCATACAGTTTTGGTGGTTTTTGATCAGGGTTGATCGCCACATCAATAAAGGGCTTGAGTAAGGTCAACTCCGCTTTGTTAGCGATCAAATACACCGCATCAGTGTCACGACGGCTGCGTTGCTGAGATTCTAGCGAACTTCCCACCACTTTTTGCATTTGATTAATGCGAGTTTGGCTTTCGGTTAAGCCAAAGATAGTCGCAATTTGTTGTTGAATTTGTTTACGAGAGCCAAAAGACTCAACATCCGGTGATTTCCCCGTGAGTTGTTGCCATTGTTCGGTAAAGGCGGCGCTAACACGCTGACCAAACTTACTGTTTGGGGCCAGTACTAATGGGAACTGATGCCCTTTCGCAAACAAGTGTTGCGCGGCTTGCTCGGCTTCTTGTTCCGGCGAAAGCGAGAAGTAACACGCATTGGCTTGGCGAAGGTCGAGTTGTGCTGGCTCATTGAGTGCAAGCTGGGTAATCTGAGTGCTATTAAGCTGTTGGAACTCCGTCACTTTATTCTTACGTAGCGGACCGATCACGAACTGGACACCGTCTTGCGCGAGTTTGTCTAAAATCGCTGGCATCGATTCCCCTTCGGTATCAAATACGTTGAGTTCGGTATTGATATCACGACTACTGTCATCCAGCATGGCATTGATAAAACCATCACGGACGGCTTTACCTTGGGCTTCAAAACGACCGCTCATCGGTAGCAAGAGTGCGACTTTATCCAGTTGCGCAATTTCCAAGTCCATAATGGCTTGTAAATCTGCAGGCAAATACTGATTTGCTGGGTGGTACGGATTTTTTTCGAGCCACTCTTCAATCGCACCTTTTAACTGCGTCGGGCGCTGTAAGTAGGTGTTTTTCAGGATTGTTAGCTGCACCCAGCCGCGTAAAACGGTTTCGTTATCGGCTAAAGTTAGGTTTTGTAGTTGGTTATTGCTGTAGTGCGATAAATCACCCCATACAGCTTGCCAGTTATCGGCTTTTTGGCTGTTATCTAAATACTGATCAAGCGCAGTACGAGCTTGCGCTGCTTTAAACGGTTGTTTGGTTTGTGCAAACAATTCAGCTCTAAATTGGTGGTAGCGGCTGTATTGACTTGGTGATAATTGCCACCAAGGCTGAAAGTTTAGGGTTTCTAGTGCTTGTTGTGGCTGACCCTGCTGGTAGCGTAGGGTCGCGCGTGCTAACTGCCATTCGGCTAGCTGTACAGGCGTGAGTGACATACGTGATAAGCGCATCGCCTGTTTATCAGCTTGTGGCCAGCTGCCTTCTTTGATGAGGGCTTTTAATGCCAAAATGTGCCAGTTGATGCTTTCCGCACCTTGGGACGACTCGGCTTTGATAAGGTAGGATGCTGAGCTTTGTTGCGCGACAGCGGTAATATCAGCGACATTTGCTTGCTGTTGTGGCGATGAGCTACAGCCTGCCAAAATCACAGCAAGGGCTACAGGCGCGAGTAGTCGTGATACACTTTTACGCTTCTGGGTAAAATTAAGCATTGAATTCTTTCAACTGTGACAAATTACTCTCTATATTAATTGCAGATGAGATCTTAGACAAATGAGTGAGACCAATTCATGCGCGGTAGATGTCGCAACTTTGTACATCGTCCCGACACCAATCGGTAATTTAGCAGACATTACACAGCGCGCATTGGATGTATTGGCAAATGTCGACCTAATTGCGGCCGAAGATACCCGCCATACATCCCGTTTGCTGTCCCATTTTTCTATCTCAACCCGCACCTTTGCGCTTCACGATCATAATGAACAGCAAAAAGCGGACTTTTTGATCGAGAAACTTCAGGCAGGTACAAGCATCGCACTCGTGTCGGATGCTGGTACACCACTGATCAGTGATCCAGGATACCACTTAGTCAACCGTTGTCGTCAGGCGGGTGTTAAAGTTGTTCCTTTACCTGGGCCTTGTGCTGTGATCACAGCACTAAGTGGCGCGGGGTTGCCTTCAGACCGTTTTAGCTTTGAAGGCTTTTTACCGCCAAAAAGCAAAGGCCGACGTGATACGTTTACGTCGCTTGAAAATGACGAACGCACGTTAATCTTTTATGAATCACCTCACCGTATTTTAGACTCTTTAGCCGATATGTTGGCAGTACTTGGCCCTGAGCGTCAGGTTGTACTGGCGCGTGAGCTTACTAAAACCTACGAAACGATTCATGGGGCACCGTTGGGCGAATTGATCCCATGGCTAAACGAAGACAGTAACCGTTTACGGGGTGAAATGGTGGTGTTAGTTGCTGGTCATCGTGCTGATAAAACAGAGCTATCACCAGAAGCGTTGCGAACAGTGACTTTGCTTGCTAAAGAGTTACCGCTGAAAAAAGCTGCGGCTTTGGCTGCTGAAATTCATAGCTCTAAAAAGAATGCGCTCTATAAGTGGGGTTTAGAAAACCTAGAGTAAGCCAGAAGTAGTCAGTGTGATGCAGTGCCATCTCTAGTGCGAAACATAGTGTCTTTTTTGACCAAGCTAAAGCTCATTGGTTGATTTCACTGGTAACGGCGGTGGGACTCTTATACAATTCGCCGCCTGAGTTGGCCAAGGTAACCGCTGCTTCGTTGATGTCCCTTGGGAGACTGACGGAGGGGAGGAAAGTCCGGGCTCCACAGAGCAGGGTGCCAGATAACGTCTGGGGGGCGTGAGCCCACGACCAGTGCAGCAGAGAGTAAACCGCCGATGACTCGCTTGCGAGAACAGGTAAGGGTGAAAGGGTGCGGTAAGAGCGCACCGCGCGGCTAGTAATAGTCCGTGGCACGGTAAACTCCACCCGGAGCAAGACCAAATAGGTCCCTATTGGCGCGGCTCGCGTTGGGGACGGGTAGGTTGCTTGAGCCTGTGAGTGATTGCAGGCCTAGATGAATGGTTACCACCGCGTAAGCGGGACAGAACCCGGCTCATCGGCCAACTCACCCTACAAAGAATAAAGGTGGTGCTGTGTTCATATGAACTTCGGCACCACCTTTTTTCGTTTTAGCACCTTGTGATTTGGTGCTGGATGAAAAGAAGTGTGATTTTTCTGCTAATTATTCCCTGCTTTCTTGACTTCTTTTTTGACTCGTACGTACACTTCAAAGTGGTTTATTGTGGTAAAAAGTGGGAATGTGAGGTGCAATACAGCTATTAACAATAAACACTTTATATAAGTGTTTGATTGATAATAGGGATATTACTGAGCACATTTTATGCTTCGAGGTGTCACCACCGTTTCAATGGACGGTAAAGGACGTTTGGCTATCCCCAAACGTTACCGAGAGCTATTACACGCATCGTGTGATGGCTTATTTGTGTGCACCATCGATCATCAATACCCCTGTCTGCTACTATATCCCCTTCAGGAATGGGAACGCATTGAGCAAAAGCTTTCCCGCTTATCCAGCTTTCAGCCTGCCGAGCGCCGCTTACAGCGTTTATTATTAGGGCATGCAAGCGAATGTGAAATGGATAGCCAAGGTCGCTTGTTGATTGCCCCTTCGTTACGTCAATACGCAGCGTTAGAAAGCAAAGTGATTTTGGTCGGACAGTATAATAAATTTGAGATCTGGCATGAGCCATATTGGCAACAACAGATCATCACAGATACACAATTTCAGGCTGAGGATCCTACTGCGCTGTCAGTACGCCTTAGTGAGCTTTCACTTTAGTTGAAACTATATAATTTATGTCAGAACAATTTGAGCACATTTCCGTCTTACTTCATGAATCAGTAGACGGTCTCGATATTAAACCCGATGGTATTTATATCGATGGCACGTTTGGTCGTGGTGGCCACAGTCGCCTGATCCTATCTAAGCTGGGCGAGAATGGTCGTCTTTACGGTATTGACCGTGATCCTCAAGCAATTGCTGAAGCTCAGACGATTGATGATCCGCGTTTTTCAATTATCCATGGTCCATTTTCTGGCATGGCTAATTACATGGAAACGCGTGAATTGTTAGGCAAAGTTGACGGCGTACTCCTTGACCTTGGTGTATCGTCGCCACAACTCGATGATGCTGAGCGTGGTTTTAGCTTTATGCGTGACGGCCCGCTTGATATGCGTATGGACCCGACAACTGGTCTTTCTGCTGCTGAATGGTTAGCAGAAGCGGAGGCTGATGATATTGCTTGGGTACTAAAAGAGTTTGGCGAAGAGCGTTTTGCTAAGCGTATTGCACGCGGCATTGTTGAGCACCGTGAAAATCCAGAAAAAGAGCCGCTAACGCGTACTACACAGTTAGCGAGCTTGATTGCGGCTGTATCCCCATTTCGTGATAAGCATAAGCACCCAGCAACGCGTAGCTTCCAAGCAATCCGCATTTATATCAACAGTGAGCTAGAAGAAATTGATACAGCATTGAACGGTGCATTGAAAGTGTTAGCACCGCAAGGCCGTTTATCTATCATCAGTTTCCATTCGCTTGAAGATCGTATGGTTAAGCGCTTTATGCGTAAGCACAGCAAAGGGCCTGAAGTCCCTGCGGGTTTACCATTAACGGAAGAGCAAATTAAAGCGCTAGGCAGCGCTGATTTGAAACTGGCGAGTAAAGCGATCAAGCCATCGAATAATGAACTAGGCCACAATACTCGTGCGCGTAGCTCTGTGTTGCGTTTAGCCGAGAAGTTATGAAGCCAACCGCTGAACCCTCAGTAAATTTAACACGCCTGATCGTTAAGGATCTCTTTTCGATTGGGCGGTTACCGCTATTGTTACTGGTGCTGATCTTAGGATCGGCATTGGCCGTGGTGTATATCACCCACCAGTCGCGTCAGCTGATTGTTCAGCAAGAGCAACTCCTTATCGAGCGTGACCAGCTCGATATTGAGTGGCGAAATCAAATATTGGAAGAGAATTCTCTGGCCGAGCACAGTCGTGTGGAACGCTTAGCAGAAACGCAGCTTGAAATGAAGCGTCCTACTGCGGCGAATGAAATAGTTGTCCAGCGATGATAAAAATCTTCAAACGAACCAAAACATCCAATCAACGCCGCGTTAAAGCGCCACCGGTTTTTATTCCGTGGCGTTTTAATATTATCTGTGGCTTCGTTATTTTAGCGCTTGGCCTCCTCATTGGCCGTGCGGCTTACATCCAAGTTTTAGAACCGGGCAAGCTGATCCAAGAAGGGGACTTACGCTCATTACGCGTGAAAGCCTTGCCGTCAGCGCGCGGTATTATTTCGGATCGTAACGGCGAGCAGCTTGCCGTGAGTGTACCTGTACAGGCCGTATGGGCAGATCCCGTTCAAATCTATAAGCATGGCGGCATGATCGAGCAGGCTCGCTGGCATGCGCTCGCTGATGTACTGGGTCTTGACCGTCAGAAGCTTGTTAAGCGCATTGAAAAAAACCAAAAACGACGGTTTATTTATCTTGCTCGCCAAGTGAGTCCGGCGATGGCGGCTTATGTCGGGAAACTTAAATTACCCGGTGTAGGTCTTAAAGATGAATCTCGCCGCTTTTACCCTGCTGGTGAAGTTAGTGCCCACTTGATCGGCATGACGGGAATTGATAGCCACGGCTTAGAAGGGGTGGAACGCACCTACGATGGTTGGTTAACGGGCGAGCCGGGCCGTAAAACGGTACGTAAAGACCGCTATGGTCGCGTGGTTGAAAATATCTCGCTGAAGCAACGTGAGCCGGGTAAACCGCTGGAATTAAGTATCGATCAGCGTTTGCAAGCCATGGCGTATCGCGCCGTGAAGCAAGCGGTGGTGGACTACCGTGCGACCTCTGCCAGTGTTGTGATGGTTGATGTTCGCACCGGTGAAGTGCTGGCGATGGTCAATGCTCCCTCCTACAACCCCAATAATCGCGAGGGGTTACAAAGCTTTCGAATGCGTAATCGGGTAATCACCGATGCGATGGAGCCAGGCTCGACCATTAAACCTTTTGTGGTGTTAACGGCGCTAGAAAATGGTGTGGCCGATGAAAATACCATCATAGATACGGGGAATGGCATTATGCAAGTTGGCGGTAGCCGAGTGCGTGATGTCTCGAAAGTAGGTAAAGCCAACTTGGCTCGTATTCTCCAAAAATCCAGTAACATCGGTGTCAGTAAGCTGTCATTGGCGATGCCTGTTGAAGCCTTGCTGGGGATGTATAGCAGTGTTGGGATGGGCGATCCGTCTGGCATTAATTTGATTGGCGAATCACAGGGTTTCTTCCCTGATCGCCGTCGTTGGTCTGATTTTGAACGTGCTACCTTGTCATTTGGTTACGGTATTTCGGTGACACCGATTCAGTTAGTACGTGCTTACGCCACTTTAGGCGCACTTGGGGTCAGCCGTCCCCTCTCGATTTTAAAAACTGAAGAGGTTATGCCTGGCCGTCAAGTGGTGTCAGTTGAGAATACGCGTAAGTTGCTCGATATGCTTGAGATGGTGACTGGGCCAGAAGGCAGTGCTAAACGTGCCGCAGTACCGGGCTACCGTGTTGGGGCCAAAACAGGTACGGCAAAAGTGGCTGCTGCTGGCGGCTACAGCGATGAATACATAGCGATGACAGCAGGTCTTGCTCCGATCAGTAATCCTCGAATTGCTATGGTTGTAGTCGTGAATGAGCCACAAGGCGATCAATATTATGGTGGTGCAATTGCGGCGCCGATTTTTGCAGATGTCATGGGTAATGCGCTGCAAATTTTGAATGTGCCGCCAGACGCAGGTTCTGGCGATAAATTAAAAGTTGTACATAACAGGGGCGCCTCGAATGCCGATACCTAACCAAAACAATACTATCGGATGCTTGTTGGCATCATGGCTACCAACAGCACTGAATGATGATATCAGCACACTAACGCCGTCCTCATTTACTTTAGATAGCCGAGCAGTGGTGAATGGCAGTTTATTTGCCGCCGTTAAAGGTCACCAAGTTGATGGTCGTCGTTTTATTGATAAAGCCATTGCTCAAGGTGCTATTGCTGTTTTAGCCGAAGCTGACGGCGAGGCAGAGCACGGTGAGGTTCGGATACAGCAAGCTGTACCTGTTATCTATTTTTCGCAGTTGAATTTGCACTTGTCCGCCATTGCGAAGGTGTTCTATCAACGGCCTGATGAGCAGCTAAAATTGGTTGCTGTCACCGGCACCAATGGCAAAACGACCATCAGTCAGATCTTGGCACAGTGGGCCGAGTTGGTGGGCTATCGCTCGGGGGTTATGGGCACTACAGGTAACGGGTTACTGAGTAACTTGGTTCCCGCGGCGAATACCACAGGTAGCGCGATTGAAATTCAACACGTACTGGCTGATTTACATCAACAAGGTGCGTCTTTTGCAGCGATGGAAGTCTCGTCGCATGGCTTGGTGCAAGGGCGTGTCAAAGCCCTGCATTTTGCAGCCAGTATTTTTACCAATTTAAGCCGAGATCACCTCGATTATCATGGCGATATGGCCAATTATGCTGCGGCTAAACAAACCCTGTTTACTGAGCATCATGCGGGTGTCGCTGTCATCAATATGGATGATGACGTTGGCCGTCAATGGTTAACAGCCTTGCCCAATGCCGTGGCGGTGACAACGCAAGCGTCTATCGCCGCTAAGCACCAAGGGCCTTCTCTATGGCTGACGGATGTGGCGTACAGCACTCAAGGGGTTACGCTAAGTTTTGACTCGTCATGGGGAGCGGGTTCATTTACGGCGCCATTAGTTGGCTCGTTTAATGTAATGAATATTATGCTGGCGTTAGCGACATTATTGGCGACTGGGCATGATCTTGATCGACTCATTGCGACTGCGCCACAGTTAAAAGCTGTGATTGGCCGAATGGAAGTTTTTCAAAAGGCTGACAAACCTTTGATGGTAGTGGATTATGCTCATACCCCTGATGCACTAGAAAAGGCATTGCAGGCATTACAAGTGCATTGCGATGGCAAGCTGTGGTGTATTTTTGGTTGTGGTGGCGATCGTGATACGGGCAAACGTCCAATGATGGCAGCGATTGCAGAGCAGCATGCTGATCAAATTATCTTAACTGATGATAACCCACGCAGTGAAAATCCTGAGTCCATCATGAATGACATGACAGCAGGGTTGGTTAATGCAGATCAAGCGCACCTTATTCACGATCGATTCGGTGCTTGCCAATATGCGATCACCCACGCTAACCCACAAGATATTGTTTTAGTGGCTGGTAAAGGTCACGAAGATTATCAAATTTTAGCGGATCGCACGATTCACTATTCCGACCGAGAAACGGTTCAAACTTTATTGGAGACGCATGCATGATTAACGTGCAATTGTCTCATCTAGCCAATGAGCTAGGTGCCACATTAATGGGCGATGATATTCAAATTGCCTCTGTATCAACCGATACTCGTCAGATTGAGCAAGATGCACTATTCATTGCGCTAAAAGGCGAACGATTTGATGCGCATGATTTTTGCCAGAGTGCGATTGATAGTGGCGCGAAAGCATTACTGGTTAGTCGTCACTTACCTCTCGATGTTCCACAACTTGTGGTAGCTGATACCCGATTAGCGCTGGGTCAACTTGGCGCATGGGTGATGAAAACACTGACACAAACGCAAGGCCTTAAAACCGTTGCGCTAACTGGTAGCTGCGGCAAGACCACAGTGAAAGAGATGGTTGCGGAGATCCTTGGCTTAAAAGGCAATGTACTCGCAACAGCGGGCAATTTTAATAATGATATCGGTGTTCCACTTACATTATTACGGTTAACGGCAGCGCATGACTTTGCGGTGATCGAGCTGGGCGCGAACCATCAAAATGAAATTGCCTATACGACGAATCTGGTGAAACCACAAACTGCGCTTGTGAATAATTTAGCTGCCGCACACTTAGAAGGCTTCGGCTCATTGGCGGGTGTGGCAAAAGCGAAAGGTGAAATTTTTGAAGGGCTGCCAACTGGCGGCGTCGCGATTGTTAACCTTGATTCACATGATTTGCCGAATTGGCGTGAGAATTTGACTGAACAGCGGCTTTTAACCTTTTCTACGTCAAACTCTGAGGCTGATTTCTTTGCAAATGACATTATTGTTAACTCAGACGGTCGTGCTTGCTTTACAATGCGTACCCCCGAGGGGACGGCTTCCGTCATTTTGACGCTGGCTGGGGTGCATAATGTATCGAACGCTTTAGCGGCAGCGGCATTAAGTTATACCTTAGGCGCATCCTTGGACGACATTACTCAAGGCTTAAGCCAAGTGGTGAATGTTAAAGGGCGTGTGGATATTACACAGCCTCATGCAGGACTTCGTCTTATTGATGATACCTATAATGCCAGTGTGGCCTCTGTGAAAGCGGCGATTGATTTACTTGCATCGTTCAAGGATCAGCGCTGGTTTGTGTTGGGGGATATGGCTGAGCTTGGCGAGGAGAGCGATCAACTCCACCGTGAAGTTGGCGAGTACGCTAAAGAAAAATCCCTTGATGCCGTGTTCACCTTTGGTCGTGCGAGCGCGATTGTGAGTGAACTGAACCAAGGTTTGCACTTTGATAATAAACAGGCGCTGATTGCGACGTTAACGGCGCAGTTAGACCAAGAATTTAAACAACACCAAGAGGTAACAGTGTTGGCAAAAGGAGCACGTAGCTCCCGCATGGAAGATGTGATTGTCGCACTGCAGGAAAATAAATAATGATTTACTGGTTAGCTGACGTACTTCAGTCTACGTTCCCATTTTTTCGTCTTTTCGAATATTTGACGTTTCGCGCTATTGTTAGTGTTCTTACTGCTTTAGTTCTTTCACTATGGATGGGACCTCGTCTGATCGCCCGTTTGCAAATGCTGCAAATTGGTCAGGTTGTACGTAACGAAGGCCCTGAATCTCACTTTAGTAAACGTGGTACGCCAACAATGGGCGGTATCATGATTTTAGCGGCAATCACTATCACTGTTTTGCTGTGGGCTGATTTATCAAACCCGTATGTTTGGGCTGTATTGGTTGTCATGCTGGGCTATGGTGCGGTTGGTTTTGTCGATGATTACCGTAAGGTTGTTCACAAAAATACCGACGGCTTGATTGCGCGCTGGAAGTACTTCTGGCAGTCAGTGATCGCGCTAGGTGTTGCATTTGCGCTGTACATGCATGGCAAAGACACAGCAGCTACTCAGCTGGTGGTGCCTTTCTTTAAAGATGTGATGCCACAGTTAGGTTTGTTCTACATCATTTTCACTTATTTTGTGATTGTGGGTACCAGTAACGCGGTTAACTTGACCGATGGCCTTGATGGTCTGGCGATTATGCCGACGGTCATGGTGGCATCGGGCATGGCCTTTATCGCGTGGGCAACAGGTAACGTGAATTTTGCCAATTACTTGCATATTCCTTATTTAAGCAATGCCAGTGAATTGGTGATTGTCTGTACCGCCATTGTTGGTGCGGGTCTTGGTTTCCTTTGGTTTAATACTTACCCAGCCCAAGTCTTTATGGGCGATGTGGGTTCATTAGCATTAGGTGGTGCACTTGGCACTATCGCAGTATTGGTACGCCAAGAGCTACTGCTGGTGATCATGGGCGGTGTGTTTGTGATGGAAACCGTATCGGTGATCCTCCAAGTTGGGTCGTATAAACTACGCGGCCAACGCATTTTCCGTATGGCACCTATTCATCACCATTACGAATTGAAAGGCTGGCCTGAACCACGTGTGATCGTGCGTTTTTGGATCATCACTATGATGCTAGTGTTAATTGCACTGGCGACATTGAAGGTACGCTAAATGAATGGCTTAGGTGGAGTAAAACGTGTTGTAGTGATTGGTTTAGGTATGACAGGCTTGTCTGTTGTTCACCACCTCGTGCGACAGTCGGTGGCTTATGATCTGGATTTAGAGATTAAAGTCATTGATACGCGCGCTACGCCACCTGGCCAGGAATCGCTTCCGAGCAGTGTTGAACTGTGCCGCGGCGAATGGAACATGACCTGGTTACTGGCGGCCGATATGATCGTTGCTAGCCCTGGCATTGCACTGGCAACCCCAGAGCTTCAGCAGGCTGCTAAAGCGGGTATTGAGATTGTGGGCGATATTGAGCTATTTGCTCGCGCTGTGACAAAACCCGTTGTCGCTATTACTGGCTCGAACGGTAAAAGTACGGTGACCAGCCTAGTGGGTGAAATGGCGAAAGAAGCCAATATCAATGTTGGAGTTGGTGGAAATATTGGTTTTGCAGCATTAGACATGCTCGCCAATGATCACGAGCTGTACGTACTTGAGTTATCAAGTTTTCAGCTAGAAACGACTTCATCATTGAAGCTGAAGGCGGCGACTTACTTAAACCTGTCTGAAGATCATATGGATCGCTATGATGGGCTCGCGGACTACAGCGCAGCAAAAATGCGTATTTTCGATCATGCTGAATTAGTGGTTTATAACCGCGATGATTTAGCGACGCGCCCGAATCTTTCGGCTGATGTGGCTGAAACCAGCTTTGGTTTTGATGATCAAGATTATGGCTTGATTGTGCTAGATGGCCAAGAGTACCTTGCTGTCGATCAACATCCCCTCATGCCTGCTAACGACATCGCATTGGTTGGTCGCCATAATGTGGCGAATAGCCTTGCAGCACTAGCTCTGGCAGATGCTGCTGGCATTGATCATGAGTCGGCTTGCCGTGCTTTACGTCGTTACACAGGGTTAGTGCATCGTTGCCAACTAGTGGTGCAACAGCACGATGTGAAATGGGTGAATGACTCTAAAGCAACCAATGTGGCAAGTACCCTAGCAGCTCTTAAAGGGTTAAACCTTGGCGGCAAACTCCACTTGTTGGTGGGGGGAGACGGTAAAGGCGCGGACTTTTCTGAATTGCAGCCAGTATTGGCCGAATTAAATGTGCAGCTGTACTGCTATGGCCGTGATGGTGCGTTATTTGCCCCTTTGGTAGAGAGTCCTATTTGTGTCGAGACCATGGCACAAGCGATGACCCAAGCGGCAAAGACAGCTCATGCCGGGGATATGATCATGCTGTCACCCGCCTGCGCCAGTTTTGATCAGTTTCCTAATTTTATGACGCGCGGCGACACGTTTGTTGCGTTGGCGCAAGAGTTGCAGCATCAAGTCGCAGGAGCGAATGAATGCTAAGACAGACCAGGGAAGGAATGACATCGGTGGGGGATTGGTTTACTAAACCATCAAGCCCATCGTTATACGATCGCCAGCTAGTGTGGATTGCACTTGCTTTGATGGTGATCGGTTTGGTGATCGTGACATCGGCCTCCGTGCCAATTGCAACGCGTTTAACGGGGATCCCGTTTTACTTTGCACTTCGCCATGCTTTTTTCCTCGGCTGTTCTCTTCTTATTATCGGTGTCATGGTGCAAGTACCATTGTCACGCTGGCAACAATTAAGTGTGCCCATGTTACTGGTATCGATGTTTTTACTGGTTGTGGTACTCGGTATTGGTCGCTCGGTAAATGGTGCTGCGCGTTGGATCCCGCTAGGGATTTTTAACTTGCAGCCAGCGGAAGTCGCCAAGCTGTCACTCTTTATTTTCCTGTCAGGCTATCTTGTCCGTCAGTACACCCAAGTGCGTGCGAGCTTTTTAGGTTTTGCAAAACCCCTCGCAGTCCTGTTAGTGCTTGCTTTTTTATTGCTACAACAGCCCGATTTAGGGTCATTTGTTGTGATGTTTGTGACCACAGTAGGCATGTTATTTATTGCAGGCGCCCAATTATGGCAATTCCTCGCTATGATAGCGGTGGCGATATTTGGCATTGTAATATTGATTGTGTTCGAGCCTTATCGAATGCGCCGGGTAACGTCATTTCTTGATCCTTGGGATGACCCTTTTGGTAGCGGTTACCAGCTGACTCAGTCACTGATGGCATTTGGTCGCGGTGATTGGTTAGGTCAAGGACTTGGTAATTCGATTCAAAAACTCGAGTATTTACCTGAGGCACACACCGACTTTGTTTTTGCGGTACTCGCAGAAGAGCTCGGTTTAATTGGTGTTGTTGCCGTACTCATGTTGATTTTTGCCTTGGTGTTTAAAGCATTGCTGATTGGCAGAAAATCATTGCAAAGTGAACAGCTATTTGGTGGTTTTCTTGCATTTGGTATCGGCATTTGGTTTGCCTTCCAAACGCTAGTTAATGTCGGAGCAGCGGCCGGAATCGTGCCAACCAAAGGTTTGACCTTACCACTGATCAGTTACGGTGGTTCCAGTTTATTTATTATGGCGACAGCAGTCGCAATCTTGATTCGCATTGATCATGAGCAGCGGCTTCATGCTAAATATCATCCAGTCGAACAAGAACCAGAAGAAACTAGTGTTGAAAAAGATTGATGACAAAAAATAAACGCTTACTCGTTATGGCTGGCGGCACGGGGGGACATGTTTTCCCTGGGCTTGCGGTAGCGAAGCAATTACAGCAACAAGGGTGGGAAATCCGCTGGTTAGGTACCGCAGACCGAATGGAAGCGGAATTAGTGCCAAAGCATGGTATTGAGATTGACTTTATCAAAGTTAAAGGCCTGCGTGGTCAAGGTATTATGCGCCTTTTGGCAGCACCATTTAAAATTTTAGGCGCAATCAAACAAGCGCGTGTGCATATTAAAGCGTGGCAACCTGATGTTGTCCTTGGCATGGGGGGCTATGTCAGTGGTCCTGGTGGCGTAGCGGCATGGTTGAGCGGTATCCCCGTTGTATTGCATGAACAAAATGCGGTCGCTGGGTTAACTAACCAATGGTTATCTAAAATCGCGCGTCGTGTACTGCAAGCCTTTCCGGGCGCGTTTGCCAAGCAGGAGATCGTGGGTAACCCTGTGCGCCAAGATGTGACTCAACTTGCGATGCCGAGTGAACGTTTAGCTCATCGCAGTGGTCCAATGCGTGTCCTTGTGATGGGGGGCAGCCAAGGTGCGCGTATTTTGAATCAGACCATGCCTGAAGTTGCGGGGTTGCTAGGTGATGCAATTACGGTGTGGCATCAAGCTGGCAAAGGTGCACAAGTTGAAACCCAGCAAGCGTATCAAGCACAAATTGATGCAGCTACAGAGGTGAAAGTCACCGAATTTATTGATGATGTCGCAGCAGCTTACGATTGGGCTGACATTGTTGTGTGTCGTTCAGGTGCGTTAACCGTCTCTGAGCTATCAGCCGCTGGCGTCGCAGCAATCTTTGTTCCTTTTATGCATAAAGATCGTCAGCAAGCGCTTAATGCCGATCATTTAGTGCAAGCTGGCGCAGCACTTATGATAGAGCAGCCAGAGCTGACCGCAGTAAAACTAGCACAACAACTTCAAAAACTTGATCGTCCCGCTTTGCTATCTATGGCGCAAGCGGCACGAGAAGCAGCGATCCTCGACGCCGACGTTCGAGTGGCAGACGTCATTAAATCGCTAGCCAAAAATTAGAACGAGAAAAGTGATGAACAATAAATTGGATAACCAGCAATTAGCCAAAATTAGAACCATGGTGCCAGAGATGCGCCGTGTTGAACGTATTCACTTTGTCGGCATCGGCGGAGCGGGCATGAGTGGGATTGCTGAAGTTTTGGTCAATGAAGGTTACCGCATTAGTGGCTCAGACATTGCGCCAAATGCAGTAACGAACAGTTTAGCAAGCAAAGGTGCTGAAATCTTCTTTGGTCATAGCCAAGAAAATGTTCAGGGCGCGAGTGTTGTGGTTGTTTCAACGGCTATTTCGCCTGAAAATCCAGAGCTGGTAGCTGCGCGTGAATCACGCATTCCAGTTGTGCGCCGTGCAGAGATGCTGGCTGAGCTAATGCGTTACCGCCATGGTATTGCGATCGCAGGTACCCATGGTAAAACCACAACAACCGCATTAGTGACCCAAATTTATTCAGAAGCAGGTTTAGATCCAACGTTTGTTAACGGTGGTTTAGTGAAGAGTGCTGGCACCAATGCGCGTTTAGGGTGTAGCCGTTACTTGATTGCTGAAGCGGATGAGAGCGACGCCTCTTTCCTACATCTTCAGCCGATGGTGAGTGTTGTCACTAATATTGAAGCTGATCATATGGAAACCTATGGCGGTGATTTTGAGGTATTGAAACAAACCTTTATCGACTTCCTCCATAATCTGCCGTTTTATGGCTTGGCTGTGGTGTGTATTGATGATCCTGTCGTTCGAGAGTTATTGCCACGTATTGGTCGCCAAGTGATCACTTATGGTTTTGCTGACGATGCTGATGTGCGTCTGCTGAATTATCGCCAAACAGGCCAACAAGGGCATTTCACTATTGCACGCCAAGGTAAGCCAAGTCTGGATATCACCTTGAATGTACCGGGTAAGCACAATGCCTTGAATGCGACGGCTGCAGTGGCGGTTGCGACAGAGGAAGGTGTTGATGATAGTGCGATTATTCGCGCACTTGCGGAATTCCAAGGTACTGGTCGCCGTTTTGATCACCTCGGTGAGTTCGAGAGTGGCAATGGCAAGGTGATGTTGGTTGATGATTACGGTCATCACCCAAGTGAGGTGGATGTGACTATCCAAGCGGCGCGAGCTGGCTGGGAAGATAAACGTTTAGTCATGATCTTCCAGCCACACCGCTATAGCCGAACGCGTGACCTTTACGAAGATTTCGCTAATGTGCTTGAGCAGGTTGATGTCTTGGTAATGCTGGACGTTTACTCGGCAGGAGAAACACCTATTGCAGGGGCGGATGGTCGGGCATTGTGCAGAACAATCCGTGGCCGTGGTAAAATAGACCCAATCTTTGTGCCAAATATTGAAGCATTACCTGCCGCCTTGGCCAATATTATTGGTGAAGATGACTTGGTGTTGACGCAAGGTGCGGGTGATGTCGGTAAAGTAGCGCGTCAACTGGCAGAAATGAAGCTAAATATTGCAATCATGCGTGAAGCTTAGTTTTTCTGCGCATGTCGCTGAGTATATGGGCTTTTTTATTGCAGGGTTTTCATCATTGAAATAGATATGAACTCAGAGTCAGCATTAAATTAGCCAACAAATGTTGGAGAGTTAGGGCTTGGTCGGTATAATCGGTCAACTTTGCTCAAAAATCATTTATTCGAGTTGAATTATCGTGTCGAGCATTGCTCTATACATTAGATAGGTAAGGTTTTTGGCGAAATGACGGACGTAGTCAAAAAAAGCGTATTTTTAGCTTCGCCGCTACCCACTAAGCATTTAGGGGGCGTCGCTTTTTTTATTACCGTTATTGTCTTTATTGCATGGTTGCTGAGTGCGGCATTGAGCTGGATGACAGATGCAAATCGTCTTCCGCTATCGCAGCTTGTCATCCAAGGTGAGTTAAAACACTTAACCACTAATGATGTTCGGCAAGCCATATTGCAACTCGATCACTTGGGTACATTTATGACCCAAGATATTGAAAGCCTGCAAGGCGCGTTGGAGTCTTTACCTTGGGTTGCCCATGCGTCAGTGCGAAAGCAATGGCCTGAAACGGTAAAAGTCTATTTGCTAGAACACCAACCAGCCGCCATTTGGAATCAGGATAACCTGGTGAATATGGACGGTGAGGTGTTTTATGCAGATGCCAAGCAAGTGGCTGATTTAGCGTTAGTACACCTAGCAGGGCCTGATGGCAGTAGCCAACAACTCTTGGCTGCATTGGATGAAATGCAACCAAGGTTACAGCTTGCGGGCTTTGAAATTGATACGCTTATCTTAAATGAACGTCGAGCTTGGCGTGTTGAGTTAACTAATGGCATTCGGTTAGAGCTAGGTCGAAAAACACGTATGGAGCGTCTAGAACGCTTCATTAGCTTGTACCCTGAATTAGAAATGCAGGGTAAAGCAATAGAGTACGTAGATTTACGTTACGATATTGGGGCGGCTGTAGGCTGGAAAACGATTCCTAAAGAATAAGAGCGTGCGCGAATGACGAAGGCAACAGATAAAAAACTCATAGTTGGCCTTGATATCGGTACTTCCAAAGTGTGTGCTTTGGTAGGGGAAGTGCTGCCAGACAGTAATGTCAACGTTATTGGCGTTGGTAGCAGCCCGTCTCGCGGTATGGACAAAGGCGGAGTCAATGATCTTGAGTCCGTTGTTAAGTCTGTCCAGCGCGCTGTCGATAAAGCGGCATTAATGGCAGATTGTGAAATTGATTCAGTCTACCTGTCGTTATCAGGCAAACATATTCGTTGCCAGACAGAAAAAGGCATGGTGCCTATTTCTGACAAAGAGGTAACGCAAGATGACGTCGATAGTGTTATTCATACGGCGAAATCAGTAAAAATTAGCGATGAACATCGAACTTTACATGTAATTCCTCAGGAATTTGCTATTGATTATCAAGAGGGAATTAAAAATCCTGTTGGTTTATCTGGCGTTCGGATGGAAGCGAGTGTTCATTTGATTACATGTCACAACGATATGGCGCGTAACATAGTTAAAGCGGTAGAGCGTTGTGGTTTGAAAGTGGATCAGTTGATCTTCTCCGGTTTAGCGGCAAGTCATGCGGTATTAACCGCAGATGAGCGTGAACTGGGTGTCTGCGTAGTCGACATCGGCGGCGGCACTATGGATATCGCCTTCTGGACTGGCGGTGCTTTACGCCATGCCGAAGTGATCCCTTATGCGGGCAATGTGGTTACCAGCGATATTGCTTACGCCTTCGGTACACCTCCGGGTGATGCTGAAGAAATTAAAGTTAAATATGGTTGTGCACTGAGCGAGTTAGTTAGCAAAGACGCCAAGGTCGATGTACCTAGTGTCGGTGGCCGACCATCGCGTAGCTTGCAGAGCCAGACCCTAGCGGAAGTGATCGAACCTCGCTACAGCGAATTATTAGGTTTGGTTAATCAGAGGCTAGTAGAGATCCAAGAACAATTGCGTAATGCGGGCGTAAAACACCACTTAGCAGCAGGCATTGTTTTAACGGGTGGCGCGGCACAAATTGAAGGGCTTAATGAGTGTGCGGAACGTGTGTTCCAAAACCAAGTCCGAATTGGCCAACCACTTGAGCTGAGTGGATTAACAGATTATGTGCAAGCACCGCATTATGCGACAGCAGTGGGTTTGCTGCACTACGGTAAGGATAATCAGTCGTTTGACGATAGCGAAGTAGAACCAAAACGTTCAGTTTCGGGGCTGTTTTCTAAAGTTAGCGGTTGGTTTAAAAAAGAATTTTAAAACCTGATGCGAACAGGAATAACGGAGAGAACAAATGTTTGAACCGATGATGGAAATCTCTGACGAAGCGGTAATCAAGGTCATTGGCGTTGGCGGCGGCGGCGGTAATGCTGTCGATCACATGGTTCGTGAATCAATTGAAGGTGTTGAGTTCATCACCGTTAATACCGATGCACAAGCACTGCGTAAATCGAGTGTAAGCACTGTGATTCAAATCGGTGGCGATATCACTAAAGGTCTAGGTGCGGGTGCAAACCCACAAGTAGGTCGTGATTCGGCGCTAGAAGACCGTGAAGCTATCAAGAATGAACTGCAAGGTTCAGACATGATCTTCATTGCTGCGGGTATGGGTGGCGGTACTGGTACAGGTGCTGCTCCAATCATTGCTGAAGTGGCGAAAGAACTGGGCATTCTTACAGTAGCTGTGGTGACTAAACCATTTAGCTTCGAAGGTAAGAAGCGTATGGCATTTGCTGAACAGGGTATCGAAGAGCTTTCTAAGCACGTTGATTCTCTAATCACAATTCCAAACGAAAAACTGCTGAAAGTGCTTGGTCGCGGTATCACACTGCTAGACGCATTTGCGAAAGCAAACGATGTGCTTAAAAACGCAGTTCAAGGCATTGCCGAGCTAATTACACGCCCTGGTATGATCAATGTCGATTTCGCTGACGTACGTACAGTGATGTCGGAAATGGGTCATGCAATGATGGGTAGTGGTATGGCTGTCGGTGATGATCGTGCTGAAGAAGCCGCTGAAATGGCTATTTCTAGCCCGCTACTTGAAGATATCGATCTGGCTGGCGCACGTGGTGTACTTGTTAACATCACCGCGGGTATGGACATGCGTCTTGATGAGTTTGAAACTGTGGGTAACACAGTGAAAGCATTTGCATCAGACAACGCAACGGTTGTTATCGGTACGTCGCTTGATCCTGAAATGACAGATGAGCTACGTGTGACTGTGGTTGCTACCGGCATTGGTAAAGAAAGTAAGCCAGATATCACTTTGGTGACAACATCTAAACCAGCGCCTGCGGTTGCCTCTGTACAAGAGAAACCTGCGGTTTCTGCGATTGAAGAGCAGCCAAAAGCGGCACCTCTAACGCAAAGCAACTCAGTTGAGTCACCAGCATCATCGTCATCTTCTGCGGCTGCTGCACCAAAAGCGTCACCACAGAGTGAACATGACTACCTTGATATTCCAGCATTTTTACGTCAGCAGGCTGATTAAGCAGCGTAAATTGTTTGGGATATGACCAGATGAGTGGTAAGATAAGCCCCCATTGCCTATTATGTGACAGGGTAATGGGTGTTTTTGGCTTTCAGATGTTGAGAGAAAATTAGATGATCAGACAACGTACATTGAAAAGCATTGTCCAAACTACTGGTGTGGGTCTCCACTCTGGTCGTAAAGTCACGCTTATTCTACGCCCTGCCGCGGCGAATACGGGTGTGATCTATCGTCGTACTGACCTTAATCCACCTGTGGATTTCCCTGCGAATGCAGATTCAGTGCGCGATACTATGCTATGTACTGCCCTTGTTAATGATGAAGGCGTACGTATCTCAACGGTTGAGCACTTAAACGCTGCGCTGGCAGGTATGGGTATCGATAATGTGATTATCGAAGTTGATGCACCTGAAATTCCAATTATGGATGGCAGTGCAAGCCCATTTATTTACTTGCTACAGTCTGCAGGTATCGATACGTTAAATGCGCCAAAACGCTTTTTACGCATCAAAAAAACTGTTCGCGTTGAAGATGGCGACAAGTGGGCGGAATTACGTCCATATAACGGTTTCCGTTTAGATTTCGCTATTGAATTTAATCATCCTGCGATTGATTCAGAGCAGCAGCGTTTATTGTTAGATTTTTCTAGCCAATCATTTGTAAAAGACATTAGTCGTGCACGTACTTTTGGTTTCATGCACGATATCGAATACCTACAATCACAAAACTTATGTTTAGGTGGTAGTTTCGATAACGCAATCGTACTCGACCAGTACCGTATTCTGAATGAAGATGGTCTGCGTTTTGATAACGAATTAGTGACACACAAAGTATTGGATGCCATTGGTGACCTTTATATGTGTGGTCATAATATTGTGGGTGAAATGGCGGCATATAAGTCAGGCCATGCACTTAACAATAAATTATTGCGTGCAGTGTTAGCTGATCAAGAAGCTTACGAATGGACAACCTACCAAGATGAGAAAGACTCACCAGTGACTTTGGCTCAGCCAGGTATGGTATTAGCGTAATACGTTAAAAGTTTCATCGACTGAATTAAAGAACGCCAGACATTGTCTGGCGTTTTTGTATCTGTTGTTCTGCATATTATGAAAACACAGCGGCTATTATGACTGACGCCGCTTGGCTAAGGCCGCAATACGTTCTAAACGTGCTTTTACCTTGTCTGGCGCACTCTGTGCCGTATAGAGTAAATAACCCGCTGCTTTTTCTGTAATGGGTTTACGGATAATATCCGGCACTTTGTGCTGTTTTCGCTCCAGATCAACAGCAAGATTGGGGTTAACCTTTATCTCAATTTGTTTTAACTGTGGCAGTAATTTTTCACGTAGCTTAGTCATCAGTGTATTTCTTTCGAAATTCAAGCGCATCGACCAGTTAGCCGATGAAACCTCAATGATCAGTGTCTGCTGACGATAATTACTCACACGACAATGTTCAGCACAATTTAAGTGTTGTTTAACGGCTTCATTTAATTTAGCCAGTGCAACCGCACGCTGCTGGATATTGCCAAGGGTGGAGTCATCCAACAAGTGAGCCGGAGTTTGTGGACGATGGTCTCGCATAACGCTCGCTTTCGCATCCGTGATTAACAATAAAATAAATGCCACTATTGTGGGCTGACACCTAATTTTCGCATATGAAAAACTAGACTCCAGCTTTAACCGTAGGCGACTTAACTATTATGGCTTATTATACCATCCAAGTGGGTTGGCGGGGATGCCTTGTTTAAGGCTTTACTCAGTTGAGGTTTTCGTTTTATAGGGATATCTACTTTGGTGTTTAACCTATAGAATGACTTTGTTTAACTGTGCCCCTTGAAACTGAAATAAAGTGCCACAATATCCAATAGTAAGCATTAACTTGGCCTTATTTTCTGCACACTGTGCACGGCTCTGTTGAGTAGGGGTAGGATACTCCTGTGACAACCTGATTCATTGATTCAGAAGCCTATTGCGCTGAATCTACATAACTTAGAGAAACGGCATCACCATGTTATCAAAACTACTGACAAAAATTATCGGTAGCCGTAACGACCGCACTCTGCGTCGTTTGCGCAAAATCGTCGATCAAATCAATAAATTAGAACCTCAATTTGAAAGCCTGTTAGATGAAGAGCTTAAGGCCAAGACGGTCGAGTTCCGTGAGCGTATCGAACAAGGTGAAAACCTAGACCAATTACTGCCAGAAGCATTCGCAACCGTTCGCGAAGCATCAAAACGTGTATTCGGTATGCGTCACTTTGATGTTCAGCTGATTGGTGGCATGGTACTAAACAACTGCCAAATCGCAGAAATGCGTACGGGTGAAGGTAAAACACTAACAGCAACGCTACCCGCTTACCTTAACGCACTAACGGGTAAGGGCGTTCACATTGTAACGGTGAATGACTACCTAGCTGCGCGTGATGCCGAAACAAACCGTGCTCTATTTGAATTCCTAGGTATGACTGTTGGCGTTAACGTGCCAAACATGCCACCTCAAGCGAAGAAAGAAGCGTACCAAGCCGATGTACTTTACGGTACAAACAATGAATTCGGTTTCGATTATCTACGTGACAACATGGCATTCCGCCCAGAAGATCGTGTTCAACGTGAACGTTTCTTTGCCGTAGTCGATGAAGTGGATTCCATCTTAATCGATGAAGCGCGTACCCCATTGATTATCTCTGGCCCTGCCGAAGATAGCTCAGAGCTTTACACTAAGATCAATACACTGATCCCGCAGTTAGTAAAACAAGATAAAGAAGACAGTGAAGAGTACCGCGGTGACGGTCACTACACGGTTGATGAAAAAGCGAAACAAGCGCACTTAACTGAAACTGGCCAAGAATTTGTTGAAGAGCTACTGCAGCAAAATGGCTTGATGGAAGAAGGCGATACACTTTACTCACCAGCGAATATTAGCTTACTACATCACGTAAATGCGGCACTGCGTGCTCACGTATTGTTTGAGCGCGATGTTGATTACATCGTTAAAGATGACGAAGTGATTATTGTTGATGAGCACACTGGCCGTACTATGCCAGGTCGTCGTTGGTCTGAAGGTTTGCACCAAGCTGTAGAAGCAAAAGAAGGGGCGAAAATTCAGAACGAGAACCAAACTCTCGCGTCTATTACGTTCCAGAATTTCTTCCGTTTATACGAAAAACTGTCAGGCATGACAGGTACGGCTGATACTGAAGCATTCGAATTCCAGTCGATTTATAACCTTGAAACAGTCGTAATGCCAACCAACAAACCTATGATCCGTGAGGATATGGGTGACTTGGTTTACATGACTGAGTTAGAGAAGTTCGGTGCGATTGCTGAAGACATCAAAGAGCGTGTAGAGAAAGGCCAGCCAGTGTTGGTGGGTACTGTATCGATTGAAAAATCAGAACTGCTATCTAATGCTCTGAAAAAACAAGGTATCAAGCACGAAGTGCTGAATGCTAAGTTCCACGAAAAAGAAGCGGATATTGTTGCAAACGCTGGTCTGTCTGGTGCGGTTACAATCGCAACCAACATGGCGGGCCGTGGTACAGATATCGTTCTTGGTGGTAACTGGCAGAGCGAACTGGCACAGGTAGAAAACCCAACAGACGCACAAATCGCAGATGTTAAAGCGAAGTGGAAAGAGCGCCATGATGCAGTGCTTGCTGCGGGTGGTTTACACATTATTGGTACTGAGCGTCATGAATCTCGTCGTATCGATAACCAGCTTCGTGGTCGTTCTGGTCGTCAAGGTGATGCGGGTTCATCGCGCTTCTACTTATCGATGGAAGATGGTTTGATGCGTATTTTTGCTTCAGACCGTGTTTCAGGCATGATGAAAAAACTGGGTATGGAAGAAGGCGAAGCGATCGAGCACCCTTGGGTTACTAAGGCAATTGAAAACGCACAGCGTAAAGTTGAAGGCCGTAACTTCGATATCCGTAAACAATTGCTTGAGTTTGATGATGTAGCCAATGACCAACGTAAAGTGGTTTATGAACTGCGTGATGAACTGATGAACGCTGAAGACATCAGCGATATGATTTCACAAAACCACCACGATGTACTGACCGCGGTATTTGAACAATACGTACCTGCGCAGTCACTTGAGGAAATGTGGGACATTCAGGGGCTTGAAGAGCGTCTGAAAGCGGATTTCGATCTCGATCTTCCAATTCAGGAATGGTTAGATACTGAAGAAAAGCTGTACGAAGAAGCGTTGCGTGAGCGTATCATTGAGCAAGCTGTTGCTATCTACCAACAGAAAGAAGATGTTGTTGGTGCACCAGTGCTGCGTAACTTTGAAAAAACAGTGATGCTGCAAAATCTTGATATGCTGTGGAAAGAGCACTTAGCGGCGATGGACCACTTGCGTCAAGGTATCCACTTACGTGGTTACGCGCAGAAGAACCCGAAACAAGAATACAAGCGTGAATCTTTTGAGTTATTCGAAGAGATGCTTGAGAGCCTTAAATCAGACGTGATTGCGATTCTGAGCCGTGTACGCGTACAACAGCAAGAAGATGTTGACCGTATCGAAGAAGAGCGCCGCAAACAAGCTGAAGAGCTTGCTCGTCGTCAACAGTTCCAGCATCAAAATGCGGAAAACCAGATTGCTGATGACGAAGCGGGTGACGAGGAAAATGCGGGTACCTTCCAACGCGAAGAACGTAAAGTTGGCCGTAATGAACCTTGTCCTTGTGGCTCAGGAAAAAAATACAAACAGTGTCACGGTAAAATCAATTAATTGATAAACTGTGTTAATTACAAAAAAGGTCGCTGATGCGGCCTTTTTTATAAATAAAAAACGGTGCGATCATCATGATGAGCAGCCGTGATAGTCAGAGAAGTCAGAATGGATAAGAAGCAATTATGGATCTCAGCTGGGATCATTCTTAATGCGCAACAAGATAAAGTGTTTATTACTCAACGCGCGGCTAAAGCACATAAAGGTGGCTTTTGGGAGTTTGCGGGGGGAAAAGTTGAGTTAAATGAAACGGCCGAGCAGGCGGTGATCCGCGAGCTTCATGAGGAAGTCGGGATTGAAGTGACTGAGCTAGAACACTTTCTGTCGTTAGCACACGATTACCCTGAGAAATCACTGAAGTTTGATTTTTATTTGATTACAGCTTTTACTGGTGAGGCTTATGGTAAAGAAGGTCAGCCAGGAAAGTGGGTGAGTATTGAAGCCTTAGCGCCTTCTGACTTTCCTGAGGCTAATGGGGCGGTACTCGATAAGTTACAGCAGCGCGTTATGCAGAATGTAAATTTTAGCTAAAAGAAAGGCGCATCATGCGCCTTCTCTTTATTTACGTTATTAATGACCTAGTACAAGCCTAGTAGTTCATATCTTCTGACCAACCATCAGAGTCAGATAAATCGGGTGCGCCAGGAATGGCTTTTTCTTCTTCTGCCCATTCACCTAAATCAATTAATTGGCAGCGCTTTGAGCAAAAGGGACGATAGGTGCTTTTTTCGTTCCACTCGACATCTGTTTTGCAAGTTGGACATTTTACAATTGTCGGTGCGCTTGGTTGTGACACGGCTGACCTCAGCAAATAGCTAGTTTAAATTCAATAGTATCGGCAATCGGTGCGCCATCCTCAAAGGGAATGAAGCGGATCGAAAAACGATTACGGTGCCCTGATATCATAGGGTATACCCCATAGCTCGGGCAAATTTGGATTCGTAACAGGCACGCGTCATCGGCATCGTGTTGGAAAAATCCGCCTCGTGCTACTTGAGCCTGAAATTGTCCTTGCTCACGAGTTAAGCGTAGCCAAAGTTGTAAGGCATTGGTGATCTCCGAGATCGCCTCTAACCAATTGGTCATATCGCTCTGTTTATGCACCAAGGGTAAATGTAGCCAATGGTGCAGTGCTGGCAGATCAAAACAGCAGCTGCCGCCAGGGATTGAAAAGCGTTGCTTGATCCCACATAGGAAGCGGTCGTTTCGCAGCTCTTGACCAAGGCGTGATGCAGTCATTAACTGGCGCTGCATCAACTCTAATTTATCTAATAAATCTAATAAAGCTTGCTGATCAACACCAGGGACGTCGAGCCAGCGCTTAAGCTGACTAGCTTGCTGGGTCAAATCTTTGGCCAATTCCGCTTTTAGTTGAATTTGCTCTAGGATTTCTAATAAATCAAATAGGGCACGAAAGAAAATTTGATGTTGCCAATGATCCGTTTTTTGGCAAGAAGACTGCATCTGGCGAATAAGGTATTCCAGACGCAGATAAATTCGCACTTTTTCGTTGAGCGGATGTTCAAAGTTATTTGTCTGCATAAGGTCTGTCATCTGCTGAGTTACCCAGCCCACGAAAGTGTTATTGGGTATGTTGGCTCAATTCGAGATAGTGGTGGTGCAGTTGCGCTACTTTTTCAGGTAAAGCACTGCTATCACCATTATTACTAATAATGTCATCGGCTGCTGCATTGCGCTCTGTCCTTGAGGCTTGCGCAGCGAGGATATTTCTTACTTGTTGCTCGCTAACATTGTCGCGCTGTAACGTGCGTTCAATCTGTACTGATTCTTCAACATCCACGACTAATAGGCGGTTCGCTAAAGACTGTAAATTATTCTCAACCATCAATGGAATGACCAATAAGCAATAGGCTGACTGACTATCCTCAATTTGTGCCAGCATACGCTGACGAATTAATGGATGTAGTAAGTCATCTAGCCAGCTTTTTAATTGTGGTTGCGAAAAGATTAACTCTCTTAATTTACTACGGTTTAATTGACCGTCTGTCAGTAAGATGTCAGCACCAAGTTTTAGTTCAATGGCTTTTAGCCCTTTGCTGTCGGGTTCTACAACCTCGCGAGCTATAATGTCAGCATCAATAATATCAATACCATAGTCAGCAAATAGGTTTGCTACTGTGGTTTTTCCACTACCAATGCCGCCTGTTAGGCCAACCACCATTGTCATAATTACAGTCCTAAGTAGCTTGTCAGATACCAATCAATAATTTGCGTTCCCCATAACATGCTTACCCAGCCAGCCAGCGCAAGGTAAGGGCCAAAGGAGAAAGGCGCTTGGGTATCTGATTTTTGAATTCTCATTAGAATAATGCCACAGATTGCACCAATTAACGAAGATAGTAGGATCACAAACGGTAATGATTGCCAGCCTAGCCATGCGCCAAGTGCAGCTAACAGCTTGAAATCTCCGTATCCCATTCCCTCTTTACCTGTCAGTAACTTAAAGCACCAATACAGGCTCCATAGTGATAGGTAACCGAACATAGCACCGATAAGCGCATCTTCGATTGATACGGGGCTGACCCCTAATACGGCGAGCAATAAACCTGCCCACATCAATGGCAGAGTGAGTTGATCGGGCAGTAGCATCTTATCGATATCGATAAAGGTTAAGGCGATCAAGGTGAAGGTAAAAAAGATCACGGCCACTGACCACTCAGAGAGAGGGAGCAGTAGTGCGACTGTGGCTACCATCGCAGCCGTAAGCAGTTCAACCAAAGGATAGCGCGCGCTAATAGGGTGCTGACAGTGACGGCAGCGCCCTTTTAACCATAGCCAGCTCAATACCGGAATATTGTCTTTGGCGGTAATGAGTGCATTACACTTTGGGCAGCGAGATCGGGGGATGCTGAGGTTGAAAGTCGGTTGTTCTTCTGTTGTTTTACCTTGCTGAAATTCGGGAAAACAGTCTATGCAATCACGTTTCCACTCACGCTCCATCATGATAGGTAAGCGGTAGATCACTACATTTAAGAAGCTGCCAATTAATAAACCGAATAGGGCGGCGAAAACAGGGTAAAGCCAAGGGTAATAGGTCAGCAGTTCCATGGTGAAGTCTCTAGTCAATCTGTGGTGTTATTGTAACGTGAACCGAGGGAGGAGCGCGAGTATTCAAGGTGTTAGCACCATGATACTCGCAATATATGCGGTAAATACTAGCCTCTGCGTTAACCGATTACACTCATCAGGGTGAAGATTGGCATATACATAGCCACCAATAGTCCACCGATGAGACCACCGAGGATAATAATGATCAAAGGTTCGATGATTTTACCCAGATTATCGACTGTATTATCAACATCGCCTTCGTACAAATTGGCAATTTTATTGAGCATGTCATCGAGTGAACCTGACTCTTCACCTATCATCACCATCTGTAGCATGAGCTCAGGAAATTCATTGCATTGACGCAAAGAGAGATACAGTGGCATGCCAGCTGCAGCGGCGGTATGGGCTTGTTCGACCGCTCGTTGAATATGGAGATTGCCTGCGGTTTTACCTGCCGATTGTAGCCCTGACAGTAAAGGGATACCTGCTGTAAAGGTGGTGGCAAGTGTGCGAGCAAATCGTGCGATGGTGGCTTTCATAAATACGGTGCCTAGAATAGGAAAGCGTAAACTCCATCGACTAACAGCCAGTTGAAGGCGAGGTGATTTTTTATAACTGACAGCGAAACCTGCAATCGCAGCAATTAAAGATAGTGAAATAAGTAATCCATTGGAGGTGAGTAGATTTGAAGCCTTAATGACTTGACGTGTAAACCAAGGTAATTGCGCGCCAAAGCTTTGGAAAATATCGGCAAATTGTGGGATCACAAACACCAGCATCATCACAGTGACGATAATGGCGGTAAGCGTCACCATACCGGGATAAATCATTGCTTTGATGACTTTCTTGCGCATTGCCTCATGCTTTTCCCTGTATGTGGCAAGACGTTCAAATATTTGCCCTAAATGACCAGTCTCTTCCCCCGTTGCGACTAAATCACAATAAAAATTGTCGAACAGGGGCGAGCTTGTGCGCAGTGCTTTAGACAAGGATGCCCCTGCTTCAACTTGTTTATTGATTTGACTTAAGGTCGCACGGACTTCGCTTTTCTGATGGCTTTCAGCGATGAGCTTGAATGACTGTACCACAGGGACACCAGATTGAATCATGGTTGCCAGTTGGCGCGTTACGGCCGTGACATCGGTGGCTTCCATCTTGTTTTTCATCCGGGCAAACGTCGATGGATTACGTCGTTTTATCTTTTTGACTTGGATGCGTTGTTCTAGTAGTTTTTCTCGGGCTTCTTGTTCTTGAAAGCCGACAATCACGCCAGAGACTTTTCTCCCTGCGCTATTGGTTCCTCGCCAGTGATAATAACGTAGCTTGTTGGTTTGCTTCATGCGGTGTCCCACTTCATTTTATTTATTATATTCAGGCTAAAAATGCAGGACGCGCTGCAATTCAGTTAAGCTGGTGGTGCCTTGGCACAGCTTTTCTATTCCTGCTTGATTGAGGGTTTGCATTCCTTGCTGACAGGCAATTTCCTCTAGTTGCAACGTCGTTGCTTTGGCCATTAAGGCTTCCGCCAGTTCACGGCTAAAGGTCATGACTTCATAAATACCGACTCGACCCAGATAGCCTTTGTTGCAATCATCACAGCCTTGTTCATTGGCTTGATAAAGCTCTGCATCGGTAGGGATGGCAAGTCGCTCCCTATGCATATTTGATAAAGGGTGGGGCTGTTTACAAGCGTTACATAAACGCCGCGCCAGTCGTTGAGCGATGATCAAGCTAAGCGATGAGGCTAAGTTAAAATCTTCTACCCCCATATTGGTCAAACGGGTCAGGGTTTCGGCGGCGGAATTCGTGTGTAGGGTTGATAGTACCAAGTGCCCGGTTTGAGCGGCTTTGACCGCAATGGCGGCGGTTTCTATATCGCGAATTTCACCGACCATGACCACATCGGGATCTTGGCGTAAAAATGATCGCAGTGCATCGGCAAAGCCTAGCCCAGCTTGGTTGTTGATATGAACCTGATTAATACCGGGTAAGTTTATTTCGACCGGATCTTCAGCGGTGGAAATATTACGCTCATCGGTATTGAGGATCTTAAGGCCAGTATAAAGCGAGACGGTTTTGCCGCTACCCGTTGGCCCTGTCATTAAAATCATCCCTTGCGGTTGTTGCAATGCAGCAAGATAAGCTGCTTTTTGTTGTTGGTTATAACCTAGAATATCAATGTTTAAGCTGGCGCTGGTGCTGTCTAATATCCGTAATACTACCTTTTCGCCCCACAGAGTCGGGAGGGTAGATACCCGTAAATCAACGGTAACGGTTGGGCTAAGTTTGAGTTTTATTCGTCCATCTTGTGGTTGGCGACGCTCGGCAATATTGAGCTTCGACATCACCTTTAAGCGAGTGGATAACCGCCGAGATAAATGTGCTGGTGGACTGGAATATTGGTGTAGCAAACCATCACAACGAAAACGAATTCGAAAGAACTTTTCGTACGGTTCAAAGTGAATATCAGAGGCTTTTTTTCGTACCGCATCGAGTAGTACTTGGTTGATATAACGGGTAACAGGTGCGGTGTCTTGGCTTAGATCATTCTCTTGTTCAATCTCGCCTTCGCTCAGATCGACCAACTGATCCAAGTCATCTTCGCTGATCCCACGCTGGTGGGAGGTTTCACCGACATCACTGCCGTAAAGCCGACGGATCGCACTTTCTAGTTGCTTATTACTGAGTAGTAGCGGCTCGACTTGTTTGCCGGTGGCAAAGCGGAATTCATCTTGAGCGGCAACGTTGGTTGGATCGCTGGTGCCCAAAAACAAAGTTGTCTCGGTGAGCTTAAGCGGAATCACACGATGGCGCAAAATGCTCTCGCGCTGACGTAAGCTCTCGCAACAGCCTTGGTAATTGTATTGATGAATATCGGTCAAGGCGATACTAAGAATAGATTCGAGCTGGCGGGCTAAATCGTCACTGGTCAGTATATTAAGATCGGCCAACGCCGAGGGGATCGAGAGCCCCTCGGCGTGGGCGAAACTACTGACTTCTTGCTGCTGCATCAGGTTAAGTACACCCGCTTGATGCAGTACTGAAGTGAGGGTAGTTTGCATTAGCTACCTGAACAGTCAATACTACGGCCTGCAACTGTACAGCCATTACCAGTTAGTTCCCATTGGACAACACCATTTGCTATAGTTGGTGTCATTATTACATCAAGGTTAGTTGAACCATCATCTTGTACACCAGTTGATGAAACCGTGATAATACCGTTAGCCGTTGTTACTGCATCCACATATGAAATAGTTGCACCATTATTACCAGTTGCAACATCTGCTGGTATTTCGTTACCGCCTCCATTACAACCTGTTAGTGTTCCCAAGTCTTGCGCACATAATGCCACTGCCATTTTGAAGCTGGTAATGCCAGTAACAGCTCCAGCGACACGGGTACGTTGGGTGTAATCTGAGTAAGCCGGAATAGCAAACGCTGAGATAATCCCGATAATTGCCACCACAATCATCAATTCAATCAGCGTAAAACCTTTTTGCGTCTTTTTCATGTTTCTTTCCTTGTATGCCCGAAGGCCTCGTAATTTGTTTAGCCAGATTAAAAGTTGACTCCAAGTGGCGGAATCGAAAGGAATACTTTGCGCGGCGCAGTTTGAATAAATAGTTGGAAGATTACATTTGTTGCAGAACGCGCTTCGAGGTGTGTTGGAGCGATTGGTTATACCTGATGAGAGTAGAACTTATTGATAAATAGAGAAAAGGAGAGCAGAGGCTCTCCTTTAGATATTTTGTTGCTTAGGAATATGTGTAAGAGCGATAAATCGGTATTTCGATTATCTCGCTAAATCGCATAAGGGCTTATTGAAAGCGCATCGACAAATCCATGGCTTTTAAGTGCTTAGTGAGTGCGCCAACTGAAATGTAGTCCACCCCCGTTTCGGCAAATTCACGAATGGTCGCTAGGGTTACGTTACCTGAGTTTTCTAAGGCTGCGCGACCAGCGTTAATTTTAACGGCTTCACGCATCATCTCGGTGGTGAAATTATCGAGCATGATAATGTCAGCACCTGCATCAATGGCTTGTTGTAGTTCGGCTAAGCTTTCGGTTTCAACTTCAACAGGCTTGCCTGGATTGAGCTGTTTGGCTGTGCTGATGGCTTGTTGAATACCACCGCAGGCAATAATGTGGTTTTCTTTGATTAAGTACGCGTCGAATACCCCTATGCGGTGGTTGTAACCGCCACCACAGGTCACCGCATATTTTAGTGCACTGCGCAGGCCGGGGATGGTTTTTCGAGTATCGAGTAGGCGAGTGTGGGTACCTTCGAGTTGCTTAGCGTAGGTGGCTACCGTTGTGGCACAGCCAGACAAGGTTTGGATGAAGTTCATCGCATTGCGTTCACCCGTTAACAAAATGCGTGATGGACCAGATAGGGTACACAGCGTTTGATTCGGTTCGACGGTATCACCATCTTGAACATGCCACTCAATTTTAACTTGGCTGCCTAACTGTTTAAACACCTCTTCCGCCCATAGTTGGCCGCAAAACACACCATGCTCACGGGTAATAATGGTTGCCACGCCTTGGCTATCAGCTGGGATCAAGCTTGCAGTAATATCATGCTCGGGATTGATAGGTTCACCAATTTCGCCCCCCAAATCTTCACGCAACGTTTCTGTGACTGCGCGAGTAATTTCTTGTGGGAGTTGCTGCTTTAAGTAGGCTAAACGCGCTTGGCTATCGTGATTTTGTTCCATTTTAGTCATGCTGTATCCGTCACTATGGGTTGAGTCTGTCGGCTGAGCGAGTGAGGGGGTAGAAAGATCTACTGCTCTTTTACGATGATGGATCATACCGCGACTGGTTCTCAGTTGCAGCAATTTCAGCGCAAGGTGTGATTTGATGCTGTTGTGACTAAAATAGCCTTGTTATTAAGTGAACGAGAATCTCTGCAATGAAGACGTTAACGATTCAAACTGACCACTGGTTGAGTGGTGTAAAGCATGTACCATCTCCTTTCTATGATTTACGTCCACAAGGCGAAGTGGTTTCTTTGCTGGTGGTGCACAATATCAGCTTGCCACCCGGTCAATTTGGCGGACCTTATATAGAGCAGCTATTCACGGGTAAGCTGAATCCTGACGAACATCCCTATTTTGAGTTAATTTCAGAATTTCGAGTGTCTGCTCACTGTTTAATTAGACGAAATGGCGATATCATTCAGTTTGTACCACTAGATTGTCGTGCTTGGCATGCGGGTGTCTCCCAGTTTGCTGAGCGTGAAAGATGCAATGATTTTTCGATTGGCATCGAACTGGAAGGCACGGATACCCTCCCTTATACCCAAGCTCAGTATGCATCACTCACTGAGTTATCCCGGGTGCTGATGGACTACTACCCACATATTGATACCTCACGGATCACTGGCCATGAATTTATTGCGCCAGGACGAAAAACAGATCCTGGATTGGCGTTTGATTGGTATGCGTTTAAAACAACGTTAGCAGACGATAAAAGCTAATCGCTTGATTAGAAAATAAAACACAATTGGTCTGACCATTTGAATGGGGCGTAGATTATTCACAGTCTTATTTGTTTCGAGCTGTGAATTAATTTGTCTTAATAAGTTTTCATAAGTTGAAATTTTTGTTAAATCCCCCTTTGTTCTATGATTTCAGTCAAGTTGCCAGTGGACATCTAAAAAAAATTCTGTAAACTTTCAAATAATTCGTAAATTGGTAATACCAATTATCCACGCAGCGGACTGGCCTGAAACGCGGTTAAGCATAAGAACGATAACGAAAAAATGACTTATAAACGTATCCGTCAACCTAAGCTATCTGACGCTATCGAGCAGGAGATTGAGCGATTGATCCTTGAGGGAATATTATCCCCAGGGCAGCAATTGCCACCTGAGCGTGAGTTAGCCAAACAATTTGATGTGTCACGCCCGTCTGTTCGCGAAGCAATCCAGCGCCTAGAAGCTAAAAATCTCCTCACTCGTCGTCAAGGCGGAGGAACGTTTGTAACCGAAAAACTATGGCAGAGTTTTTCGGAACCCTTACTCGATTTGTTGGCGGCGCACCCAGAAACTCAGCTAGATTTATTGGAAGCGCGCCATGCGCTGGAAGGGCTAGCTGCTTACTACGCTGCATTGCGTGGTAACGAAGAAGATTTTACTCGTATTCGTGACTGTCATGCACGAATTCAAGAAGCTCAGCAGCAAGGCGATTTACATGCAGAAGCTGCCGCGGTTATGCAATACCTGATTGCCGTTACTGAATCGGCACACAATGTGGTATTGCTTCATATCATCCGCAGCCTTGCCCCTATGCTTGAGCAAAACGTATTACAAAACTTTGAACTCCTGAATCGCCGCCAAGAGGTGGTCATGAAGGTGAGCAAACATCGAGCCGATATTGTGCAGGCGATTGTTTCTGGTGAGCCCATTAAGGCTCGTGAAGCATCGCACGCACATTTGGCTTACATCGAGGAAACCTTGTTGGATTTATCGCGTGAAGATAGCAGACGTGAACGCTCTCTTCGTCGTATTCAACAACGCAAGGACGGGCTGGATTAATACCTTCATAACTATAACGAAGGGTATTGACCTGTCGCGACAATATACCAGTCGTCATAACTATCTGAACTCCATAGAGCCGATAGTTATGATGATTGGTATTAAGTTTTGTAGATTATCAACGAAAGGATAGATCGCATGTCTGAAGTCATGAAGAATGACGTTGACGCACTTGAAACTCAAGAGTGGCTAGAAGCTCTTGAATCAGTCGTTCGTGAAGAAGGTGTAGAGCGTGCCCAGTACCTGCTAGAGCAAGTACTAGATAAAGCACGTTTAGATGGCGTAGATATGGCTACGGGCATTACTACCAACTACATCAATACGATTCCTGCAGCACAAGAACCTGCTTACCCAGGTGACACAACACTTGAGCGTCGTATTCGTTCCATTATCCGTTGGAACGCAATCATGATCGTACTACGTGCTTCTAAGAAAGATTTAGACCTAGGTGGCCACATGGCTTCTTACCAGTCTGCTTCTGCATTCTACGAAGTATGTTTCAACCACTTCTTCCGTGCGCCAAACGAAGTAGATGGTGGCGATTTAGTTTACTACCAGGGCCACATCTCTCCAGGTATCTATTCTCGCGCATTTGTTGAAGGCCGCCTAACTGAAGAGCAGCTAGATAACTTCCGTCAAGAAGTTGATGGTAAAGGTATCCCTTCATACCCGCACCCTAAACTAATGCCTGAATTCTGGCAGTTCCCAACTGTTTCTATGGGTCTAGGCCCTATCTCTGCTATCTACCAAGCACGTTTCCTTAAGTACCTTAACGGTCGTGGTTTGAAAGATACTTCAGCTCAACGTGTTTACGCGTTCTTGGGCGATGGTGAGATGGATGAGCCAGAATCACGTGGTGCTATTTCTTTCGCTGCGCGTGAGAAACTAGACAACCTATGTTTCCTAATCAACTGTAACCTACAACGTCTTGACGGTCCTGTAATGGGTAACGGCAAGATCATTCAAGAGCTAGAAGGCCTATTTAAAGGTGCTGGCTGGAATGTGGTTAAAGTGGTTTGGGGTAATAACTGGGATGCGCTACTAGCGAAAGACACTACCGGTAAACTGCTTCAGCTAATGAACGAAACTATCGATGGTGATTACCAGACATTTAAATCTAAAGATGGCGCCTACGTACGTGAGCACTTCTTTGGTAAGTACCCAGAAACAGCTGCACTAGTTGCAGACATGACTGATGACGAAATCTTCGCGCTTAAGCGTGGTGGTCACGAGTCTTCTAAACTGTTCGCTGCGTTCAACAACGCAAAAGAAACAGACGGTAAACCAACTGTAATCCTAGCTAAAACCGTTAAAGGTTACGGCATGGGTGATGCAGCTGAAGGTAAAAACATTGCGCACGGCGTGAAGAAAATGGACATGACACATGTTCTTCACCTACGTGATCGTCTAGGCCTAGAAGATATTCTTCCTGACGAGAAAGTAAGCGAGCTACCTTACCTGAAACTAGAAGAAGGTTCTGCAGAGTACAACTACCTGCACGCACGTCGTAACGCACTGCACGGTTACACGCCTCAGCGTCTTCCTAACTTTACGCAAGAGTTCAAAGTGCCTGAGCTAGATGCATTTGCTCCGCTACTGGGCGAGCAAAAGCGTGATATCTCTACCACTATGGCTTACGTACGTACGCTTAACATCCTGCTTAAAGATAAGAACATTGGTAAGAACATCGTTCCTATCATCTGTGATGAAGCACGTACCTTCGGTATGGAAGGTCTATTCCGTCAGGTTGGTATCTACAACCCACACGGTCAAGAATACACACCTGAAGACCGCGGCGTAGTGTCTTACTACAAAGAAGCGACTTCTGGTCAGGTTCTGCAAGAAGGTATCAACGAACTAGGTTCAATGGCATCTTGGGTTGCTGCTGCAACATCTTACAGCACCAATGATCTACCAATGATCCCATTCTACATCTACTACTCAATGTTCGGTTTCCAACGTATTGGTGACATGGCATGGCTAGCAGGTGACCAACAAGCACGTGGCTTCCTATTAGGTGCTACTGCTGGTCGTACAACGCTAAATGGTGAAGGTCTTCAGCACGAAGATGGCCACTCACACATCATGGCGAACACAGTACCTAACTGTATCTCTTACGACCCAACGTTCGCTTACGAGCTAGCGGTAATCATGCAAGACGGTATCCGTCGCATGTACGGTGAGAACCAAGAGAACGTTTACTACTACCTAACAGTAATGAACGAAAACTACGCAATGCCAGCAATGCCTGAAGGCGCTGAAGAAGGCATCCGTAAGGGTATCTACAAGCTAGAATCTTACGCAGGCGATAAGAAAGTTCAGCTAATGAGCTCTGGTACTATCATGAATGAAGTACGTAAAGCAGCTCAAATCCTAAGCGATGACTACGGTGTTGCATCTGACGTTTACTCAGTAACTTCATTCAATGAACTTACTCGTGACGGTCAAGATGCTGAGCGTTACAACATGCTACACCCAGAAGCAGAGCAAAAAGTACCTTACATCACAACTGCGATGGGTACTGAGCCAGCAATCGCTGCGACGGATTACATGAAGAACTACGCAGAGCAAGTACGTGCATTCATGCCGTCTGAATCTTTCAAAGTTCTTGGTACTGATGGTTTCGGTCGTTCTGACAGCCGTGAGAACCTACGTCGTCACTTCGAAGTTAACGCAGGCTACGTGGTAGTTGCTGCACTGACTGAACTGGCTAACCGTGGTGATGTTGAGAAATCTGTAGTTGCAGAAGCAATTGCTAAATTCAACATCGACGCTGACAAGATCAACCCGCTATACGCGTAAGAGGCAATAAAACATGGCAATCGAAATTAATGTACCTGACATTGGTGCGGACGAGGTTGAAGTAACTGAGATTCTTGTTAGCGTTGGCGACAAGGTTGAAGAAGAGCAATCTCTGATCACTGTAGAAGGCGACAAGGCTTCTATGGAAGTACCAGCTTCTCAGGCGGGTATCGTTAAAGAAATCAAAATCGCTGAAGGCGACTCGGTTTCTACTGGTTCTCTAATCATGATTTTCGAAGCCGAGGGTGCAGCGCAAGCTGCACCTGCTCCAGCGGCTGAAGCAGCTCCAGTAGCAGCTCCAGCAGCGGCAGCAGCGGCTGAACTTAAAGAAGTTCACGTACCGGATATCGGTGGCGACGAAGTAGAAGTTACTGAAATCATGGTAGCTATCGGCGACAGCATCGAAGAAGAGCAATCTCTTCTTACGGTTGAAGGCGATAAAGCATCAATGGAAGTACCAGCACCTTTCGCTGGTGTTCTAAAAGAAATTAAAATTGCAGCGGGCGACAAAGTATCTACTGGTTCTCTAGTAATGATCTTTGAAGTTGCGGGTTCTGGTGCACCAGTTGCTCCAGCAGCAGTTGAAGCGCCAGTAGCGGCAGCTCCAGCAGCTTCTGCAGCAAAAGAAGTTAACGTACCAGACATCGGCGGTGATGAAGTAGAAGTTACTGAAATCATGGTTGCTGTTGGTGATACAGTGGAAGAAGAGCAATCTCTAATCACTGTTGAAGGTGACAAGGCTTCTATGGAAGTGCCTGCACCATTCGCTGGTACGATTAAAGAAATCAAGATTGCAGCTGGCGACAAAGTGTCAACTGGCTCACTAATCATGGTATTCGAAGTAGCGGGCGCAGCACCTGCACCTGTTGCAGCGGCACCTGCTCCGGCAGCCGCTCCAGCTCCAGCTCCTGCGGCGGCACCTGCTAAAGCAGCGGCACCAGCAGCAACAGGCGAGTTCGAAGCAAACAACGAGTACGCACACGCATCTCCAGTTGTTCGTCGTCTTGCACGTGAGTTCGGTGTAAACCTTGCGAAAGTTAAAGGTACTGGCCGTAAGAACCGCATCCAAAAAGAAGATGTTCAAAACTTCGTTAAAGATGCACTTAAGCGTCTTGAGTCTGGTGCGGCAGCAGCAGGCAATGGCGACGGTTCTGCACTTGGTCTACTACCATGGCCAAAAGTTGATTTCAGCAAGTTCGGTGAAACTGAGCTTCAGAAACTGTCTCGTATCAAGAAGATCTCTGGCGCTAACCTGCACCGTAACTGGGTAATGATCCCGCACGTTACACAGTGGGATAATGCAGATATCACAGCGCTAGAAGCATTCCGTAAAGAACAGAATGCAATCGAAGCGAAGAAAGATACAGGCATGAAGATCACTCCACTTGTGTTCATCATGAAAGCTGTAGCGAAAGCACTAGAAGCATTCCCAGCATTCAACTCTTCGCTTTCTGAAGACGGTGAAAACCTAGTTCTTAAGAAGTACGTAAACGTGGGTATCGCTGTTGATACACCAAACGGCCTAGTTGTTCCTGTATTTAAAGACGTGAACAAAAAAGGTATTTACGAGCTTTCTGAAGAGCTAATGGCTATTTCTAAGAAAGCACGTGCTGGTAAGCTAACTGCATCTGATATGCAAGGTGGCTGTTTCACTATCTCTAGCCTTGGTGGCTTAGGTGGTACTGCGTTCACGCCAATCGTGAATGCACCAGAAGTAGGTATCCTAGGTGTATCTAAGTCTGAAATGAAACCAGTATGGAACGGCAAGGACTTCGAACCTCGCCTAATGCTTCCTCTATCACTATCTTACGATCACCGCGTGATCGATGGTGCTGAAGGTGCACGTTTCATCACTTACCTAAACGGTTGTCTATCAGATATTCGCCGTTTAGTGCTTTAAGGTTTCAATCGCAACGTCCATGCCTGTAATAACAGGCATGGAATTGTTGTGCAGCTCACAGGCTATGGCAATTTACTTTTCAGTTTGTTAACACCTCTGTAAACTTGTTGGCTAACTGAAAGAAAAAGTAGAACATAAAAGAACATCGCCTGTTAGGGATATAAGACTTACAACGAGGTCATGATGAGTAAAGAAATTAAAGCTCAGGTAGTGGTATTGGGTTCAGGCCCTGCTGGTTATTCTGCAGCGTTCCGTTGCGCAGACTTAGGTCTGGATACAGTTCTAATCGAAAAATTCAACACCCTAGGTGGTGTATGTCTAAACGTGGGTTGTATCCCATCTAAAGCTCTACTTCACGTAGCGAAAGTTATCGAAGAAGCTAAAGCTATGGCTGAACACGGTGTTGTTTTCGGTGAGCCTCAGACCGATATCAACAAAATCCGTCTTTGGAAAGACAAAGTAATTACCCAACTAACTGGCGGTCTTGGCGGTATGGCTAAGATGCGTAAAGTTAACATCGTTAACGGTTACGGTAAATTTACTGGTCCTAATACTATTGTTGTTGAAGGTGAAGAAGGTCAAACGACTGTTAACTTCGACAATGCAATCATCGCTGCAGGTTCTCGTCCTATCGAGCTTCCGTTCATTCCGCATGAAGATCCACGTATCTGGGATTCAACTGACGCACTTGAACTGAAAGAAGTACCTGAGAAGCTACTTGTTATGGGTGGCGGTATCATCGGCCTAGAAATGGGTACGGTTTACCACTCGCTAGGTTCTCAGATCGACGTTGTTGAAATGTTTGATCAAGTGATCCCAGCAGCAGATAAAGACATCATCAAAGTCTTCACTAAGCGCATCAAGAAGAAATTCAACCTGATGCTAGAGACGAAAGTGACGGCTGTTGAAGCGAAAGAAGATGGTATCTACGTTTCAATGGAAGGCAAAAAAGCACCTTCAGAGCCTGTACGTTACGATGCTGTTCTTGTTGCTATCGGTCGTGTACCAAACGGTAAACTTCTAGACGCTGAAAAAGCGGGCCTTGAAGTTGACGAGCGTGGCTTCATCAACGTTGATAAGCAAATGCGTACTAACGTACCGCACATTCACGCTATCGGTGATATCGTTGGTCAACCAATGCTTGCTCACAAAGGTGTGCATGAAGGCCACGTAGCAGCTGAAGTTATTTCTGGTAAGAAGCACTACTTCGATCCTAAAGTCATTCCTTCAATTGCCTACACTGAGCCAGAAGTTGCGTGGGTTGGTAAGACTGAGAAAGAAGCGAAAGCTGAAGGCATCAACTACGAAGTTGCGACCTTCCCTTGGGCGGCTTCTGGTCGTGCAATCGCATCTGATTGTGCTGACGGTATGACGAAGATGATCTTCGACAAAGACACGCACCGTGTTATCGGTGGTGCTATCGTTGGTACGAACGGTGGTGAGCTACTAGGTGAAATCGGTCTAGCGATCGAGATGGGTTGTGATGCAGAAGATATCGCACTAACAATCCACGCGCACCCAACGCTACACGAATCTATCGGCCTAGCGGCTGAAGTATTTGAAGGCTCAATCACTGACCTTCCAAATGCAAAAGCAGTAAAGCGTAAGTAATTACCTCACTGTTTATTGAATAAGAAAAAAGCGCCCCTTTGATGAGGGGCGCTTTTTTTGTACCTATTCTTCCATCTTATGGAGATAGGTTGGAATTAGTATTGTGAGTCTTTAACGATCTTCTCACCATAGATACCGTTTTGCGGTACAGGCTTGTAGCTAGAAGCCGAGTTACGCATGATACGGATCCCTTCCGCTCCCGCATTACGCGCTGAAATCACGTCACCGTCTGAATCGCCGTAGTACATCTTGATGTTGTTGGCTTTAATGTACTTGGTCTTGGTGTATTCAGTTTTGCTTGAGCCGGCAAAAATTACCTTGTTCATTTTCTCAATGCCGAAGGTATCTTTGAGGTATTGCGTTGAAATTTCACACTTAGAACCTGTACGGCCTGTGATGAAGAAAATGCTATCACCGCGTTTTTGGTGCATGGTGATTAGTTTTTGGCCCACTTCTTTAGGTAGGCTGAACTTTTCCCATTCACAGTTCATTTTATCCCAAAATTTCTGAGATTTTAGGTAGCTGTAACCATTTGGCGAGAACTGTTGCTGACCACGGTAAAAGCCCGGAGAGCTAAAAAGAACCGTATCATCAATATCAAAACCGACTGCCATTGGTGGCTTACCTTCGAGGCTCTTAGCGATATCATCAACGGATACCCAGTGTAGTTGTGCTGGTTCACCCTGCTGCATGATTTCCACAGAGCTGAAGCCTGTTTCTGTTCCAGGAAGTTTAGGATCGGCAAAGGCTGAGCCTGATGCGAAAGCACAAGCTAATAGGGAAGAGACGGCAATTGTAGTGAGTTTCATTGTTTTGTTTTTTAGTTATTGATCAAATTGAGGTGTAAAAGTACCCCTCTGTGACACATTAAAATCTAGCGAGAGTCACAAAATACTAACCACGTAGCATAATGTTATTTTACGATTTTCAGTCATTGACAGCCTTTATTACGTAGTGAAGGTCGAATTTATCAATTTCTAGCCATAAAAAAGGAGAGCCGAAGCTCTCCAATTTGTCGTTGGCTGTAATGCTGAAGTGTTCAAGCAAATGTTATAGCTTAAAGGTGCCTACCATGCTGTCTAGGCGCTGGGATAGGGCACGCAGCTCTTGGCTTGAGTCGGCCAATTGCGCGGCAGTATCAGCCGTACGTTGGGTCGTTTCATTAATTTCTTCAATGTTGCAGTTTATGTCGTTAACCACAGTCGATTGTTCTTCGGTTGCGGTTGCCACTTGGGTGTTCATGTCTGAAATTAAGGTGATACGGTCAGCAATGGACACCAATGCCGCTGATGCTTCATCGGCCGCAGACACACCGTCAGAAGTTAGCTGACGGCTTTGTTGCATCGCCCCGACCGCATTACCCGCTTCCTCTTGCAGACGATTAATCATGTTTTGAATTTCATTGGTTGAATCTGAGGTGCGACTGGCTAAGTTACGCACTTCATCGGCAACCACAGCAAAACCACGACCTTGTTCACCTGCGCGCGCGGCTTCAATTGCGGCATTAAGTGCCAGCAAATTAGTTTGCTCTGAAATACCACGGATCGTATCAAGAATGCTGCCAATGGCTTGGGTGTTGTTAGCGAGTGAGCCAATCACGTCGCTGACTTGTGCCACATCGTTAGATAGCTGATTGATGGTATTACGGGCTTTTCCCACAACATTTTGGCCATTTTGAGTTTCCCCTTCGGCATTTTGTGCTGCGTCAGCGGCTTGGGCGGCATTGCCGGCGATTTCATTGACCGTCGCCCCCATCTGATTAATTGCCGTCACCACTTGAATCGTACGGTCACGTTGGCTATGGCTATTATCAAGTGTCAGCTGAGCTTGAGAGGCAACAGCTTCTGCGGCACTGCGTAAGGCATTCCCTGTTTCGGCAACATCTTGTACCGAGCTGTGGATCTTGCTGATAAAGCTATTAAAGCCTTGAGATAGCTGTGCGATCTCGTCTTTGCCTTCGATATTGATACGGTGGCGTAAATCGCCTTCCCCTTCGCCTAAGTCTTTAAAAACGGCTGCGAGGTTGGCAATTGGTCGAGTAATTGAATTTGCTAGCCAGAGCGCAGCAAGGGCAAATAGAGCGGCAATGACTAAGGTCCACACCATGATTTGTTGAGTGGCTTTATTGAGCTCTGAGAATATTTCGTGCTGTGGAACTTCAGCAACCACGTACCAATCCATAGAGGGAATATAGCTTGTCGCAACGATGAGCTTCTGGCCATCGCGCTCAACAGTCGCAAAATTAAAATCACTCTGGTTCAGTAGCTGTTGGCTTGCTGGTGCCGCATATTCAGATTGAAGGGTCGCTTTACCTAACTTCTGAGTGTTTTTATGTAGGCGCACCTTACCTTGATTATCAACAAGGTAGATAAAACCAGTTTGCTCCAGAGTGAATTGGTTGATGAACTTTACCATCCCATTCATGGATTTAGCTAAACCTGCTAGGGTACTACCGTGCGGATTTTGGTAGTTAAGGAATAACTTCACTTCACCACTGTCTTCACGGTACACACTCAAGGATTTTTCCTGACCACTTGCTACCAGCTTGGTGAACCAACCATTTTCACGGTGTTGGCGAGAGGCCGTAAAGCTGTCCATCCAGTAAGTACCGGTTTGACGGTTCGCGATTGAGGCATCAATCAGTTGGTATTGCTGCTTAACGGCTTTGAGCTCATCAAGAATTATTTTGTCTTGAGTCGCGCTTAGCGCTTGGCTAGCGATAGGTGATGACTGGACTTTTTCTGTGAGTAGACGGCTATTCCCCAGTTGTTCTGCTGCGGCTAATAAGATCGAGATCTCTTTATCGATGCTGCGATTAAACTGCATCAAGGTTGCAGGAAGCTCAGACTTAAGTAAACGCTGTTCAACCACATGATGAGCTTGACGCTGGCTGACAAAACCAACCAAGGAGGTCGATATTAAGATGGCAAAAATAAAGCTAAAGGCTAACTTTTGCTTGATGGTTAACTGTTTAATATTCATTGGTTTGTTAATCGAATCGTGAGCAATCGCCATACCTCATGTACCGACGTTTACCCTTGTTGAACAAGGTGCTTCCTGCTTTGACTGGTTACTTGCAATTTATTGCTTTTTTGGTTTGCCAGAGGCTAAAAAGGGAAAGCCGAAGCCTTCCCTTTAGGTATTGTTATTCTTGTTATTGTTTACAGCTTGAACGTACCAACCATGGTGTCTAAGCGCTGAGATAATGCGCGTAGCTCTTGGCTAGAGTCCGCGAGCTCTGCGGCGGTTTCTGCGGTACGTTGGGTTGTTTCGTTGATCTCTTCAATGTTGCAGTTGATGTCATTCACCACAGTCGATTGCTCTTCTGTTGCGGTTGCCACCTGGGTGTTCATATCTGAAATCAGGGTGATGCGATCTGCGATCGATACTAGAGCGCCTGATGCTTCATCGGCTGCTGAGACACCATCAGAGGTTAGCTGGCGGCTTTGCTGCATAGCGTTTACAGCATTGCTTGCTTCTTCTTGTAGACGGTTAATCATTGACTGAATTTCGTCGGTAGAATCTGAAGTGCGACTTGCTAAGCTACGAACCTCATCGGCCACAACCGCAAAGCCACGGCCTTGCTCACCTGCACGTGCCGCTTCAATCGCGGCATTTAATGCTAATAAGTTCGTCTGTTCTGAAATACCACGGATAGTATCAAGGATACTGCCAATAGCTTGGGTGTTATTCGCCAGCGAGCCAATCACATCACTCACTTGCGCGACATCATTAGAGAGTTGGTTTATGCTGTTACGTGCTTGCCCAACAACATCTTGGCCGTTTTGTGTTTCGCTTTCTGCGTTGTGGGCAGCATCCGCAGCTTGGGCGGCATTACCTGCAATCTCGTTTACCGTTGCGCCCATTTCGTTAATCGCAGTTACAACTTGAATGGTGCGGTCACGTTGGCTGTGGCTATTATCCAGTGTTAGCTGAGCTTGTGAAGCCACAGCTTCAGCGGCACTACGTAAAGAGTTACCAGTTTCAGCTACTTCACGAACGGAGCTGTGGATTTTGCTGATGAAGCTATTAAAGCCTTCTGACAGTTGCGCGATTTCATCTTTGCCTTCAACGTCGATACGGTGACGTAAATCACCTTCACCTTCGCCAAGATCTTTAAATACTGCAGCAAGGTTGGCGATAGGGCGAGTCACAGAGCTTGCTAAAACGATAGCAACAAAAATGAACAAGGCGGCGATACCGAATGTCCAAAGCATGATTTGGGTCGTTGCTTTATCGAGTTCAGAGAAAGCTTCATGTTTCGGTAATTCAGCTACGACATACCAGTCCATCGATGGGATGTAGCTAGTCGCAACTAAGGTTGCTGTACCATTGATATCTGCTTCCGTGATATTAATATCGTGTTTATTGAGGATTTTACGAGAAACATTGGCACCGTAAAGCTGGTCTAAACTGGTTTTACCCATTTTAGAGGTATCTTTGTGCAAGCGCACTTGGCCACTCGCATCAACAAGGTAGACAAACCCTGTTTGTTCTAATTGGAATTGGTTGATGAGGCGAACCATATCATCCAGTGATTTGGACAGGCCTGCCATGCCTTTACCATTGAGCTGTTGGTAGTTAACGAAAAGTTTTACGTCGCCGTTATCTTCACGAAACACGTTAAGCATGCGGGCTTGGTTACCAGCGGTAAAGCCGTAGAACCAGCTGTCTTGTTGTTGATTCAAACGGCGAAGAAAACCGTTTTGGTTCCAGTAATCGCCTGTAGAGCGATCTGCAACAGATGCATCAAATAGTTGATATTGATTTTTGGTATCATTCAATACTTGAATTAAATTTTGTTCTTGAGCATCACTTTGATCTGAGTTGTAGAACTCAAGAATAAAGCGGTTGGTAGCAACTTGCTCTGCCGCAGATTGAAGCAGTGAAACTTCTTTATCAATAGCGTTACGAATCTGCATTAAGGTTGCTGGTAATTCAGAGTTAAGCAATCTGCTTTCAACAACGTTACGCGCTTGATTTTGACTAATGAACCCAACTAAAGCAGTAGAAGCCAGTACGGCGAGTACCATCGCAAATATTAGCTTTTGTTTTATGGTTAAGTGATTGAATTTCATAAGGCTTAGCTGTTTCTTTTATAGGAATGAGTAGAAGAGTAGAACACGAAGATGATAACGAGACTTTTCCCCGCAGCTATTCAGGCTCTACAGCCCAGTTGTTATCTGCCGCTAAAGCGTAATTCTTTAGCTTTATTTGCACTATTTTGCAGTTTTATTTACTCCTCAAATGTTTTGGCGCAGGAACGTCCCAAAATAGGTCTGGTACTGGGTGGTGGCGGAGCCAAAGGTGCGGCACATATTGGTGTGTTACGGGCGCTTGAAGAGATGCACATCCCCGTTGATTATATTGCAGGTACCAGTATGGGAGCCTATGTTGGCGGACTGTACGCAACGGGCATGAGTGCAGATGAAATTGAATCTTTCTTAGAGACGGTCGATTGGCAAAATGGTTACAAAGACCGAGTTGAGCGTAGTGATCGACGCGTACGCGATAAGCAAAAAGAGGATCGCTTTCAAATAGGCACAGATATTGGTTTTGGTCTCTGGCAATTTAAAGTACCGAAAGGGTTCGTTCAAGGACAAAACATGGCAAAGATCCTACGTGAAACAACGGGGAATATTGCCGCCAAAGACAGCTTTGATTTATTGCCGATTCCTTTTCGAGCGATGGCAACCGATATTGAGAATCTAACCTCAGTAGAACTAAAAAGTGGCGATCTAGTACGAGCGATGCAGGCAAGTATGTCTATTCCTGCCATTTTGCCTCCCTTGGAGTTAAATGATCAGCTATTGGTCGACGGTGGGATCACCAATAACTTACCTGTGTCTGTCGTTAAAGCGATGGGGGCTGATATTGTTATTGCTGTTGATATCAGTAATGAGTTTAAAGGGCGTGACGAGTTAAAAAGTTATTTTGCAGTGATGGATCAGCTGACAGACTTTATGATCCGAAAAAATACCGAACACCAATTGAGTCTGCTTACCGATAGCGACATATTGCTTAAGCCTGATGTTAAAGGTATCTCAACCACAGATATGGCGAAAATGTCGGAAGCCAGTGAACGAGGTTATGAAGCGACTAAGGCGTTGGCACCACAACTTGCTAAGCTGGGCAACAGTATTGCTTTTCAAAACTATATTGATAAAAAACAACAACTACGCGGTGAGTTAGAGCGTGTTGATGATGTGTATGTCCATAAAATTGAACTGGTAAATGAAAGCCATTATTCAGATCAAGTGCTATTAAACCGTCTTAATTTGCAAGAAGGCCAAGAGCTGAATACTGAACAACTTGAAGCGGGTATTAGCAGTCTCTATGCCTTGGATCGATTTGAGCGCATTGATTACCATCTGCTCCAAGAAGGGGATCAAAATGTTGTGCAAGTGGATGTGCGAGAAAAAAGCTGGGGCCCTAATTATATCGATTTGCGGTTTGCCCTCGAAGATGACTTCAATAACGTTACCAAATATTCATTAGGGATTGGCTTTAATGTTACAGGCTTAAGTGAGTCTGGCGCTGAGTGGCGAACAGAACTTGAGTTTGGTTCCGATAAGCGAGCCAGTACTGAGCTGTACCTGCCTTTTGCTGACGAGCAAGAGTGGTTTGGTCTGCTGGGGGCTGAGTATAGTGTGGAGCGCCGCAACGTGCCGCCCGCTTTTGCATCGCCAGAATTACCAGATGAGCGATTTATTGACCCTGTAAACTATGACAGGTTTACCTTGGATGCATCAGTTGGCTGGCAGCCACAGCTATGGCAAGAATTGAACTTAGGTTATCGCTATATTTTGGGGACAACAGAATTTGTTAACTTCCCTCAATCCGGTCGCCAGAAGCGTCGCAGTTTACAAGGGTATACTCGATTTAATTATGACACCTTAGATGATATTGCGATGCCGACGCAGGGTAATTTACTCAAGCTTGAGTTAGCGGTGTCGAATGATGATTTGGAGTTTGATGGCAATGGTTCATCGAAAGATGTATCGACCAGTATCGACTTTGTCTGGAAAGGGGCCTACACCATAGATCGCCATACCTTCATGGGGAAAGGTGAGTATGGAAGAATTGACTCTGATTCACCTTATCCACTAGACCCTAAAGAATTAGGGGGCTTTTTGAATCTATCTGGTGCGCCGAAAGGCATTATTGCGGCCAAGAACAAAATATTTACCGCAGCCATCTATCGTTATCGCATCATGGATAATGACTTTGGTTTGTTCCAGTCACCTGTTTATATCGGCGGTTCGGCTGAGTGGGGAGGGGTGTACAACAGTACGAAATCATCACTTTCGGAGATTCCGACCTATTTTGCAGGCAGCATTTTTACTGGGATAAGCACACCAGCAGGGCCATTAATCTTTGCATATGGCAAAACTGAGCGTAACTACTCTTCATTTTACGTACAATTTGGTGGATCGTTCTAAAATTATGTGTCGGTATTAATATACAGAAGTGTGAATGTTGTAAAAGATTGGTTGATTTTAAATTTACGTTAAAAGTGGTATGCTGACCAAACGGTTTTGGTCTCTTCTGGGTGCATTTGAATCTGATAGTGTTCGTGAAAATACAAGGTTCAGGCAGGGAGACCAATCACTTCCAAGGATGTTTAGCCGCAAAGGTTAAACCGAAATAAGAGGAATATGTCGTGCTTGAAGCCTACCGTAAACACGTCGAAGAACGTGCTGCAGAAGGAGTTGTTCCTAAGCCTCTCGATGCTGAGCAAGTTGCCGCTCTGGTTGAATTACTCAAAAATCCACCAGCAAGCGAAGAAGCCTTTCTGTTAGATTTACTCGAAAATCGTATTCCCCCTGGTGTCGATGAAGCCGCTTATGTGAAAGCTGGCTTTTTGGCGGCTCTGACTAAAGGCGAAGTTTCTTCTCCCATTGTTTCTGCTGAAAAAGCGGCTGAGTTATTAGGGACGATGCAAGGCGGCTATAACATAGACCCGCTGATCGCACTGCTCGAAAATGACCAACTGGCTCCAATTGCCGTTAAGGCGCTTTCTCACACGCTATTAATGTTTGATGCTTTCTATGATGTAGAAGAAAAAGCCAAAGCAGGTAATGCATTTGCACAGCAAGTTCTTCAGTCGTGGGCAGATGCCGAATGGTTCTTATCGAAACCAGAATTGGCAGAAAAAATCACGCTAACCGTCTTTAAAGTGACGGGTGAAACGAACACCGATGATCTTTCACCTGCTCCTGATGCTTGGTCTCGTCCCGATATTCCACTTCATGCCCTTGCGATGCTGAAAAATGAACGCGAAGGGATAGAGCCTGATCAACATGGTGCTATTGGCCCGATCAAGCAAATTGAAGCGCTTCAACAAAAAGGTCATCAATTGGTTTATGTTGGTGATGTTGTGGGGACGGGGTCGTCACGTAAATCAGCCACTAACTCTGTACTGTGGTTTATGGGCGACGACATTCCGAATGTACCGAACAAGCGTGCCGGTGGTTATGTACTGGGTGGTAAGATAGCGCCAATTTTCTTCAATACCATGGAAGATGCGGGAGCATTACCTATTGAAGTTGATGTCACAGCACTCAATATGGGTGATGTGATTGATGTTTACCCATTTAAAGGAGAAGTCCGTCGACATGGTAGCGAAGAGGTTGTATCAACTTTTGCGCTGAAAACGGATGTTTTGATTGATGAGGTGCGTGCTGGCGGGCGTATTCCACTGATCATTGGTCGTGGCCTTACTGATCGTGCACGCCAATCACTTGGTTTGCCATCTTCCGATATTTTCCGCCGCCCAGTAGCCGTCGCGGATTCTGGTAAAGGCTATAGCCTAGCGCAGAAAATGGTGGGTAAAGCGTGTGGCGTAGAAGGTATTCGCCCTGGTACTTATTGTGAACCTAAGATGACCACGGTTGGCTCGCAAGACACCACAGGCCCAATGACCCGTGATGAGCTGAAAGATTTAGCCTGCCTAGGCTTCTCTGCTGAGCTGACGATGCAGTCTTTCTGTCACACCTCGGCGTACCCAAAACCAATCGACGTCAATACACACCATACGCTACCTGATTTTATTATGAATCGTGGTGGTGTCTCGCTTCGTCCGGGGGATGGTGTCATTCACTCATGGTTAAATCGCATGCTACTGCCTGATACTGTTGGTACGGGTGGTGATTCGCATACACGTTTCCCTCTTGGTATTTCATTCCCTGCAGGCTCTGGCTTGGTGGCATTTGCTGCAGCAACAGGTGTTATGCCGTTGGATATGCCGGAATCTATCTTGGTGCGTTTTAAAGGTGAGATGCAAGAAGGGATCACGCTGCGTGATCTGGTACATGCTATTCCTTACTACGCGATCCAACAAGGCCTGCTGACAGTTGAGAAAGCAGGTAAGATCAATGAATTCTCTGGCCGAGTGTTAGAAATTGAAGGTGTTGAGCACTTAACGGTTGAGCAAGCGTTTGAGCTGTCGGACGCATCGGCAGAGCGTAGTGCTGCGGGTTGTACGGTTAAGCTATCGCCTGAATCGATTACTGAATACTTGAACTCCAATATCGTGATGCTCAAGTGGATGATCGCAGAAGGTTATGGCGATCGTCGTACGATCGAGCGTCGTATCTCCGCGATGGAAGCCTGGGTAACAAATCCAGAGTTAATGGAAGCGGACAAAGATGCGGAATATGCGCATGTCATTGAAATTGATTTAGCCGAGATCACGCAACCGATCCTTTGTGCACCAAACGATCCTGATGACGCGCGTTTACTGTCGGATGTTCAAGGTACGCAGATTGATGAAGTCTTCATTGGTTCTTGTATGACGAACATTGGCCACTTCCGCGCAGCAGGTAAGTTACTTGAGAAGTTTGGTGGCCAATTAGATACGCGTTTGTGGGTCGCGCCGCCAACTAAGATGGATAAGGATCAGCTTACTGAAGAAGGTTACTACGGCATCTTCGGCCGTGCTGGTGTACGTATTGAAACCCCAGGGTGTTCATTATGTATGGGTAACCAAGCCCGTGTTGCAGATAAAGCCACAGTGATGTCGACCTCTACACGTAATTTCCCGAACCGTTTAGGAACAGGAGCGAATGTGTACTTGTCATCAGCAGAGCTGGCCGCTGTCGGTGCTATTCTCGGTCGTATCCCGACCAAAGAAGAGTATTTAGAGTACGCGAAGCAAATTGATGCAACCGCAGCAGATACTTACCGTTACTTGAACTTCCATCGTATGGATGCTTACACCAAGAAAGCAGACGATGTCATTGTTCAAACGGCCGTGTAGCTGATCATTAAGTGCCTAGGACTAGGCACTTACCACCTTTCTCGGTGATAGATAAAGCAAAGCCCTCATGATGAGGGCTTTTTTACATTGGAAGATCTTTGTCTTCTCTGTCTCTCTTTTACACGTCAGTGTTGGTGTTGTTATCGGGTGTCAGTGCTGGTGGAACAGGCACTTTGGATTACTTATTGAGTAGTCCTAGTTTTAAAACGCGTGCCACATTGGCTGATGTCAGCTCAACGTTGACAGATGCATCACGTAGGGCTTCTTCAAGGGATACTGAGCGTGGAACCACACTAAATACCGCATCGATACCGTGATCATGCACGACATGGCAATCATTAGATAAACACCCAGCAATCCCAATAACTGGAATGCCAAAGGCTTTTGCACTACGTGCAACACCAATTGGGGTTTTACCATGAATGGTTTGGCTATCAATACGGCCTTCGCCAGTGATCACTAAATCGGCATCTGCTAATTGTGCTTTTAGATCAACTGCGTCCATCACTATTTCAATGCCCGGGCGCAGGTTTGCTGATAACAGACCGATTAATGCTGCGCCTAATCCCCCCGCTGCACCTGCCCCTGCAGTCTCTTTCACGTCATTACCTAGTTGCGTTTTAATGACGTCGGCATAGTGTGCAAGGTTGGCATCGAGTTGCTCAACCATGGCAGGCGTTGCCCCTTTTTGTGGGCCAAAAATATGTGACGCACCTTTAGGGCCACACAGTGGGTTATCAACGTCACAAGCCACTTCGAGGTTGATCTTCGCTAACCGAGGATCGACGTTATCCATCTTGATGGTTGCAAGGCGGGCGAGTGCACCACCACCGTAACCAATTTCTTTGCCAGAAGCATCAAGCAGTTGGATGCCAAGGGCTTGCGCCATACCGATACCACCATCATTGGTTGCGCTGCCGCCAATACCGACGATGATATGCTCAACCCCTTTATCTAACGCAGCAGTGATCAATTCACCAGTGCCGTAAGTGGTTGTTTGTAGTGGATTGCGTTGTTCAGTCGGCACCAAGTGTAGCCCCGATGCCGCTGCCATCTCTATGATTGCTGTTTTGCCATCGCCCATCAGGCCATAAAAAGCATCAACTTGTTCGCCTAAAGGCCCTGTAACACGGCACTCAACAATCGAGCCTTGGGTGGCATCGACCAGTGATTGCACTGTGCCTTCACCGCCGTCAGCCATTGGCAGTTTATGGTATTCAGCGTCAGGTAATACTTGACGAAAGCCCGCTTCAACTGCGATTGCCACTTCCATTGCCGATAGGCTTTCTTTGTATGAGTCGGGTGCGATAACAATTTTCATAATCTATAAGCCTTTAAACGAAGAAGCCAAATACACCGAAGATAAGGGTTGAAACAATAGCTATCATCAAACCCACGGCTGATTCATACGGAATCAGTTTTAAACGTTCTTTAATATCCATGTGAACAGCACCGCCTGTCGCATGGAAGAAGCTACCGTGTGGCATGTGGTCCATAACAGTTGCGCCAGCATGAATCATGGCTGCGCCTGCTAATGCTGGCACGCCTAACTCTAAAATAGTGTGACTAAAGACGCTGGCAGCCACGGCAGTACCTGCCGTCGTTGATGCTGTTGCCAGTGACATCATGGCACCTGAAATTGGTGCAAGTAGGTAAGACGGTAGACCAGAAGCGGTTAGCACATCAATTAAACCCGCTTTTAAGCCAGAGTTAGCGATAATACCAGCCAGTGTACCTGTACCTAATAGCATCACAGCAACAGGCGCCATGCGATTTAGGCCAGAAACAGCGAAGTGGTTGGTATCACGAAAGCGTCCCATCACCACAGCGCCAATTAGGCCGCCAAGAGGTAGCGCGATCAATGGGTCGACATTAATGCCCGCGATTGGACGTAGTGCCAGCAGTGCAATGGCAACGAGCGGTGCCACAATGGCTGCACTGAATTTAGGTAAACGGCTATGATCCACCGCCACGACTTCGTGCTCTTGAACCTTGCTGCCTTTATTCACTAATTTTTTTGCAATGAAGTAAGCGAAGACCATACCGCATAGGCCAGGAATGACACCCGCCGCCATCACTGAAGTGAGGGGGACGTTGAACGCATCAGAAGCGGCAATGGCATTTGGGTTAGGAGACATTACGTTACCGGCTTTACCACCGCCGATCATCGCCAGCAAAATTGCCATTTTTGAGAGATCTGCACGGCGAGCAATCGCCAATGCGATAGGCGCAACAGTAATAACGGCGACATCGACGAAAACACCGACCGCAGTAAGGATCATTGTCGCAACAGCCAAAGCCAGTAGCGCACGGGTTTCACCGACTTTCTTAACAATCGTTTCAGCAATTGAGGTTGCTGCGCCTGATTCAATCAACACGCCAGCTAAAACACCAGCCGCCAAAATACGCAGTACCGCAGTAACAATGCCTTGTGCGCCGCCAATCATTAAGCCAACGGTATCGGTGAGAGATACACCACCGACGATACCACCAACCAGTGCACCAATGATCATACCGTATGCAGGTGGGACCTTACGTAAAATAAGGGTGATGGCGACAATAAGCGCAGCGAGTGCGCCGAGGGTGGATACTTCTACCATAATGATGCGTCCGTACAAGGGCGATGAGGTACATGCCTATCGCAAATTTTAATAAACATAGGGAGGTTTTGTTGGAGGCTACTCTAATCAGTCTGTATGGAATTAGCTTTAGGCAGGCGACCAAATTATCTAGCAGTAAAAACCTCGCATTTTGTGCGTTTGCACAAAATGGAGGTTTTTAGCTATGATTTAACACTGCAAGGTACAGGCGGGTTTTATCTTGTATGTTATTGATATTTAATGATGTTTCTTGTTCTATTTTTTCTAGCCGATATCTCAGCGTATTACGATGAATATGGAGTTGTTGGCAGGTTTGAGCTAAATCACAATTTTGGACAAAAAATGTCTTTAATGTTTTTAGTAGCACACCACGAGGGTCATTGGCTTGCAACTTTTGTAGTGGTGCACACAGCTGTTCGTGTCGCCAAGGATCATTTTTTAACCCACTGAGTAGTACAGGCAGCATGTAATCCTGATAAAACAAAATATTGTTATCGGCAATATCCGCATCCATAGTTGCCTGTGCTGTGAGGTAAGACTTAGCCAGTCCTTGCAGGGTAGGGAAATACCCGCCTAACGCTATCTTGATGGTAAAATCATGATCTTGTGCAACCCGCTTCATCAATTTTTTGGCTCGCTGTAATTCAGCTTGTTTTGACCAATCATCGCTGTCTAGTGTGATTGGCTTGAGTACCACGACTTCGTTGAGTGACACGGACACTATCCCAACTAAATTATCGCGCTCAGGGTGCTCCAGTAAGTGGACAACTTGTTGTAAATGTTCAAGTGACAGTTGCAGCCCTTTCGTCGGGAATACTTTGACTATTGCTGCAATGCGTGGCTGCGCTAAATCGAGGTTAAGGCGCTCAGCCATCGCGGTAAGTTGACTTTCGTTGAGCTCGCTCCCTTTGATGAGCTGTAACACTAACTCTTCACGGTGGCGCTTATCCCACTGAATTTGTGCCATTAGTGCAGCCTGTTCAACGATAAGTTCAGCCGTCATTTTGACTAACTCAGCGTATTTCTTCACTTCATCGGGAATACCAGAAATACCGATGACGCCGATCACTTTATGGTGAAACAAGATCGGTAGGTTGATCCCAGGTTTCACGCCTTTGAGTTGATTGGCGGTCGCTTGATCAATTTCAACAACACGGTTGTCGTTGATCGCCAAGATGGCGCCTTCATGGCGTTGATTGATACGGGCTGGATCGCCAGAGCCAATAATGCGGCCTTGTTCATCCATTACATTCACGGAATAGCGAATGATCTTCATGGTGCGCTCAACAATTTGTCGAGCAATAGTGGCATTGAGTTGCATTCTTGTCTGATTTCCTGAAAATGTGCCATCGGCAGCACCGATCAAGGTGTGAACCTGATAGGTAGCAAGAAGCCATATTGTACGCATGGTTAAAAAAGAGGATAGCTATGGATTACGAATTTAAAAAAAATACCTTAGATGGTAGCTATCATGCGGTATTTTCCATGGGTCATGAAGCCCTTGGACGTTGGTTGATTGAAGAGATAGGCAAAGATTTTGCCAAGATGGATTCGATATTGGCACAAATTGGTGCATTAAAGAATAGTACCCAAGAATGGCGTCTGATTGGTGATGAGCTAACGTTGAGCTTACAAGATAATGAAGCTTTGATTCAAGCTAACTTCTTGTTTTCAGAAGACGATGATGAGTATGAAGAAGATCTTCACCTGTACGATGAAGAGAGCATGTCATTATGTGGTTTTGAAGACTTCACTTTGGTACTGGATGCATGGCGAGCATTTGTGACCCGTTTTTGAGCAATAAAAACCGAACTTAGCGAGCTGCATAGTTTTAGTGAAAAAGCCGCACCTTTTTGGTGCGGCTTTTTTTATGGTTACGGTTTTGCGTTAATTAACTTGTTGATAGATAAGCATTAAAAAAGTTGGCACGTTGATTGTTTATCTTTGTATGTACGCAGCAGCATTCAATGTTTAAGGAGCAAGCAATGAAACTAATTAATGCGATTATTAAGCCATTTAAGCTCGATGATGTCCGTGAAGCACTCGCCGATGTCGGGGTTGAGGGAATGACCGTATCGGAAGTGAAAGGCTTTGGTCGCCAAAAAGGGCACACCGAGCTGTACCGTGGCGCAGAGTATCAAGTGGATTTCTTGCCAAAAGTGAAGCTGGAGATAGCGACACAGGCTGAAAACTTGGATGCAATTGTTGAAGCGATAGCCAATGCAGCGCAAACCGGCAAAATCGGTGACGGCAAAATTTTTGTTTACGATTTAAATCATGCTGTGCGTATTCGTACCGGTGAAACAGATATTGAAGCGCTTTAAATAATTAGGTTAACGGTGATTAGGGGATAGAACCATGGAATTATCAACCACAGTAACTGAGTTGCGTTATGCGCTCGATACTTTTTTCTTTCTAATGTCAGGGGCATTAGTGATGTGGATGGCAGCAGGTTTTGCCATGTTAGAAGCGGGGTTGGTTCGCTCTAAAAATACCACAGAAATCTTAACCAAGAATATTTGCTTGTATGCTATCGCATGTACCATGTACTTAATTGTTGGTTATAACATCATGTATGTCGATAACGGTGAAGGAGGCTGGTTGCCTTCTATTGGGATGCTGATCGGCAGTCAAGCAGAAGGCGCGGATCACTCATTAGAATCCGACTTCTTCTTCCAAGTGGTATTCGTGGCAACTGCGATGTCAGTGGTATCGGGTGCTGTGGCTGAGCGTATGAAATTATGGTCGTTCCTCATTTTCTCAATCATTTTGACGGCCTTTATTTACCCAATGGAAGGTTATTGGACTTGGGGTGGCGGCTTCTTATCGGAAGCGGGTTTCAGTGACTTTGCGGGTTCAGGCATTGTTCACATGGCAGGTGCGGCAGCAGCACTTGCGGGGGTTATCTTACTCGGAGCGCGTAAAGGTAAGTACGGTAAAAACGGTGAGGTCTACCCAATTCCTGGTTCAAACATGCCATTAGCGACTTTGGGAACTTTCATCTTATGGTTTGGTTGGTTCGGTTTTAATGGCGGCTCGCAACTTATGGTATCGGATTTTGAAAATGCGACTGCGGTAGGGCAAATCTTCTTAAATACCAATGCTGCGGCAGCTGCGGGGGCTATTGCTGCACTGGCTGTGTGTAAAACGACGTGGGGCAAAGCGGATTTAACCATGGTACTTAACGGCGCATTAGCTGGGCTAGTGGCGATTACTGCTGACCCATTATCACCATCGCCGTTGGCAGCGGTAGCCATTGGTGTTGCGGCTGGCGCATTGGTTGTCTTTAGTATTATTGGCTTAGATAAAATTAAAATTGATGATCCAGTAGGAGCAATTTCCGTTCACGGTGTGTGTGGCTTCTTTGGCTTGATGGTGGTGCCTTTTAATAATATCGATGCCACATTTGGTGCACAGTTGTTAGGTGCTGTGGTTATCTTTGGTTGGGTGTTTGGTGCGAGCTTAGCGGTATGGGCAGTACTAAAAGCCACGATGGGAATTCGTGTTACCGAAGAAGAAGAGCTGGAAGGTATGGACACCCATGATTGTGGCGTCGATGCTTACCCAGAATTTGTTAGCGTTAAATAATAGACGACTAAAATGTGGGCTAACTAGGAAACCAATAACATATATTCAGTTCACATCTTTTAAAGCGCTGCCCATTAGGCAGCGTTTTTTTTGTGTTTAATTGTTTCAGCCGAGTTGTGTTGCCGAAGTGTTGCAGTATAATTAATCGCATTGATAACTGTTATCATTTTACTTTGCGTTAAAGGGATGAATGAATGAAAAAGCTGTTAGCTTCGGCAATTTTCTGTGCTTTGGCAGCACCACAAGTGGCAACTGCTGCTGAAGAAGTGAATGTATATTCTTACCGTCAACCTTTCCTTGTTGAGCCTATGTTCAATGAATTTACGAAAGAAACGGGCATTAAAGTTAACGTTAAGTTTGCAAAGAAAGGCTTATCAGAAAAGCTGCAACAAGAAGGTGAATACAGCCCTGCAGACGTTATCTTAACAACAGACATTAGTCGTCTCGTAGAGTTGGTGAACAAAGATCTTGTTCAACCGGTTGATAGCAAAGTAATTGAAAGTAACGTGCCTGCTCAATACCGTGATAACGACGATGAGTGGTTTGCGCTAACATTGCGTGCTCGTAACGTGTATTCATCTCGTGATCGTGTTGGTCGTTTACCTGCTGATTTTGATTACGCGAACCTTGCAGATCCTGAGTGGAAAGGCAAAATTTGTACTCGTTCAGGTAAGCACCCTTACAATGTTTCTTTAGTCTCTTCAATGATCGCTCACCACGGTGAAGCTGAAGCCAAAGAATGGCTAGAAGGTGTAAAAGCGAACCTTGCTCGTAAGCCACAAGGTAATGACCGTGCACAAGTGAAAGCGGTTAAGGAAGGTCTATGTGATATCGCGATTGGTAACAGCTACTACCTAGGTAAAATGGTAAACGATGAAAAACAAAAGTCGTGGGCTGAAGCGGTATACATCAACTTCCCAGGTCAAAAAGCCAATGGTACACACGTTAACGTGAGTGGTATGGCAATGGCGAAGTATGCACCAAACAAAGAAAGTGCACAGAAGCTGATGGAATTCTTAACGGCTGATAAAGCACAGCAAATGTATGCAGAAGTGAACTACGAATACCCAGTAAAAGAAGGCGTTAAGCGTTCTGAGCTTGTGGCATCATGGGGTGACTTCGATGCAGATAAACTTTCATTAGAGAAAGTGGCGGAATACCACAATGCAGCGATCAAACTGCTTGATGAAGTGAAGTTTGATCTGTAATTGCAATGCAATAAATGGGGCGTAAGGCCCCATTTTTGTTTTGCGCCAAGTTTATTTCTAATCAGCTATGATAGCGTGCTACATAGACGAATGAGGAATCATACGTTAGTAAATTAAACAGTCTGATTGAGATGTGCTAAGTAGTTGGCAATGAAAGATAAATTTATATTCTGGCGAACCAGCAGTTGGGGGCTTTCCCTGCTGCTGGTTTTGCCTATTTTGGCGATCTTCGTGACCGCTATGGGTGAAAGCGACGATGTGTTTGCGCACCTGCTAAATACTGTAATGGGGACTTACACTGCTAATACTTTTTGGCTGGTGGTAGGGACGCTATTGCTGGCATTGTTGTTTGGTCTGCCTTCGGCATGGATCATGGCAATGTGCCGTATACCTGGGGAAAAGGTGTTGCAGTGGTTATTAGTGCTGCCATTGGCCATGCCCGGTTATATTGTTGGTTATATCTATACCGACTGGTTTGACTATGCTGGCCCTATTCAAATTTTCCTCCGTGATTCCTTTGGCTGGCAGTCTGTTCACGATTATTGGTTTCCTGATATCCGTAGCTTAGGTGGAGCATGTTTTGTGCTTGCCTTAGTGCTTTATCCTTATATTTATTTGTTAGCTCGTGCAGCCTTTATGGAGCAAAGTGTTAGCTTGTTGCAGTCCGCTCGCTTACTACGTTGCTCGCCATGGGAAAGCTTTCGTCGCATTTCACTGCCGTTAGCACGCCCTTCGATAGCAGTCGGCATGTCGTTGGTCGCGATGGAAACCTTGGGTGATTTTGGGACCGTGAGTTACTTTGCGGTGAATACGTTAACCACGGCGGTGTATGACACTTGGCTGGGATATTCCAACTTAAATGCAGCAGCCAAGATTTCAGCCATTATGCTGGTCGTGATTTTTTTATTGATCAGTGCTGAGCGCTTTAGCCGTCGTAAACAAAAGCTGTTCCAGCAGCAGTTTGAACATGGTGATGATGTTCGCTATACCTTAACCGGTACCAAAAAGTGGCTGGCGATGATGTGGTGTTGGGGATTGGTGAGTTTAGCCTTTATTTTTCCTATTCTTCAGCTTGGCTATTATGCATTTCACTACTTTGCGGAAAGTTGGACGACGGAGTTTCAACAATACAGCATTAACAGTTTATTTGTGTCGATTGTGGCTGCGGTGATCGCAGTCTGTGTCGCCTTAGTGGTTAACTTTTACTGCCGCTTGGATGGCCGCTCAAAAACAGCGATTCCATTGCGTTTATCATCATTGGGGTATGCCGTACCAGGTACGGTTCTTGCGATTGGGGTTATGATCCCACTGACATCAGCTGATCATATGGTGAACGATTTAGCCCGTGATTGGGGGCTGGGCCGCCCAGGACTCATATTCTCAGGCACTATGGTCGCGATTATTTTTGCTTTTGTGGTGCGGTTTGCTGCTGTTGCCATTGGTAGTGTTGAAAGTAGCCTAGCGAAAATTCCACCTTCGTTAGATATGGCCTCGAAAACCATGGGTTTTGCTTCAACAGCTATGCTGCGCCGTGTGCACTTACCCCTTATTCGTCGAGGTTGTTTGATTGCTGGGCTATTGGTGTTCATTGAATCGATGAAAGAGCTTAATGCCGCCTTACTGTTACGCCCATTTAATTTCGAAACTTTAGCCACTTATGTCTTTAACTTTGCATCTGATGAGCAGCTTGAATTAGCGGCATTGCCGGCAATTTTATTGGTGGTAGTTGGCTTGGTCCCATTGGTGATGGTTAACCGTTCTTTGGAGCAAAAACACTGATGAGTTATGCATTATCTGTTCAAGACCTGACATGCCGTTACAACGGTCAGGCTGTCTTGAAGAATTTATCCTTGCCAGTAGAGCAAAACGAGATTGTATGCCTGCTAGGGGCGAGTGGTTGTGGAAAAACGACACTACTAAAAGCGATTGCTGGTTTGTTGCCTTTGGATAGCGGTACCATGCATATTCAAGGGCGAACGGTTGCTGATAGCACGACTTGGCTCCCCCCTGAGAAACGCAATATTGGGATGATTTTTCAAGACTATGCGTTATTTCCGCATTTGACGGTAGCAGAGAACATTGCTTTTGGGTTACGTGATTGGGATAAATCTCGCACAGAAAACAAGATCAGTGAAATGCTGGAGTTAGTGCATTTAACTGGGCTTGATGCGCGTTACCCACACCAGCTTTCTGGCGGCCAGCAGCAGCGTGTAGCAATTGCACGTGCATTGGCGTGTGAGCCGGATTTAATTTTGTTGGATGAACCGTTTTCAAATATTGATACACAGGTTCGTCATGGCCTGATCAAAGACATTCGTCGTATTTTTAAAAAGCAGGGGGTAACAGCGATCTTTGTTACTCATAGTCGTGAAGAAGCCTTTGCGTTTGCGGATCGTATGGCGGTGATGAATAACGGTGTGATTGAGCAGTTTGGCACCTCGACTGAGCTTTATTACCGTCCGAGTAGTCGTTTTGTGGCCGAGTTCTTAGGCAGCAGTTCGTATTTACCAGCAAAAGTACAACAGGGGTGTCTTGCGACTCCTTTAGGTGAGGTGGCATTAGCGGCCAGCCATCCATACTGCAACGAAAGCAACGTTGAGTGGCTATTACGCCCGCAAAATCTGAAGGTGAAGCCTGATGAAGGTGGTGAAAGCGTGATCGTTGAACAGCAGTTTATGGGGGATAGTTGCCGTTATACGGTGGACCTGCAAGGTCACCGTTTGGTGGTGAATTCAAATCTATTGCTGCAAGTTGGGGAAAGAGTCTCTGTGATGGTCGAGCCTCATGAGCCGGTATTGTTTGCAGCAACAGCGTAAAGCTTGACCGCTTTTAATGTGTGTAGATATAAAAGAAGCCGATACGATTAAGTATCGGCTTTTTGCATGTTAATACGAGACATAGGATGAGGCTCGTAGTCATTTACCATTCGCTTGGTTATGCCTGGTGGTAAATATTTTTGAGGTATTGATCTGCTTGTTCGCGCATTTGTGCTTGATCAGGGTGCAGGTTGGTATGCAGATAAAGCACATAGCAGATACCATGCAACAGGCCGCCCAATTCTTTAGGATCGCGTTCTGCGGTGATTTCACCATTTTCGATAGCGTCTGCAAACATATCAGTGATTTGCTTCAAGCTCTGCTTATTACCTGTAATGAAGTGTGGCCAAATATCGTCACGAACAGAGGTACTCCATTCGAACCAGACTTTAATCCAATCTTTTTGATCAATAACGGCATCGATAAGATTATGTGAAATGCAGGTTAGACGCGCAGATAAGGTCTTATTTGGCTCGCCTAAGCATTGGTTCAGAAGTTGATTAAACTGGTTTTCGACTTGTGAGAGCACTTCTTCAACTAGCGCTTCACGGGTTGGAAAGTAATTAAAAACGGTCGCGACAGAAACGTTAGCCATCTCTGCGATATCGGCATGACCAGCACGACCAATACCACGTCGTGCGAAGACATCTAGAGCATAATCGAGCAGCTGTTGTTTACGTTTTTCTGGCGACAGACGCGTACGCGTTTTTTTAGTAATTGTATCCATATTAGCTTAAATCCCTAGCCTAAGTATTTATAAAATATATTTATTTGTATTGTTCAATAACTGTACAGGAGCAACTAATCGGGTTCAAACGAGTTTTGGCTTAAGTGTGTCGTATAATTGACACTATTGATAAAATAACGTTTGCGTCGAAGGAGTGGTACAATGCGCTCCTTTGTGATGGTTACCTACAGGCGGCTTTGCTTGCAGTCGTACTGATGGAGAGAAAGATGAAGCATACAGTTGAAGTGATGATTTCTGAGCAGGATGTTCAGGCGCGTGTTAAAGAGCTAGGAAAGCAAATTACCGAGCACTACAAAGATTCAGACAATTTGGTTATGGTAGGCTTACTACGTGGCTCATTTGTTTTTATGGCTGATTTAGCACGTGCTATCGAGCTGCCACACGAAGTTGATTTCATGACTGCTTCTAGTTACGGCAATGCGATGGAAAGTACGCGTGATGTTCGCATCCTAAAAGACTTAGACGATGATATTAAAGGTAAAGATGTTTTACTGGTTGAAGATATTATCGATACGGGTAACACTTTAAGCAAAGTTTGCGAAATCCTATCTATCCGCGAGCCTAACTCGATCCGTATTTGTACCCTGCTAGACAAGCCAGAGCGCCGTGAAGTGCATGTGAACGTAGATTGGTTTGGTTTTACCATCCCAGATGAGTTCGTGGTAGGCGTGGGTATTGATTATGCACAAAAATACCGTCACTTACCGTACATCGGTAAAGTGATCCCGCTAGAAGGTTAATAACCGATAGCGAGTGTGAAAAAAGCGACCTGAGGTCGCTTTTTTTGTTTCTGTGGTGCCATTTTTATGTGGTTTACAGATCGACCCCAGGCAGGATAGAGGACATCGCCGCTTGGTAGTTGACCTCTAATGATTCACGGCTGGTAGATGTCATACCTAAATCACGGAGAACACCGTTGTTAATGCCGTAGATCCAACCGTGGATCTTCACTTTTTGGCCGCGCTCCCATGCTTGCTGCATAATGGTGGAGTTGCCAAGGTTGTACACCTGAGAAGCCACGTTGATCTCACATAATTTATTGTCACGTTCTTCTCGCGGCAAAGCGCCGATATCAGAGCGGTGCTTTAAATACAGATCACGAATGTGTAGGAGCCAGTTATTGATTAAGCCCAGTTGTGGGTTCTCAATAGCAGCAGTGACACCACCACAACCGTAGTGGCCACATATAATGATATGGCGGACTTTCAGTACGTCGACTGCATATTGCACTACCGAAAGACAATTTAAGTCGGTATGGATAACTTGGTTAGCCACATTACGGTGAACGAACAGCTCACCGGAATCGAGGCCGGTAAGGCGCTCAGCAGGAACACGGCTATCAGAACAGCCAATCCAAAGGTATTCTGGGTGTTGTGCTTTTGCTAAGTGGGTAAAAAATTCTGGAGTTTCATCCTTGATATTTTCAGACCAAGAGAGGTTGTTTGCGAATAATTGCTTAATATCTGCCATGACTGTGCCTTCTTTGATACATTCCCTACTATACACGTACTTGACTGTTAGCAAATCGGAGTAGTTAGCTAAAGCCGTTAGTTTTTATTTATAATTTTATCAGCTGCTTCGACGAGCAAATGTTGTAATTTTTTAACACAAAGAGCGCATTAGATGAACGCTTTAGAAATAAAAAATGTAAACAAAACTTACAAGGGTGGCGTTAAGGCATTGAAAAATATGAGCCTTAATGTTGAAGCTGGCGATTTCTTTGCCTTGCTTGGTCCCAATGGTGCAGGTAAATCGACAACGATAGGCATCATTAGTTCCCTGGTGAATAAGACATCAGGGGAAGTAAAAGTCTTTGGCTATGATTTAGATCGTGAGGTGGTGGAAGCAAAAAATCACCTTGGTTTAGTGCCGCAAGAGTTCAACTTTAATCAGTTTGAAACGGTTGAGCAGATCATTATTAATCAGGCTGGCTACTACGGTGTTGAGCGTGATGTCGCCAAAGAGCGCACCAAAAAATACTTAACCCAACTGGATCTATGGGAGAAGCGGCATGAACGTGCGCGTAACCTATCTGGTGGTATGAAGCGTCGTTTGATGATCGCGCGTGCGTTAGTGCATGAACCTAAGTTATTGATCCTTGATGAGCCGACCGCAGGGGTCGATATTGAATTACGTCGTTCTATGTGGGCATTTCTTCGCAAGATCAATGAAGAAGGGGTGACGATTATTCTGACGACGCACTATTTAGAAGAAGCGGAAATGCTGTGTCGTAATATCGGCATTATTAATCATGGTGAGTTGGTCGAAAATACCAGCATGAAAGACTTACTGAGTAAGCTTGAGGTGGAAACCTTTATCCTTGATGTCAACTTGAATGGTAATAAGCCGGAATTGGGCGAGGTCAAATGGCGAATGCCAGATAACCATACCTTAGAAATTGATATCCAAAAAGGAATGGGGTTAAACAGTATCTTCACTCAACTAACAGCGCAGGGTATCGATGTGCTTTCGATGCGCAATAAAGCCAACCGTTTAGAAGAGCTCTTTGTCACGCTCGTGGCGCAAAGTGAAACTCAAGGAGCGCAATCATGAGATACCAATATTGGATCGCTTTTAAAAGCTTGATCAGTAAAGAAGTTAACCGTTTTGCGCGTATCTGGGTACAAACCTTAGTGCCACCCGCAATCACTATGACGTTGTATTTCATCATTTTTGGTAGCCTGATAGGCAGCCGTATCGGTGAAATGAATGGCTTTAGTTACATGGAATACATAGTGCCAGGCTTGATCATGATGTCGGTGATCACCAACTCGTATTCGAATGTTGCCTCGTCGTTTTTTAGTGCTAAATTCCAGCATAACATTGAAGAGTTACTCGTTGCTCCCGTACCAAATTACATCATTATTGCTGGGTATGTCGGTGGCGGTGTCTTGCGTGGGCTAGGGGTTGGCTTCATTGTTACCATGGTTTCTCTGTTTTTTGTGGACCTGCAAATTGCGCATTTAGGGGTGATTATCGCAACCGTATTGTTGACCTCAATCGTGTTTTCATTAGGCGGATTGATCAATGCGGTGTATGCCCGTACCTTTGATGACATTAGTATTATTCCGACTTTTATCCTCACGCCATTAACCTATCTCGGTGGGGTGTTTTATTCGATTAGCTTGTTACCTGAATTCTGGCAGGGGGTATCAAAATTAAACCCTATTGTTTATATGGTTAATGCCTTCCGTTACGGCTTTTTGGGTGTTTCTGATGTGGGTATAGGTACTTCATTTACCGTATTAGCCGTTTTCATTCTTGGCTTATACAGTTTTGCATACTACCTAATTTCGCGCGGGATTGGTCTGCGATCTTAGTTGAGCGTTTGTCGCTTTAGAGCGCACAATAAAAAAGCCCGCTTATCCACCTTCGTAAAGGCAAGGATAAGCGGGCTTTTTAACGGCTTGAGTAACTGTTATTCAGCGGCTTCTGGTGCTGTTGCAGCAGGTGCTGGCGTTAACTCAACCACTTGGTTATCGATCAGGCGTGCTTTACCTAAGTGTGCAGACATCAAGATAACCGCTTGTTTGGTATCTTCACCAACAGGCTGCAATGTTGCTGCATCACGGATATAGCTTTCATCAGGCTGAAGACCTGCTGCACGAAGTTGATCATTCGCATCAACGACTAGCTCTGAGTAATCGGTGCGGCCGCCACGCATTTGGCTGCTGATCCAACGCATAGTACGAGCCAAGACTGGCGCACGCTGACGTTCGTCAACGGTTAGGTAACCATTACGAGAACTCATGGCTAAGCCATCCATTTCACGTACCGTTGCCACGCCAATGATTTCGATATCCATTGCCATGTCTTCAACCATTTGGCGGATCAATGCGAGCTGTTGGTAATCTTTTTCACCAAAGCAAGCAACGTCAGGTTGTACGATGTTAAAGAGCTTAGTCACTACGGTTGACACGCCACGGAAGTGACCTGGGCGTAGTGCGCCCTCAAGCATTTGTGATAATCCAGGTACATCCACAGACGTTTGGCGATCCAAGCCTTGTGGGTACATAACATCCGGTGTTGGTGTGAAAACCAGATCAACCCCTTCACCATTCAGCTTAGTGAGATCCTCATCTAAGGTGCGTGGGTAGTTGTTAAGGTCGTCTGCTTTATCAAATTGCATTGGGTTAACAAAAATGCTTACCACAACCACATCAGCATGTTCACGTGCTTTGCGAACTAGAGTCAGGTGGCCTTCATGCAGATTGCCCATAGTGGGAACAAATGCAATACGACGCCCTTCACGACGCCATGTACGTACTTGCTCTCTAATTGGACTAATCTCATCGAATGTCTGCATTGTTATTCCTTACTCAAAAGTATGCTCAGAACCTGGGAAAGTTCCTGCTGCAACCTCTTCAATATAGCGGGTTACAGCTGCACGCATTTCACCGGTTTCTGTTAGATAGTTCTTTGAGAAACGCGGAATGTAATTAGCGGAAATGCCGAACATGTCGTGCATTACCAAGATTTGACCATCCGTTACGTTACCTGCACCAATACCAATAACCGGTACTTCAACCGCTTTGGTTATACGCTCGGCAAGGCTTGCTGGTACGCATTCAAGTAAGATGATCTGAGCACCCGCATTTTTCAGCAGAATAGCATCTTTTACCATCTGCTCAGCGTGGTCGGAGTCACGTCCTTGCACTTTGTAACCACCAAAAATGTTGACTGACTGTGGCGTCAGACCTAGGTGAGCACAAACGGGAACGGCGCGTTCCGTTAATTTCGTGACGGTTTCGGCAAGCCAAGCGCCACCTTCCAGTTTGACCATGTTAGCGCCAGCACGCATTAGCTCTGCTGCACTCTCACAAGCTTGTTCTGGGGTGCTATAACTCATAAATGGCATATCAGCCATTAGCAGTGAGTTTGGGCTACCAGCGCGTACACAGCGAGTGTGGTAAGCAATATCAGCAACGCTGACAGGTAGCGTATCGGGCTTGCCTTGTAATACCATGCCTAATGAGTCACCAACAAGCATGACAGGCATTTCTTGTTGCTCAAACAGTTGAGCAAAACTTGCATCATACGCAGTGACAGATGCAAACTTACGACCTTCTTGCTTCCATTTCATCAGGTCGTTAATTGTTACCTTTTTCATTATCTCTCCCTCTTTCCCCTGAGGGTTAGTCTGCCCAAATGGCCAAACCATTACGGTCTACGTCACTCAGTAAAGTCTGTAATACTGTGTAATCCGGTAGTACCAAATCAGGGGCTATTTCAGCTAGTGGATAAAGTACGAATTCACGCACTTTCATTCCATAGTGTGGAACGGTTAATCGTTCACAGTGATGGATAAGATCACCGTACAAGATGATGTCAAGATCCAAGGTTCTTGGTCCCCAACGTTCTTCTTTGCGCACACGGCCATGCTCTAACTCAATAGCTTGGGTGCGATCGAGTAGCGCTAATGGTGATAAAGTGGTATCGACAGCAACAACCGCATTGATGTAATCGGGTTGATTTTGTGGCCCCATCGGGGTGCTGCTGTATAGCGATGAAGTAGCAACAACCTGAATATCAGGTTGCTGCTTTAAGATTTCAATCGCACTTTTTGCTTGGGCAACAGGCTCACTGAGGTTGCTGCCGATCGCAATGTAAGCTCGGATCATGATGATTTAGCTTGTGGTTTACGACGACGCTGCTGAGGCTTACGGCGGCGTGGACGGCGGCTGCCGCTACCATCGTTAATTTGCTGCACCATCTTATTACGGTTGATGTTGTCACTGTGTTGGAAGTCATTCCACCACTGTGCCAATTCACGCACGTCATCGCCTTCAAAGTTGCTACGCATCTCAAGGAAATCGTAAGCCGCACGGAATTTTGGATGTTCCATGGCTTTGAATGCGCGCTTGCCAGTGCGACGCGTAAAGCGAAGCTGCTGCTGCCAAATATCACGTACTGTCGTCGTGTGACGGCGTGGAATCGCAATGGTTTTTACCTGCTCATCCAAGATGTCGTTCGCCGCTACCATGAAGGCATCGTAATACGATAGGCCACTGGTGATGGCAATCTCTTCGGCGCGCGTTGTCATTGGATACCACAGCATAGCGGCATACATGAAGGCTGGGTTTACACGCATATCTTTAGCAATACGCTTGTCGGTGGCCTTCAAGATGAATGCAATCATTTTCTCGGTATCGCTGCTTCGATCTTCTGTGAAATGTTCACTTTGGATAGGAAACAGTTGCTGGAATAGATTGTATTCACGCAGAATTTCGTAAGTTGCGTAACCTTGGCCTGATTGCAGAAGCTTCAAGCTTTCTTCAAACAGACGAGCCGCAGGAATATCACGCAATAATGTCGACAGCTCTTTAATGGGTGCTGCCGTGCGCTCTTCAATGGTCATATCCAATTTCGCTGCGAAGCGTGCTGCACGTAGCATACGTACTGGGTCTTCACGGTAGCGTGTTTCAGGATCGCCAATTAAGCGAATGATACGGTCTTCAAGATCTTGTACACCCTTGGTGTAATCGCTGATCGAGTAATCATCAATGTTGTAGTAAAGCGCATTGACCGTGAAGTCACGACGCTCGGCATCTTCATCGATTGAACCGTACACATTATCGCGCAGTAACATCCCTTCCTGGTTTTGAGCAGAAACGGGTTGTTGCTTTTTATTGCCTGTTTGTGGGGCGGGTTTTGCATCTGAGTGGTGGCCACGGAAAGTCGCCACTTCAATAACATCACGGCCAAAGAGAATGTGTGCCAAGCGGAAACGGCGACCAATTAGGCGGCAGTTACGGAATAGCTCTTTGATCTCTTCAGGTGTCGCATTGGTCGCGATATCGAAATCTTTGGGTTGCTTGCCAAGTAGAATATCACGTACACCACCGCCAACAAGATAAGCGTCAAAGCCTGCCTTATTTAAGCGATAAAGTACTTTCAGCGCATTTTCGCTGATGTCTCGACGTGAAATGCCGTGCTCTTGGCGTGGAATAATTTGCAAGGTTAGGTCCTCGGTAGTGCGAGTACTGTTCTCAATATTCAATACCTTACGGCAAAAGCTGGCGACTCGATTAAAGATAATACACCCCATTTTCGTGCATCGGATTCAACAAACAGCCGCATATCATATATCACAGCTCATCATTTTTGAATGCTAGTGTGATAGCGGTCGATTTTGGCAACGCATTATGTTGCCAGTTCTGGACACCCCAATCGAGAATTTCAGCTAGGCTTGCTTGGCTGAGTTCTGCGGGGGGCGTCATGGCTAAAAATCGCATCGCAGCCAGTAACGTTGGCTTGGGCTGTTGTTTATCAATGGCGGGCGCATGATTTTGTTTCGACAGCTTGTTGCCATTCTCGGTAACGGCCAGTGGTAAATGCAAATAGCGCACTTCTGGCTGATTTAATTGACGGTACAAGCCAATTTGACGGCCTGTCGGTTCAATTAAATCGGCACCGCGAACAATTTCAGTGACACCTTGCTCAATATCATCAAGCACCACCGCGAGGTTGTAAGCAAAGAGCCCATCGCGACGGTGGATAATAAAGTCTTCTTGCGCCAGCGAGAGTGGGATCTCGATACGGCCATGTAATAAATCATCGAACTCGGTAATAGGCTGATCGACTTTTAAACGAACAGCACAGCCTTGAGCTGATAACTGCAAATCTCTACAGGTGCCAGGGTAAAAACCACCAGCGGCCTTAATTTGTTTACGCGTACATTGACAGTAATAAGCGTGATGTTCGCTTAACCACTGGTCAATCTGGGCTTGATAAGCTTCATGGCGCTGGCTTTGGTACATGATGCCACCATCCCAGTATAAGCCGTAAGCTTCCAAGGTACGGAGAATATCATCAGCAGCACCTGGCATTTCACGTGGTGGATCAAGATCCTCCACGCGTACTAACCATTTCCCTTGCTGAGATTTTGCTTGTAAATAGCTGCCAAGGGCAGCGACGAGCGAGCCAAAATGCAAAGGTCCTGATGGCGAGGGCGCAAAGCGTCCTACATAGCCTAGTGTTGTACTTATCATGCGTTGCTTGGTATTACCAAAGTAGTTATATCTAAATGAACAACTATCTGATCATTTTCCTTGCAGCTTCATACAGAGATAAGAAGAAGCAAAGAAAATCAATCACATACTTATTCAGATTGATATAAGCGGTATTGAATGTTTGAGTGGTTATAAATGAAAGAGGGAGCTAATGCTCCCTCTTCACAGTGATTGAAATACGTTACGTATTAGCCAGCCATCTGTTTTTCTTTGATCTCTGCCAGTGTCTTACAGTCGATACAAAGATCAGCTGTTGGGCGAGCTTCAAGACGGCGGATACCAATCTCGATGCCGCAAGAATCACAGAAACCAAAATCATCATCTTCGATACGTTGAAGCGTTTTCTCGATCTTTTTGATCAGTTTACGTTCGCGGTCACGGTTACGAAGTTCAAGGCTGAATTCTTCTTCTTGAGCTGCGCGGTCAACAGGATCCGGGAAGTTAGCCGCTTCATCCTGCATATGGTTCACAGTACGATCAACTTCTTCTCGAAGTTGGTTACGCCACGCTTCAAGAATGACTGTGAAGTGCTTTAGTTGCGCTTCACCCATGTATTCTTCACCAGCTTTTTCCTGGTATGGCTCAACCCCAGCAATAGCCAGGATGCCTAGCGATTTTTTAACGTTGCTCTCTGGCATATAGCATCTCCTAATATACCTAATAACCGTCACTGGTTAATTTTGGGCGGTATCTATAGCAGAAAGGGGTATTGGTGGCAATTGCTGCATATATTCAATTTTATACCATTGTGAAGAAAGCATCATTTTTCACTACGGATGACTAAATTCTATACAAGTATGCAATTCGATATCATGCTGGCTTAACTTAGCTTTATAGCTGATGATTTCGACGCCTGCCTTTTCTGCTTCTTTTATCAATTGATGATAGTTCGGGTCTATATGGTGTGCTGCTGCCACATTTTCAATCCCTGAGTGCAAAATAGCGAAAAAAAGTACGGCACGTTGCCCGCTCTGCGCGACTTCCATCAATTCTCTTAGGTGTTTCTGTCCACGCGTGGTGACAGCATCAGGGAAATAACCTTGGCCATTTTCCAGTAGTGTCACGCTCTTTACTTCAATATAGCAGGCTGGTTTAGAATCATCCTCTAAGAGAATATCTATCCTGCTGTTTTCACTACCATACTTAACTTCAGTTTTAAGTGATGAATAACCGCGTAATTCTGTGATAGCACCCTTATTTATAGCTTCGGTGACTAACTTATTGGCTTGTGCCGTATTCACACAAATCCAATCGCCCGCCAGTGTGTGGGTCAGTTCCCAACTATTGGGGTATTTTCGCTTGGGGTTATCCGATGTGGAAAACCATACAGTACTGCCCGGTTCGGCACACCCTGTCATTGCGCCAGTGTTGGCACAATGGATAGTACGGATTTCACCATCAGGCAACTTTATATCGGCTAAAAAACGTTTGTAGCGCTTGATCAGCAGTGCAGATTGGAGCGGTTGAGCAAATTTCATTCGGCGTCCTGTTTACTCTTTTTTATTTGTAATGGCCATTGATGCAAGCAGCGATAGTGCACCTGAGGTGGGTGGTTTGATCCTTGAAGATCGGTTTGAGACTGCTTGGCTTGAAACTGTTCTGAAATATACAGGCCAAAGTGCTGAAAGTGAAAAGAGAATATCCCTTGCTCGTATTGACGATCCAGTATGACTTGCGATGAAGGAGGAACCTGTTTACGCAAGGTAATGTGAGGAACATACGTCCTATCGAGTTGATGGACGCCTGCCGCTTTGGCTATTTGTTGCAGTTGGCGTGCTAAATCTAGCAAGTGGTTGGACGCCTGATGCGTACCTAGCCACAACATGCGGCTTGATGGCCAGTAGCCGATATGATCAAAATTCAGCGAAAAAGCCGGTATGGTGATTTGGCTTGCTTGCGCGAGTAAGAATGCTTTTTGCGCTGGTGTGATATTGCCCAGAAAAGCCAAGGTGACATGCAAGTTTTCCTCTGGAACGCAGCGGCCTAAATCTAAGGCGTTATTGGTGGTTTCGCTGGTGGCTGTTGGAAAGCAGTGCTGATGGAGCGTTTGATTAAAGTGACAGAGTCGGTGGAAGGGCGTTTTCCTGCCGTTGTTTGGCGAGTCGAAGGGATCGACAAGCGTATGATCAATACCGAGTGCAAAAAAGAGTCGTTCAGTTGGTTTGTGCATTTGACCTCTGTAGTCGGTGCCATACAATGATGGCTCATGCCCCGTAATTCAATCATGACACAAGGTTTTTACATTGTCACAGCTGCCTATCGACGCCGTTATTCCCGATCTTCTTCGTCAGTTGACCACGCATTCACAATTGATCTTAAAAGCGCCACCAGGGGCCGGTAAATCAACCCGTTTGCCATTGATGCTGCTTAAAGAAGCCGCCGTTGATGGCAAAATTGTGATGTTGGAGCCGCGCCGTTTGGCAGCACGCAATATTGCGAACTTTTTAGCTGGGCAGCTAGGCGAAAAAGTGGGAGAGACGGTTGGCTTACGGGTGCGTGGTGAAACCAAGGTCAGTGTGGCAACACGGCTAGAAATCGTGACCGAAGGGGTCATGACACGCATGCTGCAACAAGATCCAGAGCTGAATGGTATCAGCTTACTGATTTTTGATGAATTCCATGAGCGCAGTATTCATGCTGATACCGCGCTGGCTTTCGCGCTCGAAGTACAAGAAGCTTTGCGTGATGACTTACAGTTGCTGGTGATGTCGGCCACACTTGATGAGCAGGCGCTAACTGAATTATTGCCGCAAGCGAGTTACACCGAATCCCTCGGCCGTTGTTTTCCTGTTGAATACCGCTATCAAGCGATTACCGATGATCGAGATTGGTTGGTGGGTGTTGAGCGTGCCGTTGTGCGTTTATTACAACAAGAAACAGGGTCGATGTTGGTGTTTTTACCTGGTGCGGGTGAGATTAAACGCTTAGCAGAGCGCCTGACTGACTCAGTAGCGATGGATACGGTTATCTGCCCACTCTTCGGTCAGCTTAACCCTAAACAGCAGCAGCAAGCCATTCAGCCTGCCTTAAAAGACCAACGTAAAGTTGTGCTTGCTACCAATATCGCTGAAACCAGTTTAACCATCGAAGGTGTTCGCTTGGTCGTGGACGCAGGTTTAGAGCGCATTGCCCATTGGGACCCCAAAACAGGCATCAGTCGCTTAGAAAAGGTCAGGATCGCGCAGTCGTCAGCTGAACAACGCGCGGGACGAGCGGGGCGCTTGGAGCCTGGGGTGTGTTTACGCTTGTACAGTGAAGAAGCACTCTCTCGTCAACCTGCGACCCCTCAGCCCGAGATTTTACGGGCTGACTTAACTGCACTAGCAATGGAACTTGCCCAATGGGGCTGCCAAGATGCCGCCGATCTTCATTGGCTCGATACCCCACCCACAATTAATTTGCGTCAATCGCAGCTTTTATTACAACAACTCGGAGCGTTTGATGAAAGGCTGCAACTTACCGAACGTGGTATACAGATCCAGCAACTCGGGGCTGACCCTCGCCATGCTGCAATATTAGCGTTTGCCAAACAGCATGATACGACGGCGAAGATCACAGCTGCGATGTTGGTGGCATTGTTGGAAGAGCCACCGCGTGGCCATCAGAACCCAGATCTGCACTTTCAATTGAGCTTATTAGAAAGCGGTAAGCTGGCACGTGCATCGCAATACTTGCAACGTGCACAGCAGCATTACGCCAAGCTTGATAGTAAGACAGTGACCCGTTGGCAGCTGAGCCGTGATTGGCTTGCGCCTTTGTTAGCGGCGGGTTTTCCTGACCGTATTGCTTTATCACGCAGCGGAGATGGTCGCTATCAATTATCGAATGGACAAGGCGCGATGCTATCGCCGGATGAACCACTGGCCGATAGCGATTTGCTGGTGGTGGTTGATGTCGTGAAAACACGTCAGGGGGATAGCCGTATATTTTCTGCCGTGTCTGCTGACAGTGATCACTTACATTCGTTATTGCCTCATTTATTCTGTGAGCGTGAATGGCTGGATTGGGATGATAAGAAAGGGCGTTTAACCGCAGAAACCCATTGGTGTTGTGGGAAGTTGATATTGAAACGCCAATCCCAAGGTGAGCCTGATACCGCCAAAGCCAGTGAAGCGTTATTGAATGCCGTGATCCGTAAAGGGTTGAGTGTTTTAAATTGGAATACAAAGGCTGAAAGTTTGTTAGTACGTGCTCGCTGTGCAGCGCAGTGGTTACCAGAACTGGAACTCCCTGCGATGGATGAGCCAAGTTTGTTAGCGGATGCACAATCTTGGCTTCTGCCTTATATGGATGGCATGAAGACATTGAAAGCCTTGGCGAAATTAGATGTCGCTCAGGCTTTAACGGCGCGATTAGGCTGGGATAAAGCTCAAGCTCTTGATATCGCCTTACCAACCCATTACCAAGTCCCGACGGGCTCGCATTATCCGATCCGCTATCAGTTGGGTCAGCAGCCAGTGCTTGCGGTGAAGTTACAAGAGATGTTTGGTGAAAAGCACTCGCCTCAGTTAGCGAATGGCAAGGTGTCGGTGGTGTTAGAGTTATTGTCGCCTGCGCAACGTCCGTTGCAAATTACTCAAGACTTAGCAGCTTTTTGGCAAGGCTCATACAACGATGTGAAAAAAGAAATGAAAGGGCGATATCCGAAACATCCTTGGCCGGATGATCCTGCAAACCATGAGCCGACCAAAAAAACGAAACGACACTTGTGAAGCGACGGTAAAGTTTAGGCTAAGATGCCTACCAAGTTGCAATACATAAGTACAAGACAGACTCGCACACCCAAAAGAAAGGCTGCTATTTTCTCTTTTATATCACCATAAATAGCAGCGTGTGAGTGCGAACCCGTGGCATAAACCAAAGTTGAAATAACATGATGAAGTTACCGATTCGTGAGGCTGCACAAGCCCCTCGAAGTGGCCCCAAACGTAAAGCGCCTGCGAAAAAAGCCCCTGCGAAAAAGGCGACGACTAGCAAGCGTACTCCGCGAAAAAAAACGACGCGCAAGAAACGTAAGGCGCAATCAAGCTGGTGGCGTAAGCTGTTGGGCTTTGGCGTTAAGCTCACCATAGTGGTGTTTGCTGTGGTGCTGATGGTCGGGATCTACCTTGATACTGTGGTGCAAAATAAATTCGACGGTCAGCTCTGGAATTTACCCGCGGTTGTCTACGGCAGGGTGCTAAACCTTGAGCCGGGCCAAACCATCACGATTGATGAAGTGCGTCGTGAGCTCGACTTACTGCAATACCATAAAGTGCGCTCGCCACAGCGTGTGGGTGAGTATTCATCATCATCGACACGGATTGAAATGATCCGTCGCCCGTTTGAATTTGATAACGGGATGGAAGGTAAACGTCATGTGATGCTGACTTTCGACGGTAATAGCCTTAAGAGCATCCACGAAGTCGCGTCTAAGCGCCAGCTAGGCTATATCCGCATCGAGCCTAAGATGCTAGGGATGATAGGGGCGACAGGGCGTGAGCAACGGATGTTCTTACCGCGAGAACAGATCCCAGAAGTCTTAGTCGATGCCTTGTTGGTGACCGAAGATCGTGACTTCTATCAGCACGATGGCGTATCTCCACTGGCGATTGTGCGGGCCTTATTTGCCAACCTAAAAGCAGGGCGTACTGTACAGGGCGGAAGCACCTTGACTCAGCAGTTAGCTAAAAACTTGTTTCTATCCCAAGAGAAAACCTTGTGGCGTAAGTTGCGCGAGGCCTATATCGCATTGATCTTGGATTATCGCTACAACAAAGATCGGATCTTAGAGGCCTATTTAAATGAGATTTACCTAGGTCAAAATGGTGGCAAAGAAGTCCACGGCTTTGCCTTAGGTGCACGTTTGTACTTTGGCCGTCCACTGCAAGAGCTGAGAATCGATCAACAGGCCTTGCTGGTGGGGCTGGTGAAAGGCCCGTCGTATTACAATCCATGGCGTAATCCTGAACGTGCTCGTCAGCGTCGTGATCTTGTGCTGCGCTTGATGATGGACAATGGCATTTTAGACGGTAAGCAATACGAGCTAGCAGCATCGCGTTCGCTGGATGTACAAGCGAAACCGAGGATCTCGACACGTCAGCCTGCATATTTTCAGCAGTTGCAGCGTGAATTAAAAGAAAAAGTTGGGGATAAGTTTACCCCTGGAGTGGGTTTACGCGTCTTCAGCACCTTGGATCCATTGTCGCAGCAAGAAGCGGAAAAAATGGTCGGTGCTATGGTGCCGCAATTGAACAAAAAAGCAGGTGTGAAGGTTGAAACTGCTATGGTGGCGGTTGATCGTGTCAGCGGTGAAGTACGTGCCATGATTGGTGGTAGCCGCCCCGGCTATGCTGGGTTTAACCGCGCACTGGATGCAAGCCGTCAAATTGGTTCCTTAGTGAAACCCGCCGTTTATTTAGCGGCACTGCGCCAGCCAGAACGTTTTACCTTAGCCAGTACCATAGATGATAAACCTATCATGCTAAAGGGCAGCAAAGGCAACAATTGGAAGCCACGTAACTATGACCGCAAATTCCGCGGGCAAGTCCCGCTGTATTACGCGTTAGCTAAGTCGCTAAATGTGCCTACGGTGAATCTTGGTATGGCCGTTGGCCTCAATGATGTGATCAAGACTATGGAGCAGCTGGGGGTTGATCGTAACGAAATTCCAAAGTTACCGTCGATTCTATTAGGGTCGTTTACGTTAACCCCATTTGAAGTGACTCAGATGTTTCAGAGTATCACCAGTGGTGGGCGCAGAGCTGAATTAACCGCACTACGCTCGGTGGTGGATCTGCAAGGTATCCTGTTGTATCAAAATTATCCGAAGGCGAGGCAGGTTGTCCCTCAACAAGCGGCTTGGTTAACCACTTATGGGATGAAGAATGTGGTCAGCCAAGGCACGGCACGTTTCCTTCAACCTCAGTTTGGCTGGGCAGCATTGGCGGGTAAAACCGGTACGACGGATAAAAACCGCGATAGTTGGTTTGTTGGTGCTGATGGGCGTGAGGTCGTGACGATTTGGGTGGGGCGTGATGACAATAAGCCTGTCAATCTAACGGGATCATCGGGTGCGCTGCGTATGTACAGCCAATATATGAAATCACGTCAACCGGAACCTTTGCGTTTGGCATGGCCGAGTAAGGTGTCGACCGCGAAATACCACCGTCAGCCTGACGGTACGCTAGGCTTTGATTGCCAAGGTGAGCAGTCACTACCTGTGTGGGACGACAAAGGCCAGCTAAAGGCTCGTTGTGAAGCTGGCGCTGGGGGCTGGGTTAAAGATCTGTTTGCTTGGTAAGTCGCTGTAAAACGATAGTCAACTGCTAGGCATTGGCATTGAAATGAAACGGCTCGTTGAGAGAATCAATGAGCCGTTTTTTTGTTTAACGAGTAGCGATTGGTATTAATCGTTCGGATCAAAGTAGAACGATATCCGCACCCTAGGGTTTAAGTAATCATAAACTTGTTCGGGCAATTTATCGGGCGCAATGGCACGTTCAATTTTTAAATCACTCTCTTCTAAGTCGATGATGGGGGCTTCATTGGAGGGCACCGATGGATCGTAAAGCAGTACATTCGGGAAGAGTAAGCTATTGGTATTGACTGAAATCACCAACCCCAGTTGTTGGTTGGAGAGTTGCACCACACTGCCAGGTGGGTATACCCCCATCAGTTTGACCAGCAACGCCATGTATTCATTGTTGTACTGGGCCTTTTTATTTTTGAATAAATACGACAATGCACTGTAAGGGATCCGTGCTTTGGAGGCATCTTGTGGGTGGCACAGTGAATCATAAGCATTAACCAAAGCGATTAATTGAGCATTGGCTGTGATTTGATCGCCTTTCAGCCCTTTAGGGTAACCCGAACCATCAATCAGCTCATGATGCTGCTCTAGGATAGGTTTAGCAGCCTCTGGGAAGGTATCAGCAAGGTTTGCAAGCTCAAGGCTATACTTGGTATGCAAACGCAGGTAATTCTCTTCTGGCGGCGTTAATGGCGTTGTTTTTCGTAAAATCGCAGTAGGTACTTTGAGTTTGCCCATGTCATGAAAGAGAGCACCCAATGCAATATGCTTAATAGCTTCTGCTGACATGCCATTTGTTTTGGCAAGCATCATCGAAATAATGGCAACATTGAGCGAATGAAAATAAATATCTTCATGTTCTTTTTTGTCATTCATCAAATGCAAGGCGACGTTTTCAGACTCCATCAATGCATCCACCATGGTACTGACTAAGTCATTGGCTTCGTCGATGGCTGTCACAGGGCGGCTCTTTATTTTGCTGACAATTGAGCGTAACTGCGCAAGTGAGCGTGAAAAGTTTTTTTCACAGCGTTGTACACGCAGTTTGTAATTTTTTAGATGCTCAATACGACGCTGCTTTTCTTTCCACAGTTTCTCTGCCTGCTTATCTAAAAACTGACTTTCTTGTTCTGAAATGGCTTCAGGTTTGGCATCAGGCTCAAGAGGGGGATTATCACTCTTTTCTGGGATCAGATAGACGTACTTGAGGTTCAAGTTTTTTATCAGGCGCAGTTGCTGCTGATCTTTGATTTTGAAATGGTTAAGCAGAAATGGGTGATCGGTCCATTGCAAAGGGAGTTTGACGTATAAGCCAGTAGTCAAACGATCTACTGCAAGTTTAATGTTTGCCATGAGTTAAATAGAACAACCAGTTAATGTTAGCGCTAACCGTCTTGGTTTCGCTTTTTAAGTCATCATAATTATTATTGGAATTACTCATCACCACAGAGGCATTTAGTCTCACTAGCCCCTTTATTTGTCATTGTTATGGTTAATGAAAACCACACAATGGCTCAATACGTTATGGCGTAATTGCTCATCATATCAATAATAGCTAGCTGAACAAATATTTGATGGAAAAGACATGTACGAAGCGCGAAAGGGGAGTCATTTTTGACTGGTAAAAAAAAACCTCATCCGAAGATGAGGTTTTCAAAAAATGGTGCCGACTACCGGAGTCGAACTGGTGACCTACTGATTACAAGTCAGTTGCTCTACCTACTGAGCTAAGTCGGCACACTAAATTTTTTGCTTTAAGCTGAATTTCAACTCAAAGTTGTTTGGCTCCCCCTGCAAGACTTGAACTTGCGACATACGGATTAACAGTCCGCCGTTCTACCAACTGAACTAAGGGGGAATTGTATGGTGCCTCGAGGCGGAATCGAACCACCGACACGAGGATTTTCAATCCTCTGCTCTACCGACTGAGCTATCGAGGCAAAAGTCACGCCGAGGCGTTACTTTTGCAAATCTGCTAAAAGCAGTCTTGCTAAAGAATGGTGCCGACTACCGGAGTCGAACTGGTGACCTACTGATTACAAGTCAGTTGCTCTACCTACTGAGCTAAGTCGGCACACGAATTCTTGTTTGTCATCAAGCTACTGCTTAACAACTAAATTTGGCTCCCCCTGCAAGACTTGAACTTGCGACATACGGATTAACAGTCCGCCGTTCTACCGACTGAACTAAGGGGGAATTGTATGGTGCCTCGAGGCGGAATCGAACCACCGACACGAGGATTTTCAATCCTCTGCTCTACCGACTGAGCTATCGAGGCAAAAGTCACGCCGAAGCGTTACTCTTGCAAATCTGCTAAAAGCAATCTTGCTAAAGAATGGTGCCGACTACCGGAGTCGAACTGGTGACCTACTGATTACAAGTCAGTTGCTCTACCTACTGAGCTAAGTCGGCACACGAATTCTTGTTTGTCATCAAGCTATTGCTTAATAACTAAATTTGGCTCCCCCTGCAAGACTTGAACTTGCGACATACGGATTAACAGTCCGCCGTTCTACCGACTGAACTAAGGGGGAATTGTTATCGTTGCTTGCACCATTTTTAACTACTAAAGAGAAGTAATGGTGCCTCGAGGCGGAATCGAACCACCGACACGAGGATTTTCAATCCTCTGCTCTACCGACTGAGCTATCGAGGCAACGGAGCGCATTAAAAAGGTTTTCGGCTTTGTCGTCAACGATTTTTTTTGATCTATTGCTTAACTTTGGTTTTTTTATGCTGATTGATTATAAAACAGCCCAAAACAATGCAAATTATGTCGGGAGTGCTTGTTGTTCTTTGTGAAGTGCACGCATTAAAGCCGGGCGTTGAGAAACAAAAAGGCGATACTTTTCGACATTTGCGGGGAGTTTTTGCTTAAAAGCCGTGGCCCAATTTAGTGTCTGCGTCAAAATGATATCAGCGACTGTCGGTAGGTTGCCGAATAAATAATCGCTTTCAGGAAGCCAATGCGAGGCCACATTGGCTGCTTTCTTAAATTCCCAGCTAGCGACAGCTTGCATTTCGGGCAAACGGATCGGTTCGGGTAGGGCGTAACGATGTTTACCTATGCTCCACAGGGGTTGTTCTAGCTCAGTAATGATAAAACTGAGCCATTGATGGTGGCGAGCTTGTTGTTGCATTGATTGGTGGGGAAGCCAATGTGACCCGTAACGTTCAGCGAGATACAAACAGATCGCAGTGGATTCACACAGGGTAAGATCTTGATCGATCAAGGTGGGGACTTTACCTTCGATATTATGCTTCAAGTAGTCAGTTGTTTTGTGTTCGCCTTGTTGTAGGTTGACGAGATGATATTGCCAATCTAGCCCCAGTTCTTCGAGCAACCATGAAACACGTAATGAGCGACTACGAGGGTATCCATACAAGGTGAGCATGCATCGTCCTTTTGCTGAGTGACATTGTTAACATTAGACGAAGAATAGCTAACGCGAAAAGCCATCATAGTATTTTGTTCTGAGCTACAGATGGTGGATGTTGGGGCGAATAAAAAACGGGAAGAGGGGAGAGATGAAGCTGAGAAATCACAGATACAAAAAAGCCTCATCCGAAGATGAGGCTTTTTCACTCTAGGCTGCCCTAGAAATTTGGCTCCCCCTGCAAGACTTGAACTTGCGACATACGGATTAACAGTCCGCCGTTCTACCGACTGAACTAAGGGGGAATTGTATGGTGCCTCGAGGCGGAATCGAACCACCGACACGAGGATTTTCAATCCTCTGCTCTACCGACTGAGCTATCGAGGCAAAAGTTACGCCTAAGCGTTACTTTTGCAACTCTGCCGAAGCAGAACTTGCTAAAGAATGGTGCCGACTACCGGAGTCGAACTGGTGACCTACTGATTACAAGTCAGTTGCTCTACCTACTGAGCTAAGTCGGCACACGAATTCTTGTTTGTCATCAAGCTACTGCTTAACAACTAAATTTGGCTCCCCCTGCAAGACTTGAACTTGCGACATACGGATTAACAGTCCGCCGTTCTACCGACTGAACTAAGGGGGAATTGTATGGTGCCTCGAGGCGGAATCGAACCACCGACACGAGGATTTTCAATCCTCTGCTCTACCGACTGAGCTATCGAGGCAAAAGTTACGCCTAAGCGTTACTTTTGCAAATCTGCTAAAAGCAGTCTTGCTAAAGAATGGTGCCGACTACCGGAGTCGAACTGGTGACCTACTGATTACAAGTCAGTTGCTCTACCTACTGAGCTAAGTCGGCACACGAATTCTTGTTTGTCATCAAGCTACTGCTTAACAACTAAATTTGGCTCCCCCTGCAAGACTTGAACTTGCGACATACGGATTAACAGTCCGCCGTTCTACCGACTGAACTAAGGGGGAATTGTATGGTGCCTCGAGGCGGAATCGAACCACCGACACGAGGATTTTCAATCCTCTGCTCTACCGACTGAGCTATCGAGGCAAAAGTCACGCCGAAGCGTTACTCTTGCAAATCTGCTAAAAGCAGTCTTGCTAAAGAATGGTGCCGACTACCGGAGTCGAACTGGTGACCTACTGATTACAAGTCAGTTGCTCTACCTACTGAGCTAAGTCGGCACACGAATTCTTGTTTGTCATCAAGCTATTGCTTAATAACTAAATTTGGCTCCCCCTGCAAGACTTGAACTTGCGACATACGGATTAACAGTCCGCCGTTCTACCGACTGAACTAAGGGGGAATTGTTATCGTTGCTTGCACCATTTTTAACTACTAAAGAGAAGTAATGGTGCCTCGAGGCGGAATCGAACCACCGACACGAGGATTTTCAATCCTCTGCTCTACCGACTGAGCTATCGAGGCAACGGAGCGCTATTAAACGGCTTTTGAGCTTTGTCGTCAACCATTTTTTTTAGATAAAACAGTAAATCGGCCTGCTTGGTGGAATTTTACCCAGAGGGGTGGAAGAATCGCATAAATCAAGCAAGTGTTTGGCCGTTTTATCTTGCTAACGTCACTTTCGAATGGAAAGCGATGTTAGCCGATGAGGGTTAAATTTTGCCTTGATTAAACTCTTTTTGGAAAGTCGTCACTTTTTGTAAGTAGCGTCTTGCTTCGGCTTTCGGGTGTTTGTTGGTCAAGGCCCAGTAAACCTGATTGGGTTGCAGGTTATTCAAATCTTTCATTGCCCGCTTGCGATCATTACGATTGAAGGTATTGAGTACGCCGCCCGTACCGCCGTTATAAGCCGAAATCATGCTGTAGTGCAGCGACGTTGGGTGTTTGACATCGCGTAAGTATCGATTTTTTAAAATGTAAAAGTAGGCGGTACCTGTATCGATATTTTTAACTGGGTCGAACAAATACTCAGGTGATGGCACGCCTGATTTCTTTTTCACTAACTTAAAGACATCGGCCCCAGCCGTTTTTGGGACAACCTGCATTAACCCGTACGCATTCGCATGGCTTACGGCATAAGGGTTAAAGCTGCTTTCCGTTTTGATGATGGCGTAAATCAGATCTTCATTGATTCCATAACGCTTTGAGGCATCACGCACTATGCTCGCGTATTTATAGCCACGCTTGTCGACATGGTTAGCCACCATAGGGATCTCAACGTAATAGGCTTGCTGAAAGCGTACTTTGCGCTTTTTGATCTTGTTTTTAACTAAATAGTCGGCAAAGCGATTGGCACGCCATGACCACTCAACTGGCTTTTTATCTTGATCCAGTACTTGGCCAAATAGAAAGGGTTTACCACCGACTTGGATTTTTTGATCCGAGTAGAGATCGACACCAGCAGGATCGTCGGGGGTTAAAAGGGTGGTGACGATAGCCGCTTTTAAGTGTTTTTCAGGATCGGTTTTAGCGACTGTTCCCACTACCACGACACCACGGTCAAAGTCGACGTGAGCACGGCTTTGGTAGCCATCAGTGTATTTTACGTAGTGGTGTTTACTTGCGATCATGCTGTCGTTGCCCCAATAGCGTTCGACTTCGCCATTGAAGGAATTGATCAGTTTATCGAGGGCCACCAAATCTTTGGTGAACTGACCTGGGAGTGGTGCTAGGTTATTGGCAAAACGGTTGGTGGTGGTGTAATCCACATCGTATATTTTTTCAATAAACTCACGGCTACAGCCACTTAGCGCAAGTAGAGATAACAGAACTAAACGTTTTTTCATAACACCGACAGATAAAAAAATGACACCATTTATGTAGCGACAAATGATGTCATTTTCTGAACGCCACAGTAAGTCTTTTTCATTTTAATGATGACAAATCGTGACGCTCAATAGCTATATCATCAAGATACCGCTGTTTTATTCACTTGGTGGCATATAGCCATCAATGATCACGTCTTGGCCTTCAAACAGGAATTTAACCATTTCTGTTTCAAGTAATTTACGGTGCTCGACATCCATCATGTTAAGCTTTTTCTCATTGATCAGCATGGTTTGTTTACCTTGCCATTCAGCCCAAGCTTCTTTAGAGATGTTGTCGAAAATGCGTTTACCAAGTTCACCTGGGTAAAGTTGGAAATCTAAACCTTCCGCATCTTTTTTAAGGCGAGTACAAAATACAGTACGGCTCATTGAGCGGCTCCTTCAGTCATAACCTTATTACGTACGCAGCTAGTTATACCAGAGTGTCGCGACAGCTGCCAGAACTCCCATGCCTATCGCAAATCCACTCATTTTTTAGGGTTAACCGTTTACCAGCTGATAGTGCAAGCTCGCTAAAATCTGTTGAACGGGCGCGGCTAAGCCAATTTTTGCAGGCTGGCGTAAATTATACCATTGGCCATTTTCTCGGATCTGGCATGGCTGCTTATCCAAGGTGAAATGCATGGGAGTAATGTCGAGATGGTAATGGCTAAACGTGTGACGAAAAGCAGTCAATTGCTCTTGTGCTACGACATTCGCTTGAGTGGCGAGGCGCTGTTCAACCAGATCGGCTAATTGATCGTTATCGTGTTGTGGGAAACACCACAGTCCACCCCAAATGCCAGTTTGTGGGCGTTGTTCTAGCCAGACTTCATCGCCATGCTGCAAAATGACAAACCATGTCTGCTTTTCTGGCATTACTTTCTTGGGCTTTTTGCCGGGGAAGTCGGCTTGGCGCTCTTGTGCTTTGGCTTGGCATATATCATTAACCGGACACAATTCGCACTTGGGCTTACTACGGGTACAAATCATCGCCCCCATGTCCATCATAGCTTGGTTATACCGTTCCACACCTTGTGTGGGGGTATTGGCATCAGCAATCTCCCACAGTGCATTTTCGACCGACTTTTTACCGGGCCAGCCTTCGACGGCATAGCAACGTGAAAGGGTTCGCTTGACGTTACCATCTAAAATCGAATGATGTTGTTTAAGTGATAGCGAGAGTACCGCCCCCGCAGTTGAACGCCCAATGCCAGGCAGGGCCTGAACTTGATCGATATCGGTTGGGAAAACGCCGCCATGTTCGTTCACTATGCATTGCGCTGCTTTGTGCAGATTACGTGCTCGGGCATAATAACCCAGCCCAGTCCATAGGTGTAGGACTTCATCTTGTTCAGCGGCGGCCAGATCTTGCACGGTAGGAAAACGGGCCAAGAAGCGCTCGAAGTAAGGAATAACAGTTGCAACTTGAGTTTGTTGCAACATGATTTCGCTTAGCCAGACTTTATAAGGCGTTTTTTCTAATTGCCAAGGCAAGGTTTTACGGCCAAATTTATCGTACCAAGCTAAAATAGCGTGGGAGAAGGCATTGTTGACAGGATTGCTCACAGGACTCTACTTAGGCGCGTCGATAGCACGCTCTTTAATGTGTTTAGTTTTGTGTATTGCGACGTTATATTCGGCATGGATTGCATCATAAAGTCAGTGTTCTCGCAATGGCAGCCATGACAGTTATCGTGTCGTTCGTTGAGATTGATTCGGGCGTGATCTGCGCGGTTAATGTTTTTTTCTGTTCTTGATGGTATAAGCAGGTGCTGAATTCGACATCAGACTTGCACTTATCTCATAACTTTGGATAATGCCGTCGCTTAGTTTTTATTCTTTTCTAGTTTAGGAAACCCCCCATGAGTGAAGTTACAAAGAAGTCTGGCGACGTTACGCTGACTGAATTTACTGAAGACGGTAAGCTGGTTCGTAAGATCCGTAGCTTTGTTCGTCGTGAAGGTCGTTTAACCAAAGGCCAAGAAATGGCGATGGAAAAACACTGGCCGACTATGGGTGTGGACTTCGTTAAAGAAAACCTAAACTGGGCTGAAGAATACAACCGTGAAGCACCTGTTGTACTTGAAATTGGTTTTGGTATGGGCGCATCGCTAGTTGAAATGGCGAAGAACGCACCAGAGAAAAACTTTATTGGTATTGAAGTACACAGCCCTGGTGTTGGCGCATGTCTAATGGCGGCAGGTGAAGCTGAACTGACTAACCTTCGTGTAATGTGTCACGATGGCGTGGAAGTGTTTGATTACATGATCCCAGACAATAGCCTAGATACAGTTCAACTGTTCTTCCCTGACCCATGGCACAAAGCGCGTCATCACAAACGTCGCATTGTTCAACCTGAATTCGTTGAAATGCTACGCAAGAAGCTTAAAATCGGTGGTGTATTCCACATGGCGACAGACTGGGAAAACTATGCTGAGCACATGGTTGAAGTGATGAATGCAGCCCCAGGCTACAAAAACACGGCAACTGATGGTGATTACATCCCTCGTCCAGAAGATCGCCCATTAACGAAATTTGAAGCACGTGGTCACCGTTTAGGTCACGGCGTGTGGGACATGAAATTCGCGCGTACTGAGTAATTCATCACGTAAAAATGCACTGAATTAACAGCCACCGTAATTTAAAAAGCCAACCTAGTGTTGGCTTTTTTGCCCTTGGAGTTGAAGAAATGAAACCAACAGAAGAGTTACTCGCTGGTATTTTGGATGAGGTTAGACCCTTAATTGGTAAGGGAAAAGTAGCCGACTATATTCCTGCCTTAGCCGAAGTTTCACCGAATAAACTGGGTATTGCCGTGTGTTATAACGACGGTGAAATTATTCAAGCAGGTGACAGTAGCGAATGTTTTTCTATTCAATCGATCTCCAAGGTGCTGAGCCTGACATTGGCGATGACCTTATATGAGCCAGAAGAGATCTGGCAACGGGTCGGTAAAGAGCCGTCGGGCCATGCGTTTAATTCGATGATCCAGCTTGAGCTTGAAAATGGTATTCCACGTAACCCCTTTATCAATGCGGGCGCACTCGTGGTGTCGGATTTACTGCACAGTCGTTTGTCTGCCCCACAATATCGCATGCTAGAGCAAGTGCGTGAGCTTGCCTGTAATCCGCATATTATCTACGACAAAGTCGTCGCCAGTTCGGAAATGCAGCATAGCGATCGTAATGCCTCTATTGCGTACTTAATGCGTTCATTTGGCAACTTTGAAAATGAAGTGATGCCAGTGCTCACTAACTATTTTAGCTATTGTTCGCTGCGAATGAGTTGTGTTGATTTAGCACGTACCTTCAGTTACTTAGCAAATAAAGGACTTCCTTTAGGCGCAAAAAAAACCATTATCAGCCAAACTCAGAGTAAGCAAATGAATGCATTGCTTGCGACCTGTGGCTTGTACGATGGCGCAGGGGAGTTTGCTTATCGTGTTGGGATGCCGGGTAAATCTGGGGTCGGTGGCGGCATTGTTGCTATCGTGCCGGGTGAAATGACGATCTGTGTATGGTCGCCAGAACTGGATCCTTCCGGTAACTCATTAGCGGGTACGGCAGCACTGGAATTACTTGCTGAGCGTATTGGCCGTTCAATTTTCTAGGGTGAGTTAGGTTTGTCCATCACCCTTTGTCGTTTAAAGGGGATGAGATGACAGGACTGAAGCAACCACGGAATAAACTACAGCAGCACACGATATCGGGTGTGTTTTTTCGCACTGTCTCAGCCGCGTTTATCTCGCTTGCGGTGTTAGGGGTGAGTGCGCTACAAGCCTGTGAACCCACTTGGCATAACCAAGTCTCCGTCGAACAAGGGGCGCTATCTCTCAATGACGGCAAACATGCCTTTACTGTCAATGCCGAGGGTAAGCTCTATTTTGGTGTTCATCGAGTGGCGTTAAATGCGGAGCAACAGCAGGTGCTATTGGATTATCATCAATTGATGGTAGCGGATTTGACGCAAGCCTCGCCAGTGAGTGCTTCTAGCGAAATGAATGCGGATCTTTGTCAAAAAATAGCGAAGCGTCAGCAGCAAGAGCAGCACATTCAATCGATTATCCCAGCCCTAAAGGCTTGGCGTAGTGTGACTTTGTGAATGTGAATACGTTATAACAGACAATAAAAAACGCGAATGTGGTGAGCATTCGCGTTTTTTGTTTTGACGCTAAAACTAGGCTTGATTGTTACTCGTCGTCTTCAGCGACAAAAGCGGCTAGTAAGTCGTTTAAGAATAACTTGCCGTGCTCGGTGATCTGCCATTGATCGTCTTGATCCTGTAAGAAGTTTTGCTCGATGGCCCAGTTGATGGTTGGTGCAATCGCGCTGAGTGGCAATCCTGTACGATCGACAAAGTCTTGCTTTGGACAGGCTTCTAATAAGCGGAAGCGGTTCATGAAGAATTCAAAGGGACGATCTTCCAGTGCAACTTCCGTGGCTTGATCAAGGTAGGGCTTGGTTGGATTCAAATAGCCACGTGGGTGTTTTACTTTGACGGTACGAATAATACGCCCATCAGCAAAACTGACTTTACCGTGCGAGCCACAACCAATGCCGAGGTAGTCACCAAAACGCCAATAGTTAAGGTTATGACGGCATTGATAACCTGGCTTGCTATAACCTGAAATTTCGTACTGCACATAGCCTGCGTCAGCCAGCAATTGATGACCTTGCTCGAAAATATCCCACAAATTGTCATCATCAGGCAGCGTTGGTGGCTTTGAATAGAACAAGGTGTTCGGCTCAATGGTCAGTTGGTACCAAGACAAATGCGGTGGATTTTGAGCGATAGCTTGCTTGAGATCTGACATTGCATCATCAAGCGATTGATCGGGTAAGCCGTGCATTAAATCGAGGTTAAAACTGTTTAAGCCTGCATCGGTTGCCAATAGTGCTGCTTTTTTTGCTTCATCGCTACCGTGAATACGGCCCAAGCGTGTTAGTTTTTCATCTTGGAAGCTTTGCACGCCAATAGAGATGCGGTTTACCCCCGCTTGGCGATAAGCGTCAAAACGCCCAGCCTCGACGGTGCCCGGGTTGGCTTCCATGGTGATTTCAATATCATCACTAAATGGAATCCGCGCTTGGATCCCTGCTAATAAGCGGCCAATTTCCGGTGGTGAGATCAAGCTTGGCGTGCCACCACCAATAAAGATTGAGTGAAGCGGCCGTACACCACTATCAAGCTGATAAGCGGCTAAATCAATATCAAGATCATCAAGTAGTGCATCGATGTAGTCGAGTTCGGGAATGTCCGCTTTTAAGGCGTGCGAGTTGAAATCGCAGTAGGGACACTTTTGCACACACCAAGGGATATGAACGTATAGGCTAAGCGGTGGTACTTGCATTAGGCTTCCTTAAGCGCAGCAAACAGTTTTTGCAGTGCTTTGCCGCGATGCGACAGTTGTTTCTTACGCATCGGCTCTAGTTGTGCTGATGCGCACTGATCTTCGGGTACCCAGAACACAGGATCGTAGCCGAAACCATTGTCACCGTGGGTCTCCGTTAGGATGCTACCTTCCCAGCTACCGTGGCATACCAAAGGTGTTGGATCATTTTCGTGACGCATCATCACCAGCACACAGTGGAAACGCGCAGTACGCTCTTCTGCAGGTACGCCTTGCATTGCGTCAAGAAGCTTGTCGATATTTTGCTGATCGCTTGCGTTTTCACCCGCGTAACGGGCTGAGTAAATACCGGGTGCGCCTTTTAGGTAATCCACTTCAAGGCCTGAATCATCGGCGATAGCGGGTAGCCCCGTTTCTTTGGCGGCGTGACGCGCTTTGATGATCGCATTTTCAATAAAAGTGGTGCCTGTTTCAGCCACTTCAGAGACGTTGTAATCACTTTGTGCAACCACATTAAAACCGAAATCAGCCAGAATAGTAGCCATTTCTTTTACTTTGCCTTGGTTGCCTGTTGCTAGTACAAGTTTGCTCATTACTTTTCCTCTGAAGTGCAGTCATTGTATCTGCCGCGCATCATACCCCATTCAATCACTTGATTCAGCAGATTGGTTTCGCAGCTTGGTGGCGTTGCTAGGTTCCGTCGGTTGTTAACTCGTTCGGACAGCGAGAAAAGAAAAGGCGGCTAAGAATAACTTAACCGCCTGATATCAATCATTTAGTTCTCACCCTAATCGACAAAGAAAGTTTGCTTAAAATTAATGCTACCATTGGTACCGTTTTGGCTGACATCGATATTAAATTTCAAGCTTTCTTCATTGGCATGGCTAATTTCTGCGATGTAATAAATGGCTTTGCCTTCGCGAATTTCGCGAAACGATAAGCGCTTTTCATTGCCGAGCAAATTGCGAGCTGTACCAGACAGTACTGCTGTAACCGCAGGTTTCCCTTGCTGGTTTTTATCTAGAACGGTGACATTCACGACGGCTGAATAACGACTACGTTGAATACGGTAAGTACTGGCCACTTCAGGGGTGAGAAAGGTCGATGGGAAACTCGAATAGTGTACTTCCAGATCGCCTATATTTTTGAGTTGTTCGGCTTGGGCTGGTAAGGCGCTGAACAAAAGCGCAGACAGCAAAAAAAATAGCTTTTTCATGACATTATCCTTTTGTTACTCACAGATATTTTATTTGTCGTTAATTAATAAGACCGGAGTGGTGTTAGTTAATTACTGAAAACATCGGTGGGTAGTGCAGCGACTCCCCTAAGTATAGAGGAGTCGGGCAAATCCTTATGCGTAGCCATCATCGTTAAGATGACAGTTACGAATGTAATAGAGGTGCTACGCTGTCCGGAATGGTTTTGGGGCTTTCAATGCGAACTTGCTTATGTCGCCCCTGCATGCCTTTTTCAATGTTCACTTGCCCTTTCGCCACTTTAAATTGCTTGGCAAGGTATTTAGCAAGGTGAGCATTGGCTTTACCGTCGACTGGTGGTGCGGTAATGGCGATTTTGAGTTCATCACCATGCAAACCCACGATTTGATCGCGGCTGGCTTTCGGCTGAATATACAGCCGAATAATAAGATCATCACCAGTACGAGCAACAGCATCTTGACTCATAGTTGGAACCAAACCGGACCAATAATATCGCCCATTAGGAAGTTCGCGAACTGCAAGCCAATGAATAGTACCAGCACACTCAGATCCAAACCGCCCATTTGCGGCAGGATACGACGAATAGGCGCTGTTAGTGGTTCTGTTAACTGGTGCATCACGTATTCAATCGGGCTACGGCCTTGGCTCACCCAGCTAAGGATGGCACGGATAAGAAGTACCCAGAATAATAGCCCACCAGCTGCTTTTAGCATGGCCAATGCGCCAACCCATAAGAAATCAGGGCTGAACATCATGTTACCGCCGCTCACTACCATTTGTAGTGAAAGGAATTTCACTACGCTTAATACGTATGCCAGCAATAAAGTCGCTAAATCTAGCGAGCCGATTGATGGAATAACACGGCGTAGCGGTGCCACGATAGGTTGCGTCGCTTTAATCACAAATTGTGAGAACGGGTTATAGAAATCCGCTCGTGACCACTGTAACCATACCCGCAGTAATACGACCATAATGTAGAGGTCAAATACCGTATTTAGTAAAAAAGCCATTGCATTCATATAGTAACCTTAAAAAAGTTTTTCCATTTCTTCAGCGCGAGAGACTGCAGCACGCATTGCTTTTGCTACTGTATCACTCAGCTGATGTTCGTTAAATGTGCGAAGTGCTTCTGCGGTGGTACCGCCCTTTGAAGTCACTTGTTCACGCAGGGTTGAAAGTTCAGTTTCTGGGTTAGCCTTCACCATTTCGGCTGCACCCAATGCTGACTGCTGAACTAGCATACGTGCTGTTTCAGCATCAAAACCTTGGTTAATGGCTTCTTTTTGCATGGCTTCCATGAATAAGAAGAAATAGGCAGGGGCACTGCCCGCAGCGGCAATCACGGCATTAATGCCAGACTCTTGCTCGACCCAACAAGCTTCGCCGACAGCTTGCATCAGTTGTTCTGCGAAGGCTTTATCTTGCTGGCTAACAATTGCCGATGCGTATAAGCCACTCATTCCTTTGCCGATTAGCGAAGGTGTATTTGGCATGACACGAACCAACTTTAGCTCGCAAGCCAACATCTCATTTAATCGCTGTGCAGAAATACCCGCAGCAATTGAAATCACGAGTTTGTTGTCGAAGTTAATACCTTGCAGCTTTTCACATACAGAAGCCATTAACTGTGGCTTAACTGCCAGAACAATGACATCAGCATGTTCTGCGGCACGGATGTTATCGTGGTCGGTATGAATACCATATTGGCGCGCCAGTGGTTCTCGACGCTCGGCACTCGGTGCTGTGGCTGTGATGAGGTTGGCGTTGTAACCACTGGTTACGAGCCCTGCAATAATAGAGTGGGCCATATTGCCCGCACCAATAAAGGTGATTGAGCGTTGTTCCATTGAATAAGGCTCCTTGCCTGTTAACCCTTACCCTTTATTTATGGGGGTAAGTAATCATCTTTTCTAGGGCAGGTGCTATTGGCACATGCTTGATTGTTTGTGACTAAGTATTAGTTGGGTAATCGCGAGCACCAAAAATTGCGGTACCAATACGAACAATGGTGCTACCCGCGGCAATGGCTGCATCCATGTCACCACTCATTCCCATTGAAAGGGTATCGAGTTGAGGGTGCTCGGCTTGCAGTGTGGTCATTGCATCGGACAATGATTGAAACGCAGCGAGTTGACTGTCGTAGTCATGCGCTTTTTCGGGGATCGACATTAATCCGCGCAAGACTAAATTTGGCATGCTAGCAATGTCAGCTGCGACCCCCGCGAGTTCATCAAAGGTTAAGCCTGATTTACTGACTTCACCGCTGGTGTTTACCTGCAGCAAGACATTGAGTGGAGCACTATCACTGGGACGTTGCTCGCTAAGGCGACGGGCAACCTTGACGCGATCAATGGAATGAACCCAATCAAAGTGCTCTGCAATAGGGCGGGTTTTATTTGACTGGATTGGACCGATAAAATGCCAAACTAAGGTGTCCGCATGTGGCGTGGTACGAAAGTGCTGCACTTTCTCGACACCTTCTTGCACATAATTTTCACCAAATGCGCAGTGGCCTGCTGCTATCGCTTCATCGATAGCAGCAATAGGTTTTGTTTTACTCACCGCCAACAGTTGCACTGAATCGGCGTCTCGCCCGCATTTTTCAGCTGCTGAAGCGATCTGAGTGATGACCTGTTCAATATTTTGCTTGATACTACTCATAATTGATTCTGTGGGGAAAATTAATGGATATCACCGAACTACTGGACTTTAGTGTAAAGCATAATGCCTCTGATCTGCATCTTTCTGCAGGGGTTCCACCAATTATTCGTGTTGACGGTGATGTACGTAAACTGAGTTTACCTGCTTTAGCGCATAGCGAGGTGCATCGTTTAGTTTTTGACATTATGAATGATGCACAGCGTCGTGAGTATGAAGAAAAGCTCGAAGTGGACTTTTCGTTCGAATTACCTGATGTAGGTCGCTTTAGGGTGAATGCGTTTCACCAGTCTCGCGGCAGTGCCGCGGTTTTTCGTACCATCCCTATGAATGTGCCAACGCTAGAGTCATTAAAAGTACCTGATATTTTTTACGATATCGCCCAGTTGCCGCGTGGCTTAGTGTTGGTAACGGGCGCAACGGGATCGGGTAAATCGACCACAATTGCGGCTTTGGTTGATTACATCAATGAAAACTATAACCGCCATATCCTGACGATTGAAGATCCGGTTGAATTTGTTCACCACAGCAAGCGTAGCTTGATTAACCAACGTGAAGTTCACCGCGATACCCACAGTTTTCAGGCTGCGTTGCGTTCATCGTTGCGTGAAGATCCCGATGTGATTTTGGTGGGTGAGCTGCGAGATCAAGAAACCATTAGCTTGGCGCTGACAGCGGCAGAAACGGGCCACTTAGTATTAGGAACACTGCATACCAGCTCAGCGGCGAAAACCATTGACCGTATTATCGATGTTTTCCCTGGTAATGATAAATCTATGGTGCGATCTATGTTGTCTGAGTCATTGCGGGCGGTGGTTTCACAAAGTTTGTTGAAATGTACCAGTGGCGGTCGTGTTGCCTCCCATGAAATTATGATGGCGACTCCCGCGATCCGAAACTTGATCCGCGAAGATAAAGTCGCACAAATGTATTCCATGATCCAAACCGGCTCAGCATCGGGGATGCAGACCATGGATCAAAGCATCAAGATGCTGGTGGCACAAGGCATGGTAGAGGCTGAAGAAGGCCGACGTGTACTTGATAGCGCAGCAAACAGAATGTAGGAGCGAGCAGTGACTTTACAAGACATTCTTGACCAGATGGTCGCGAACAAAGCCTCGGATCTTTATATCACGGTGGATTCGCCGTGTTTGTTGAAAATAGACGGTCAACTACAAGCCGTCGGTGACAAGCTGGATCGTGCGGGTGTGGATGCACTGTTTGCTGATGCTTTGGATTCTCAATTAACCCACGAATTTAAGACCACCCGCGAAGCCAATTTTGCCTTGGTACGTAATGAATTACGTTTTCGTGTGAGTGCTTTTTGGCAGCGTGAGTTACCGGGTATGGTGTTGCGTCGTATCGAAACGCAAATTCCTCGCTTGGGTGATTTATCACTTCCCATTGATATGGAACGGATGGCACTGGCGAAGCGTGGTTTGGTGTTGGTTGTTGGGGCAACGGGATCGGGTAAATCCACGTCGATGGCCGCCATGACTGGCTTTAGAAATAGTCAACGCAGTGGGCATATTTTAACGGTGGAAGATCCGATTGAGTTTGTCCACCAGCATGATAAATGTATCGTGACCCAGCGTGAAGTTGGGCTTGATACCGAAAGTTATGAAGTGGCGCTGAAGAACTCGTTGCGCCAAGCGCCTGACATGATTTTGATTGGTGAGATCCGTACGCCTGAAACCATGGAGTATGCGATGAATTTTGCCGAGACAGGCCACTTATGTATGGCAACCTTGCATGCTAATAATGCCAACCAAGCACTTGAGCGTATCTTGCATTTGGTGCCTAAAGAGCGTCGTGATCAGTTTTTGTTTGATCTGTCGTTGAACTTGAAATGTGTATTGGCACAGCAGTTGATCCCCGATGCGCATGGGGTCGGGCGACACGCCGCCTTTGAGCTTTTGATCAATACACCAAGGGTCGCAGATCTGATCCGTCGTGGTGAATTACATGAAATAAAAGACACCATGGCGAAAGGGACTGACTCGGGAATGATGACCTTTGATCAATCCTTATTTGAACTATTCAGTGATGGAAAAATTACTGAACAAGATGCGTTACACCATGCTGATTCAGCGAATGATTTGCGCTTAATGATCAAAAAAGGTGATAAATTCCAGAAAGGTAATAGTAGCTTAGAAGGAGTAACAGTGAGCTTTGATTAGCGGTAATTAGTATTACGCTTATCATGATCGAATAGCACTAGGGTTACTATGTGACAAAAGCTAAATAAACTGAAGAATTTACTTAAACCTCTATTCTATAGAGGTTTTTTTATACCTGTCGATCTTGATGATCAGCAATACAAGCTTTTGAGTATATATAGTCCAAAAGCTGTACAGGCTGATCAACCCTTATGCGACGCGGATCTGAATGGATCGATAAAAGCGACGCTGGGGAATGTGCAGTTATTGGCTGGATAGTAGATAAAAAGCTGATCTTTATGGCGAGGGAGATCTTTGGGTACAACGAGATTATGTCGATGAGAATAAAAACGACGGCATGAGGTATGCCGTCGTTTTAGAAAACAGATTGAAGGGGGATGAGAAAGTTATTCGCCGTATTGACGTTCGAACCAACTTTCTAAAATAACCACTGCCGACTGGGAGTCAATATTCCCCTTACTTAGTGAGCGGAAGCCGCCTTGGTTGAATAAATCTGATTTGGCTTCAACTGTGGTTAGGCGCTCATCGTGCAGTTCAACCTTACAGCCAAAACGACCGTGCAGACGGTTTGCAAACTTTTTCGCGCGCGGAGTAATCGTTGGTAGTTCATTACCTTCGAGATCGAGCGGTAGGCCGACAACAACCAAATCCGGTTGCCATTCTTTGAGTAGCTTTTCGATGTCATCCCAGTTAGGAACGCCATCGCGGGCTTTGAATGCATTTAATGGATTAGCAGTACCAGTTAGCTCTTGGCCAATAGCAGCACCTATGCTGGTGGTCCCGTAGTCAAACGCTAATACACTTCGAGAGTTGCTCATGCATGTCCTTTATCAATGGAAAGATTGGCGGCATTGATACCCAGTTTTGCAACGGCTTTTTGCCAGCGCTCGTTAATCGGGGTATCAAAAAGAATTGCGGGATCGGCCTCAATAGTGAGCCAGTGATTATCCACCAATTCTTGTTCAAGTTGACCTGCATCCCAGCCTGCATAGCCTAAAGCGACTAAGAATTTTTCAGGTGAGTCGTCAGAGCCTAGGATAGCGAGAATATCTTTTGACGTAGTGACACTCAGGTGAGGGGTGACTTGGATGCTGGAGCTGAATACGCCACCGTGATTGTGTAGAACAAAACCACGATCGCTCGAGACTGGACCACCATTAAAGACGGGCTGCTCTAGCCGTTGCGCTTGGGTCACAGGTAAACTGCGTTCAAGATCGAGCTGCTCCAGCATATTTGTTAATGAAATATCGATAGGCACATTAACCACAACACCCATCGCCCCTTCATCATTGTGCTCACACACATAAACCACACTACGCTTGAAGCTGGAATCTTGTAAGGACGGCATCGCAATCAAAAAATGATTTGTCAGATCCATTATCTAGGGTACCTCATGGCGTACAGAAAACAGGGAAACAGAATACTGGTAAGTATGCCGAGGAATTGGCGAACTGTCGATGATGGCTTGGTGCAGTGCGGCTCAGAAAAGAAAATCGCCCATTATTTATTACTGACTATTTAGTGTTACAAGGTCGGTAATACGTGATGGGCGAGTCAAATAGCGTTGGGATTAATTAAGCCTGGATACGACGCTCAATTGCATCCATCAGCTTACCTGTGATTGAGATATCAAAGGCTGCTTCGATTTCACGGATACAGGTTGGGCTGGTCACGTTGATTTCAGTGAGCTTATCGCCAATCACATCCAGACCAACAAAGATCAGACCTTTTTCTTTTAGTATTGGCGCGACAGTTTCTGCGATCTTGCGATCGGTTTCACTGATAGGGCGTGCTTCACCACGGCCACCAGCGGCCAAGTTACCACGGGTTTCACCCTTGGCTGGAATACGCGCTAAGCAGTACGGCATAGGTTCACCATCAACCACTAAGATACGCTTATCGCCGTTGCTGATATCAGGCACAAACGTCTGTGCCATGCAGTAGTTTTCACCCATTGCTGTTAAGGTTTCGATAATCACTGAAACGTTAGGGTCACCTTTCATTACGCGGAAGATCGATGAACCACCCATACCGTCAAGCGGTTTTAGGATCACATCACCATGTTCTTGGTGGAAGGCTTTGATTTTGTCAGCACGACGTGTCACTAGCGTGGTTGGTGTGAGTTCTGGGAACCATGCAGTGAACAGTTTTTCGTTACAATCGCGCAGGCTTTGCGGTTTGTTAACGATCAACGCCCCTTCGTTTTCAGCACGCTCAAGAATGTAAGTGGCGTAGATGTATTCTGTGTCGAACGGAGGATCTTTACGCATCAGTACGGCATCAAGATCCGACAGCGCAATTTCTTGTTCGCTTTGGAATTCAAACCAGCCGTTTGGATCTTCTTGCAGCGTAACCGTACGAGTACGTGCAACCGCTTTTCCCTGTTCTAGCGATAGGTCATTCATTTCCATGTAATGAATTTCCCAACCACGGCGCTGAGCTTCCATCATCATGGCAAAGCTGGAGTCTTTTTTAATGTTGATAGACTCGATAGGGTCCATCACGATACCCAGTTTGATCATTGCTGTTTTCCTCTTGTTAGCCCAGATCGCCGAAGCGAACTTGTAAAGCAGTAATAGCTGTCATTGCTGTTGTCTCGGTACGCAGTACGCGAGGGCCCAACAAGACTTCATCAAAGGTGTATTGCTCGGTCATTGAAATTTCGTCAGCCGATAAGCCGCCCTCAGGACCAATCAGTAGTTTCACTTTGGTGACAGGCTCTGGCAGGGTGTTGATCGAATAAGTGGCACGAGGGTGCAGGTTCAGTTTTAACCCGTCATACGCTTCGGCACACCAGTCTTCGAGTTTCATTACTGGACGAATTTCAGGGACGACATTACGGCCGCATTGTTCGCAGGCAGCAATTGCAATCTTTTGCCATTGAGCGAGTTTCTTCTCAAAACGCTCAGCGTTTAGCTTAACGCCACAGCGCTCTGAAATTAGTGGGGTAATGGTTTTAACCCCCAGTTCTACCGACTTTTGAATGGTGAATTCCATTTTTTCACCACGAGAGATCACTTGGCCAAGATGAATATCGAGCGGTGATTCAACGCTATTTTCATTACGAGCTTGAATTTCAACCTCAACATTCTTTTTGTTAGCGGCGGTGATCACGGCTGGGAACTCGGCATCGCTGCCGTCAAACATCAGCACTTCTTGACCCGGCTGCATACGCATTACGCGGCCGACGTGGTTGGCTGCATCATCACAAAGCATCACTTTTCCCTGAGATGGCAGTGACTCTGGGTGGTAAATACGTGGAATTCTCATGGTTAGGTCGATAACTCAGTAGTAAATAAATTGGCAAGCAGAATACTAACATGGATACGCGTAAGGTGAATTACAAGAGGGCGATCGTGTTTATCGCCCTTTTTATTCAGGATAACGCTGCGAGGTATCCGGTTTACTGCGGGAAAAATTATAGCTTAGCCTTGTTACAGGCTTCTAAAACAAATGGATTGTTGGTGCCTTGTGCTTTTTTGATGCGGCGGTCGCGTTCACACTCCCATTGATCGACTGGGTATTGGCGGTTCCATGCTTCCATTAATTGACGCTGCTGGCGTGACAGGTTCAATTCTCGGTATTCTTGAGCCATGTATAAATAGATACGTGAAATCGCCCCGCGAGCAGCGACAGGTGGATCAACGCGTTTATTTTTGAAGTCGACCTTCATATCACATTGGCCATAGAAGGCCCCTTGATTGCCGTTCCACGGTAGAAATTGGTAATTGGAGCGGTCACCGTTAACTTCACCAATCGCTGGTGTGAGGTTATGTAAATCGGACTCCATTACTTTAAAGCGTTTGTCTTTACGGCAGTTTTTTCGGCCGCCATCTTGCCAGCATTGGAGTTGATGACCAAATTGCCACGCAGGTACGACATGCTCCCACTCAATACGACTGGCGCGTTTAAGTTGTTTACGCACTTGGTAGCCGCAATTATCAAGATCTGGGATCCCTTTTTTGCCTTTCCATTCGATATCACAGCCGCAATAAAAACTAACAGGATGATCTTTATAGATTTTTACGGCTTGTTTTTTAGCATTAGAAAATGAAGTAGGGTGTTTGCCTTCTGCATGGCTTGTGGTTGGTAATAGCAGTAGGCCGAGTAGGGCTAAGTATGCGCGTTTCATGGGTCGTTTTGGCTCACAATAGGTTTGATAGGCTTATCAATATCTTACTATTTTAGAACCATATCACAGTAAGCTGTACCTATAACTTACCCAGTTACACAAAAGGAACGATGAAAAGCCAATATTGGTAGAGTCAGCGTGCAGGCTAAGTGTGATGAAGGAGAAGGCTAGAGAAGGATGTGTTTAAGCACACAGTGTAAGAGGCTGGCGGCACTGGCGGCAATGGTAGCTGACTTGGCCACGTGCAACCTTATTATGGCGACGAACGGTGAGCTGATGTTGGCTACATTGGCACTGATAAGAAAAGGTTTTTCCTTGTACCGAGCTAACATCAAAACTGTGGGTAGTACGTGCTGGGATACCGAAGACTTGAGTCATGATAGTTTGCCACTCTTTACCATGTGGCCGAACACGGCCAAAAAGCTTAAAGGTGATCAAATGCGCGACTTCGTGTGGTACCACTTCATCGAGAAAAGCTTGCGGGTTTTCTTTTAGCAATACGGGATTAAAGCGTACTTCCCATCCCTGTAACCGTGCACTACCTGCTATCTTTCCCCCTTGACGAAAGCTAACGGTTGGCATTGCAAATCGCTTTTGCAAACGTTGATTAGCATGCGAAATACAGGATTCGACTTTAGCAATGACTTGAGATTGAAGTGAGGACATGCGTGCTTAAAATTGCTGGGGGAGTGGGCAGTATAAATAGTTTTGGGAAACGCGACAATAACGGCGACCTCTGGGTATTTTCTTGTTGGCTGCGAGCGAGTGTGGAGAAAGTTGCTTCGAGTTGGTAATAAAAAAGGAAGCCGAGGCTTCCTTTTTTCTATCAAGATTTGGTTGGCTTAATGCCAAGGCAAACTTATTTGATGTTAGCGAAATCGCGAAGGATTGCGGCTTTATCTGTTGCTTCCCAAGGGAATTCGTCACGACCAAAGTGGCCGTATGCCGCTGTCTTTTGGTAGATAGGCTGAAGTAGGTTCAGCATTTCTTGTAGACCGTAAGGGCGTAGGTCGAAGTTCTGACGAACTGCTTCGATGATGATGTCGTGAGACACTTTTTCAGTACCGAAGGTTTCAACCATGATAGACGTTGGATCTGCAACACCGATAGCGTAAGAAAGTTGGATTTCACAACGATCGGCTAGGCCTGCTGCAACGATGTTTTTCGCTACGTAACGTGCTGCGTATGCTGCACTACGGTCGACTTTTGATGGATCTTTACCAGAGAATGCACCACCGCCGTGACGAGCTGCGCCGCCGTAGGTATCAACGATGATTTTACGGCCCGTTAGACCACAGTCACCCATAGGACCACCGATAACAAAGCGGCCGGTTGGGTTGATGAAGAAGTTAGTGTCTTTGGTGATCCACTCTTGTGGCAGTACTGGCTTGATGATTTCTTCCATTACTGCTTCACGTAGATCTGGCGTTGTTACTGAATCACAGTGCTGCGTAGAAAGAACAACGGCATCAATACCAACAATTTTGCCTTGGTCGTATTGGAAAGTAACTTGAGATTTCGCATCTGGGCGAAGGAAGTCTAGTTTACCGCTCTTACGTACTTCAGCTTGCTTCTTAACCAGAAGGTGAGAGTAAGTAATTGGCGCTGGCATTAGAATGTCAGTTTCGTTGGTTGCGTAACCGAACATAATACCTTGGTCACCTGCGCCCTGTTCTTTAGGGTCTGCTTTATCAACACCTTGGTTGATATCTGGTGATTGCTTACCGATGGTGTTTAGAACAGCACAAGAATTGGCATCAAAGCCCATGTCTGAGTGAACGTAGCCAATTTCACGTACCGTTTCACGAGTGATCTCTTCGATATCAACCCAAGCTGATGTCGTGATTTCACCGCCAACCATTACCATGCCGGTTTTTACGTAAGTCTCACAAGCAACACGTGCTTTTGGGTCTTGCTCTAGAATTGCATCCAATACTGCATCAGAAATTTGGTCTGCAATTTTATCTGGATGACCTTCAGATACTGACTCAGAAGTAAACAGGTGTTTTGCCATGAGAATTCTCACTTGTAGGTATTCGTAGTTGTAATATAAGTAGCACTTTTATGCGGGCTAGGTGCCGTTCTATTCATACGTATACACGTTCGTATGTATAGAGCTACTTCCGTCTAGACGTCTATAATACTCAAACGAGAGTGAAAATCAACAATACTTATTTTGTGGTTTTTTTATATTGCTGACGCAAACGATTACTTTAACTGTGCGAAATCTCTGCGTTTTTGTGACATCAAGGTAGCAGCTTATTGAAAACAGACTTATTTTGTTCAGGAAATCGTTTGCAGTGAGGGCAAATACTTTGCGACAATACCCGCCCGCCGATTCCTGGTTAATTTACCGCGCCTGTGAAAGGGCACTTAGAAAGGTAAATAACCATAATACAACAGTCTACGAACCTCTGGAGCAGACATGTCTTCTCGTAAAGATCTAGCTAATGCAATTCGTGCCCTAAGCATGGATGGTGTTCAACAAGCTAACTCAGGCCACCCAGGCGCACCTATGGGTATGGCTGATATCGCTGAAGTACTGTGGCGTGGCCACATGAACCACAACCCACAAAACCCTGAGTGGGCTGATCGCGACCGTTTCATTTTGTCGAACGGCCACGGTTCAATGCTAATTTACTCTCTGCTTCACCTGACGGGTTACGATCTATCAATTGATGATCTGAAGAACTTCCGTCAACTGCATTCTAAAACACCGGGTCACCCTGAATACGGTTATGCACCGGGTGTTGAAACAACGACTGGTCCTCTAGGCCAAGGCATTACAAACGGTGTTGGTATGGCAATGGCTGAGAAAGCCCTAGCTGCACAATTCAACCGTGAAGGCCACGACATCGTTGACCACAACACGTACGTGTTCATGGGCGATGGCTGTCTAATGGAAGGTATCTCTCACGAAGCATGTTCACTGGCGGGTACGCTAGGTCTGGGCAAGCTGATTGCGTTCTGGGATGACAACGGCATCTCTATCGACGGTGAAGTGGAAGGTTGGTTCTCTGACGATACGCCTAAGCGTTTCGAAGCGTACGGCTGGCATGTTATTCCTGCGGTTGATGGTCACGATGCTGACGCAATCAACGCTGCGATTGAAGCGGCTAAAGCAGAAACAGGTCGTCCAACGCTTATCTGTACTAAAACCATCATCGGTTTTGGTTCGCCAAACAAAGCGGGTTCACACGATTGTCACGGTGCACCACTAGGCGCTGAAGAAATCGCAGCAGCACGTGAATTCCTTGGTTGGAACCACGGTCCTTTCGAAATCCCAGCTGACATTGCAGCTGAGTGGGATGCGAAAGAAGCAGGCGCAGCAAAAGAAGCAAGCTGGAACGAGAAGTTCGCAGCGTACGAAGCGGCTTACCCTGAGCTAGCAGCAGAATACAAACGTCGTGTAAACGGTGAGCTACCTGCACAGTGGGAAGAAAAAGCATCAGCAATCATTGCCGATCTTCAAGCGAACCCAGCGAACATCGCTTCACGTAAAGCCTCACAAAACGCACTAGAAGCGTTTGGTGCGATGCTACCAGAATTCATGGGCGGCTCGGCTGACCTTGCGCCTTCTAACCTGACTATGTGGTCGGGCTCTAAGTCGCTAACGGCTGACGATTTCGCGGGTAACTACATCCACTACGGTGTACGTGAATTCGGTATGACAGCGATCATGAACGGTATTGCGCTACACGGTGGCTTTGTACCATACGGTGCAACTTTCCTAATGTTCATGGAATACGCGCGTAACGCAATGCGTATGGCTGCACTAATGAAAGTGCAAAACATCCAAGTTTACACTCATGATTCAATTGGCCTAGGCGAAGATGGTCCTACTCACCAACCGGTTGAGCAGATCGCTTCTTTACGTCTAACGCCAAATATGAGCACATGGCGTCCATGTGACCAAGTTGAATCAGCCGTGGCTTGGAAACTAGCCATCGAGCGTAAAGATGGCCCGACTTCGCTAATCTTCTCGCGTCAAAACCTTGCACAGCAAGAGCGTGACGCTGAGCAAGTAGCGAACATCGCGAAGGGTGGCTACATCCTGAAAGATTGTGAAGGCAAGCCTGAGCTAATTCTTATTGCGACAGGTTCTGAAGTTGAGCTAGCGGTTAACGCTGCGGCTGAACTAACCGCTGAAGGCAAGAAGGTACGCGTAGTATCTATGCCTGCAACGGACGCGTTTGACAAGCAAGATGCAGAATACCGTGAGTCTGTACTGCCATCTGATGTAACTGCACGTATTGCTGTAGAAGCAGGTATTGCTGACTTCTGGTACAAGTACGTTGGTTTCGGTGGCAAGATCATCGGTATGACAACATTTGGTGAGTCTGCACCAGCAGGCGAGCTATTCAAAATGTTCGGTTTCACGACTGAAAACGTTGTGAACACAGCGAAAGAATTACTTGCATAATTGCAGGGCTCTTATGCTAATGAAAGGCTTCCTTCGGGAAGCCTTTTTTATTGATGGTTATGAAGTCGAGTGCAATTCGAACAGTATTTATGTGAGCTAAGCATATAAAAGCTAAATGGTGAGAAGAGTCACATTTATGATGATTCTGGGCAGAGCTTGTTATACACTTACGCGGCTTAATTCTTATGTAGCACGGATATGACACTAAAAGTCGCAATTAACGGATTTGGCCGAATTGGCCGCAGTGTGTTACGCGCCTTGTACGAGAGCGGTAAACACCAGCAAATAGACATCGTGGCAGTTAACGAGTTGGCTGAGCCTGAAGCTATGGCCCACTTGTTACAATATGATACTAGCCATGGTCGTTTCTTTAAGCCTGTCTCTCATGATCAGGAGCACTTGTTTATTGCCCATCAAAATGGCGAACAAGACTCTATCCGTATCCTTCATCAAAGTGATATTAACTTACTGCCTTGGCGTGACCTCGATGTTGACATTGTGCTCGACTGTACGGGGATTTTTGGCTCTCGTGAAGATGGGCTAGCCCACCTTCAAGCTGGCGCGAAGAAAGTGTTATTCTCACACCCTGCTGCAACTGATATCGACAATACCATTATTTATGGTGTGAACCATGAAACGCTGAAGCCAGATGACCGTATTGTGTCAAATGGTTCGTGTACCACTAACTGTATTGTCCCTGTTATTAAAGTGCTGGACGAAGCCTTCGGGATCGAGTCGGGCACGATCACAACGATTCACTCCTCCATGAATGACCAACAGGTCATTGATGCATACCACACAGATTTACGCCGTACTCGCGCAGCTAGCCAGTCAATTATTCCGGTTGATACTAAACTGCACTTGGGTATTGGTCGCATATTTCCGAAACTTTCTGACAAATTTGAAGCTATTTCGGTCCGAGTACCGACAATAAATGTGACCGCGATGGATTTAAGCGTCACAGTTAAAACAAATGTGAAAGTTAATGACGTAAATCAATCACTGTTGGACGCGACTCGTTGTACATTAGCAAATATTGTAGATTACACCGAAGCACCACTGGTCTCGATCGACTTTAATCACGATCCTCATAGCGCGATAGTCGACGGAACACAAACCCGAGTCAGTAATCAGCACCTAATTAAAATGCTGGTGTGGTGTGATAATGAATGGGGATTTGCCAATCGGATGTTAGATACCGCATTGGCGATGCATCAAAGCTACGATGGTCTCCCAACGGGAGAGTAGCCTTTTAGCCTGCACTAACGGCTAAAGTAGACAGATAAAGTAAAGAATTCGTGAGTTGGGCACAGTGCCGAGCTTGAAAGATTTTAGCTAACTTTGAAAAGGGACAAAGAATGTCTGTAATCAAGATGACTGACCTGGAACTTGCAGGTAAACGCGTATTTATCCGTGCTGACCTAAACGTGCCAGTAAAAGACGGTAAAGTAACTTCAGATGCTCGTATTCTTGCATCTCTACCTACTATTAAGCGTTGCCTAGAAGCTGGCGCTAAAGTAATGGTTACTTCTCACCTTGGTCGTCCTACTGAAGGCGAATACGCTGAAGAGTTTTCGCTAGCGCCTGTAGTTAACTACCTAAACGACGCACTAGATTGCGACGTTAAACTAGCAAAAGATTACCTAGATGGCCTAGAGCTAAACACAGGTGAGCTAGTTGTTCTTGAAAACGTTCGTTTTAACAAAGGCGAAAAGAAGAACGAAGAAGAGCTATCTAAAAAATACGCAGCACTATGTGACATCTTCGTGATGGACGCATTTGGTACTGCTCACCGTGCACAAGCATCTACTCACGGTGTAGGTACTCACGCTCCTGTTGCATGTGCAGGCCCTCTACTAGCTGCTGAACTTGAAGCACTAGGCAAAGCAATGGACAACCCAGAGCGTCCATTGGTTGCTATCGTTGGTGGTTCTAAAGTTTCTACTAAGCTGACTGTTCTTGAGTCTCTATCTAAAATTGCTGACCAACTTGTTGTTGGTGGCGGTATCGCAAACACATTCATTGCAGCTGAAGGCCACAACGTTGGTAAATCACTGTACGAAGCAGACCTAGTGGAAACTGCTCAAAAACTAATGAAAGAGTGTTCAATCCCTGTAGCGACAGACGTTGCATGTGCGAAAGCATTTGATGAAAATGCAGAAGCAGAAATCAAAAACGTTGCTGACGTTCAAGACGACGACATGATCTTCGACCTTGGTCCTGACTCAACGGCTGCTCTTGCTGAAATCATCGGCAACGCGAAAACAATTCTTTGGAATGGCCCTGTTGGCGTATTTGAATTCAAAAACTTTGAAGCAGGTACAGCAGGTATTTCTAAAGCAATCGCAGATTCAGAAGGTTTCTCTGTTGCAGGCGGTGGTGACACCCTAGCAGCTATCGATAAATTCGGTATCAAAGCAGATGTTTCTTACATCTCTACTGGTGGTGGTGCGTTCCTTGAATTCGTTGAAGGTAAAGTACTTCCTGCAGTAGCTATGCTTGAAGAGCGTGCTAAAGCGTAATTATTAATGTGGGAGCCTAGTGCTCCCATATTTAAATGTTTGTGAATTAGGTCAGGTTTTTATAGAATACTGCCCCAGTAGCAAACGTTTGCAAAGATTTAAAATTCACAAAGACAACAAGTTAATAGGACTATTGTTATGTCTAAGATCTTCGATTTTGTAAAACCTGGTGTTATTTCTGGCGACGACGTACAGAAAGTTTTTGAAGTAGCAAAAGAAAATAAATTTGCTCTTCCAGCAGTAAACGTTGTTAACACTGATTCAATCAACGGTGTTCTTGAAGCTGCTGCTAAAGTTAAAGCGCCAGTTGTTGTTCAGTTCTCTAACGGCGGTGCTGGTTTCTTCGCTGGTAAAGGCGTTAAACTTGAAGGTCAAGGTGCACAAATTCTTGGTGCTGTAGCGGGTGCGAAATACGTACACGCTGTAGCTGAAGCTTACGGTGTTCCAGTTATTCTTCACACTGACCACGCTGCTAAGAAACTACTTCCATGGATCGACGGTCTACTAGACGCTGGTGAAGCATTCTTCGCAGAAACTGGTAAGCCTCTTTTCTCTTCTCACATGATCGACCTTTCTGAAGAGTCACTAGAAGAGAACATCGAAATTTCTGGTAAGTACCTAGAGCGTATGGCTAAGATGGGTATGACACTAGAAATCGAACTAGGTTGTACTGGTGGTGAAGAAGACGGCGTTGATAACTCTGATATGGACGCATCTGAGCTTTACACTTCTCCTGAAGATGTTGCTTACGCATACGAGAAACTAGTTGCTATCAGCCCACGTTTCACTATCGCTGCATCTTTCGGTAACGTACACGGTGTTTACCAAGCTGGTAACGTTGTACTTACTCCAACTATCCTACGTGATTCTCAAGCATACTGTGCTGAGAAATTCGGTATCGCACCGAACGCACTAAACTTCGTATTCCACGGTGGTTCTGGTTCTTCTGAAGCAGAAATCCAAGAGTCTATCGGCTACGGTGTTATCAAAATGAACATCGATACTGATACACAGTGGGCTACATGGGACGGTATCCGTACTTACGAAGCTGCAAACCGTGATTACCTACAAGGTCAAATCGGTAACCCAACTGGCGAAGCTGCGCCAAACAAGAAGTTCTACGATCCACGTGTATGGCTACGTGCTGGTCAATCTTCTATGGTTACTCGTCTTGAGAAAGCATTCTCAGACCTTAACGCAATCGACGTACTATAATTTATAGTCACGCCTTGCTTTAAGCATTTAAGTTGATGAAAAGCCCGCATTTTGCGGGCTTTTTTTTGTTTAAAATTTGCTGCTTGATAAGCTATGTTTATTGTCACGATAAGATTAATTATTTTATTGTCAGGGAAGAATGGCTGATAATGCCCCGCAAATCATAAAATCGCTGTTATAGTCACTGATGATTATTCTATTGGATATATAGGCCAATATAGGCGAGTTAATAGAGAGAGAGTAAATATGACCGAGAGTGTAGCCGACAAGGTAGTCGATACTATTACTGAAAACGAGCTAACGTCAGGCGTATTGAATGCTGGCACTTGGGTTGCAGATAACCAAGACCTACTGATTCAATATGCGGTTAACCTTGTTTCTGCTTTGCTGATTTTGTTCATTGGTAACTTAATCGTTAAAGGCATCGCGAATGGCGTAGCCAAAGTGCTGCGTAAGAAGAACATGGATGATGCGGTTGTTGAGTTCCTTCACTCACTAGTGCGTTACCTATTATTTGTTATTGTATTGATTGCAGCTCTAGGCCGTTTGGGCGTGCAAACCGCCTCTGTGGTTGCTGTGATCGGTGCCGCGGGTTTAGCCATTGGTCTTGCACTGCAAGGCTCACTGTCTAACTTTGCTGCGGGTGTATTGATTGTTAGCTTCCGTCCATTCAAATCTGGCGATTACGTGGAGATTGGTGGCGTAGCCGGTTCTGTTGAATCAATTCAGATTTTCTCAACGGTACTTAAAACACCGGATAACAAAATGGTAGTGGTGCCAAACGGTTCTGTTATTGGTAGCCCAATTACTAACTATTCTCGTCATGCAACTCGTCGAATCGATTACGTGATTGGTGTGTCTTATGATGCGGATCTTAAGAAGACCAAAGAAGTGTTATCGCGTGTTGTTGCCGCTGAACCTCGTGTGTTGAAAGATCCTGAAACAACGGTGGGTGTGGTTGCTCTGGCTGATTCATCTGTAAACTTTGTGGTTCGCCCATGGGTGAAAACAGAAGATTACTGGGGCGTGTACTTTGATTTGCTGCAAGCAATTAAAGAAGAACTGGATAAAGAAAATATCGGTATTCCATTCCCACAAATGGATGTGCACCTTAATAAGTTAGAAGGCTAAAGTTACTTTCGCTTATATAGATAACATTAAAAATGGCGCTCGATGAGCGCCATTTTTTATATTGGGAGGGTTACGCTGGAATATCGGTGGGTAAGCGAATCACCTTATTGGGTAACATAGCCAAAAGATCATCCAGGTGCTTGGTTTCAAACGCAAAGGTATGGTCTGGTTTACCTGGGGTATACATCAGCTCTTGATGTAAATAGACCACAGGGTCGACTAAAAGAATCACCTCATCAGGTAGTGCAAAGGGGCAAACCGCGCCAGGTACACATGCAATAGCTGCGATCATTTCTTCATTACTGCACACAGATACGCGTTTACCTATGACTTGCTTGACCAACTTGCTATCAAGACGGCTATCACGGTGGGTTAAGAGTAGACAGTACCCCCCACCTTTTATCTTCATAAATAGGCTTTTACTTGGTGATGCTGTCCAGCCAAGCTCATTGGCAATGCGAGCGTCTGTGTCGAAATCTAATATCGGTTCATGCTGCCATGCTTGATAAGGAACATTCGCACGACTGAATAAGTCGATATTGGTTTGGTAAATCTGTTCTAAGGTATTAAGCGCCATATTGTATCCACAGTCCGTTTGCTAAATGGGTAGCAATAAATAACATCATAGCGGCAACGGCCAGATCGATACCGCGTTTTACTTTAGGTTTTGATAATGTTGGGCCTAGCTTGGCAGCACCAATTGATAGGGTGTAGAACCAAGCAAAAGAGGCAAAGATAGTACCAATCGCAAATGCGATGCGGTCACTGCCTTCAAACTGACCGCCAATCGAGCCTAGAATCACCACAGTATCTAAATATAAATGTGGGTTCAATACAGTGACAGCCAGTGCACCTAGGATGACGGCTCGACGACCACGGGCTGTGACTTGCTGCGCTTGCTCTTCGTCATTTTGTGGCTTCAGAGCGCTACGCAAAGACAGGCTACCGTAAAACAATAGGAACAAGATACCGCCTACAGTCACTGTGGTTAGTAAGGTTTCATTACTGGATAGCAGTGCACCGCCGCCAAAAATGCCTAGGCTAATAAAGATCACATCACATACGCTACAAATGGTGGCGGTCGCGAGGTGATGGTTACGCTTTATTCCTTGATTCAAAACGTAAGCATTTTGTGCACCTATTGGGATGATTAAACTTGCCCCTAAACCAAACCCTTGTAATAACGCCCAAATGCTCATGTTTTTACTTACCTTATTGTTCTGTTTTGATATGGCACCAGAACGGCTTACTGGCTACCAAAATGAATGGCGCCAGCGTACACTTAGCGATGGGATTAAGTACAACTAATAAAACTTATACATCATAAGTTCCTCTAATGATCGAAAGCCAAGGTGAGGGAAAGAAATGAGAGGGTTAGACTACCGTTGGGTTGCTGCATTGGATGCCGTGATTGCCCAGCGAGGTTTTGAACGCGCAGCTGAACACCTGTGCATTACACAATCTGCGGTCTCTCAGCGGATTAAGCAACTCGAAAAACTCATGGCGCAACCCTTATTAGTGCGTGAGCAACCCCCACGGCCGACAGCCGCAGGACAAAAGCTATTAGGGTTATATCGTCGTGTGCGTTTACTGGAGCAAGAGCTGCTGCCTGAGCTTACACCAGACGATATTAGTCAGCCTTTATCTGTCTCGTTAGCGACCAATGCCGATAGCTTAGCGACTTGGTTACTCCCTGCCTTAAGCCCGCTGCTGAAAGCACGTCGGATTGAGTTAACCTTGCTGATTGAAGATGAGGCGCGAACACTCGATCGACTTAGAAGTGGAGAGGTGGTGGGGGCGATCAGTATGGATGCGACCCCGATGCCTGGTTGTGTGGCGGATTATTTAGGACGGGTGGATTTTCTATGTGTGGCCAGCCCTGAGTTTCAGGCGCGTTATTTTTCCGATGGCACCACCCGCGACAACCTATTTGCCGCGCCTGCAGTGGCGTTTGACCATCATGATGATATGCATGAGCAATTTATCCAGCAGCACTTTAATTTACCGGTTGGTAGCTTGATGAAACACACAGTGCGATCCTCGGAAGCTTTCGTCAAAATGGCGACTGAAGGGCTCGCTTATTGCCTGATCCCTCGGATACAAATTATGGATGAACTGGCAGCGGGGGAGCTTGTGAACCTGACCCCAGATATTACGTTAATACGTCGTTTATACTGGCATCACTGGGCGCTAGAAAGTGGGGTGTTGACAGAATTATCTGAACGCTTGGTTCAGCATGCTCAGCAGGTTCTACCGCAATAAGTGATTTAATTGTCAGTTTGTATTGACGTAACTTCACAATAAAACACTGTGCAAATTGAATTTGCTTTGCTAGAGTACGTTCTTGTTAGGAGGATCCCTGACATTTGTTGTCCAAGATATATTCATGCTTGTAGGAGAAATTCAATGAAAAAAACGTTACTTGCCACTGTACTTGGTGCGACAGCACTACTTTCTACCCATGCGTTTGCGGCTGATGTGGAATTTCCACACCTGGTCACTCAAGGTAATGGTGAAGTGACCGTCACGGCGGATATGGCTATCTTGCATGTTGAAGTTGCAGAGAAGCGTGAAACAGCCAAAGAGGCTAAGCAAGCGGTTGATAAAGCGGTGGTGGCTTTCATGGCACGTCTAGAGAAACAAGGCGTGAAACGTGAAAACATTAAGAGTGCGAACATTTCATTACACCCTGAATACACTTACCCGAAAAACAAAGAGCCTAAATTGATCGGTTACCGTGCAAATCGTCAAGTGACGGTAACGGTGAATGAGTTAGCGAAGCTGAACACCTACCTTGATGGGTCTTTGGTTGATGGTATTAACCGAATTCAGAATATCGAGCTGAAAAGCAGCAAAGAAGCTGAAATTAAGCAACAGGCTCGCTTAGCCGCGATTAAAGATGCGAAAGAAAAAGCAGAATCGGTTGCTAGTGGTTTTGGTGAGAGCCTTGATGGTGTGTGGAAAATTACTTACCTGACCCAAAATGTACAGCCTTATTACGCCCAAGCACGTATGGCATCTTACTCGGCGAATGATGCGGCTGAGAGCTACCAAAATGATCAGTTAGTGATTAAAGATAGCGTGGATGTCGTATTTAAGTTGGTTGATTAATCTGCATACTTAAACTGAAAAATAGAAAGGCCGCATGACAATGCGGCCTTTTACTGTTTGGCGAACAACTCTTTTGGGCTTAGCGCTTAGTGCAGAATACGCGCTCTAATCGTTCCTTCGATTTGCTTAAGCTTATTAAGCGCTTCTTCAGAGCGTTCTGTTTCAACATCTATCACGACATAACCAATTTCAGCGCCTGTTTGTAGGTATTGTGCTGCGATATTGATGCCTTCTGTGGCGAAAATCGTTGTGATCTGGTTCAGAATACCTGGGCGGTTTTCATGAATATGAAGTAGACGAGAGCAGTCACGATGTTCTGGTAGCGATACTTCAGGGAAACCAACCGCCGACAAGGTTGAACCGTTATCTGAGTATTTTGCCAGTTTACCAGCAACTTCAAGGCCGATATTGGCTTGGGCTTCTTGGGTTGAACCACCAATATGTGGGGTCAGTAATACGTTGTCGTATTGCATGAGTGGCGATTCAAACGGGTCTTTATTGGTTTTAGGCTCAATTGGGAACACATCCACCGCTGCACCTGCAAGGTGTTTACTTTCAAGCGCACTACATAACGAATCAATATCAACCACAGTGCCGCGAGCGGCATTGATAAAGATAGAGCCTGGTTTCATACGGGCAAACTCTTCTGCCCCCATCATGTCTTGTGTTTCAGGGGTTTCAGGGACGTGCAAACTGATCACATCACATTTGTTGAGTAGCTCGCTCATTGAGAAGACTTGTGTGGCGTTACCTAGTGATAGCTTGTTCTCAATGTCGTAGAAGTAGACTCGCATACCGAGGTTTTCAGCCAGAATACCCAATTGAGTTCCTATGTGCCCATACCCAATAATGCCAAGACGTTTGCCACGGGCTTCGAATGAAGCATCGGCGGATTTGAACCACTCACCGCGGTGGGCTTTGGCGTTTTTCTCTGGAATACCGCGCAGTAGCAATAATATTTCGCCTAATACTAATTCAGCAACACTACGGGTATTAGAGAAAGGGGCATTGAAAACGGGGATCCCGCGACGTGTTGCTGCTTCTAATTCAACTTGGTTGGTACCAATACAAAAACAACCGACAGCCGCGAGTTTCTTCGCAGCAGCAAACACTTCTTCGGTCAGTTGAGTACGAGAGCGGATCCCAACAAAATGCGCGTCTTTGATCGCTTCAAGCAGTTCATCACCGGCTAATGAGCCTTTGTGGTACTCAATGTTGGTGTAGCCTGCTTGTTGAAGCACTTCAATTGCAGAAGGGTGGAGCCCCTCGAGTAGAAGCACTTTGATTTTTTCTTTATCCAGTGAAACGTTATTCATGGGGTTCTTATCCTTAAAAACGCAAGTGAAGTTGGGGTCGCTAATTATCCAGTCTATAGAGCCTAGAGGGCGATACTCCAATACAGTAAAGTTACTGTAAAACAACAGTATACCAGTAGGTTGTAGGGGAGCTGTTGGGTTAGCTCGATACTATAAAGACTAGCTTGAAAGCGTATATTGGTTAATAACGTATCAAAAAATAATCAATAAGGGTAAGAATATTACAAAAAAGTGCATAAAAAACGGCGCAGAGGGCGCCGTTTTGTAATCAAGCAACATAACGTATTGGGGATACGGTTACTTTTCGAATTTTTTCACGCCTTCAGGGCTACCAACAAGTAGGGCATCAGCACCACGAGCAGCAAATAGACCCACGGTTACTACACCTGGCAGGGCGTTGATTTTCTTCTCTAGGTCTTTGGCATCAGTGATCTTCATGTTATGAACATCAAGAATAATGTTACCGTTGTCTGTTACGCAGCCTTCACGGTAAACAGGATCACCACCTAGTTTAACCAGTTCGCGACCAATGAAAGAGCGAGCCATAGGGATCACTTCAACGGGTAATGGAAATTGGCCAAGTACATCGACTTGCTTAGTGTCATCAACGATACAGATGAACTTTTTCGCGATAGCCGCCACGATTTTTTCACGTGTTAGTGCTGCACCACCGCCTTTGATCATGTCGAAATCGCCATTGATTTCGTCTGCGCCATCAACGTAAACATCAAGGCTTGATACTTCGTTTGCATCAAATACAGGAATACCAATCTTCTCTAAGCGTTCGGTTGACGCAACAGAGCTTGAAACAGCACCTTTGATTTCTTCTTTGCGCGATTCAAGAGCATCAATGAAGTGATTTACGGTTGAGCCTGTGCCCACACCGACAATGCTGCCTTTTTTCACGTAATCGAGTGCAGCCCAGCCGGCAGCTTTTTTCATTTCATCTTGAGTCATGCTTTATCTCCTGGTCGTAATGATGACGAGCGTTGGGAGCGCTGATTATAGCTAACAGTGTGAACTTCGTCAGGATAAAATGTTGACCTATGTCTCTGTTTCACCAATAAAAACCAAGACGGCTTTGTAATACAGAGACTTAGCATCAGCAATTTATTTAATACTGAGCCAATCGTTTGCTTTTTAGGGGGCTTTTTGTGCTACTGGTGGTGAATTTATGGTGTTGACCAACTAAATGTACGTGCAGGGGTAATAATGGTGGGTAGAGGAACATCCCATGCTTCATGAGGGAGTTGTTCTACGAATTGGCAGTTATGAGCAAGTCCAAGTGGATAAGGATGTTGGCGAGAATGATGCCAAGGTGCAAGAGTGCGATCGTAATAACCACCGCCCATGCCTAGGCGTTGACCTGTGTGATCGAAGGCAACCAGAGGGGTGCAGATAAGATCAAGTTCACGAGCGGGTTTAACCAAACGGATATCGAGTATCGGTTCTTGGATACCGTAGCGGTTTGCTTGCATTGCTGTTGTGCTGGTGTAGTGAAGAAATAAAAGGTGCCCTTTGCTGAAGGGGTGTAGCACTGGTAAGTAGACATGTTTATGTTGCTGCCACAGCCAATCAATTACGGGCTGGGTATCAATTTCACCATCATTGGATAAATAGAGTGCGATATGCTGAGCATCTGTAAAGTGGTGAGACTGCTGGCATTGTTGCAACAATTGCTGAGCGGCTTGGTGTTGCTGGGCTGAAGTTAGTGCTTGGCGCTGAGTGCGCACATGGTGACGAATTAATTGTCGAGGCGAGCGTGTAACCGTTGAACTCATAGGTCATCCAATGACGAAAATGAATTGGTAAAGCAAGAACGCTATCTTGAAGGTATGCCCCAAGGTGCCGTGGTAAATCTAAGCCCTTGAACCAGATGTTCAAGGTGGACCGGCAACATTAACCGTAGGCTTCTCAGTCGGGCTGAGCATGCTCAATAGCTAATAAAAAAGCCAATCCTGGGTATTTGCTTATCGGCTCGGGGACGTTGATTCACTCACGAACACCCCAGGGTCAATTCATTATCAACGCTTTGGTTGATTTTGCAATGCTTTATCTAACGTTTCTGCTAATTGGCTGATTCGATTGGATAAATCATCGGCTTTATTGTCTTTTTCTCGACGCTCACTATGCAATTCACTGCAAATATTAAGCCCCGCGAACATTAAAAGTTGTTCTGGATTAGAGACTTTGGTGCGTTCAGACAAGTTTTGCAACCGCTGGTCAAAATCTTCGGCAGCAGCAATAAGCGCGGCTTCTTGGCCTGTAGGACAATTTACCTTTAAGGTGCGTCCTAGAATTTTGATTTCAACTGCCTGATTACTCATAAAGTCTCTTATCTGCTCCGTGTCAGCGTGTCTGTATGTTACACCCTGCTTGCGATAGGGAGTCAATATAGAATAAAGCCCTTTCAACATGCAAGTCTGTACACTGTGCTTTGCGGCTTAGCACCGTTTGACTACTCAGTTAATAGGCAGTCTGGTGTAAACATCACCCAAACAAAAGCCATGATGCTAGTTCTATCACAACTGGGGACGCCCTCGTTATTTATGCCGCAGGGTATAAGTGGTAGCATACCACAATAACGATTTACGCCAATCTAGAGAAGGTAATCACCGCATGAGTGAAGCAAAACTACCCGCTTACAATGTTCTTGATAGTGAACTAAAAAATCACGGTTTAGCAGTGTCGCCATCTGAGCTACATGGCTTATTGATGGGAATGATTTGTGGTGGTTTAGCGGTATCTGACGAAAGTTGGGTCGCGGCAGTCTGCGATTATGCTAACCAAGGTGAACCATTACTAGACAGTGCTAAAGCCACTGTACGCCAAGTTTTTGATGCGGCATCTGGCGAGTTGCATAGCATGGCACAGGTTTTATTTACATCGACAGCGGCAGAATTAGCAGAAAGCCAGTTTGAGGTGACGCTATTACTGCCAGCAGAAAATGAAGAGTTGGAATTACGCGCTGAAGCATTGAGCGAGTGGGTAACTAACTTTATTTCAGGTATGGGCTTGATGGGCATGAAAAAAGCCGAGTTAACTCCTGATGTTACTGATGCTGTCTCGGCACTTGAAGAAATTGCGCAGCTTGGTATCAACGAAGATGAAGATATGGACGAACAAGCACAACTGCTTGAGCAAATCATTGCCTACGTGCCGGAGTGTGTGCTGAGTTGCTTAGTCGGGTTAGGTCAACGCCCTGAGTCGGTTGAGCAGCCTAATATTCCTGGCATGCCAGCAGACGATGAGCCAACGTTACACTGATCCAATTTGAAGTAAGGGATGAATGTGAAGCACTTTGATGTAGTGATTGCGGGCGGTGCGATGGCGGGAGCATCGTTGGCTATTGCGCTTGATACTCTCAGCCGACAAGGTCTGAAAGTGGCCGTGGTGGAAGCTGTTAAACCTCAATTAGACAGCCACCCTGGCTATGATGCGCGTTGTATTGCGTTATCTTTGGGTACCACCGCTTTATTAGAGACAGTAGGGATATGGCAAACCTTGCGCCCAGAGGCCACCGCTATTTCTGATATCCATGTTTCTGATCGTGGTCATGCTGGTATTGTTCGTCTTAGTGCCCATCAACAAGCCGTAGATGCTTTAGGCTATGTCATTGAATTAGCTGATGCTGGTCGTGTCTTCCATCAGCACCTAACGGATTGCCAACAAGTCACTATGTATTGTCCGAGCAGTATCGTGGCGATTGAGCGTCAGCAACAAAGTGTCACGCTATCGCTAAGTACAGGTGAGCAAATCGCGTCATCGTTGTTGGTAACGGCTGATGGAGCTCTGTCTGGCTGTTGTGACATGCTAGGCATTGAACGCCAAGAGCATGATTTTGAGCAAGTGGCGATCATTGCCAATGTTACAACCTCTGAACCCCATCAAGGCCGAGCCTTTGAACGATTCACCCCTTACGGTCCTGTTGCCTTACTGCCGATGTCTGAAGGGCGCAGCTCTTTGGTGTGGTGTATTAAGCCAGAGCATCAACAGCAAGTGATGAACTGGAGTGACAGTGAATTTCTCGCTGAACTTCAGCAAGCTTTTGGCTGGCGCTTAGGTGCTATGGTCAAAACAGGGCAGCGTGCGTCGTACCCTTTACTGCTTCGTCAAGCAAAACGCATAACGACACATCGTGTTGCTGTGGTGGGTAACGCAGCGCAAACCTTACACCCGATTGCGGGACAAGGGTTTAATCTTGGGCTACGCGATGTTATGACGCTGGCGGAAGAAATTGTCACGGCTTATCAGCAGCACGGCGATATCGGTGGTACTGCGATGTTGAGTCGTTATCGCCAACGTCGTCAGCCTGATCGTCAGGCGACTGTTAACATGACCGCAGGGTTGGTGGGATTGTTTGCCAATGATTGTTTACCATTGGTGGCTGGACGAAATTTAGGTTTAATGGCGATGAGTGTTGTTGATACGTTAAAAGCACCGCTGGTTAGGCGTGCCATGGGACAGGTAGAAAGATAAAAATGATGCAAAGTGTTGATATCGCCATTATCGGCGGTGGAATGGTTGGATTAACGCTCGCCGCTGCGCTAGCGGATACAGAACTGCGCGTGGCGGTAATTGAAGGTAAGTTACCTGAACCCGAATTAGCCGATCTACCCGATGTGCGAGTTTCGGCGTTAAGCCGCGCCAGTGAGCGTATTTTACGTGGGGTTGGTGCATGGTCGGGTATCGAGGCTCGTCGCTTTGCGCCATACGCAAAAATGCAGGTCTGGGAGCAAGACAGTTTTGCCAGCATTGATTTTGATGCAGCCCGCTTGGCTCAGCCTGATTTAGGGCATATCGCAGAAAACCGTACTATTCAATTAGCCTTGCTGGATCGGGTTAAGCAGCTGAGTAACGTGACTTTGCTGGCGCCAGAGCGTTGCCACAATATTGCTTTTGGTGAAACAGAAGCATGGTTGAGTTTAGAATCGGGTAAGAGTTTAACGGCCAAATTAGTCGTGGGCGCTGATGGGGCGAACTCATGGCTGCGTAATCAAATGTCGATTCCGCTAACGCATTGGGATTACGGTCATAGTGCGATTGTTGCCAATATTCGTTGTAGTGAGCCGCATGACAGTACAGCGCGCCAGGTATTTCGTCCTGAAGGACCTTTGGCATTCCTACCTTTGCATGAACCCGATCTTTGCTCGATTGTATGGTCCGTGTCACCAGAACAAGCCAGTGAATTGTGCGCGTTAAGTGATGCTGAGTTTAATAAAGCCCTAACGGTTGCTTTTGATAACAAGCTGGGCTTGTGCAAGGTTGAGGGGGAGCGTCAGGCGTTTCCGCTTAAAATGCGTTATGCCCGAGACTTTGTGCGTGAGCGTATTGCGCTGGTGGGGGATGCTGCTCATACCATTCATCCACTGGCAGGACAGGGTGTTAACTTAGGCTTGCTAGATGCTGCAAGCTTAGCACAAGAAATCAAAGCCTTATGGCTGCAAGAACAAGATATAGGTAAGCGAGCGAACTTGCGCAATTATGAGCGTTGGCGAAAAGCGGAAGCTGCAAAAATGATCACAGCGATGCAGGCTTTCCGTGACTTGTTTGATGGTAGCCACCCCGCGAAGAAACTCGTGCGTGATTTGGGAATGCTGATTGCGAATACAGCACCCGGTGTGAAAGATGAGTTTATGCGTCGTGCATTGGGGCTGTCAGGATCTTTACCTGAACTTGCTAAGCATCGCTAAGGGAAGTCACTGTTAGAGTGAAAACAGTAAAACCGCTATTTATATAGCGGTTTTTTTGTGCCTGCTATAAATGTGAAAACGATACTGAAATGATAAAGAGAACAAATTTGTCCAAGTTGGCACTTTTCATCTACATTAATTATCAGTGCATTTATGTGTGAATCATGCACCTTATTTTCCCTGTTATATACAGCGCGTTTTGGCATAGGCTGCGGGCTGTTTTCATAAGGATATTTCGCCATGAGTTATGTGCCGACTGAATTGCTTTTTACCACTACACACGAATGGATCCGTGATGAAGGTGACGGTGTGTACACCATAGGGCTAACAGATCATGCTCAGTCTCTGTTAGGGGATATGGTGTTTGTAGATCTGCCTGAAATAGATGCAGCCACCGATGCAGGTGAGGAGTGTGCGGTGGCTGAATCGGTCAAAGCGGCTTCTGATATCTATGCGCCTTTGACGGGTATTGTGATTGACGCGAACGAAGATCTGGAAGGATCGCCTGAGTTGGTGAATAGTGATCCCTACGGCGATGGCTGGCTATTTAAGGTGAAATGTGACGACGAGGGAGAGCTTGATGAGTTACTTGACGCAGAACGCTATCAAGATCTGATTGATGAGTCTGAATAAAGCCAAAGAAACAAAAAAGCCCACATTAAGGTGGGCTTAAAGCAGTCTATTAGTTTCCGCTAGTACACACGAATACGGCGAATCTCCTGATTCACTTCATTCACAGTTTGGTAATGACGCTGCTCTGCCTTTACCGGTACCAGTAACAATCCATTGTTAAATTCATAACCGCCACGCCCATCTATATAAACTCGGCCGCTGAATAAACGACTAACGTGCTTTGCGACAAGCTTTGGCATGTAACGTTTGAACATTCGCATAAAAAACTAACCTTCCATTGGTCTCGAACGCAGATATTATAAAACAGCACACATTTCACTTTTGTGACTGAATTAGCATAACGCGTCTATTATTTCCTATTGATTGGTTTATTTATTTGCTCTTATTTATATCAAAAGTGATTTATTCTGTTTTAGGTTGTTTTTCATCTAACCATACCAACGGTGAATAAATCACCGCACCTGCATATTACCTAACGCTTACCTATTGTTTTATAAAGAATTAAAAACAGTAACTTTATCATTTTGATAGCTTAATTATGCTTATTTGATTTTATGCCTGTTTAATGTTTGAACAGCCGTAGTATGACGGTCGCTGATATTCAGTGTTTTGTGCTGTTATTACCCACTGGTATTAGCAGTGGATTTGTTTTGGATCAATACAAGGTTTTTGGCGTACGCCAATAATGGGTTTATGGCGTATGCCAATAACAGTTGAGGACACAATGGCTAGACCGAAACTTGCACGACGTATTGGCTGCAGACCAGCCTATAGCTGTTTTAAGCCTAATGGTGTGCCTATGTCTGAGTTATCGCATCACCAGTTGGCTGCTGATGAATTGGAAGCGATTCGTCTGGTGGATTTTATGGGATTACAGCAACAACCTGCTGCGGAGCAGCTCGGAGTTTCTCGGCAAACGCTGGGTAATATCTTGGCCTCTGCACGTAAGAAGACAGCACAAGCCCTAGTCGAAGGGATGGCGTTAGAGTTGCAACCAGCCTCGTTAGCCGATACGCAGGCAGTGAATAATAAAGAATAATTTAATAACCCAATTCTTAGTGAATAAGATTGAATCAGAGAGAATTTCGAAATGTTACGAGCAATAGCTGTGAATGCAGCGAACAACGTGGCAGGCCATTTTGGTAAAGCCCCAGAATTTGCAGTATACGACGCGCAAGGTCAGTTGATTGAGCGCATGATCAACAGCGGTAGCAAAGCGGTAGGGTGTAAGCATAAAAAACAGCTTCAGCGCCGTTTGAGCGAGTTAGGTGTGCAAGAAATTGTACTGGGCAGTATTGGTCAGCGCTCACTTGCTCGCTTGTTAAATGCTGGATTTGTGGTGAGCCAAGTGGCTGCTCGGACGCCTGTCAGTGATGTGTTAGCAGGGACGGCAAATAAGTTGAATTTAACGGCTGCTGAGCATGGCCGGCCGTGTAAACGGGAAAAAGGAGAGTGTGGCTGCGGTTGTGGTAGCAAAAAAGCGGCTGCACCTAAAATTGGCATGATGATGAATAGTATGTCGCGTTTGTCTGGTCTTAGTCGTATTAAACTTAAATAAGGAAGGGACCGATGACTTATCTATTAACCCTAGCGATTTTCTTGTGTGTGATAGCAGCAATGGCAATTGGCTGGATAGTGAAGAAAAAAACGATAGCAGGTAGCTGTGGTGGCTTAGCCAATGTGGGTATCGATAAAGAATGCGACTGCGAAGAAGTGTGTGATACCCATAAGCTGTATCAAATTCAAGAGCCTTCTGCGAAGCCTTCAGAGCAATAAACGAGGGGATGACCGCGATATGATGTCGCGGTTATTTAGTTTTATTAGGGCTGGCGTAGCGTATGGACGCGTTCAGTGACCGTATCTTTCACTATTTGGCGTAACCAAGTGAGCTTTGGATGATCCGTATTACGGCGTTGCCACAATAAGTTAATGTCGAAGTCAGCAATGTCGACGGGCGGTGGGCACTGCGTGAGCTGGTCGTTAAAAATATCGAGTTGTGCCATTAAACGCGATACCACACAAATCAAGTTTCGCCCCGTCAATAGGTGGCGAATAGTGAGAAAATTTCGCGACCCTAATGCGATATGGCGCTGGAAGCCTTGGTCGGCCAGTTGTTGATCAATCCCGCTGCACAATACGCCATCGGGCGAGACCAGCGCATGTGGCGTCATGATATAACGCGCTAGGCTGACTGGTGCGGTTAACCCTGTTGCGGCGCTGTCAAATAAGCAAACATGATCTTCGGTATATAAATACTGGCTTTCAAGTTCTTTGCTATTTGTGTGCATAGAGCCAATCACAATATCAACATGACGATCGCTAAACGCATTGAGATAATTATGTCGATCGATGTTACAAAAGCTGAGATGGCATTGTGGCGCGAGTTGTTGCAAGGTATCGAACAGCGCTGGGGCAAAAAGCAGTTCGGCGTAATCGGTCAAGCCAATGGTAAAAGTGCCTGTGTAATCATCAGGCACAAATTGCTCTGGCTGCAGGACTTGATTGGTGATCATTGCCAAAATGGTATCAACTGTTGGCGCAAGATCAATTGCCCGCGCAGTAGGCACCATAAGGTGCCCCTGACGCTCGAATAAAGGGTCGCCAAGTAATAGACGTAAGCGCGATAAATTGTGACTCATTGCAGATTGGCCGATTGACAATTTATCGGCTGCTCGCGTGACGCTGCGGTGTTCCATCAGAGCTGAAAAAGCCACTAGTAAATTTAGATCCACACCGCGCCAGTTAATCGACTTCATAGCTTCCCTTTTGGTTGATGGCGGTTGATAGGTGTCGAATTATTTAACGACAAATATCGGCCATCATAGGATCACACAAGATCAGTAAGTCATCCTTGCTGAGCTCAACCCCAGCCATGCGATCACCACTGCTGATATTGACCAAGTCGTGCTGCTCGATACTTTGATCAAAAATAAGGGGCAGCGGGTTTTTGAGGCCAATCGGGGCGACAGTACCAATAACTAGCCCTGTGACTTTTTCTACGTCAGTTGCGTCTGCGCAAGTCATGCGACGGCAGCCAAAAATATCACGTACTTTTTTAGGATCGACTTGAGCGGGTCCAGGCACACAGGCCAGTACATGAAAACCACTCATATCGCGCAGCAGGATCGATTTCACCATTTGCTGAGGATCGACGCCCCGTTCTTGGGCGGCTTCTTCAATGGTTTTGGCCGGTTTACTGTGTGGTAAAAGGCGGTATTCCACGCCTTCTTCTTCAAGTAATTGAATGACTGCGGTTTGTGTTACTGACATGGTGTTATTCATCTTCCAGCGAGTAAGGTAAAGCTTGTGTTGTCCAAAGGTTATCTGGCTGTGTTGATAAGCGGAACTGGGTGTCTTCATCCAGATCATTTGGCAGTACCACGAGGGCAATGGCTTGGTTATCAGAGAATTGGTAACCCGCGATAATGGTTCCGCCTTTACGCCAGTTTTCACCGACACTGCGCTCTAATGCATCTCCTGCTTGTGGGCATTGTGCTGTATCACCTTGGGCTATGTACATAGCGCGTTTATTAGTACCGCGATATTTTGCGCGCGCTACCGTTTCTTGGCCAACGTAACAACCTTTCTTGAAGCTAATCCCGCCAACAGCTTGTAAGTTCATCGCCTGTGGCACAAATTCCAGCTCAGTTGCTGCTTCAATACGAGGTAGTGCGGCTTTAATATCGTACAGATCCCACAGTGAACTTGTGGCTAATTTTGCGTCGGTTGCCAGCTGATTAGCCACGGCTTCTGCTTGTGCTGGTGCAACGGCAATTAACCAACGTTGATCATCAACTTTAACAGCGGTACCACCATCAAACGGACGAACTTCGTCGCTACCTGCGAAGCATTGGTCAATAACCGCTTGCGCATTTTCGCCGCAAAGGCCAAGCAAGATATCTTGACCTTGTTCAATATCAACTTTAGAAAAGACGGCGTACTTTTTCAGCTCAGGTAATTGGGTTGCCATGATGCTTTTACGTTGCAGTAAAGCGTAGCCTTGTTGGTGGTGAAAAATACGGAAAATAGTGCGCATTTTTCCTTTCGCATCACAATGTGCCCCCAGTGTTGAAAGGGCTGGGTCTAAGGTAACAACATCACAGGTTACCTGACCTTGTAAGTAAGATTTTTTATCTTCACCCACTAGCGTAACCAGTGACCAATCAGAAAGATCCACCAAAGAAAGCGCGGGCAGAGCATCGCTGCTGGCTACTGGAAGATGTTCAAAATTGAGGGCGTTTGACCAAGTGCTCATAAGGCGTTTCCACTGTTCGGGTAACCACGTTGGGCAACAGCATGCTAGCTGGCGGACGTAATCACAATAATGAAGTATATCTTGCTATGGTAATGGGCTAAGGAAGATTTGTCAGCTATCGATCAGATACAGCTCTCATCTTGGCAGATTGCTTGTCCTTGCGCATAGTAGCGGCTATTGGTGACTGGTACTATATCGCTAAAATTACCAACCAAGTTGAACATTGAGGTTGAACATGATCAGTGCAGATGAAAAAGCACGTGTAAAATGGGCTTGTCGCCGCGGTATGCTTGAATTAGATGTGATTATCATGCCGTTTTTCGAAGAGTGCTTTGATGATTTATCAGAGCAAGAGCAACGTGACTTTATCTCTTTGCTTACGTGCGATGATCCTGATTTGTTTATGTGGGTGATGAAGCACGGTCGCAGTGAAAATGCTGCTCATGCAGCGATGGTGGATAAAATTATTGCCCTTAACGACAGCAAACTTCGTTAATCTTTCGATTTCCCCTTCCATATACCAAATAGCTGCACTGCATATTGCCTATGCTTGTGTGGCTATTTTTCTTTGTATTGTCGCCAGCAGTTCAATGACGATGGGGCTGATTGTGGCTTTTTGCCTTGATGGGTTACTGACTGAATGGTTGTCTCATACCAAGACATTGTATCAACAACGCGGTTGCTTACAGCTCAATGAACATGGCGAGGTACAATGGCGGCAAGGTGAGAATCAGTGTTCAGGTTTTTTGATCCAGATCTCACTTCAAACACGCTATCTTATCGTTATTAGCGCGACATTACACTGTGATGCTCGGCAACATAAAACGCAGCGATATTTTGTGATTGACCCTTGTTGTTGCTGTGAGAATGACTTTCGAACCCTTTCCTTATATACCCGCAGTATTATCAGCTTTAGATCCTAGAGTTGCATATTAAACTTGATGGTTAATTTCTGTCGCCACCCTTAAAGAATGCTTGCTTGTCGTGCCAGTAAATAACGTTAAACCTTTCTCTGGTATGGCCGATAGAGCTGATTATAACAATTATACCAATAGTGAATTAGCGCATTCCTAAGGACCTTTACTGTGAAAATTAAACACAAACTTTTAGGCTTAACGGGGATTTCCGTTAGTGCCTTACTGTTATCGTTAACGCTGAGTTGGTTTGCCAATGAACGTGTGGCAGCCATTGATAGAGCAACATTGACTGTCAGTGAGCTGGAAGTGACCTTGCTAAACTTGCGTCGTAATGAAAAAGATTTTTTGGCGCGCTTTGATATTAAGTACCAAGGCCAATTTAACGAAAATACAGCATTATTTGAGCAGCAATTAGCAAGCCTGAATCGCAATGTTACTGAACTGGAACTGCAGTTGGTACACATGGATACCTTGCCGCAATTTATTCAAAACTATCAGCAAGGCATGATGGCGATGATTGCGGGTTATCAAGTCTTGGGGTTAACCTCACAGCAAGGGTTGAACTTAGCGTTTGAACAAGCTGCGGAAGCTTTACAGCAAAGTGCATCTCGCCAGCTTGATGCACAAGCGATTTTTTCATTGATCCAAGATGCCAAGCTGTTCACGGCCACGCAAAACTTAGCCTACTTCCAAGATTACCAAACCGCTTATCAGCAGGAACTAGAGTTAGTCGGCGCGCGTGTGAAAACCCCTTTGGTTGCTTTTAATAACGCGCTTGAGCAAGTTGTTGCTCAGAATAAAATTGTCGGCTTGGATCATAAGTCAGGCTTACGTGGTGATATTCGCCAGCAATCGCATCAGCTTGAGCAAGCCTTCAATGAGATGTCTGTACAGTTGCATGAGATTGCAGAAACGCAGCGCCAAGACATTATGACAGTCACGATCATTGCTGTCTTAATTGTGATCGCAGCTCTGTTGACCCTTTCAATGTTTATCAGCCAGTCAATCCAACAACGAATCAGTGCAATGAGTAAGCTAATGTCTGACATTGCCACAAGTCATGATTTAACCTACCGCGCTGACGAATCGGGACGCGATGAAATTAGCGATATGGCGGTTAACTTCAATTACTTGCTAACGGGGCTTCGCCAACTGGTGAGCGATGTACAAACTGCAATCACTGAGCTGGGGGCGGCATCTGAGCAGCTTCAGCGTCGTAGCCGTGATACTGAGAGTGCGATGGCTCAGCAGCAAGCAGAAACGGATTCTGTGGCAACGGCAGTGACTGAGATGGGGGTTACCATCCGTGAAATTGCGATGAATACTGAAACGGCGGCGGGTAATGCACACAGTAGCCATCAGGGCGCAACGGAAGGCCTACAAGAAGTGAATATGACGAAAACGCGTATTCGCCAGCTATCGGATGATTTAGCGCAAACCAGCGATGAGATTGCTAACTTATCTGGCTTATCGGACAACATAGGTTCGGTGCTTGATGTGATCAAAGGGATTGCCGAGCAAACGAACTTGTTGGCGCTGAACGCGGCCATTGAAGCGGCACGTGCAGGTGAGCAAGGCCGTGGTTTTGCCGTTGTTGCTGATGAGGTGCGTACATTGGCATTACGTACCCGTCAGTCGACAGAAGAAATCACCACGATTATCGGCTCGTTACAAGGACAAACAGAGCAGGTGGTTGCACACATTAGCCGTTGTCGTGAACAGGGTGACATGAGTGTTGAACAGGTGGACAACGCAGAGCAGAAAATCAGCCAAATCATGACGGATATGCAAGCAATTATGGATACCAGTACTCAGATTGCCACGGCTGTTGAAGAGCAGTCGCATGTTTCAAATGAAGTGGCGCAAAATGTCACTGTGATCCGTGACATCACCACCTCGAACGCGGAAATCTCGCACGAAAACGCTCAAGCAGCAAATGCAGTGGCCGATCAAGCGCAAGGGTTAGCGAAAGCGATTGCCCATTATCAGGCATGATAGTTCTGTAGCTGTTAATTGCTAGACGTATAAGTAAAAGCCCAGCTCATAATGAGTTGGGCTTTTTTCTGATTGTTATACGGGGTCCGCTATGCACTGAATACACAGTGGGTCTAGCTGGGATTAACAGGGCTGATCTGGAGTAAGAATGGTTGGCTTAGCTTCAGTATCCAGCTCTGGATAATCTAGGGTGTAGTGCAAGCCACGGCTTTCTTTCCGCTCCATCGCACAACGTACCATGAGCTCAGCGACTTGGACTAAATTACGCAGTTCAAGCAAGTTATTAGAGACTCGGAACTCGCTGTAGTACTCGTGGATTTCTTGCTTCAGTAGCTGAATACGGCGCATTGCACGTTCTAAGCGTTTAGTTGAACGTACTATGCCCACGTAGTCCCACATAAATAGGCGTAACTCATGCCAGTTGTGCTGGATCACGACCTCTTCATCTGAGCAGTTAACTTGGCTCTCATCCCAACGTGGTAAGTGATCAGGCAGGGCAACATCATCAAACTTTTTAGTAATGCTTTCAGCTGCCGCCCAAGCGTACACCACACACTCAAGCAGTGAATTAGACGCCATACGGTTGGCGCCATGTAAACCGGTATAGCTTACTTCACCAATGGCATACAAACCTTCGAGATCGGTTCGGCCCTCTTTATCGACAATCACCCCACCACAGGTGTAGTGTGCCGCAGGGACAATTGGGATTGGTTCTTTGGTGATATCAATGCCGAAGGTTAGCAGCTTGTCATAAATGGTAGGAAAATGTTTAGTCACAAAGTCTGCAGGCTTGTGGCTAATATCGAGGAACATGCAGTCTGCGCCTAAGCGTTTCATTTCGAAATCAATCGCACGAGCGACCACGTCACGCGGTGCAAGCTCGGCACGTTCAGGGTCGAAATCCAGCATGAAACGGCTGCCATCAGGGCGGCGAAGATAAGCCCCTTCACCACGTAATGCTTCGGTCAGCAAATAGTTACGTGCTTCGGGGTGGAATAAACAAGTCGGGTGGAATTGGTTGAATTCCAAGTTGGCAACTCGACAACCCGCACGCCAAGCCATTGCGATACCATCGCCTGATGATACATCTGGGTTTGAAGTGTATTGGTAGACTTTAGATGCGCCACCTGTAGCGAGTACCACAAATTTGGCGCGTACCGTTTCAACCGCCTCGATGTCACGGTTCCAGATGTAAGCCCCGAGAATACGGTTTGGCTCATCGGTTTTACCGAGTTTTTGATTGGTAATCAGGTCGAGGGCGTTATGGCGCTCAAGGACATCAATGTTAGGGTGGTTGACTACGTTGTCTTGTAATGACGTTTGGACGGCCATGCCAGTGGCGTCGGCGGCATGAAGAATACGGCGGTGGCTGTGGCCTCCTTCGCGCGTCAGGTGGTAACGCGGTTCTTCATTATCAGACTCTTCCTTATCAAATGGCACACCACCGTCAATGAGCCATTGCACACATTCTTTCGCGTTTTCAGCAATGAAATGCACCACGTCTTCGTCACAAAGGTGTGCGCCTGCGATTTGCGTGTCTTCCACGTGTGATTCAACACTGTCCGACTCGTCGAAAACGGCTGCGATACCGCCTTGCGCATAATAGGTCGCACCTTCGCTGCGAGGTCCTTTGCTGAGTACGATGACTTTGCCAAGTGGCGCTAAGCGTAATGCCAATGATAAACCAGCGGCTCCGCTACCAATAACGAGTACATCACACTGATGTTCACGAATTTCGTTCATATTAATTTCATATCCCTGTGGCAATCCGCATAATGGTATACCAATATGCGTAACTATGTGAATCAAACCACACTCATTGTGGTGGAATTGCCGTCAAACCATAAGCAGGTTAACTTATTACCTGCGTTGTTATTCAGCGTGAGAAAACTCACATGGTATTGCGTTCCATTTTTCAGCTTTTGCCTGCTGCATCTTTATTATGAATGATGCTTATCATCGAATAATCTTGATGTGAGATGATTCATCGGCGCTGTAACCTTGTATACTGGTGGTATTTTGCGCCACCGTGATAAAAAAATCGCGCATTATTGTAGAGAAATTATTTTTTATCTTTGGGAACTTTACCTAGTTCAGCAAGTCTTAAATTGTGCTCATGTTCATAAATGCTTTTATATTGTCGCATACCCGTGTGGTTTGGGTTGATTGAAAGTTTGGCCTTAGCGCTGAAACTCATGTGGGGCAACTGTAGAAGTATTGGTATTCACTTGTGGTAAATAAAGTGATGCACGAGTGCAAGACAGATATAGGAGTAACCGCTCGAATGAGCGAGCAGCAAACTGATCAGGTATTAATCGAGCGAGTACAACGCGGTGACAAGCAAGCCTTTAACTTATTGGTCGTAAAATACCAAAACAAGGTGTGTAACTTAGTCTCTCGTTATGTCAGTAATTCTGGTGATGTGCCAGACGTGGCGCAGGAAGCGTTTATTAAAGCGTACCGAGCATTACCGACATTTCGTGGTGAAAGTGCTTTTTACACATGGCTTTACCGTATCGCTGTTAATACTGCGAAGAATTATTTAGTGGCTCAGGGGCGTCGTCCACCCGCTTTCGATGTAGATGCAGAAGATGCTGAATACTATGAAAGTGGTAGTGCGTTGAAAGAAATATCGAACCCTGAGAACCATATGTTGTCAGAAGAATTAAAGCAGGTTGTGTTTAGTACTATTGAAGGGCTACCTGATGATCTCAAAACCGCAATCTCGTTACGTGAACTGGATGGTCTAAGTTACGAGGAAATTGCAGAGGTGATGGGGTGTCCTGTTGGTACGGTACGTTCACGTATTTTCCGAGCGCGAGAAGCGGTCGAAAAACGCATCCGTCCTTTGATGCAACATTAATGTTGAGCCAAACGGTGAAAAAAGATGGCTGATAAAGAAAAAATTTCGGCATTATTAGATGGCGAAGATTTAGATCAGAGCATTATTAATGCGCTGACAGTCGATACAGAAAGCGAGCAAGCCTGGCAAGACTTCAACCTTATTGGTGATGTCATGCGTGGTGATGCGCCTCAATGCAAAGAATGGAATATTGCAGGGAGTGTTGCACTAGCGCTGGAAGCCGAACCCGCCCATACCGGTGCTGAGGTTACGGTTGAAACGCCAGACGATATTGCACCTGTTGTAGATTTGAAGACGGTTCGCGAGATCCCAGAATCACAACCAAGCCCACGCGAAGTGCGCCGTACCTTACCTAACTGGTTAACCCAATTTGGCCAAGTTGCGATGGCGGCAGGTGTATCGTTAGCTGTGATTGTTGGTGTTCAACAATACAATGGTGGCGACGATGGTGCAGCCATCGATATGGCCTCTGACTCTCAATTGTCAGTATTGCCAACAGTCCCATTTGCGGGTACTGCTGAGCCTGTTAGTTTAACGCGTGATAGCGTACGAACAGCACACAATAATGGACCAAGCGAAGCTCAAATTATGGAGCAACGTCGTCGCATTAATGCCATGCTGCAAGATTACGAATTGCAGTTACGCCTTAATGCCGAAGATGGCAGCATTGATCGTTCGTTATTGAATGCTCAGTAATTCAGATTTGAAGCAGCAACAAACGACGGTTGGTTGCTGCAACCTTGATGGCGGATAAATGAAAAAATTTCTGGTCGGTGCGGCGACACTGGTCAGCCTGATGATGCCATGGCAAGCCTCCGCTGAAGACGCCGTTTCTTCTGCGGAGGCTTTGTTGCATCAGATGGATGTAGCAAGCCGCGAGCTTAGCTATGAGTTGTCGTACATTCTTATTAAGAAAAATAGCATTGAGCCTTTGCGCTACAGTCATGCGCAAATTGATGGCGAAACCTTTGCTCAGTTGGTGTATTTAAGTGGTCCGCCACGAGAAGTTATCCAACGTGGTAGCGAAGTGAGTTACTTTGAGCCGGGTTTGGATGCGTTTACTATCGATAGCAACAAAATGGTGGCACCACTGCCGCCGATGATGAAAGTTGATGTTGATGATTTAGCCGCTAACTACGACTTCATTTCCATGGGGCGCGCGCGTGAGGCGGGTGTGGCGTGTGATGTGGTACGTATTGCACCTAAAGATGGTACACGTTATTCCTACCTGCTTTGGGTCGCAAACCATAATAACTTAGTGATGCGTGCCGATTTGCTTGATCGTGATGGTGAGCCATTAGAGCAATATCGTGCGGTATCATATGTGGTCAACCCGAAAATTAGCGACGTGCTCAAGAAGCGCTTGGTCTCTGTTGAGCGACCTGTGGTGGTGCAACTACCGCCTCAACCACAAGCTGAATTAGGCTGGAAAGTGAAATGGTTGCCGCAAGGGTTTGAATCGGTTTCTCGTAATCGCCATCGCTTATTGATGACGGAGCGTCCGGTTGAAAGCAAAATGTTCAGTGATGGTTTATTTAGCTTCTCGATTTATGTTGGTGAGGCCGATGGCTTTACGGTACGAGAGCAGTTAGTTCGTCAAGGGCGTCGCACCTTACATAGCTACATGAAAGGCAATGTAGAAGTGACCGTTGTTGGTGATATTCCGCCTGCAACCGCCCGCCGCGTAGCTGAATCTGTCTCCTTTACCGCACAACCACCAGCCAAAGCGGACGCAGTCCAATGATGCGTTCGTTAGCGACAGTTATTGCCGTTGATTCCAGCGGCATCACTGTCAGCTGCCAGCAACAAACCAGCTGTGGTCATTGTGCATCACGGGATAGTTGCGGAACGGGCATTGTTTCAAAAGCCATTCCCGGCCGAGCACATCAAATCAATATCGAAACACAAGAACAGGTTGCGGTTGGCGATGTGGTTGAAATTGGCTTGGCTGAACAAAGTATGTTGAGTTCAGCCTTGCTGGTTTACTTACTTCCGCTACTCTTTTTAATAGCGGGAACCATTGCTGGGCAGTGGATATTTGTTGATTTGGCTGCAGGCAGTGAACTGGGCGTTATTGCCTTAGCGGGTGCCAGTGCGGCATTAGGTTTGGCGATTGCTCGTTATGTTGCCAAGCGTATTGAAGGGCAGTCAGCCTACACTCCGAGCTTAATTCGAGTGCTAGGGGCTCAAATATCCAACAATAGCGTAATAAATGCAGCAAGCAAGGATAGCGACTAGGCGGGAAATTCGGTAGAATCCGTCAACTTGATCGCGAGATCCCATTCATTTAATCACGAGTTAGTCACGTCAATTCATGAAGCACATTCGTAACTTTTCGATTATTGCACATATCGACCATGGTAAGTCGACCCTATCCGACCGCTTGATTCAAGTCTGTGGTGGCCTTTCCGATCGTGAAATGGCTGCTCAGGTTTTGGATTCCATGGATCTTGAACGCGAACGCGGTATCACTATCAAAGCACAAAGTGTAACCCTTGATTACACAGCAAAAGATGGCGAAACCTATCAGTTAAACTTTATCGACACCCCAGGACACGTTGACTTCTCTTACGAAGTATCGCGTTCACTTGCTGCCTGTGAAGGTGCCTTGCTGGTGGTCGATGCTGGTCAGGGCGTTGAAGCTCAGACACTAGCAAACTGTTACACAGCCATGGAAATGGACCTGGAAGTTGTGCCAATCTTGAACAAGATTGACCTGCCAGCGGCAGATCCAGAGCGTGTTGCAGAAGAGATTGAAGAAATCGTTGGTATCGATGCGCTAGAAGCGACTCGTTGTTCGGCGAAAACGGGTATCGGTGTTGATGATGTACTTGAAAACATCGTAACAGCCATCCCTGCACCTGAAGGTGATCCCGATGCGCCGCTACAAGCACTGATCATTGACTCATGGTTTGATAACTACTTAGGCGTGGTTTCTTTGGTTCGAGTGAAAAATGGCTCACTAAAGAAAAACGCTAAAATCAAAATGATGAGCACAGGTCAAACTTGGGGCATCGATCGTCTTGGTATCTTTACGCCGAAACAGATCGACACACAAGAGCTAAATACTGGCGAAGTTGGTTGGGTTGTTTGCGGTATTAAAGACATCCTAGGTGCGCCAGTGGGTGATACCATCACACTCGCTAAAGACGGTTGTGAAGCACCGTTACCTGGTTTCCAAAAAGTGAAACCGCAGGTTTATGCTGGTCTGTTCCCTGTATCGTCTGATGACTACGAGAACTTCCGTGATGCATTGGGCAAACTAAGCCTGAATGATGCGTCATTGTTCTACGAGCCAGAAAGTTCAGCAGCACTAGGCTTTGGCTTCCGTTGTGGTTTCTTGGGTATGCTCCATATGGAGATCATCCAAGAGCGTCTAGAACGTGAATACAACCTAGCGCTAATCACTACTGCACCAACAGTAGTTTACGAAGTTGAGAAAACTGATGGTGAAACGATTTACGTTGATAGCCCATCTAAGCTACCAGCAGTAAACGATATTGAAACCATCGGTGAGCCAATCGCACGCTGTAACATCTTAGTACCATCGGAATACCTAGGTAACGTTATTACCTTATGTATTGAAAAGCGTGGTGTGCAGGTGGATATGGTGTACCACGGAAACCAAGTCGCATTAACTTACGACATCCCTATGTCTGAAGTTGTATTGGATTTCTTCGATCGTCTTAAATCGACGTCGCGTGGTTACGCATCATTGGATTACAACTTCCAACGCTACGAAATCTCAAACATGGTTCGTGTTGATGTAATGATCAATGGTGAACGTGTTGATGCACTAGCGATTATCACGCACAAAGACAACGCAAATGGCCGTGGTCGTGATCTGGTCGACAAGATGAAGGAGTTCATTCCTCGTCAAATGTTCGATATTGCGATTCAGGCTGCCATTGGCGGTATGATCATTGCCCGCGCAACAGTGAAGCAGTTACGTAAAAACGTAATCGCTAAATGTTACGGTGGTGATATCAGTCGTAAGAAGAAACTCCTGCAGAAGCAGAAAGAAGGTAAGAAACGTATGAAGCAGATCGGTAACGTCGAACTGCCTCAAGAAGCCTTCCTTGCTATTTTGCATGTGGGTAAAGATAAATAAGAATCTAGATAACATCATTGCTAAGCAATGGTGTTAACTCGCGGTTTTTATTAATTAAAAGAGAAAGTCTGAGTTTAGATGTTTAAACTTGTACTTTCTCTTTACTGTTGAGTAAGGCTGCAAAATAACGGGGCTTACTCACTGTTTTACTCTACGGGTTCGTAGAGTGGGTTCAACGATTAGGGATTATAATGGCAAATATGTTTTCGTTAATTCTGGTACTGGCAACCTTGGTTACCGGTATCGTTTGGGCATTGGATAAGTTTGTCTGGGCGCCAAAACGTCAATTGAAAATTGATGCAGCAGCAGCCAATGCGGGCGATGAGATAGATGCTGAAGTTCTTAATACTGTTGCACCACAACCGGTATGGGTTGAGCAAACGGCTTCGCTTTTTCCGGTTATCGCACTAATAATGGTGTTTCGCTCATTTATTTATGAGCCGTTCCAGATCCCATCCGGCTCTATGATGCCGACGTTGCTCGTTGGGGATTTTATTCTGGTTGAGAAGTTTAGCTACGGGTTACGCGATCCTGTTTTCCGCCATAAATTGGTTGAAACCGGTGAGCCAGAGCGTGGCGATGTGGTGGTATTTAAATACCCACCTCAACCAAGCATCGATTACATTAAGCGTGTTGTTGGTATGCCGGGCGATACTGTTCGCTATAGCGCAAACAAACAAGTTTGTATTGCGCCGAAAGGCACCTCTGATTGCCAGCCAGTACCACAGACCAATATGGTAGACAGTGAGTTCCAGCAAGGCATGACACAACTCGTACAACTGAATGAGAAACTTGGTGACGTAGAGCACCAAATTTTGATTCACCCACTTAAACGTGACCGCACGTTAGCATATCAACCGCGCCCTGGCGTGAGTGAGTGGGTTGTGCCTGAAGGCCAGTATTTTGTAATGGGTGATAACCGCGATAACAGTGCTGACAGCCGCTACTGGGGATTCGTGCCAGAAGCGAACCTAGTGGGCAAGGCGGTCGGGATCTGGATCAGCTTTGATTTTGAACGAGGTGCAGACAGTGCACTACCTTCTTGGATTCCTACCGACGTACGCTTTAGCCGTGTCGGTGGCATAAACTGATCGAGATAAAATGACATCTCCAGCAAATAGACTTCAGCGTAAGCTGGGCTACCAATTTAATAATTTAGACCTGATGACCTTAGCGATGACGCACCGTAGCGCTAATGGTACGCACAACGAACGCCTAGAATTTCTTGGTGATTCGATTTTGAGCTTTGTTGTTGCTGATGACTTATACCACCGTTTCCCAGATGTGGATGAAGGTGATATGAGTCGTATGCGTGCAACGCTAGTTCGCGGTAAAACGCTGGCAGAGCTAGGTCGTGAGTTTGATTTAGGTGATCACCTACTGTTAGGTCCAGGTGAATTGAAAAGTGGCGGTTACCGTCGTGATTCAATCTTGGCTGACTGTGTAGAAGCGATCATCGGTGCGATTTACTTAGATAGTGATATCGAAGTTGTTCGTGGCATTATCCTGAGTTGGTACCAATCACGCCTTGAAACTATCAAGCCGGGTATTAACCAAAAAGATCCAAAAACACGCCTGCAAGAATGCTTACAGGGGCGCCGTTTGCCGCTGCCAGCATATACTGTAACTAAGGTTCAGGGTGAAGCTCATAACCAAGAGTTCACTGTGCAGTGTGAAGTAACAGGTTTGGATAAACCTGTAATCGGTAAAGGCGGCAGTCGGCGCAAGGCAGAGCAGGCAGCAGCAGAACTTGCGCTTAAGCAGTTGGAATCATGACAGATAAACAACATTGCGGCTTTATTGCCATTGTAGGCCGACCTAACGTAGGTAAATCAACGCTTCTTAACCGCTTAGTGGGTCAGAAGCTGTCGATTACTTCACGTAAGCCTCAAACAACACGTCACCGTATCATGGGTGTTGATACCCGTGACGGTTACCAAGCTGTCTATGTGGATACCCCTGGGCTTCACATTGAAGAGAAACGTACCATTAACCGTTTGATGAACCGTGCTGCAAGCAGTTCATTAACCGATGTGGAACTTGTACTGTTCTTGGTTGACGGCACGGTGTGGACTGATGACGATGAGATGGTACTGAATAAGCTGATTAAAAGTGAGCTACCAACAGTACTATTGATCAACAAAGTTGATAACGTTAAAGACAAGCATGAGCTTTTCCCGCACCTTAAACACCTGTCTGAAAAGATGGAGTTTGTGGATGTTGTACCTGTGTCGGCAAAACACGGTACTAACGTAGATGCGGTTGAGAAGATCGTGCGTGAGCACTTACCTGAAGGCGAATACTATTTCCCTGAAGAGTACGTAACTGACCGTTCTCAGCGCTTTATGGCATCAGAAATCATCCGTGAGAAACTCATGCGTTTCTTGGGCGATGAATTACCTTACTCGGTCACGGTAGAAATCGAACGTTTCGATTTTAACCCTCGTACCAACGGTTTTGATATCAATGGTTTGATTCTGGTTGAGCGTAAAGGCCAGAAGAAAATGGTGATCGGTAAAAACGGTGAGAAGATGAAAGTCATCGGCCGTGAAGCGCGTATTGATATGGAAGACTTGTTCGAGCGTAAAGTGTACCTAGAGCTTTGGGTTAAAGTGAAATCTGGCTGGGCTGATGACGAACGTGCATTGCGTAGCTTAGGTTACATCGACGACCTATAAGGGACACCATGGAAGGGCTACAGCGTTGTTTTGTCCTTCACTCTCGTCCTTACAGTGAGACGAGCCTGATCCTTGACATCTTTAGCGAGGATTATGGCCGTCTTACTTTATTGGCGAAAGGTGCGCGCCGTAAGCGTTCCAACCTCAAAGGGGCACTTCAGCCTTTTACACCACTCTTTATGAAATGGTCTGGTCGCGGCACTATGCCGATTTTAACCCAAGCCGAGCCTATCTCTATTAGCCTGCCGATGCGCGGCTATATCTTGTATTCTGCGATTTATGTCAATGAACTGGTAGCGCGTGTATTAGAAACTAATACCCCTTATCCTGTGCTGTTTCTGGATTATTTGAATGTACTGCGTGAGCTAGCACAAGCTGATAATCCAGAACCTGCATTACGCCGTTTCGAGTTAGCCCTGTTACACCATCTGGGTTATGGCATCGATTTTCTTCACTGTGCGGGGAGTGGTTTACCTGTCGAAGACAGCATGACCTATAACTACCGTGAGCAGCGTGGTTTCATTGCCTCTATGATGACCAACCAGTTGACCTTTACTGGCAGCCAACTCAAAGCGATTGCAGCACGTCATTTTACCAGCCCAGATCAGCTTCGGGCGGCAAAACGCTTTACACGTATTGCCTTAAAACCTTATCTTGGCGGGAAACCATTAAAAAGTAGGGAACTGTTTATCCCTCGATCAAGGAGTACCGAAAAATGAACAACATACTACTCGGCGTCAATATCGATCATGTGGCAACACTGCGTAACGCGCGTGGTACTCGCTACCCTGATCCTGTGCATGCTGCGGAAGTCGCTGAACGTGCAGGTGCTGATGGTATTACGATTCACCTTCGTGAAGATCGTCGTCATATCAATGACCGTGATGTACGTATTCTGCGTGAGACTATTCAAACACGCATGAACCTTGAAATGGCTGTGACCGATGAAATGGTTGAGATTGCGCTGCAAACGCAACCTGAATTTGTGTGCTTGGTACCTGAGAAGCGTGAAGAGTTAACCACTGAAGGTGGCTTGGATGTGGCTGGTCAGGTTGAAAAAATCAAAGCAGCAACAGAAAAGCTCACGGCGGCAGGCATTAAAGTGTCTTTATTCATCGATGCCGACCGTGCCCAAATTGATGCTTCGCTGGCATGTGGTGCACCATACATTGAGCTTCATACTGGCCACTATGCTGATGCAGAAACCGAAGAAGAGCAACAAGCTGAGCTTAAGCGCATTGCAGCAGCTGCCAGTTATGCTGATGGCCTTGGCATTAAAGTGAACGCTGGTCATGGCTTGACGTACCACAACGTAAAACCGTTAGCGGCACTGCCTGAAATTTACGAGCTCAATATTGGTCACTCGATCATGGGTCGTGCCATGTTTGATGGCCTCAGTAAAGCGGTTGCTGACATGCGCGCTATCATGCAGGAAGCACGTAAGTAATGGCAATTCTTGGCTTAGGTACGGACATTGTGGAAATCGAGCGACTTGAAAAGGTATTAACTCGAAGTACGGGTGAGGCTTTTGCTGAGCGTGTGCTCGTGCCGTCGGAGCTTGCTGCATTTCATGCATTAAAGTTCAAAGGCCGCTACTTAGCCAAACGTTTTGCTGTGAAAGAGGCGGCTTCCAAAGCTTTAGGTACAGGTATTGCCTGCGGTGTAAGTTTTCATGACTTTACTGTGAGCAATGATGAGCTAGGCAAACCCATTCTGAGCTTGTCAGGTAAGGCGGCAGAATTAGCGGCGGCCATGGGGGTTAATCATGTCCATTTAACCATCGCTGATGAAAGGCGCTATGCGGTGGCAACCGTGATCTTAGAAAGCTAGCCGCAAGCGGCTCTACAAACGCATCGTAATAAAAAAAGGAGAGCCTTGGCTCTCCTTTTTTTATTGTTGCACTCAATTGTTTTACCCGATTGAGTGTTAAAACAAATGCGGCTTGTCTAGTGGCGATATTCTTTCGATGCCTTAACTACGTTATTCATTTCATCGATAAGCTCAAATAACTCAGGCTCGATATCGTCTTGGGTTGCATTGGCTTTGAGCTGGGTTTCAATCGTGTGGCAGAGCGCTTTCAAACGCGGTACACCACTGTAAGCGCAGCTACCATGCAATTTATGAATAGAAGGCCATAACTCGATCTCTTTGCCATCTAAGGCTTCATTAACCAGCATTTCAACTTCTGGCATGAAGTCGAGCAGCATTTGAAGCATGTCTTTGGCGAGATCTTCTTTGCCTGCGGCTTGTTTTAAGGCAAGCTCCCAATCCCAGCTGACATTGCTTGCGGTGTTGCTTGTCTCCGTTTGCTGATGTGCAATCGGGGTAAAGTCAGCTTCTTCAATGTCATCTGCGGTGGCTTCCTGTCCATCAGGCAGTGTCCACTTCGATAAGATTTGTTGCAAGATATGCTCTTCAATTGGCTTGGTCAGGTAGTCATCCATGCCCGCATTGATTAAGCGCTCTCGTTCGCCCGCCATCGCATGAGCGGTGACCGCAATCACCGGCGTGTGGTGGTTTAACTCGGTTTTATGGATTTCCTGACAAGCGGTCACACCGTCCATTTCAGGCATCTGAATATCCATAAACACCAAATCAAAGGCTTTTTGGTGAGCGTACTCAACCGCTTTACGTCCGCCTGTTGCTGTAATCACCGTTTCAACCCGCTCACTCAATAGCGCTGAGATCAGTTTCAGGTTAGCCGGGTTGTCATCCACGGCCATCACTGTCAGTGGCAAGATCGTTTCTATTGGTTCTGGCTGCAACACGGTTTCTGGTTCTAGCAGGAGGTCGTTATTCCCCGCAAGTGCTTCAAATAATTTACGTTGTGCCAGTGGTTTACCTAAACATGCAGAAACCCCAGCCGCGAGTAAGCGCTCTGACAGCGCGAGTTCTGTCGCAGGTAAGCTAACAATGACCTTATCGGCGATTTGCTCGGCCTTGAACACATTATCAAGCAAGGTCGCAATTGGTGGCTGCTCGCCGGGTGATAGGCTAAGCAGGGCAAATTGATGTGGCTCGATGTCTTCTGGCATGGTCGAGCGGTAAGTCACTTGAAGGCCCGCACTGATCAAGCGTTGCTGAGTGACCGATGCTGCCTGCATATTCGGCTCGATCAAGAGCAGTTTCTTACCGACTAAGGTTGCGGTATCAATCGGTTGTGATACTGGGAGGTCTGTTTTCAGTAAGCGTAGGCTAAACCAGAAGGTTGAACCTTGGTGTAAGCGACTGGTTAAGCTGATTTCACCGCCCATTTGGGTCACCAGTTTCTGGGTGATAACAAGCCCTAACCCTGTACCGCCGTAGCGGCGTGAAATACTGGCATCAGCTTGACTAAAGGCTTGGAAAAGTTGCGCTTGCTGGCGCTCAGAAATACCAATACCTGTATCGCGAACAATGAATTGCAGTTCGACGTTTTCGTCTTTGTCAGCTTTGAGCTCAACCGAGACATCAATGTTGCCGCGCTCGGTGAATTTGACCGCGTTACCAATCAAGTTGGTTAGTACTTGCTGAATACGCAGTGGATCGCCAATCAGGCCAGCAGGAATACGGTTGTCGATTTTTAGCGTCAGTTCCAGCCCTTTTTCGTGAGCGTTAGGCGCTAATAGTCGCATGACTTCATCCAATGACTCGGTAAAGTCGAATGGGATATTTTCTAGTAGGAGTTTGCCCGCTTCTAGTTTCGAGAAGTCGAGGATGTCATTGATGATGGTCAGTAGGTTATTTGCCGATTTTTCGATGGTCTGTAAGTAATCTTGTTGGCTGGAACTCAGGCGCGTTTTGAGCATCTGACGGGTAAAGCCGATCACCCCATTTAGCGGCGTTCGCAGTTCGTGCGACATATTGGCTAAGAATTCTGATTTCACACGTGCTGCTTCTTGAGCGCGTTTTTTCGCAATATCGAGTTCGACGTTCTGGATCTCTAATTGCTCAAGCGTTTCTCGTAAATCTGAGGTGGCTTGATCAATGCTTTGTTGCATCTCAATATGGTATTCCGCCAACGAAATTGCCATCGCGTTAATACCGTTTTTCAAGGTATCAAGCTCACCCAATAGCTGACCTTCGATACGCACATCGAGGTGACCACGGCGAATACGGTCGACCACGCTGACCATGTGAGAAATGGGGCGAGTCACATCTTGCATCAAGCGGTAGGCGAATAACGATGACAGGGTTAAACCCAGTAATAGCACCATCAGTGCCGTAAAAACTTCTTGGTATTGCTGTAAGCGTAGGCTGCTTAAGTCGAGTTCTAGCGCAATATAACCCAGAGTACGTTCTTGACCTCGAATGCCAGACAGCTCGCCAAATTGGCCTTCGCTGACAATAGGGGCGCGTAGAATCATTGAATTCTCATTCAAGCGCGTATCTAACAACAAGGGGATCGGCTCGTCATCAGGGTACATCAAGGCTTCAAAGTTGCGATGGAAGTTAGAAGTAACAAAGAGTTCATTGTTGGCATCAAACACCGCAATACTGCGTACAATTTGCGAGTGCTTACGGTGGGCGTAGCCGATTAAGCGCCGAACGGCCTCTCGGTTATCTTTGGTCATACCAAATTCAGTGGAAATGGCCAGAGGTTCAATAATACTTGCGCCGGTAGAGACAAGTTGATGCTCAAGATCCTGATAGCGGCTCATGGTGAAAAAAGCGCTTAATAACAGGCCGATAATAAGTGTCGGTGCTAATGTCAGGGTGAAGACCCTGGCACGAAGTCCATATTTGGTCATGGTTCTCTTAATTACAAGAAAGCGATTCTGTGGGAGAATTGGTGTCCATCTGTGGCCTTAGCTTAAAGAAAGTCAGGCCATTCGACAAATTCTCAATGTCTGAACAGTGAGCGAAACACCTATGGCACGCTTTTTTAAGCCTCAAAAACGAAAAATTACCGACACTAAGCACAAGGAAATCACGATAAGTCGCTTAGACCATGTAGGCGCTGGCGTTGGCCACCTGAATAAAAAACTGGTATTTGTTGACGGTTTATTGCCTGGCGAAAAAGCGGTTGTTCAGTTTACTGAAGACAAAAAACAGTACGCACGTGCGACTGTGATTAAGCGTCTAACCGATAATGCAGAGCGTATTAAACCGCATTGTCCAATCTATGACCAGTGTGGTGGTTGTAACTTACAACATTTATCCCATCCCGCTCAGGTTATTGCTAAACAACAATCGCTAGGGGATCTGATGACAAAGTTCTCTGGTGCGGACTCAGTTCCTCAGCAAGTTGCCCCTATTGTCGCACAAGATATTGAATACCGTCGTTGTGCAAGGTTTGCTGTTAAGCTCAGTGCGAAAGGGCAGTTGGCGTTTGGTTTTCGTAAAAAGCAAAGCAAAGACATCGTTGATGTTGCCCATTGTCCAGTATTGTCGGCATCGCTGAATGAACTTTTACCCGATTTGCGTACTCTGTTAATGGGGCTAAAAGGCCGTAAAAATCTCGGACACATTGAGCTGGTGGAAGCGGATAATGGCCGTGTGGTGTTAATTCGCCATTTAAAACCGTTTTCTGACAGTGATATGGCACAAATTAATGCCTTTGCTGATAAAAATGACATTACGCTATACCTCGCCCCAGAAAGTGATCAATTACACCATGTACGTGGTGATAAGCCTTACTACGGCTTGGATGGGGCTGAGCTGACGTTTTCACCGAAAGATTTTATTCAGGTGAATGCGAGCGTAAACAAGCAAATGGTTGCTCAAGCTGTTGAGTGGCTTGATGTGCAGCCAGACGATAGAGTGCTCGATCTTTTCTGTGGTTTAGGCAATTTTAGTTTACCGCTGGCGAAACGCGCAAAAGCACTGGTAGGTGTTGAAGGTGTCGATGAAATGGTTCATCGTGCTACTTATAATGCAGAAAAAAATGGTATTGATAACGCAACCTTTTACCAAGCTAACTTGGAAGAGGACGTGACTTTGCTATCATGGGCAAAAGAACCCTTTAATAAAATATTACTCGACCCTGCGCGCGCGGGTGCAGCAGGTGTTATGCAGCATGTTATCGCACTGAAACCACAACGCGTGGTGTATGTGTCGTGTAACCCTGCCACGTTGGCGCGTGATAGTCAGGCATTGCTGCAACAAGGTTATCAGTTGGAGCGTCTTGGGATGTTGGACATGTTTCCACATACCGGACACTTAGAATCAATGGCGTTATTTGTAAAAAAAGAACGTTAACCACGTTTGAATCGACTTAAACGCCATAATAAAAGCTAAACAGGACAGAGAAATGGTCGCAGTTCGCGGTGCGCATTTAAAGGAAAACGATACATTTGAGCTTTCAGCATGGGTTGATAGTTTGCAACAAGACGCCAAGATTTCGAAGCGTTTAATCAGCACCTATCAACGGTGTATCGACATTACATCAACGGAAGAATCAGCAACATTATTGTTGTGGCGTGGCCGCGAAATGGTTGAGATCCTCGTGATGCTCAGCATGGATGCCGAAACCTTGGTCGCAGCTTTGCTATGCCCGTTAGTGGAAGCTGGGGTTTACGATTTAGAGCAGGTCAAAGAAGACTACAACACCGCTATCATGCAGTTGGTAGCGGGTGTTGACCAAATGGCCGCGATTCGCCAACTTAACGCCACCACCGAAGGGGCTGCGCAATCAGCGCAAGTGGATAATATCCGCCGCATGCTGTTGTCTATGGTCGACGATTTTCGCTGCGTAGTTATCAAACTGGCTGAGCGTATTTGTAATCTGCGTGAAGTCAAAGATGAGCCCGATGAAGTACGCCGTGCTGCGGCAAAAGAGTGTGCCAATATTTATGCACCATTGGCGAACCGCTTGGGCATTGGTCAGCTGAAGTGGGAAATCGAAGATTACGCTTTCCGCTATAAACACCCAGAAACCTACAAACGCATTGCGAAGCAATTGTCTGAGCGCCGTATTGTGCGTGAGCAGTACATCGAGCACTTTGTCACTGACTTGGCTGACTCAATGAAGAATGCGAGCATCAATGCGGAAGTACAAGGTCGCCCGAAACACATCTATAGTATCTGGCGTAAGATGCAGAAGAAGAATCTCGACTTTGACGAGTTATTCGATGTGCGCGCAGTGCGTATTATTGCTGATCAGCTGCAAGACTGTTATGCCGCGCTAGGCGTAGTGCATACCAAGTATCGTCATCTGCCAAAAGAATTTGACGATTATGTTGCGAATCCGAAACCGAACGGTTATCAATCGATTCATACGGTTGTATTAGGGCCAGAAGGCAAGACAATTGAAATCCAGATCCGTACTAAGCAAATGCATGAAGAGTCGGAACTGGGTGTGGCGGCGCATTGGAAATACAAAGAAGGTGGTGCAGCTGGTGGCGGCAGTAAATCATCATACGATGAGAAAATTGAATGGCTGCGTAAGCTGTTAGTTTGGCAAGAGGAAATGTCAGACTCTGGCGAAATGCTGGATGAACTCCGTAGCCAAGTGTTCGATGATCGTGTGTATGCCTTTACGCCAAAAGGTGATGTGGTTGATTTACCGCTGAACGCGACACCGCTTGATTTTGCTTATCACATTCACTCTGAAGTGGGCCACCGCTGTATTGGTGCAAAAGTCGAAGGGCGCATTGTTCCCTTTACTTATAACCTGCAAATGGGCGATCAAGTCGAAATCATCACCCAGAAAGAACCGAACCCGTCACGCGATTGGTTAAATCCGAATTTAGGCTTTGTTACCTCAAGCCGTGCGCGTGCCAAAGTGCATGCATGGTTCAGGAAGCAAGCACGCGATAAAAACTTGATCGCTGGGCGTGAAATGTTGGACGCTGACTTACATAAGTTAGGTGCAACCATGAAAGACGCCGAGCAGTACGCACTCAAACGCTTTAATGCCAAAAATCTTGATGAGCTGTTTGTTGGTATTGGCAGTGGTGATCTGCGTATCAATCAAGTGGTTAATCACATTAATACCTTGGTGAATAAGCCAACCGCGGAAGAAGAAGACAAGCAACTGCTTGATAAACTGACTGAAGCGAGCGAAAAGAGCAGCACCAGCACGCAAAAACCACAGCGTGATGCCGTAGTGGTGGAAGGGGTAGACAACTTAATGACGCATTTAGCGCGTTGTTGTCAGCCGATCCCGGGTGATGACATCACAGGTTTTGTCACCCAAGGGCGTGGTATTTCGGTCCACCGCAGTGATTGTGAGCAGCTTGATGAGTTGCGCCATCATGCGCCAGAGCGTTTGATCCAAACGGTTTGGGGCGGTGGGTTTGTTGGCAACTACAATATTACCGTGCGTGTTATTGCCTCTGAACGTAACGGTTTGATCAAAGAGTTGACCAATACGTTAGCCAACGAGAAAACCAAAGTCTCGGGCATGAAGAGCCGTATCGACTACAAGAAACAAATGTCGATCATGGATTTTGAGCTTGAGCTAACGGATCTAGAAGTGCTCAGTAAGGTCCTTAAGCGCCTAGAGCAAGTGAAAGATGTTGCTGAAGCTAAGCGCTTGTACTAATTAGATTAATTTGGTCTAGCGTCAGCACTGTATCATCAAATAAATAACGGGAAGCCTCAGTGCTTCCCGTTTTGTTAAGTGAGAGAAACATGGAAAAAATGAACCCTGCAGCAATCGCGCAACTACTTGAAATTATGGCGACGTTACGTGATCCGAACAAAGGTTGCCCGTGGGATATTAAGCAGACGTTTGATTCAATTGTGCCGCACACCATTGAAGAAGCCTATGAAGTGGCGGATGCAATCCATCAGCAAGATTGGCAAGAAGTGAAAGCGGAATTGGGTGATTTGTTATTCCAAGTAGTATTTTACAGCCAAATGGCAAAAGAGCAGGGACTCTTTGATTTTGATGATGTCGTGGCTGGGCTGAATGAAAAGCTGACTCGCCGTCACCCTCATGTTTTTAGTGAAAAAGAATTTGCTAACGATGCTGAAATTAACGCGAACTGGGAAGCAGAGAAAGCCAAAGAGCGTGCGTTAAAAGGTGAAGATACCAGTGTGCTAGCGAATATCCCATTAGCGCTACCTGCACTTAGCCGTGCGGATAAAATTCAGCGTCGCTGTGCCAAGCATGGTTTTGATTGGGATACCCTTGGGCCTGTGGTGGATAAGGTCAAAGAAGAAATTGATGAGGTGCTTGACGAAGTTATCCAAGTTGAACCTGATCAGAGCAAAATTGCCGAAGAAATGGGAGATTTGTTGTTTGCTTCCGTCAATTTAAGTCGCCACCTCAAAGTAAACCCTGAGCAAGCATTGCAGTTAGCAAACAAAAAATTCGAGCGTCGATTTCGCCAAGTGGAAGAAAGTGTGCTAGAACAAGGTCTACGGCTTGAAGAGTGTTCATTGGAAAAACTCGATGGCATTTGGGATCAGGTGAAACAGCGCGAAAAGGCGAATAGTTAATCAAATTATGCGGTTAATGCTGGCTGCTAGAATATGCTTCCAGTGAATACTTTTGTTGTTATTTTACACGAACAGTTTGTGCAACTCGTATAATTGATTTGAAACAAATAATACTCATGATTGCTGTGATAGTTTTCACGTTGTGGCGATAAAAGGTGTCTGGTATCATTGTTCTCCGTCCAGATAGTTTTTATATCCTCTACACCAATCTTCCAGGTTAAATATGACAACGAATTACATTTTTGTTACGGGCGGGGTTGTTTCCTCTCTAGGTAAAGGTATTGCTGCTGCATCTCTAGCGGCTATTCTAGAAGCACGTGGTCTTAAAGTGACTATGATGAAGCTAGACCCTTACATCAACGTTGACCCAGGCACAATGAGCCCAATTCAACACGGTGAGGTATTCGTTACGGAAGACGGTGCAGAGACCGACCTTGACCTTGGTCACTACGAACGTTTCATTCGTACCAAAATGACCAAGCGTAATAACTTTACAGCGGGTCGCGTGTACGCGGACGTACTTCGTAAAGAGCGCCGTGGTGATTACCTAGGTGCAACGATTCAGGTTATCCCACACATTACTAACGCGATCAAAGAGCGCGTTATTGCAGGTGCAGAAGGCCACGATGTGGCTATCGTAGAAGTGGGTGGTACTGTTGGTGATATCGAATCACTACCATTCATGGAAGCGATTCGTCAGTTAGCGGTAGAACAAGGTCGCGAGAACACTATGTTCATGCACCTGACACTTGTTCCTTACCTTGCAGCTGCAGGCGAAGTGAAAACTAAGCCAACTCAGCACTCTGTAAAAGAACTACTTTCTATCGGTATTCAGCCTGACATCCTAGTATGTCGTTCTGACCGTATGATCCCAGCGAATGAGCGTGCAAAGATTGCACTTTTCTGTAACGTTCAAGAAAAAGCTGTTATCTCAATGAAAGACGTAGATTCAATCTACAAGATCCCACAACTGATCAAAGCTCAAGGTTTGGATGACCTAGTTTGTCAGCGTTTCGGCATCACAGCGCCAGAAGCTGATCTGTCTGAGTGGGAACAAGTAATCTACGAAGAAGCAAACCCTACTGATGAAGTAGTTATCGGTATGGTTGGTAAGTACATCGAACTACCTGATGCTTACAAATCAGTAAACGAAGCATTAAAACACGCTGGTCTTAAGAACCGTCTATCTGTGAAAATCAAATATGTTGATTCACAAGACGTTGAGTCTAAAGGCACAGAAGTACTAGAGGGTCTGGACGCAATCCTAGTACCAGGTGGTTTCGGCGGTCGTGGTGTTGAAGGTAAAATCCGTACAGCACAATACGCTCGTGAAAACAAAATTCCATACTTAGGCATCTGTCTGGGTATGCAAGTGGCACTGATTGAATTCGCACGTAATGTTGCGGGTCTGGCGGATGCGCACTCAACGGAATTTAACGAAGAAACTAAAAACCCAGTTGTTGGTCTAATCACTGAATGGGTTGATGGTGAAGGTAACGTTGAAGAGCGTACTGAAAAATCAGACCTAGGTGGCACAATGCGCCTTGGTTCTCAGCTATGTCATCTAGCGGACGGTTCAAAAGCACGTGAGCTATACAACAGCCCAACAGTGCACGAACGTCACCGTCACCGCTACGAAGTAAACAACAACCTACTTCCTAAACTAGAGAAAGCAGGTTTGAAAGTTTCTGGTCTGTCTGCAGATAAGAAACTGGTGGAAATCATTGAAATCCCGAACCACCCATGGTTCGTGGCTGCTCAATTCCACCCTGAGTTCACCTCAACGCCTCGCGATGGTCACCCACTATTCGAAGGCTTTGTAAAAGCGGCAGGTTCAAACCTACGTGGTGAGCTTAATAAGTAAGGATTACTGGTAGCAGTAGCGGGGGATGCTACTGCTATTTTTTAGCTTTTTATTTTGAAGATAAAGCAAGAGGAAACATAATGTCTAAGATCGTTAAAGTTCTAGGTCGTGAAATCATCGATTCACGCGGTAACCCAACTGTTGAAGCTGAAGTACACCTAGAAGGCGGTTTCGTTGGTATGGCGGCAGCTCCATCTGGCGCATCTACTGGTTCTCGCGAAGCTCTTGAGCTACGTGACGGTGACAAAGCACGTTTCCTAGGTAAAGGTGTTCTTAAAGCAGTTGAAGCTGTAAACGGCCCAATCGCTGAAGCACTAGTTGGCAAAGATGCGAAAGCACAAGCTGACATCGACCAAATCATGATCGACCTAGACGGCACTGAGAACAAATCTCTATTCGGTGCTAACGCTATCCTTGCTGTTTCTCTAGCGAACGCTAAAGCTGCTGCAGCGGCTAAAGGCATGCCTCTTTACGAGCACATCGCTGAGCTAAACGGTACTGCTGGTCAATTCTCTATGCCTCTACCTATGATGAACATCATCAACGGTGGTGAGCACGCTGATAACAACGTTGACATCCAAGAGTTCATGATCCAACCAGTTGGCGCTAAAACTCTTAAAGAAGGTCTACGCATCGGTGCTGAAGTATTCCACAACCTAGCTAAAGTTCTTAAGTCTAAAGGCTACAGCACTGCAGTTGGTGACGAAGGTGGTTTCGCTCCTAACCTTAAATCTAACGCTGAAGCTCTAGAAGTTATCGCAGAAGCTGTTGCTGCTGCTGGTTACGAGCTAGGTAAAGACGTTACTCTTGCTATGGACTGTGCTGCATCTGAGTTCTTCGACAAAGAAGCTGGCATCTACAACATGAAAGGCGAAGGTAAGACTTTCTCTTCTGAAGAGTTCAACCACTACCTAGCTGAACTAGCTAACAAATTCCCTATCGTTTCTATCGAAGATGGTCTTGACGAGTCAGATTGGGCTGGTTTCAAACACCAAACTGAACTACTAGGTGACAAGCTTCAACTAGTAGGTGATGACCTATTCGTTACTAACACTAAGATTCTTGCTGAAGGTATCGAGAAAGGCGTAGCTAACTCTATCCTTATCAAGTTCAACCAAATCGGTTCTCTAACTGAGACTCTAGCTGCAATCAAGATGGCTAAAGATGCAGGTTACACAGCAGTAATCTCTCACCGTTCTGGCGAAACTGAAGATGCAACTATCGCTGATCTAGCGGTAGGTACAGCTGCAGGTCAAATCAAAACTGGTTCTATGAGCCGTTCTGACCGTGTTGCTAAGTACAACCAACTTATCCGTATCGAAGAAGCTCTAGGTGCTAAAGCTCCTTTCAACGGTCTTAAAGAAGTTAAAGGTCAAGCTTAATTATTAAGCCTTGATTATGGGTAGGTAACTATCCCATGACTTTATGAAGCCGCCTCAACAGAGGCGGCTTTTTTTATGCTTAAATAAAAAAGACATGCGCCCGAACGCTAGTCAGAAATCGCGTATTGTGGGATGATTGCCGAGCGTGTTGAAGGCGTCTTATTTGCCGAGTTTATGATGATTTGCATTTGAGCTCGGCAAATAGGTATGAATAACAAAAAATAGAGTGGGATTTCCATGCGTTTGTTAACTGTACTGATGCTATCGGTGCTGTGCTGGCTACAATATGAGTTCTGGCTCGGAAAAAACGGCATGATGGAATATTTGCAGGTTAAAGATAACGTTGAAATTCAGCGCCATGCGAATGCCGACGTGGCACAACGTAATCAGCAAATGTATGTCGAAATCTATGATCTTCACCGTGGTCTCGAAGCGGTAGAAGAACGTGCAAGAAATGAACTTGGCATGATAAAGCCGGACGAAACCTTTTTCCGGATTGTGGGTGATAATTAACTATCTATCACTGTATTGCCACTATGAATAGCGAACCTCTAACATGACCCAACAACTGACTGCTGTCGTACCAGCGGCAGGGGTAGGTAGCCGCATGGCTGCTGACCGACCTAAGCAATATTTATCCATTGCAGGAAAAACAATTTTAGAACACACCATCGACCGCTTGTTGAGTCATCCATCGATTCAGCATGTTGTTATCGCGATCAGTCCATCAGATCCTTATTTTGCTGATCTTCCGCTAGGACAAGATCCGCGTATTACGGTTGTCGATGGCGGCGCTGAGCGCGCTGATTCGGTGTTTGCTGGCTTAGCCCAAGTACCGAGTGATAGTTGGGTATTAGTGCATGATGCCGCCCGACCATGTTTACGCCACGATGATCTGCAAAATTTGATTTCTGCTGCTATGCAAAGCGAGTGTGGTGCCATTCTAGCAGCGCCTGTGCGTGATACCATGAAGCGCGGTAACGGCAGTCAAGGGATCGCGAGTACAGTTGATCGTAGTGATTTATGGCACGCGTTAACGCCGCAAATGTTTAAAGCGGGTGAGTTACGTGAAGCCTTACAAACAGCATTGCGTGAAGGGGCGACAGTGACAGATGAAGCCTCAGCATTGGAACACTGTGGCAAAACGCCGCGTCTAGTGAAAGGGCGCGCAGATAATATAAAAGTAACCCAGCCTGAAGATTTGGCGCTGGCAGAATTTTACTTGCAGCTATTGGTAAAGGAACAAGCATGATGCGAATTGGACACGGTTTTGATGTGCACAAATTTGGTGGCGAAGGCCCAGTCATTATTGGTGGGGTCGCGGTACCTTATGAGCAAGGGTTAATTGCTCACTCTGATGGTGATGTTGCGCTGCACGCTGTTTGCGATGCTTTACTAGGTGCGATTGGTGCTGGCGATATTGGCCGTCATTTCCCTGATACTGATGCTGAGTGGAAAGGCGCAGACAGTCGTTTCCTCCTGCGAGACGTTTACCATAAAGTAAAAGCTAAAGGTTACCGCTTAGGTAACCTAGATGTCACCATCATTGCGCAAGCGCCTAAAATGGCACCGTATATTGATGACATGTGCAAAACGATTGCTGAAGATTTAGAAACAACGATCGATAATATTAATGTTAAAGCAACTACCTCTGAGCGTTTAGGATTTACTGGACGTAAAGAAGGTATCGCATGCGAAGCAGTTGTTTTAATTCACAAGGCTAACTAAGCAGTAGCCGACTATAACGGTGTGATTATGTCTGATGTAATGGACAACTTTTTATGGCTTAACGGTAAGCCGACCTCACAAGGCTACATTAAAGTATTGCCTGAGCATTTTGTTGTAAAAGAAAACCTTGGTTTCTCTTTCGCCGGTCATGGCGAGCATTTTGTGGTGAAAATCCATAAAGTGGGTGAGAACACAAAGTATGTTGTGAACGAGTTAGCAAAAGCATGTGGGGTGAAATCACGCGATGTGAGCTGGGCGGGTTTGAAAGACCGTCATGCTGTGACTGAGCAGTGGTTAAGTGTTCATTTACCTGGTAAGACCGACCCGGATCTGTCTCAGTTTGAAGCTGAGCACCCAGGAATTAAAGTACTAGAAACCGCGCGTCATGATAAAAAATTACGCCCGGGCGATTTAGTTGGTAACTGGTTTGAATTGCGTCTGACCGATATTGATGCGCCAGCAGCCGTTATTGAACGCTTAGAAAAAGTGCAGCAGCACGGCGTGCCGAATTACTTCGGTGAGCAACGTTTTGGTCGTGGTGGTAATAACGTGGTTAAGGCGCGCGCTTGGGGCAACGACGAGTTTCGTGTCCGTGATAAAAGCAAGCGCAGCTTTTACTTATCAGCGGCGCGTTCATGGTTATTTAATATGGTGCTATCCGCGCGTATTGAACAACAAAACGTGCACACTGTTATCTTAGGTGATTGTTTACAAGCGCCAGGGCGTCATGACAGTGAGTTAGTCGAAACACTTGATGCAGATTGGCTGCGTAAAGTCGATGCCGGTGAACTGGCGATCACAGCGCCTATGGTGGGAGACAATGCCTTACCAACCAGTGCAGATGCGGAAGCGTTGGAATTAGCCGTGATCGATGCCGAGCCCGCTTTGCTGAAGTTGATCCGTGATAACCGTATGCGTCACGAGCGCCGTCCGCTTTTACTGAAGCCAGAGCAACTGACATGGCAGCAAGAAGATAACGACATTGTTGTTTCTTTTGCTTTGCCAGCGGGGTGCTTTGCAACGGCAGTAGTGCGTGAATTGATGACAGTACGAGAGTTAGAAGGCGAACACTATGCGAATTCTGATCAGTAACGATGATGGCATTTTTGCTGAAGGAATAAACACCCTAGCCACAGCATTAGCTGAGTTAGGGGAGGTGGTCGTGGTTGCCCCTGATCGTAACCGTTCGGGGGCCTCAAATTCACTGACGTTAGATATTCCGTTACGCATTCGTGAAGAAGGCCAAGGGCGCATATCGGTTGAGGGAACCCCAACTGATTGCGTGCACTTTGCGCTAAATGAATGGTTAGATTACCGTCCTGATTTAGTGGTGGCGGGAATCAATCACGGTGCTAACTTGGGCGATGATGTGCTGTATTCAGGTACAGTTGCGGCTGCTACTGAAGGACACTTTCTTGGTGTGCCTGCGATTGCGGTTTCATTAGTGGGTAAAACACACTTTGCTACCGCAGCCCAAGTCGTGAAGGAAGTGATTGAAAATATGCAATCATCACCTTTACCAACCAATAAGATCCTAAATATTAACGTGCCTGACCGCCCTTATGCAGAACTTCAATCTTGGCAGGTTACGCGTTTAGGTGCTCGTCATCGTGCAGAAGACATGGTGAAAGAAACTGACCCTCGTGGCAAAACAGTCTATTGGCTTGGTCCTCCAGGTGCTTGCCAAGATGCAGGGCCGGGAACCGATTTTTACGCAATAGAACAAGGTGCTGTGTCGATCACACCACTACAAGTCGATTTAACCGCGCATGATGCTATTGCAGGCATGAAGCAGTGGATGCAAGATGTGGAGATTAATTAAGGATGCGCCATGTGAGAGAGCGGCATAACCTGATGACATTTTTGAAGCAGCAAGGTATCACCAATGAGAGTGTACTGGCTGCAATTGAAAATGTACCAAGGGAGCTGTTTGTCGATGAAGCCTTTTCTCATAAAGCTTATGAAAATAATGCCTTGCCAATTGGTAGTGGTCAGACTATTTCGCAGCCTTACATCGTTGCGAAAATGACTCAGTTGCTGGCGTTGACGCCTGATTCTAAAGTGCTCGAAATTGGTACTGGGTCTGGTTATCAAACGGCGATTTTGGCACATTTGGTGAACCATGTGTGTTCGGTTGAGCGAATTAAAGCGCTTCAATGGCAAGCAAAACGTCGCTTTAAAAAGCTCGAGCTCCATAATATTTCAACAAAACATGGTGATGGTTGGCAAGGTTGGCATAATAAAGGGCCATTTGATGCCATTATTGTTACAGCTGCGGCTGAAACATTACCGGTTGAATTGTTGACGCAGCTAACCAATGGTGGTCGCTTAATTATCCCTGTTGGTGAGCATCAACAAATATTAAAGCAAGTGACGCGGCAGGATGATGAGTTTGTGTATCAAGATATTGAAGTTGTCCGTTTTGTGCCGCTAGTGGCTGGAGAGTTAGCGTAAAGCATGGGTAAAGGTGTGTTAGGGAAGCACTATTGGCGGGTATCTGTGGTAGCAAGTAGTTTGCTGCTGCTGTCTGCTTGTAGCTCGCATCCGCCTGCACCTGTCTCTAGCGTGAACAGTAAATATGGTAATGTGGAGCGTGGCAGCTTCCGTGGTAGTTATTACCAAGTAAAAAAAGGCGATACCTTATATTTTATCGCTTATGTGACTGGCCGCGACGTTAAAGAAATCATTGCCCATAACCGTTTGTCTGCGCCTTATACTATTTATCCCGGTCAAACACTCCAGCTGTGGAAACCTAAGTATAAGGCGCCTTCTTATGGCCATGCTGCTCCTGTAGTCGTTGCCAAAACGCCTTCGAAATCAACATCAACCAAGGCAAAACCAGCGCCTAAGCCGAAGCCAAAACCTAAGTCTACCGCCCCAGCGAAGAAGACTCAGGCACCGGTTGCACAAAAAACCGCCAATAAAAAAGTTGATCAAGGTCGCACAAAGGAGTACTCTCAAAACACCAAAAGTAACAAAGTTGTTACAAAAAATGCAAGTTCCACTAACAAGGTTGACCGTTGGATTTGGCCAACACAAGGGCGACTTATTGCTGGTTTCTCTAACTCAGAGAACGGTAACAAAGGGCTAGATATTGCAGGTCAACGTGGACAAGCGGTAAAAGCATCGGCGGCTGGCCATGTGGTATACGCAGGTAATGCATTAAGAGGTTATGGCAATTTAGTAATCATCAAACACAGTGATGATTACCTCAGTGCCTACGCTCACAACGATAAGTTACTGGTGAAAGAGAAACAGACAGTCAAAGCAGGTCAGAAAATAGCTTCAATGGGAAGCTCTGGCGCTAAGAGTGTTCGTTTACACTTTGAGATCCGTTACAAAGGTAAGTCAGTCAATCCGATGCGCTACTTACCGAAACAATAGACAAGCTGAAGTTGTAATGTCTTGCTAACTCGCCATCTGGGAGGCGCTATGAGTAGAAGCAGCACAGCAAAAAACATCGAAACTTTTGATTTTGATGAAGACATGGAAACAGAGAATACCAGCGTAACAGAAAAGGCGGAGGTTGCTGAGACAGAAGCCGATGATGTCGAAATTTCTCGTTACGGTACCACGCAAAAAGCACTTGATGCGACCCAACTTTACCTTGGAGAAATTGGTTTCTCCCCCCTCCTTACCGCAGAAGAAGAAGTGCTCTACGCCCGCCGTGCCTTACGTGGTGATGATGTTGCCCGTAAACGTATGATTGAAAGTAACCTCCGTTTAGTGGTCAAAATATCCCGTCGTTATAGTAACCGAGGACTTGCTCTGCTTGATCTCGTCGAAGAAGGCAATCTAGGGTTGATCCGTGCGGTCGAGAAGTTTGATCCTGAGCGCGGTTTTCGTTTTTCAACCTACGCAACCTGGTGGATCCGTCAAACCATTGAACGGGCAATCATGAATCAGACCCGAACGATCCGTTTGCCGATTCATGTGGTGAAAGAGCTGAATGTCTATTTACGTACTGCACGTGAATTAGCTCAAAAACTGGATCACGAACCTACGGCTGAAGATATTGCGCTGAAGCTTGAAAAACCCGTTGATGACGTCAATCGCATGTTGCGCCTGAATGAGCGGGTTGGCTCAGTGGATAACCCGATTGGTGGGGATTCCGAGAAGGCGTTGCTTGATATTATTCCAGATGAAAAGAACGGTGGGCCAGAAACCTCGACGCAAGATGATGACATCAAGCATTCGATAGTGGCTTGGCTACAAGAACTCAACCCTAAGCAGCGAGAAGTACTGGCTCGTCGTTTTGGCTTGTTAGGGTATGAGGCTTCAACCCTTGAAGATGTCGGCCGTGAAATTGGTTTAACGCGTGAGCGCGTGCGTCAAATACAAGTTGAAGGGCTTCGCCGTTTACGTGATATGTTGACCCATCAGGGGTTAAGTATTGAATCCTTGTTTAACCAAGATATGTTGTAGCCAATATAACGACTTCAAAGAAAAAGAGGACGCATTAGGCGTCCTCTTTGTGTTTGAGTGCGGTGCTTCGAAACACCGCTAGATGACGAATATTATTACAACAGTGCTTTGAGGCGATACAGCTCGTCCAATGCCTGACGTGGTGTCATCTCATCAGGGTTTACATTCGCTAATGCTTCTTCAACGTCACTTGGCTCGGGAATAAGCGTAAGTTGGTTTTCTTCTTTGGGTACACCGCCCGTTGGTTTGATGGCTTGTTGGTGGCCACTGGCTTCCAGTTGTTGAAGTTTGGTTTTGGCACGCTTAATCACAGCTTTAGGCACTCCCGCTAAACTGGCAACCGCCAAACCGTAAGACTTGCTGGCTGCCCCTTCTTGTACTGCATGCATAAAGGCAATGTCATCACCGTGCTCAACCGCATCTAAGTGAACATTGGCTAATCCATCCATCAATGATGGTAGCTCGGTTAATTCAAAGTAATGGGTCGCAAACAGTGTCATGGCTGCAATTTTCTCCGCTAACCATTCGGCACTCGCCCATGCCAGTGAAAGGCCGTCATATGTGCTGGTACCACGACCAATTTCATCCATCAAGACTAAGCTGTTCTTTGTTGCGTTGTGCAAAATGTTGGCGGTTTCTGTCATTTCAACCATGAAGGTGGAACGGCCAGAAGCCAGGTCATCGGATGCACCAATACGAGTAAAAATGCGATCGAGAGGGCCTATGGTCAGTGCTTCTGCAGGTACAAAAGAGCCCACGTGTGCCATCAGTGCAATTAAGGCTGTTTGGCGCATATAAGTCGATTTACCACCCATGTTCGGGCCAGTAACGATCAGCATACGGCGATCGTGGTGTAGTGAGATCGGGTTAGCGATGAAGGGTTCGCTCAACACTTGTTCAACCACAGGGTGGCGTCCAGCAGTGATCTCAATGCCGGTTTTCTCTGTCAACTCAGGACGGCAGTAGTTTAGGGTGTCTGCGCGTTCTGCTAAGTTTGCCAGTACATCGAGTTCCGATAGGGCATTAGCGATCAATTGCAGCTGCTCTAAGTGTGGTAGCAATAAATCAAACAGCTCTTCCCACAGTTTTTTCTCTAAGGCTAACGCTTTAGATTTTGAGTGCAGCACTTTATCTTCGTGCTCTTTTAGCTCCGGAATAATGTAGCGCTCAGCATTTTTAAGTGTTTGGCGACGGACATAGTGCGCAGGTACTAGATGACTTTGCCCACGGCTTACCTGGATAAAGAAGCCATGCACTTGGTTAAAGCCGACTTTCAAGCTATCGATATCGTGATGTTCACGTTCACGCTGTTCTAACTCATCAAGGTAGCGTGTTGCGCCATCAGCCAGATCACGCCATTCGTCTAATTCAGCACTGTAGCCTTCAGCTAATACGCCGCCGTCACGGATCACTACCGGTGGGTTTTCTTTGACTGCACGTTCAAGCAGTTCGCAAATCTCATCCATAGGTGCGGCATGTTGTGCCAGCTCTTTGACCCGAACTTGGTCGGTATCAGATAAAATGTCGCTAAGCTCAGGCAAGTGCTGTAGAGCCGTTCGCATACGGGCTAAATCACGTGGACGTGCAGAGCGTAACGCTAGACGTGCCAAAATACGCTCAAGGTCGCCCATATTACGTAGGTTGCTAGCCACATCCATGAACAGACCTGAGTCTTTAAAAGCCGCAATGGCATCAAGGCGACCATTTAATTGCTGACGATCACGAATCGGCTGGTGTAACCAACGTTTCAGTAAACGGCTACCCATAGGCGTCGCGGTATGATCCAGTACCGAGGCCAGCGTATTATCAAAGCCGCCCGCAAGGTTTTGAGTCAGCTCTAAGTTACGGCGAGTCGCGGCATCAAGAATCACAGCATGATCTTTACGATCTAATGTGATCGCACGAATGTGCGGTAGCGCGGTGCGCTGGGTATCTTTAACATATTGCAGCAAACAGCCAGCCGCACATAAACCGTGCTCAGAGTTTTCAACACCAAAGCCGACTAAGTCACGGGTGCCAAATTGTAGCGTGAGCTGCTGGCGAGCCGTTTCAATGTCAAACTCCCACAGTGGACGACGGCGAGTACCTTTGAGGTGCTCAATGATGTGCGAGTGGCTAAAATCTTCAGAATATAGTAGTTCTGCAGGGCTGGTGCGTTGTAGCTCAGCCTGCATGGCTTCTTCTGTCTCTGGCTCCGACAACATAAAGCGGCCAGATGTAATATCGAGCGTGGCGTAACCAAAGCGGTTACCCGAATGGAAGATAGCGGCGATTAAGTTATCGTGGCGTTCATTCAGTAGTGCTTCATCACTGACCGTACCCGGTGTCACAATGCGAACCACTTGACGCTCAACAGGGCCTTTGCTCGTTGCTGGATCGCCAATTTGTTCACAAATAGCAACAGAGACACCTTGTTGAACCAGCTTTGCTAAATAGCCTTCGACTGCGTGGTATGGCACGCCAGCCATAGGGATAGGTTCACCGTTTGATGAGCCACGTTTCGTCAGGGAAATATCTAACAGTTGAGATGCATTTTTGGCATCCTCAAAAAAGAGTTCGTAGAAATCTCCCATCCGATAAAACAACAACACATCAGGGTTTTCAGCCTTGATTCTTAAAAACTGTTGCATCATTGGGGTATGCTTTTCTAAACCTTTCACTGTCACGATATTGCCTACTTAGTTCGTTCTGAGATGCCAGATGAAATTCTGGAGAGTAAGGATACGTGAATCCGATCTAGTGGCAAAGTGGTAGCGAGGATTTTCTTCGTGATCACGAGGCGTTACTATCAAGAAGCCGTAGAGTCGAAAGACATCAGGGGAACGGCATCATCATAGTCAGGAGCACATCATGGAATCCACACTACAATTAGCCATAGCATTAGGTGAAGCTTTGCGTAAACAGGGTTGGGTAGCGACCACCGCCGAGTCTTGTACTGGCGGTGGTGTTTCGGCTGCGATTACAGACATTGCAGGCAGTTCAGCCTGGTTTGATCGCGCATTTATTACTTACACTAACGAAGCCAAACAGCAAATGCTGGGGGTAACTGAACAAGCCTTGATTGCGGAAGGTGCGGTGAGTGAAACCGTGGTGGAGCAAATGGCAACAGGGGCGTTAACGCACTCCTTGGCTGATATTAGTGTCGCCATCAGTGGTATTGCTGGGCCGACAGGAGGCACAGCCACCAAACCTGTTGGGACTGTCTGTTTTGGCTGGGCAGATAAGACGGGGTGGCAGCAGCAAATGACCTGTTTATTTGCCGGTGATCGTGCTCAAGTTCGAGCGCAAGCGGTGGAAAAAGCCTTAACGGGAATGGTAGAACGCTTGCAGGGCTTGGGTTCGCCAGTGATCTAAGGCTATTTACCATAAAAAAAATTCAACCAGTGCTAGACACTGTATGAATAGACAGTATACTAAGCCCATCAACCTTATTTCATCATCCGTTGGAGAGTCGAATGGACGACAACAAACAGAAGGCTCTTGCCGCAGCGTTAGGCCAGATTGAAAAGCAATTTGGTAAAGGTTCAATCATGAAGTTGGGCGATAACCGCACAATGGATATTGAAACTGTTTCTACAGGCTCATTGTCACTGGATATCGCACTGGGTGCTGGTGGCTTACCAATGGGACGTATTGTTGAAATTTATGGTCCTGAATCATCAGGTAAAACAACATTAACGCTTGAAGCGATTGCATGCGCACAAAAAGCCGGTAAGACCTGTGCTTTCATCGATGCAGAGCATGCACTTGATCCTATCTACGCACAAAAGCTAGGTGTAGATATCGACCAACTTTTGGTTTCTCAACCAGATACCGGTGAGCAAGCACTAGAGATTTGTGATGCATTAGCACGTTCTGGCGCCGTTGATTTGATCGTTGTCGATTCCGTTGCTGCCCTAACGCCAAAAGCTGAAATCGAAGGCGAAATGGGTGACTCTCACATGGGTCTGCAAGCACGTATGCTGTCACAAGCGATGCGTAAGTTAACGGGTAACCTAAAGCAGTCTAACTGTATGTGTATCTTCATTAACCAAATCCGTATGAAGATTGGTGTAATGTTTGGTAACCCTGAAACAACCACGGGTGGTAACGCACTGAAATTCTACGCTTCTGTACGTCTTGATATTCGCCGTACCGGTGCAATCAAAGATGGCGACGAAGTGGTGGGTAATGAAACCCGCATTAAAGTTGTGAAGAACAAAATTGCTGCACCATTTAAACAAGCTGAGACTCAAATCCTCTATGGCCAAGGCTTTAACCGTAACGGTGAGCTGATTGACCTAGGTGTGAAGCACAAGCTGGTTGAAAAAGCAGGTGCATGGTACAGCTACAAAGGCGATAAAATTGGCCAAGGTAAAGCGAACTCTTGTAAGTACCTTGTTGAAAACCCAGCAATTGCCGCTGAAATTGAAAAATCACTGCGCGATATGCTGCTAAGTAAAGAGCCACTGGCTGAAGACGAAAGCGTTGAAGATATCGATGCTGCAGAAGGCGAAGCGTTTTAATTAACGGCCTTATGGCTTCAGTGAAGCGATAGATGAATTAATGACGGGCTCTGTATGAAAATACAGGGCCCGTTTTATTTGGATTGAATAATGACTGAGAACACTTCAAGCAACTCCAAAGGGAGAGCGAAACCGAAGAAATCGGTAAAAGAGGCCGCTGTCGGGTATTTATCGCGTCGCGACCATGCTGAAAAAGAGCTACGGCAAAAGCTCATAGCGAGAGGCTATAGTGCAGAAGAGGTCGATCAGGCGATTGATTTTTGCCAAGACTATAACTGGCTCAATGATGTGCGCTACGCCAGCATCACGGTGAGAAATGGTATTGCAAAAGGCTGGGGGGAATTACGGATCCAGCAAGAAATGGCAATGAAAGGGGTCGAGAGCAGTGTCATAGATCAAGTACTCGAAGCCGCAGATATTGATTGGAACCAACATGCTTGCGAGGTCGCGCAGCGCAAATTTGGTCAAACCCCGATAGATACGCCGAAAGAAAAAGCAAAGCGTTATCGCTTTATGCAGTCTCGCGGCTTTAATTTTGACCAGATCGCTTATGCATTCGGTCAAGATGAAGAATATTAAAGAATCCCACCTTTTATTACGGTTTTTCGCAACATAACATTTCCAGTTACTGCCACCGTTGTTTTACAATAGCCCCCAAAAAATTTATCTTAGAGCGATTCGACTCCTTGCATTAGCCTGGTTTGCAGCAAACTGTAGATTGAGGTACTGCCAAGGGAATCGCTTTACGTGATTATTCTGTCATCAATACAAAGCATTTATTCAGGATTTGCCAATGTACATGAGCACTGATGAGATTCGCCGTGCGTTTCTTGCGTTTTTTGAGAGCAAGGGCCACCAAATTGTGGAAAGCTCTTCGCTTGTACCTGCGAACGACCCAACGTTGTTGTTCACTAACGCCGGTATGAACCAATTTAAAGACACTTTTCTAGGTCTTGAAAAGCGTAACTACACACGAGCGACAACTGCTCAGCGTTGTGTACGTGCGGGTGGTAAACACAATGACCTTGAGAATGTTGGCTTTACAGCACGTCACCATACGTTTTTTGAAATGCTGGGTAACTTCAGCTTCGGTGATTACTTCAAGCAAGATGCGATCAAGTACGCGTGGGAATTCCTAACGGTTATCTTGAAGCTGCCAGAAGAGCGCCTGCTTGTAACTATCTATGAAACCGATGATGAAGCGTTCGAGATCTGGAACAAAGAAATGGGTATTCCAGCCGACCGTATCGTTCGCATTGGTGACAACAAAGGTGCACCGTACGCGTCAGATAACTTCTGGCAGATGGGTGACACAGGCCCTTGTGGTCCTTGTACTGAAATTTTCTACGATCACGGTGAGCACATTTGGGGCGGCCGCCCTGGTACGCCTGAAGAAGATGGCGACCGTTTCATCGAGATCTGGAACAACGTATTCATGCAATTCAACCGTCAAGCTGACGGTACAATGGAACCGCTGCCTAAGCCTTCTGTTGATACAGGTATGGGTATCGAGCGTATTGCTGCAATCATGCAGGGCGTTCACTCAAACTATGAAATCGATATTTTCCAAACGCTGATTAAAGAGTCTGCGAAAGTTATCGGTCACGATGACTTATCTAACCAATCACTGCGTGTTGTGGCTGACCACATCCGTTCGTGTGCCTTCCTAATCGTTGATGGCGTGATGCCTTCAAACGAAGGCCGTGGTTACGTACTTCGCCGTATTATTCGTCGTGCAGTTCGTCACGGTAACAAGCTAGGTGCACAGGGTGCATTCTTCTACAAACTTGTTGGTCCTTTAGCTGAAATCATGGGTACTGCCGGTGAAGAGCTGAAGAAGCAGCAAGAGATTGTCGAAAAAGTACTGAAAATCGAAGAAGACAACTTTGGTCGTACACTTGACCGTGGTTTAGCAATCCTAAGCGAAGCACTAGAAAGCCTTGATGGTAAAGTATTAGACGGTGAAACTGTCTTCAAACTTTACGATACATACGGCTTCCCAGCTGATTTAACCAACGATGTTGCGCGTGAGCGTGGTTACTCAATCGATGAAGATGGCTTTAACGAAGCGATGGAAGCGCAGCGTCAACGTGCTCGTGAAGCGGGTTCATTTGGCGTTGATTACAATAACGCGATCAAAGTTGATGCATCGACTGAGTTCTGTGGTTACACAGCCACTCAAGGTGAAGGTGAGGTTGTTGCACTGTACCGCGATGGTGAAGCTGTCGATAGTGTGAATGCTGGCGATGAAGCGCTTATCGTTCTAGATAATACGCCTTTCTATGCTGAATCAGGCGGCCAATGTGGTGATGCTGGTGTGATCAGTGCTGCTGGTATTAAGTTTGACGTTGCAGATACTCAAAAATTCAGCGATGCTATCGGCCATTCTGGCATAGTGGCTGAAGGGACTATCAAGGTTGGCGATAAAGTAACAACAAATGTTGATGCTGCTCGTCGTCAAGCGATTAGCTTAAACCACTCAGCAACACACTTACTGCATTCAGCATTGCGTAACCTATTAGGTGACCACGTTGCACAGAAAGGTTCTTTAGTTAAAGCGGATTCACTGCGTTTTGACTTTTCTCACCTTGAAGGCGTGAAAGCGGAAGAACTTCGCGAAGTTGAGCGCGTTGTGAACGAGCAAATTCGTTTGAACCACACGATTGAAACGAACGTGATGGACATTGAATCGGCGAAAGAAAAAGGTGCAATGGCACTATTCGGCGAGAAGTATGATGACGAAGTACGTGTGCTAAGCATGGGTGAGTTCTCAACTGAGCTTTGTGGTGGTATCCACGCCGCGAACACGGGTGATATTGGTCTATTTAAGATTGTATCTGAAGGTGGTATCGCAGCAGGTATTCGCCGTATTGAAGCGGTTACCGGTGCAGGTGCGATTGCAGCATTGCATGCTCAAGAAGCGCTACTGTCTGAAACGGCAAGCCTAGTGAAATCTGACGCAGCCTCAGTGGCGAGTAAAGTCGGTGCGCTGGTTGCACACAGTAAGCAACTAGAAAAAGAAATTCAGCAACTGAAAGATAAGTTAGCAGCGCAAGAAGGCGCGGATCTTATTAATCAGGCGCAAGAAATTAACGGCGTAAAAGTGTTAATTTCTAAGCTAGATGGAGCGGATAACAAAGCACTACGTGGCATGGTTGATGAATTGAAAAACCAACTAGGTAGTGGTGTTGTTGTTCTTGGTAATGTAAACGGCGACAAGGTAGGCCTTATCGCTGGCGTAACCAAAGATCTTATCGGCAAAGTTAAAGCTGGCGAGCTAGTTAACCTAGTGGCGCAGCAAGTTGGTGGTAAGGGCGGTGGTCGTCCTGATATGGCACAAGCAGGTGGTACTGATGCAGCGGCACTGCCAGCGGCATTAGAGTCTGTAACACCTTGGTTAGCTGAAAAACTGTAAAACTGGAGAGGTGAAGTGGCACTATTGGTGCAGAAATTTGGTGGTACTTCGGTCGGTAGTATCGAACGTATTGAAGCGGTGGCTGAGCGTGTTATTCAAACACGCCAGCTTGGTCATAAAGTAGTTGTTGTTCTGTCGGCAATGTCAGGCGAAACGAATCGCCTGCTGGGCTTAGCAAAGCAAATTGATGAGGTGCCAACACCTCGTGAGTTAGATGTCTTGCTAACGGCTGGAGAGCAGGTCTCTATAGCGCTATTGGCGATGGCCATTAATAAACGAGGCTTCAATGCTGTTTCGATGACAGCAGATCAAGTCACTATTCGAACGGATAATGCATTTAATAATGCCAATATCATATCGATAGATACAGACAGACTGGAAAGCCAACTCGATCAAGGAAAGATTGTGATTGTCGCTGGCTTTCAGGGGCGTGATAGCGATAACAATATTACGACTCTCGGCCGCGGTGGTTCTGATACCACGGCGGTTGCAGTTGCGGGTGCGTTGAAGGCTGATGAATGTCAGATCTTTACGGACGTGGATGGGGTATACACGACCGACCCACGTATCGTACCTTCAGCCACTCGATTACCAGAGATTCATTTTGATCACATGCAAACAATGGCTGCATGTGGTGCAAAAGTGCTACAATTACAGTCAGTTGAATATGCGCGTATGCATAAAGTGCCCTTGAGAGTACTTTCTTCGTTTGAAGAAGGTGAGGGGACACTGGTTAACCTTGAAACGCAGTTCTCACCCGTGATGGTTGGGATTGCGTTACAGCGTCAACAAGCTCTAATTCATCTTGATGTGCCACTGGCTGAAGTACAGCAACAAGCTGAACTGTTTGGTTTACAGCTTTGGGCTGTTGCAAATACAGTACAGAGTGCACAAATTGTTGTCGCTAATGATGATTTAGCACGGCTACGGCTAGTGTTTGATAATAAAATGCGCCATATTAGTGATGTATCGACCCTGTCAATGGTTGGTGATAATGTTGTAACGGTTGCAGACGCTGTCGTGACAATATTAGGCAACACGAATATTCAGGTGCATCATAACAAGCAAATGACTGATTGCGTTTCGTTGTTAATCGATGAAACTGACCATCAAACCGCTGTTGAAGTTATTCATAGCCAGTTTGTTGTGAATCAGGAACTTTTGGGCAATCCATCACTTCTAGCGGTTTCTTGAGTGGGAACTATTTACGAAGTCGTAAAATTTGTTGGATAATGCTCGTTAATACTTATAGAAGAGATTACTCAAGGAGCACATGAATGCTAATTCTGACTCGTCGCGTAGGTGAGACGCTAATGATTGGTGACGAAGTAACTGTCACTGTACTGGGTGTTAAAGGCAACCAAGTTCGCATCGGCGTTAATGCACCGAAAGAAGTTTCTGTACACCGTGAAGAGATTTACATGCGAATCCAAGCGGAAAAAGAAACTGGAACACCAAATACTGGTAACTTCTAATTTCGAGGAAGGTCGGCCTATTGATTGCTGGCCTTTTTTGTATCTGGCGGAAAATAATTCCTCCACCATTTTACTGCTAAATCAGACGCAAATTAGTTAGATAGCTCACAACAATGTCCGATTAAGTACCTTCTTGGTTACTTACTGCGCATACGTGAGTTTGTGGGGCTTTTTTCTCAATAAAGTGTTTGACTTATTTTTGGCTGGCAGTAATATGAGCCCCCGCAACACGGTGAGGTGGCCGAGAGGCTGAAGGCGCTCCCCTGCTAAGGGAGTATACGGTTTATCCCGTATCGAGGGTTCGAATCCCTCCTTCACCGCCATTATCTTTTTAATGGTGTTGCAACAAAGAAATGACGGAGCGCGCGTAGCTCAGCTGGATAGAGTACCTGGCTACGAACCAGGCGGTCGGAGGTTCGAATCCTCCCGCGCGCACCATTCTTTCTTTTACAATTTAAACGACAGTGAAGTGTGATTCGTTCCTTTCATTGTGGTAAAACAAATAAGTGCGCGCGTAGCTCAGCTGGATAGAGTACCTGGCTACGAACCAGGCGGTCGGAGGTTCGAATCCTCCCGCGCGCACCATCGAATTTGTGTGGTGAGGTGGCCGAGAGGCTGAAGGCGCTCCCCTGCTAAGGGAGTATACGGTTTATCCCGTATCGAGGGTTCGAATCCCTCCTTCACCGCCATTCATTCGTTGTTTCTGGCGTTTAATCAATGTGATTGATGGCATAAACAACCAGTATCTTTTCTTAGTAAGAAGATACAAGGCAACACCCGGAGCGCGCGTAGCTCAGCTGGATAGAGTACCTGGCTACGAACCAGGCGGTCGGAGGTTCGAATCCTCCCGCGCGCACCATTATTTATAAGCAGTGATAGCTTCAATGTTATCGTTGTAGCAATACTCGGAGCGCGCGTAGCTCAGCTGGATAGAGTACCTGGCTACGAACCAGGCGGTCGGAGGTTCGAATCCTCCCGCGCGCACCATTATTTATAAGCAGTGATAGCCTCAATGTTATCGTTGTAGCAATACCCGGAGCGCGCGTAGCTCAGCTGGATAGAGTACCTGGCTACGAACCAGGCGGTCGGAGGTTCGAATCCTCCCGCGCGCACCATTATTTATAAGCAGTGATAGCTTCAATGTTATCGTTGTAGCAACACCCGGAGCGCGCGTAGCTCAGCTGGATAGAGTACCTGGCTACGAACCAGGCGGTCGGAGGTTCGAATCCTCCCGCGCGCACCATTATTTATAAGCAGTGATAGCTTCAATGTTATCGTTGTAGCAACACCCGGAGCGCGCGTAGCTCAGCTGGATAGAGTACCTGGCTACGAACCAGGCGGTCGGAGGTTCGAATCCTCCCGCGCGCACCATTATTTATAAGCAGTGATAGCTTCAATGTTATCGTTGTAGCAACACCCGGAGCGCGCGTAGCTCAGCTGGATAGAGTACCTGGCTACGAACCAGGCGGTCGGAGGTTCGAATCCTCCCGCGCGCACCATTATTTATAAGCAGTGATAGCCTCAATGTTATCGTTGTAGCAACACCCGGAGCGCGCGTAGCTCAGCTGGATAGAGTACCTGGCTACGAACCAGGCGGTCGGAGGTTCGAATCCTCCCGCGCGCACCATTATTGATAAGCAGTGATAACTTCAATGTTATCTTTGTTGTAACACAGAATTTAGTGCGCGCGTAGCTCAGCTGGATAGAGTACCTGGCTACGAACCAGGCGGTCGGAGGTTCGAATCCTCCCGCGCGCACCATCGAATTTGTGTGGTGAGGTGGCCGAGAGGCTGAAGGCGCTCCCCTGCTAAGGGAGTATACGGTTTATCCCGTATCGAGGGTTCGAATCCCTCCTTCACCGCCATTCTTTCGCTATTCGACAAATACCTCAGTATTTAGAGTTTAGCTTGTTATCTCTTATAGCGAGAAGATAACAGAGTAACAAACCGTGCGCGCGTAGCTCAGCTGGATAGAGTACCTGGCTACGAACCAGGCGGTCGGAGGTTCGAATCCTCCCGCGCGCACCATCATTTAAAAGCTCAGCTTAGGCTGGGCTTTTTTTATATCTATTCTGCGGCACTACACGCTTCTATTTCTTCATGCCACGAGCACTAAATTGCGTGCCATCTCGCATTTTTCTATTTTCCTTCGCTCTTTTTCTATTTTGCTTGGCAATAGGCTGAATCCGTTAATTTGCTATCTAGTGATGATATTAGTATCAAGGTGTTGCGTCCCCTTTGATCCTTAGCGGAAAAATGTACCAAAGCCGTAAATGCTACTATTTTTGGTGGTGAAGCTTGGTGTCTTGAGCTGTTTTTAGCCATATTCATTGAAAATGTTAGCTGTCAGTCTTGTGGGTAAAGCATTGATTTAGGATCGCAACTGCTGATTATTTCTTTTCTAGAGTTACGATTACGTCAACGTCAATTTATCTTCTGCTGTTTATATATCTCACTGTTCTATATGGCTTTAAATTATTACTTCGTTTTTGCTTTTTGAGTGACTAGTGATTTATCTGGCAGAAATGTCATTGTTTTTACGACTTAGTGGCAATTATGGAAAAATCAGAGTAATTGCGGTGTTTTTATTGCTGGTTTGTTAATCGGTTTGACTTGTTTTTGTTTGTCGTGATAATGCTTAACCGCCAGTCACAATAATGAAAGGAAGCAATAATGACTGATTTAGCGAGTGTGCTAGTAGAAGCGGCAACCATCATGATCACAGGAATGGTCGTGGTGTTTGTGTTTTTAAGCATCCTGATTTTTTTAGTTCAGCTTATGGCGAAATTTGCCCCTGCCGATCCCGAGGTCGCGGATAAAACGACATCGTCTCAGCCTACGGCAAAAAGTACAGATACGGTACAACCCGAGATCATTGCTGCGATTTCTGCAGCGGTTAACCAGTATCGTCAACGTCGAGCTTGAATGTTTTAGGACACGGTTTATTACAAGGAGTTTGCGAGCATGTCTAAACCTTTAGCGATAACAGACGTCGTATTACGCGACGCTCATCAATCATTATTTGCCACCCGTCTTCGTCTTGAAGATATGTTACCGATTGCCGAACAGCTTGATAATGTTGGTTATTGGTCGTTAGAAACATGGGGAGGGGCAACCTTCGACGCCTGCATTCGTTACCTTGGTGAAGATCCTTGGGAGCGCTTACGAGCCTTAAAGCAGGCGATGCCCAAAACCCCGATGCAGATGCTACTGCGTGGTCAAAACTTACTGGGGTATCGCCATTACGGCGATGATGTGGTTGAGAAGTTTGTTGAACGTGCTCACCATAATGGGATGGATGTGTTTCGTATTTTCGATGCGATGAATGACGTCCGTAATTTTGAAAAGGCGATAAAGGCCACGGTTGATGTCGGTGCACATGCCCAAGGCACCATTTCTTACACTACGAGCCCAGTTCATACGATAGATACTTGGTTAGACCTTGCTAAACGCCTTGAAGATTTGGGTTGCCACTCACTATGTATTAAAGACATGTCAGGGCTTTTAAAGCCTTATGAAGCATTTGAGCTGATTTCGCGTATTAAAGCCTCATGTGATGTGCCTTTAGCACTGCATTGCCATGCAACAACTGGGCTCTCTACGGCAACGGCTGTCAAAGCCGCAGAAGCAGGCTTAGATATTCTCGATACTTCGGTATCGTCAATGAGCCAAACCTATGGTCATACCCCAACTGAAACCGTTATTGCGATGCTAGAAGGCACTGAGCGTGATACCGATTTAGACCTTGAGCAGTTAGAGCCTATTTCGGCATATTTCCGTGAGGTACGTAAAAAGTACGCCAAGTTTGAAGGCAGTTTGAAAGGGATTGATGCGCGTATTTTATTGGCGCAAGTGCCCGGTGGCATGTTAACCAATATGGAAAGCCAGTTGAAAGAGCAAGGTGCAGCCGATCGTTTTGATGAGGTATTGGCAGAGATCCCAAGGGTGCGTGAAGATTTGGGCTTTATTCCTCTGGTGACGCCAACCTCGCAAATTGTAGGTACTCAGGCGGTCTTAAATGTATTAACAGGTGAGCGCTATAAGAGTATTACCAAAGAAACTGCGGGTGTATTAAAAGGTGAATACGGTAAAGCGCCTGCGGCTGTAAATGCAGAGCTGCAAGCCAAAGTCTTAGCCGGTGCAGAGCCGATTACATGCCGCCCTGCTGATCTGATTGATGATGAACTCGCGGTGCTAACCGCAGAATTGACGACGAAAGCAAAAGAAGAACAGATCTCGCTGGCTGAACAGCAAGTGGATGATGTACTGACTTATGCTTTGTTCCCACAAGTCGGCCTGAATTTCCTTAAGAATCGTAATAACCCAGCTGCGTTTGAACCTGCGCCACAGCTTGAGCCTGTCGCTTCTGGTGAACACGACTCGACACCTGTTGTCGCAACGGGGGGGATTGAAGCATATAGCGTGAAAGTGAACGGCCAGGTTTATGATGTGGAAGTTGGCCCAAGTGGTGAATTGACCTCTGTTGTATCAGCCCCTACTGCTAGCAGTGCACCCGCAGCGCCAGCGGCGAGTGAGGCTGAATCGATTGCCGCGCCATTGGCGGGTAATATTTTTAAAATCAACGTACAGCCGGGTCACCAAGTATCGGAAGGTGATGTCTTGGTGATATTGGAAGCAATGAAAATGGAAACCGAAGTGCGCGCTGCACGTAGTGGGGTGATCCAAGCGTTGCATGTCAAAGAGGGTGACTCGGTATCGGTAGGCTCACCGATTTTGAGCTTAGTGTAAGAGGCATACCATGGATGGTTTATTGAAACTCTGGTCGGAGACTGGAATCGCAAACTTTGAGTTTGGCCAGATCGTCATGATGATCGTGGGCTTTGGCTTACTGTTTTTGGCAATTCGAAAAGGTTTTGAGCCTTTGTTGTTATTGCCGATAGGCTTTGGGGCAATTTTAGCGAATATCCCCAATGCTGGCTTTACCGAAGAAGGTGGCTTGTTGTACTACATCTACCACGTAGGGATTGAAACCGGTATTTTCCCGCTTTTGATCTTTATGGGGGTGGGGGCCATGACGGACTTTGGCGCTTTGATTGCTAACCCCAAAACCCTATTACTCGGTGCTGCGGCACAGTTTGGTATCTTCTTCACTCTGTTTGGTGCGATCTTACTGAACTTGGTGCCTGGGATGGAGTTTAGTATGGCGGATGCATCATCGATCGCCATCATAGGTGGTGCTGACGGCCCTACGGCGATCTTCCTCGCCAGCCGATTGTCGCCTGATTTGCTTGGTGCTATCGCTGTTGCCGCGTACAGTTATATGGCGTTGGTTCCTATTATTCAGCCACCGATCATGAAAGCGTTAACGTCACCGGAAGAGCGTAAGATCAAAATGCAACAGCTACGTCATGTCAGCAAAGCAGAAAAGATCTTATTCCCATTGGCTGTGTTGATGATGACCGTCTTTTTCTTACCTTCAGCTACGCCTTTAGTAGGCATGTTCTGTTTAGGTAACTTGATGCGTGAATCTGGTGTCGTGGATCGTTTATCTAACACGGTACAGAATGAATTAATCAATGTGGTGACCATCATGCTTGGCCTCGGTGTGGGGTCAAAACTGGAAGCGGATACCTTCTTGCAGCTTGAAACCTTAGGTATTCTATTATTAGGTGCGGTGGCGTTTAGCGTCGGGACTGGCGGCGGGGTGTTAATGGCGAAGCTGCTTAACCGCTTTAGTAAAGAAGATATTAACCCACTTATTGGTGCGGCTGGCGTGTCTGCTGTACCTATGGCAGCCCGCGTGGTGAACAAGGTTGGGCTAGAGTCTAACCCTCAGAACTTCCTATTAATGCATGCGATGGGGCCTAATGTTGCGGGTGTACTCGGATCGGCAGTTGCGGCTGGTATTTTATTAGCTTTAGTCAGTCCGTAGGTAAAATAGGTATTCCGACATATATTGAAACGGGTAGCAATAAGCTGCCCGTTTTTTTTGCGCGACGAGTTAGGTATAACTAGACCCATAAGAGTAGGATGAGTGTTATCTCTGCTCACAGCCCGATAAGGAAAAAATCATGGCTTTCTATCCAATGGCTTCGCTTCCCGCTTCGACTCAACAACTCGCTATCACTGCATTTGGTGAAGCCAATACGCTGCAGCTGCAAACCTCTGTGTTACCCGAGCCACAAGATGACCAAGTGATGGTTGCTGTAGACTTTTCTAGTGTAAACCCGATTGATGCAAAAACACGTGCAGGATTAGGTTGGGCTGCAGCACAGAATCAAAATAATTTGCCTTGGGTACCAGGCTATGACATTGCTGGCCATGTTGCAGCCGTCGGTGACAATGTGACCCATCTAGTCGTAGGGGAACGTGTTAGTGGTTTTATTGGCTTCCCGCTTGAGGGCGGTGCGTATAGCCAGTATGTCAATGTGGCGGCGGCAGATCTGAGTATCTTGCCTGATAATGTATCGCTGCAAGCAGCTGCAAGTTTACCCTTAGCCGGACAAACGGCATGGCAAGCTCTCGATAAAGTGAAAGTTAACGCCAATGATCGGGTCTTAATTTTGGCTGGTGCGGGTGGTGTCGGTCATATTGCGGTGCAATTGGCTGTTGCCAAGCAAGCGCAGGTATTTGCGACGGGCTCTGCGGATAATCAAGCCTTCATTGAACAGCTCGGGGCAACGGCGATCGATTACCGCCAAGGTGAGCTGATGGAACAAGTTGAACCTGTTGATGTCCTGATCGATTTAATGGGGGGCGAAGTTGGTTTAGCTGCATTGGCAGCAGTGAAGCCTGGCGGTCGGGTAGTGACGATCCCTACGATCACTGCCGATCAAGTGTGTCAGCAAGCCGAAGCGCTAGGGTTAAGGGCTGAAGGCATGTTGGTGAGCCCTAATATTGAACAAAATAACGCTATGCTTGAAATGATCGCGCAAGGTCAGTTGAGTGTTGAGGTTGCGGTAACCTATCCGCTCGCGGAAGGGGTTAAGGCGCATCAACACATAGAGTCAGGACGTACTCGCGGCAAAGTTTTATTGGCAGTCAGTAATACATGATTTCAACATTAGTAAATGGCGACTCAGCGTTATGGGTGTTGTTTTCAACCGGTTTTTTGAGTGCCACCTTATTGCCTGGCGGCTCTGAAGCGAACTTAGTTGCCACATTGAAATTAGGCGATAACGCAGTATGGCTAGTTGTTACGGTTGCGACGTTGGGGAATACCCTTGGCGGTATGACCAATTATTGGCTAGGTAGATTACTACCAGATAAAACTTCTGATGAAAAACAGGGTCATAGAGCTTTATTATGGCTTAAAAAGTACGGTTACTGGTCATTGTTCTTTAGCTGGCTGCCTATCATTGGTGATCCCCTCTGTCTTGCTGCAGGTTGGTTGCGAATGCATCATTGGCTCAGTTTTCTCATTATTATGATTGGTAAAGCGCTACGTTACTCCGTGTTGGCCATGATTGTGGTTGGCTTTTTATAAGGATGTCTTTTGTGCAAAAGTGGTTATTAAGTGCGGCGCTGCTGTCACTGGCAGGTGCCCCTTCTCATGCAGCGTATGCTGCTGTCTCTTCGTCTTCAGTGGCTGCGACAGCTGCGCTTCCTGATGGCATTCGTTTGGTTGAACAGGTGGGGGTAACGGATCCGAATGAGCCTGTGATCCCTTTTAGCAAGTATGTTCTCGATAATGGCTTAACCGTGGTTTTGCACCAAGATAGCTCCGATCCTTTGGTGCATGTTGATGTGACGTACCATGTCGGCTCGGCACGTGAAGAGGCCGATAAATCAGGTTTTGCTCATTTCTTTGAGCATATGATGTTTCAGGGATCTGAAAACGTGGGTGATCAAGAACACTTCCGTTTGATCACTGAAGCGGGAGGTTCGCTAAACGGTACCACTAATCGTGACCGGACAAACTATTTTGAAACTGTTCCTGCTAATCAGCTGGAAAAAATGCTGTGGTTAGAGTCTGATCGCATGGGCTTCTTACTGGGGGCTGTATCGCAACGTAAGTTTGAAATTCAACGCGATACGGTGAAAAACGAACGGGCACAAAATTATGAAAATCGCCCATATGGCTTAATGTACGAGCGCCTTGGCGAAGCACTTTATCCTCGTGAGCACCCTTATTCATGGCAAACGATCGGTTATATCGAAGATTTGAACCGTGTCGATGTTAACGATTTGAAAGCCTTCTTCTTACGCTGGTATGGCCCCAATAATGCCACCTTAACCATAGGGGGGGATATTGATGTGGCGCAGACGCTAACATGGATCAATAAATATTTTGGTTCTATTCCGCGTGGTCCTGAAGTTAAAAAAGCCGACAAGTGGCCAGTCAAAATCGACAGTGATCGTTTCATTACGCTGGAAGACAAAATTCAGCAACCTATGTTAATGATGGCGTGGCCAACTGCGTACAATGGCGCAAAAGATGAAGCATCGCTCGATATGCTGGCGAAAGTGATTGGTGGCGGTAAAAATAGCCTGCTTTATCAGAATTTAGTGAAACCAGGCAAAGTAGTTGATGCTGGTGCATTCCATGATTGTGCAGAGCTGGCTTGTACTATGTATGTGTATGCCATGGGGCAGAGTGGTGATAAGGGTAACTTGAAAGCGATTCGTCAAGAAGTCACATCGGTGTTGGATGGACTAGAGCAGCGTGGCGTTAGCGAAAAAGAGCTGAGTGAGTTAAAAGGCATGGTAGAAGCCAATGCTATTTTTGGCTTACAAAGTGTCAGCGGTAAAGTGTCACAGCTAGCGGCATACGAAACCTTTTTTGGCGATCCTAACTACTTGCAGCAAGAGCTGGGGAACCTACGTGCTGTCACCACGAAAAGCATGGAGCAGGCTTACATGCGCTACTTGAACGGTAATCCGAGTGTCACCTTGAGTGTGGTGCCAAAAGGTAAAACCGAACTACAAGCGGCCAAGCCTAATTACACACCAGCAGAGCGAGTGTTGCCTGAACATAAGAAAATTACCGAGCAAGATCTGGTGTTACGTGAGCCTGTGGATGATTTCGATCGCTCTATCATGCCTCAACCTGCTAAGCCTGTCGAAGCCAAACTCCCGGATGTGTATGAGTTTACTTTAGCGAATGGTATCAAGGTACTCGGTACTAAATATCAAGAAACCCCAACGGTAGAAATTCAATTGATGCTACCCGCAGGGCGTCGTTTTGAGCCACAAGGTAAAGAAGGGATAGCGGCTCTCACCGCGGCGATGATGGGAGAAGCGACCACACAATCTAGTGCGGAAGCGCTATCATCGAAGTTGGATGTGTTAGGCAGTACGGTGAGCTTTAATAGTGGCATGTATACGACAACCGTCTCAGTGACGGCACTGGCGAAAAATTTACCTGCGACTTTAGCTATTTTACAAGAGAAGTTGTTTAGCCCTGCCTTCAGTGAGCAAGACTTTACCCGTTTGAAAGCCCAAGCTATTGAAGGTGCTGTGTACGAACATCAGCGCCCGAATTGGTTAGCCGCGCAAGCTACCCGTGAAGTGTTATTTAAAAACACGCCAATGAGCCAGCCAAGTGAAGGCACTAAAGCATCGCTGGAAGGGTTAACCTTGGCGGATGTGAAAGCCTTCTACCACAATTTCTACACGCCTAATGGTGCTGATCTAGTGGTTGTTGGTGATGTTAAACAAGCGACGCTGACTAAGAATTTAGATTTCTTGGCGAAGTGGCAAGGGCAACCTGAACCTAAGCTATCAGATTTCACACTACCAAGTTTAGGGAAACAAGCCATTTGGCTGGTGGATAAGCCAGGTGCCCCACAAACTGTGATCCGCTTGGTGCGTCAAGGTCTCCCGTTTGATGCGACAGGTGAGCTTTATGAAACCCAGTTGGCTAACTTTAACCTAGCGGGTAATTTCAACAGCCGTATCAATTTAAATTTACGTGAAGATAAAGGCTATACCTATGGGGCTGGCGGGTATCAAAGTGGTGGCCGAGAAGTGGGTCTGTCTGTGTTCTATGCACAGGTGCGTGCCAATGCAAGCTTGCCTGCGTTGAAAGAGTTTCTGGCCGAGCTAGATAAAATCAGCAAAGACGGCATTACAGAGAAAGAGTTGGCATTTATGCGCTTAGCTGTTGGTCAGAAAGATGCGCTAAGTTATGAGACGCCCGCGAAAAAAGCCCAGTTGTTAGGTCAAATGCTGACGTATTCACTGTCAAAAGATTATGTCAGTGAGAGAAATAAGATTGCAGCATCGATCACACAGCAAGAGCTTAATGCTCTCGCGACAAAATGGTTTAAGCCTGAAGATTATCAAATCATCATCGTCGGTGATGCGAAGAGCTTGAAACCACAGCTGGAAACGCTAGCGATCCCAGTAAAAGAATTGACGACAATGAAATAACTCTGCGTTTTTGCGCTTGAGATTAATGTCATAAAGTCACGATTATTGCTGGACAGTAATATTGTTTCACCAAGATTACGCCAGAATAATCGTGGCAATCGTCAATAATAATGATTACCCTTGTTTGTTATACATAAGATCAAAAATGAGAACAGCTTTGATGGATTTTTCACAACGGTTGCAGCAACTTGCCGCAAATCCAGACGCATTGACTCGCATTGGCCGTGGCTTAGAACGCGAAGCATTGCGTATTGCGCCACAGGGAAAACTTTCTAGTGCGTATCATCCTGCGGGATTAGGCTCTGCGCTGACTAACAAGTGGGTGACGACGGATTACGCCGAATCTTTGCTTGAGTTTATCACGCCAGTTTCGCGTGATATCGGTGATCTCTTGTCGCAGCTTAGTGATATCCACCAGTTCACTTACACCCAGTTGGGTGATGAGAAGCTGTGGCCTATGTCGATGCCGTGTTTCGTGGGCAGCGAAGATGATATTGTTTTAGCTCAGTACGGTTCATCAAACTCCGGCCAAATGAAAACTTTGTATCGTCAAGGGCTGAAAAACCGCTATGGCAGCATGATGCAGGTGATTTCAGGCGTGCACTTTAACTTTTCGTTCCCTGATGAGTTTTGGGAGCAACTGTTTGGTGAGCAATCACAAGCGGAACGTCAAGCCTCAGTCTCTGATGCCTATTTTGGTCTTATCCGTAACTATTACCGCTTTGGTTGGTTAATTCCGTATTTGTTTGGTGCCTCGCCTGCGTTATGTGGCTCATTCATCAAAGAAAGCACGGATACTCAGCAAGAGTTCAAGAAAACAGGCTGTGGTACCTATTTTCTACCGAATGCTACTGCATTACGTTTGAGCGATTTGGGTTACACCAATAACGCTCAAAGTGTGCTTAAAATTGGTTTTAATAGCATTGAGCAGTATGTGGATGGTTTACAAAAAGCTATCCGTACACCATCGGCTGAATTTGCTGATATTGGTGTGAAAGTAGATGGAGAATACCGTCAGCTGAATAGCAACGTACTACAAATTGAAAATGAACTGTATGCCCCAATTCGCCCTAAACGTGTTGCACGTGATGGTGAAAAGCCCTCAGAAGCATTAAGCCGAGGTGGGGTGGAGTACATTGAAGTTCGTTCGCTAGATGTGAACCCATTTAGCCCGATTGGTATCACCGAACAACAAGTACGTTTCCTAGATTTATTCCTAACGTGGGCAGTATTAACGCCTTCGGCAGTAATGGACGATGCCGAGTTAGAATGCTGGCGTGATAATTGGAACCGCGTTGTGGTTGATGGTCGTAACCCTGATCTGATGTTGAAGATTGGTTGTAATGGTGAGCGCCTATCAGTACAAGCATGGGGCCAGCGTGTGTTTGCTGAGCTAGAAGAAGTTGCTATTGCCATGGATAAAGCGGCAGGCAATGATAGCTACCAGCAAACGTGCCGAGAGTTGCTTGAGTGGATCAACAACCCAGAATTAACACTGTCAGCACAAATGTTAAAATTGATTGAAGCGCAAGAAGGGATTGGAAATGTTGGGGCATCATTGGCTCAACAACATGCCGAGCAGTTACAACAACGTAGCTATGCGTTTTATTCGCAGCAAGAGTTTGAACAAGAAGCAGCAGCGTCGATAGAGAAGCAAAAAGCGATAGAAGAGAGTGATACTCAGTCTTTGGATGCTTTCTTATCGGATTACTTTGCTGATTTAAAGTAATGGCTTGTTCCATCTAAGTATCGTAAACCAACCTGTTAATGGATAAACGACAGGCAAAAAAATAGGCGGCTACCTTGCCGCCTAGAAAAAACAATTTCGCAGGGATGACGACAGTTTTACTGCCAGTCATTTATTCTGACTTTCATGAGTGCATTTAGTTCCCAATGAGTAAGAATATGTTTTCGGTAGTGCGCCTTTTCTCGCTTTTTAGCGTGTTTGCCTTATTAACAGGCTGCGCCACGCCACCGCCTAAAGACCAATCCAATGTGTGTAATATTTTCCGTGAAAACCCAGATTGGTATGAAGATGCTATCGATATGCAGCAAGATTGGGGAACCCCTATTCATGTAGCAATGGCATTCATTAAACAAGAAAGCAGTTTTCGCCACGATGCTCGCCCGCCTAAAGACTATATATTAGGTTTTATTCCATGGGGGCGTGTCAGTAGTGCTTATGGTTATGCACAAGCTCAAGATCCAGCATGGTCTGATTACCAAAAAGCGACTCGCAACGGCGGCTCTCGCACCGATTTTGGTGATGCCTTACAATTTGTTGGCTGGTATACCAGCGAGACCAACAGACAGCTAGGTGTTTCAAAGTGGGATGCGTATAACCAGTATTTGGCTTATCACGAAGGACGTGGTGGCTTTAAACGTGGCAGTTATAAAGGTAAGCCGACCCTGATGAAAATTTCGCGCAAAGTTGAGCAACAAGCCAAAAACTATGGCTGGCAACTTAAGCAGTGTAAGGCTGAGTTAGATGATAATCGTAGCTGGTGGTCGTTCTAACAGCCGTTGAATAGGATTGACTTCGGCACTTAATACCAATTTGAGTTAGCTTGGTATCACACAGTGCCGTAAACGTTGAGTACTATTAAAGGTACAAGCGAGGCAAAGGAGAAGGAATTAATGCCATTATTAGACAGTTTTACCGTTGACCACACCCGTATGCACGCGCCTGCAGTGCGTGTAGCGAAAACGATGACGACCCCGAAGGGCGATACGATTACGGTATTCGATCTGCGTTTTTGTCGTCCCAATGCTGAAATTTTAACAGAACGTGGTATTCATACTTTAGAGCACTTGTTCGCTGGGTTTATGCGTGATCATTTGAACTCTGACAGTGTTGAGATTATTGATATCTCACCGATGGGATGCCGTACAGGGTTCTACATGAGTTTGATTGGCACGCCAACAGAAGCCGAAGTCGGTGCAAGCTGGACAGCAGCGATGGCAGATGTGTTGACCGTGGAATCGCAAGAGAAGATCCCTGAACTCAATGAGTACCAATGCGGTACCTATAACATGCACTCGCTTGACGAAGCCAAACAGATCGCGAAGAGTATTATTGAACAAGGTGTCGATGTGAATAAAAACGATGATTTGGCATTACCGCAGGGTTTACTCAATGAGCTAAGCGTCAAGTAGTTTGAATCGTTTAGCTATAATATAAGACAGTTACCCAATAAAAAAAGCCGACGTCATGTCGGCTTTTTTGCGGCTGTATCTTGCGAAGTTAAAGGAGATTACCCCGTTTTTTGTAGCTGGCTTGGCAGCACTTTTACCAGTTTAATCATGTTCTCTGAGACTTCGACAATTTCCATTTGGTAACGATCGATTTGGATACTGACTTGTGCATCAGGAATATCTTCGAGGTGTTCTAAGATCAAGCCGTTTAAGGTTCGAGGGCCATCGGTGGGTAAATCCCACTTCAAGCTCTTATTGAGGTCGCGGATATTCGCACTGCCTTCAATGATCAAGCTACCATCGGATTGTGGTGTCACTTCTTCAGCCAATGTTGGTGCAATCGAGGTAGTAAACTCCCCTACGATCTCTTCCAGAATGTCTTCAAGCGTGATCAAACCTTGGATATCACCGTATTCATCGACAATCAGGCCGATGCGCTCTTTATTGCGCTGGAATTTCAATAATTGAATGTTCAGCGGTGTTCCTTCTGGAATGAAGTACACTTCATCGGCTGCTCGTAGTAGTACTTCTTTACTGAATTCGTTTTTATCCATCATCAAACGGTAGGCTTCGCGTACCCGTAGCATGCCAACCACTTCATCGATGGTGTCGCGGAATAAGACAATGCGGCCATGCGCTGAGTGACTCAGCTGACGCACAATCGATTTCCAATCATCATTGATATTTATCGCCGCGATTTCATTGCGCGGTACCATCAAATCTTCAACCGTGACATTTTCTAAATCTAGAATAGAAATCAGCATGTCTTGGTGACGGCGAGGGATCAAGCCGCCAGCTTCATCTACCACGGTACGTAATTCTTCTGAACTGAGTTTTGAGTCGTTCATGCTGTCGACTTTCAAGCCCAGGATACGTAAGAAAGTGTTGGTAATGCCGTTGACGAACCATACTAATGGGTAGAGCAGCTTCATTAGTAGGTTGAGTAAAATACTACTCGCGTATGAAACGCGTTCAGGGTAAATCGCTGCCAAGGTTTTTGGGGTGACTTCAGCGAAAACCAACACTACTAAGGTGAGGGCACCTGTCGCGATAGCAACACCGAGATCACCATAAAGGCGCATACCGATAATTGTCGCAATAGCAGAGGCGAGAATGTTAACAAGGTTATTGCCGATCAGAATCAGGCCGATCAAACGGTCTGGGCGAGAAAGCAGCTTTTCAACACGCTTAGCCCCGCGGTGGCCTTGGTTTGCAAGGTGCCTCAACTTATAGCGGTTGAGAGACATCATGCCTGTTTCAGAACCGGAGAAATAACCGGAAATGACGAGTAGTAATACCAGAAGGGAGAATAATACTCCCGTGGATATGTCGTCCAAAAAACTGTCCTTTAACGATAACGATTGTGTGGATCAACGTAATAAATATAGTTCTACGCGATTGAGATTGAGTGTCAATGATCAAAGTGGTGTTTTATTAACCGCCGATAATGATCTCCTTGACGAAACGACTACCAAAGTAAGCAAGGGTGAGTAAGAACGCCCCGACTAGACTGAACCAAACGACGCGGCGACCACGCCACCCTTTATGGAAATGTCCCCATAAAAGTGTACTGTAAACACCCCAAGCCATCAGTGATAACAAGGCTTTATGCATTTTACCTTGCACTAGCATATCGTGAATAAAGATAAAGCCAGTGATTAAGGTAATCGTCAGAAGAGTATTACCCACTAAAATGATCTTGAAAAGCTGACGTTCGACCATCATTAAAGGAGGGATGTTTGGATTTATCAGCAAACTCTTCTTTGTTTTTAGCTTGTGATCGAGCCAGGCTAACTGAATCGCATACAAAGTGGCGATCATTAGGGTCGAATATGAGAACAAGGCTAGAGAAATATGCAGTAAAACTTGCGGGTGGCCTTCTAAATGGGTAATAAAAGAGCCCGGTAATAAGGTAGCGGCTGTTAAGTTAATCGCAGCAAAGCTGTAAACGACAGGCAGCAGAAACCACACGCGCATTTTTAGCGTGGCGAAGGTGGTAAGGGTCGCGATCATGAAGCTGATCAGCGAAGCAACGTTCAGAATACTCAGATTCTGGCCGACACCACCGAGAATTAAATCTTTTAATAGTAAGATATGTAAGGTTATTGCCGCCAAAGCAGCAATAAAAACAGGTTTGGTTTTTATGCCATCACTGTTGGTTAGGCCAGGAATAACAAGGCCTAAAGCCAGTAAATAGAAGCAAGCTGCCATAATGGCAATCAACATATCCATAGTAAACGCGTAACTATCTATGATGGTTAGAGGTCGCAATTATACCTTGCTGAACACAGAGTCGCCATTGCTACATGAAAGCAGGCGCAGGATTGCGGTATACTAGCGGTAATTTATTAGAATTATGTCCATTTGAGAGCAGAATTAACGTTTAAATTGTTAATCTTTCTGTGGGTATAAAGAGTTTTGTTGCGAAACGAGCGAGTAGCACATGTTCGAGAATTTATCGGAGCGTTTATCCAAAACGCTTAAAAATATCAGCGGCCGTGGCCGTCTGACCGACGACAATATCAAAGATACGCTACGTGAAGTACGTATGGCGTTACTTGAAGCGGACGTTGCGCTTCCGGTTGTTCGTGATTTTGTTAAGCGTGTAAAAGAGCGCGCGGTAGGTACAGAAGTATCTAAAAGCCTAACACCAGGCCAAGAGTTCATTAAGATTGTTCAGGTTGAGCTTGAAGCGGTAATGGGCGAGTCTAACGAAGAGCTAGATCTTGCAGCGCAACCGCCTGCGGTCATTTTAATGGCAGGTCTGCAAGGTGCGGGTAAAACAACCAGTGCCGGTAAGTTGGGTAAGCTTTTAAAAGAGCGTAATAAAAAGAAAGTGTTGGTGGTGTCTGCCGATGTTTATCGCCCAGCGGCGATCAAACAGTTGCAAACCCTAGCGTCTGACATTGGCATCGATTTCTTCCCTTCTAGCGCCGATCAAAAGCCAGTAGACATTGTTAATGATGCTGTCGCACACGCTAAGCTTAAATTTTATGATGTCTTGATTGTCGATACGGCTGGTCGTTTGCACGTCGATGAAGAGATGATGGACGAAATTAAAGACGTCCATGCTGCTGCTAACCCAGTTGAAACCTTGTTCGTGGTTGATGCCATGACAGGTCAAGATGCCGCGAATACAGCAAAAGCCTTTAACGATACCTTACCGCTAACCGGTGTGATCCTAACCAAAGTGGATGGTGATGCGCGTGGTGGTGCGGCGTTATCTGTGCGTCATATTACGGGTAAACCGGTTAAGTTCTTGGGTGTGGGTGAAAAAACCGACGCGCTAGAACCGTTCCATCCGGATCGTGTGGCATCACGTATCCTTGGTATGGGTGATGTACTGTCACTGATCGAAGACCTAGAGCGTAATGTTGATAAAGAGCAGGCTGAAAAGCTGGCGCAGAAGTTTAAAGAAAAGAAAGGTTTCGACTTAGAAGACTTCTTAAGCCAACTAAAACAAATGAAGAACATGGGCGGCATGATGGGCATGCTAGACAAAATGCCGGGCATGTCTCAGTTACCTGACAACATGAAAGATCAGGTTAACGATAAAATGTTTAACCAGATGGAAGCAATCATCAATTCAATGACCAAAGGTGAGCGTGAGCGTCCTGAATTGATCAAAGGTTCGCGTAAGAAGCGTATAGCTGCAGGTTCTGGTACCCAGGTACAAGATGTAAACCGTCTGCTTAAGCAGTTCACCCAAATGCAGAAAATGATGAAGAAAATGCAAAAGGGTGGCATGAAGAATATGATGCGCCAGATGAAAGGCATGATGCCTGGTGGCGGCATGTTCCCTGGTCGATAAGAAAACATTAAATAGGGATTTTTCCGTTAACTGGTGAAAAATTAGCTAAAGCAGTTGCATTCGTCAGTTTAAAGAGTAAAATTCCCGAGCTTAATTTGGCACGGCCCCCGTTGTTTCAGCGGGGGCAATTTTTATTCACAGTAATGCAAAGAGGACGATATGGTTACCATTCGTTTGGCTCGTCACGGCGCTAAGAAGCGTCCTTTCTATCACATCGTAGTTGCTGACTCACGTTGCGCACGCGACGGTCGTAACATCGAACGTATCGGTTTCTTCAACCCTGTTGCTAAGGGCCAAGAAGAGCGTCTACGTCTTGATCTAGATCGCGTAAACCACTGGGTTGGTCAAGGTGCAACAGTATCTGACCGCGCAGCTAAACTAATCAAAGACGCAGCGAAAGCAGCAGCTTAATTAGTATTTAAATCTGGGTAGAAGAGAAACGATGAGTTTAAAAAACCAAGACCACATTGTAGTCGGTAAACTGGGTGCCACCTATGGTATCAAGGGTTGGCTCAAAGTTTTTTCCTATACAGAACAATCTGAAAGCATTTTCTCTTACGCGCCTTGGCTTATTAAAGTTAAAGGCGAGTGGAAAGAGTTCCGCGTTGAATCGTGGAAACGCCATGGCCAAGGGTTGGTTGCTAAGCTAGAAGGTTTGGATATCCGCGAGGATGCTCAAGTGTTCACGAATGCTGAAGTAACTGTACCTGCAGGTCAGCTACCTGCGCTGTCGGATGAAGAATTCTACTGGCGTGAGTTGTTTGGTATGTCTGTATTCACTACTGAAGGTTACGACCTAGGTAAGGTAACTGACATCCTGGAAACAGGTTCAAATGACGTATTAGTAGTTAAGGCAAATCTAAAAGATGCTTTTGGGCAGAAGGAACGTTTAATCCCGTTCCTCGATGAGCAGGTCATCAAGTCGATTGATCGCACTGCTCAGCGGATCGAAGTTGACTGGGATCCTGGATTCTAATCCCCGGTAATAGGTGAACAAATGAAGGTAGGCATAATCAGCCTTTTCCCTGACATGTTTAATGCCATTACCAATTATGGGGTGACAGGCCAGGCGGTTAAAAAAGGCCTTTTGTCAGTAGAAACGTGGAACCCCCGCGATTTTACATATGACAAACATCGTACGGTTGATGATCGACCATACGGTGGCGGACCGGGTATGTTAATGATGGTGCAGCCTTTGCGCGATGCCATTCATGCTGCCAAACAGTCCGTTGAAGGTCAGGCTAAAGTCATTTACCTATCACCTCAGGGCCGTAAGCTTGATCAAGCAGGTGTTGAGGAGTTAGCCCAGAATGAGAATTTAATTCTTATCTGTGGGCGCTATGAAGGGGTAGATGAGCGCATTATCCAACAAGAGGTAGACGAAGAATGGTCTATCGGGGATTTTGTGCTGACTGGGGGCGAACTGCCTGCCATGACGTTAGTTGATGCAGTTGTCCGGTTTGTTCCGGGTGTGCTGGGAGACTTTGCGTCAGCAGAGGAAGATTCTTTTGCAAATGGCTTGCTAGATTGTCCACATTACACGCGTCCTGAAACGTTAGATGGGCAGGAAGTACCAAAAGTATTACTGTCAGGAAACCACAAGGACATTAGTCGCTGGCGATTAAAACAATCGTTGGGCCGTACTTGGCTAAGAAGACCAGAGCTCCTGGAAAACCTAGCTCTGACTGACGATCAGGAATTCTTGCTCGCGGAGTTTATCCGAGAACATAGAGCAAGCATTTAATTAATTTAGTATCAGTTTATTCTAGGGTATACACCAATGAGTAACATCATCAAGCAGCTCGAAGACGAGCAACTAAAACAAGACCTACCTACTTTTGCACCTGGCGACACTGTTGTTGTTAAAGTAAAAGTAAAAGAAGGTGACCGTGAGCGTCTACAGGCGTTCGAAGGTGTGGTTATCGCTAAGCGTAACCGTGGTCTACATTCTGCATTCACAGTTCGTAAAATCTCGAACGGTGAAGGCGTTGAGCGTGCGTTCCAAACTCACTCTCCAATCGTTGACAGCATTACTGTTAAGCGTCGTGGTCTAGTACGTCGTGCCAAACTGTACTACCTACGTGAGCGTTCAGGTAAAGCGGCTCGTATCAAAGAGAAACTTGCTCGCAAGTAATCGAACGTGTAAGACGTTTATCGAAAAAGCCCACCTTCTGGTGGGCTTTTTTTTGTTTTTCTGCACAGTACTTTACTGATGACGACTTGGTAGTTTAGTGTTTTGCGTAGGAAAAGTACTGAGAACAAGGTGTAGATTGTTGTTCTCAGTGATTTGAATCGGCAAAAGTGATCTGTTACTAAGTTAGACTGGTATTAGCCTATTCGCGACATTGGTATAAATTTAGAAAATGAAATGAAGGCCAAGGCTGAAAGTGTTAGCCCGAAAACCTTTTGCCATATCAAGGTATTGCATTTCACCACTCATCATTAGGTTATGGCTCACAGGTGCTTTAAGGCCTATCGCGACATAAGGACGAAAACTGCCAAACTCATCACTACCATGTTGCCCATTTCCCCAATGGCTGTACTGCAGGCTGGTATAGTTTGCACCGATTTTCCCGTAAGTTAAAAACAGGTTACTGATAGGCATTTCTCCGCGCATTGCCACAATTGCACCACGGTAATCGACATATTCTTTATGTGTGTCTTCATCCGTTAATGGAGCTGTGCCACTTGCGTTAAAGAAGATCGCTGTTTCGATCGCAAGCGAATAGGAGAGAGCATACGAGTAGCCAACTTGGGTGATCCAGCCGCTGTCGTGTTTGTCGTCCACGCTTAGTTCTGAGTATCCACCTTGGAAGTAAACTTGATTGTAGGCTGAAGCTGTAGCAGGCATAAGCGAGCACGCCAGTAAGGCCAGCGAGCCGCAAGTACGGGGGAGGTTCATGATTAGATCCAGCAGAAAATTTTGAGCAATATACAGTTAGCTGTATGGTTAATCAAATAATGATAGTAATAATGGATGAGTGTTAAAGGCATAAAGAAGCCAGCTCGAAAGCTGGCTTAGATCGTTAGGGGAACGGGGGAACCAATAGGTTAAACGGTTTCTAGTTTGCCATCGTCTTCATCGGCAAGGTCGGTTTCGCCTTTACCTTTTGATTTTTTAATGACTAGCCCTGTAATCGTTAGGCTGCTTACCACGCCAACAATGGTTGATAAGGTCATAGGTAGACCGAAACCAAGTTGTGCATTGCTAAGGATGAACGTGATACATACGGTTGTCATGAAAATAGCAGGGATAGTCGCAACCCAATGCAGCTTGTTATGGCGCAGTAGGTAAGCGGACGCCGTCCACAGCATCATCACGGCTGTAGATTGGTTAGCAAAGCCGAAGTAGCGCCAGATGATGCCAAAGTCAACTTGGGTCAACACACCACCGAGAACGAACAGAGGAAGTGCCATCAGCAGGCGGTTACGCAGTGTTTTCTGCTCCATGTTGAAGTATTCAGCCAGGATTAAGCGGCTAGAGCGGAATGCGGTATCACCTGATGTAATCGGTAGAATAACAACACCAAGGAAAGCAACCACACCACCTACAACGCCTAATAGACCAATTGATGAGTTGTAAACCACGCTACCTGGCCCACCATTTTTCACTGCTTCCGCTAATGATTCAACCGAGCCAAAGAAAGAGAGAGCCAGTGCACACCAAATCAGCGCGATAATACCTTCACCGATCATTGCTCCGTAGAAAACGAAGCGGCCATTCTTTTCATTTTCAACACAGCGTGCCATGAGTGGCGATTGGGTTGCATGGAAACCAGAGATGGCACCACAAGCAATCGTAATAAACAGTGCAGGCCACAGTGGCAGATTGTTTGGGTTCATGTTTGTGAACATTTGGCTCATTTCATAATCACCAAGCAAGGTGTGCTCGCTTGAGAATGCGATTGCCGTGATCAGGCCGACAGACATAAAGATCAGTAGAGCGCCGAAAAGTGGATAGAAACGGCCAATGATTTTATCAACAGGTACGATTGTCGCGATAATGTAGTAAGCAAAAATAATTACGACCATGGTTGTCATCGACAAGCCCATGTTGGTTTGTTCGTTAACTAGGTTGGTGATCATACCCGCTGGTGCTGAAACGAAAACCACACCGACAAGTAGCAACAGTACGATAGCAAAAATGTTCATAAAATGTTTTGCACCGTTGCCAAGGTAGCGACCAGTTAGTGTCGGTACAGATGCTCCGCCGTTACGTACCGACAGCATACCTGAGAAGTAGTCATGCACAGCCCCTGCGAAAATACAGCCTAGTACAATCCAAAGCATAGCGGCAGGGCCGTATAGTGCCCCCATGATAGGGCCAAAGATTGGGCCTACACCTGCAATATTGAGTAACTGAACAAGGTAGACTTTCTTGGTCGACATTGGCACATAGTCCACACCATCCGTTTTGGTGTATGCCGGTGTTTGGCGATTTTCATTAATGCCAAAAACTTTTTCAATGAATGCACCGTAGATGAAGTATCCACCTATGAGTGCGGCAACGCAGAGTAAGAACCAAGTCATTTTGTTTTCTCGCTGTGGTTTATTGGGGGAGTGCTAATACTGCCATCATACGGACTTGGATCTTGGATGCACGGGGGAAAGCGGTGAGTGGTTGTATACGATGATGAGTGGTTGATAGCAGCATTAAGTGGTTTTTACCGTGTCAGCAACAATTCAGGAATGTGAATGAATAATAATGATGTTAGCGATGGATTTTATTTCAAGTAGTTGATATTGATAGTTTATTTTTGTGGCTGGCTAGGTGTGGCAAGATATTTCTAGTTGTGTGAGCTGGAGCACGCTTGTGCTCCAGTGGTAGTGAGGTGAGCGTTAGTGGTATGTGGTAATGCGATTAACTGAGTCCGTACCTGTCTTTGAGTTCTTTGAGATAACGGCGACTCACAGGCACGTGTGAACCATGTAAAGTTGTGATTTCGGCGAGTCCATTTTCCAGCAATTTGATTTCTCTGATTGCCTGCGGGTGGATCAAGTATTGGCGGTGACAACGGATCAGTGGGGTTTTCTCTTCGAGCACTTTTAGTGTGAGTTGTGTCGTCGCTTGGTTGTCTTGGGTGATGACATGCACGCCCGATAGATCTGAAAAAGCGGTTTCAATTTCATCTGGGCGTAGCAAGATAATTCGGTTATGGCCACAGCAAGGGATCAGCTCTAGCATTTCGCTGGTCATCGCAGAATAATCTTGGCTGAGACACTCACGCTTAAGGCGGGTGATGGTCTTTCGTAACCGTTCGTTTTCAACGGGCTTGAGCAGATAATCAAAGGCATTATCTTCAAAGGCTTTGAGCGCGTACTCATCGTAAGCCGTTACAAACACCACTTTCGGCATCGTCTCTGGGTCAAGCATGCTCAGCATTTCAATGCCCGTGATCTGCGGCATTTGGATATCCAAAAAAATCACGTCGGGCTTGAGGATATTAATTTTTTTTAGCCCTTCAATCGCGTTTGCACAATCGCCAATGATCTCGATCTCACCGCTTTCTGTCAGTAAATCGATCAGCTCTTCACGGGCATATAGTTCATCATCTATTACGAGTGCTTTAATCATGCGAGTTATTCTCCGCCGACGTTGATTGAGAAAGTGTACGTTGAGTTGATACCAAGGCATTTGTCAGTAATGAGGCGGGTAAGGTAATTGTCGCCTTGGTGGATACCTGTGCTTGGCATTGCATACTGACACCAAATTGTTTGCCAAACATATTTTTAAGCCGCTTATCGACAATCTTCATACCCAGTCCACTTTCTTCGCCGACAGGTTGGTAGCACCCTGCATTGTCGGCGACTACGAGTGTAATAACCTCATTGTTGACCTTGCCATGAATATGAATAATACCATTCTCTAATAGGGTCGAAGTACCGTGTTTGATGGCGTTTTCGACTAAAGGCTGTAAGGTGAATGTCGGTATTTTGAGTGACAGTAAAGCGTCGGGAACATCCACATGTACAGTTAAACGATCTGAAAACCGAGCCAGTTCAATTTCTAGGTAAGCATGAACATGTTGCAGTTCCTCTTTTAGGGTCACGGTTTCAATATTTTGTTTTAGATTGCGACGGAAAAATTGCGATAAGTGCTGAATAAGTTCGCGTGCTTTGTCTGGATCTCTGCGTATTACCGCATTAATTGTATTTAAGGCATTGAACAAAAAGTGCGGGTTCACTTGCGCTTGCAGCAGACGTAATTCGGCTTGGGTCAATAAAGCTTGTTGCTGGATATAACGCCCAGTCAAAATTTGGTTCGACAGCAGTTTGGCAATGCCTTCACCGAGGGTGAGGTTGACGGTGGAGAATAGCTTTCGCTTAGGTTCGTACAGTTTGATGGTACCCAGCACCTCGTTATTACCACCAATTAGCGGGATCACTAGGGCTGAACCTAAACGACATTTTTCATGCAGCGAGCAACAGTACGGGATGTCGTAGCCGTCGGCATACACCAGTTCACAGTTATCAATGGCACGACGGGTATAGCCTGAAGAAATGGGGGTATCAGGCAGGTGGTGATCATCGCCAATGCCGATAAACGCGAGAATCTTATCACGATCCGTAATCGCAACAGCGCCCACACCAGTTTCTTCATAAACGATTTGGGCAATTTTTTTCGATGTTTCTTTGTTAAAGCCTTGGCTCAAAATACCGACTGAGCGCTGGGCAATTTTGAGGGCTCGGCTAGAAAATGCAGCTGAGTATTTTTCATAGATCGTTTTTCTATCCTGAATAATACTCATAAATAGTGCAGCACCGAGCGAGTTGGCAATCACCATAGGTAAAGCGATGGCACTGACCAAATGGAGTGCTTGGTCGAAAGGCTTCGCGACAACCAAGATAATAAACATCTGCATAATTTCAGCAAACAGGGTAATGGTGAATACAATGAAAGGCTTAAATAGCTGCTCAACCTGACCAGAACGTACTAAATATAAATGCAGTAAACCACCCATTACACCTTCCATTGTGGTGGAAATAGCACAAGCAACATCGGTAAAGCCACCCATGGAATAGCGGTGCATACCGCCAGTTAATCCCACAGCAAATCCAACAATAGGCCCCCCCAACAAGCCCCCCATAACCGCTCCGATTGCACGGGTGTTAGCGATAGCGTCTTCGATGTTTAAACCAAAGTAAGTGCCTAATATACAAAACAAAGAAAATAATACGTAGCAAGAAAAACGTTGAGATAATCGCCCTGAAATTGTGGTGATTGGCATGAATAAAGGGGTTTTACTCAGTAAATAAGCGATAACTAAATACACACTGAGTTGTTGGAGAAGCGAGAAAATCAGTTCCATGGGGCAGCCTATAACGGTGATTAGGAATATGGTAACCAGCTTTGCAGAATAACCTCAATGTTTATTCTGCTGTAAACTTATAATTACACTTGGTAAATAATCTTTACACCCACTTGCCAAGAAAGGAAAAGGCTTGTTAATGTGGCTCTCAAGATGAAGCAGTGCAGATTCTGCTAGCATAAAAAGACTTAGACAGATTTACAGGGAAGCCAACATGCAAAAAGACCAACTAAATAATATTCATATTCAAGACGAACAAGTATTGATCACACCCGATCAGCTGAAACAAAAACTGCCTGTTAGTGAATCTGCCTTTACGTTTATCCAACAATCACGTCAAACCATCGCGGATATTATTCACAAGCGAGATCACCGTTTATTGGTGGTGTGTGGTCCATGCTCAATCCATGATGTTGATGCAGCGAAAGCGTATGCCCAAAAACTAAAGCAGCTGTCAGAGCAACTTGATGATCAGCTTTACATCGTGATGCGTGTGTATTTTGAGAAGCCCCGCACCACGGTAGGCTGGAAAGGTTTGATTAACGACCCACATTTAGACGGTTCTTTCGAAGTGGAAGAAGGTTTGCACATTGCACGTCAGCTACTGATTGATTTGGTTGAAATGGGGATCCCTCTCGCAACAGAAGCGCTGGATCCGATCAGCCCGCAGTACATTGGTGATTTGTTTAGTTGGGCGGCAATTGGGGCACGTACCACTGAATCACAAACTCACCGTGAAATGGCGAGTGGTCTATCTATGCCCGTTGGCTTTAAAAATGGCACAGATGGCAGTTTAGGTACGGCAATTAATGCGATGCAAGCTGCGGCTTCTGGTCACCGCTTTATGGGGATTAATCGTCAAGGCCAAGTTGCGCTACTGAATACTCAAGGTAACCCTGATGGTCATGTGATTTTACGTGGCGGTAAGCAAACTAACTACGACTCAGTTTCTGTGACAGAGTGTGAAAACGAGATGAGCGCAGCGAGTCTATCACCATCCCTGATGGTAGACTGTAGCCATGCTAACTCTCGAAAAGACTACCGTCGTCAACCTTTAGTCGCGGAAGATGTGATCCATCAAATCAGAGAAGGCAATAAATCCATCATAGGCTTGATGTTAGAAAGCCACATAAATGAAGGTAACCAAAGCGCGGATTTATCGCGTGAGGAAATGGCTTACGGTGTGTCTATCACTGACGCCTGTATTAATTGGGGAGATACAGAATCCCTTCTACGCCATGCGCATAAAGAGTTAGTCCCATTCTTACAAGAACGTAATCAATAAGTACGGAAAGCAGAGTCATGGTTGCTGAACTGAGTAAATTAAGAGATCAAATCGATGAGGTTGATCGCCAGATGGTGGAGCTACTCGCTCGCCGCCTGTCATTAGTAGAAGATGTTGGTCATGTAAAAAGTCAGCATGGACTGCCTATTTATGCCCCTGATCGTGAAGCTGCGATGTTGGCGTCGCGTCGTCAAGAAGCAGAGAGCAAAGGGGTGCCACCCGATCTGATTGAAGATATTTTGCGCCGTACCATGCGTGAATCCTACTCCAGCGAAAATGATTCTGGCTTTAAATGCCTTAAACCTGATCTGCGCCCGATTGTCGTGGTGGGTGGTCATGGTCAGCTGGGGGGATTGTTCTGCCGTTTATTTGAATTGTCGGGTTACCAAGTACGTAAGCTGGGTAGCGATGAGTGGGATCAGGCCGATGAAATGCTAGCGGATGCTGGCATGGTGGTGGTGTCTGTTCCTATTAATGTAACCGAACAAGTCATTGCCAAGCTAGGCAACTTACCTGCAGATTGTATCTTAGCGGATTTAACCTCAGTAAAAAGTGGTCCGCTACAAGCCATGCTAGAAGTCCATAAAGGCCCTGTGATTGGTTTACACCCTATGTTTGGCCCTGATATTCCAAGCTTGGCTAAGCAAGTGATCGTGTACTGTGATGGGCGCAACCCAGATCATTACCAGTGGTTGCTTGAGCAATTCCAAATTTGGGGGGCGAGTCTAAATCGGATCAGTGCAATAGAGCATGATCAGGGTATGACCTTGATCCAAGCGCTGCGTCACTTCACTTCCTTTGTATATGGTGTGCACCTTGCGGAAGAAGACCCTCGATTAGACCAGTTACTTTCGCTTAGTTCACCAATCTATCGCTTAGAGCTTGCCATGGTAGGGCGCTTGTTTGCTCAAGATGCTCAATTGTATGCGGATATTATTATGTCTGCGCCGCAAAATTTAGCGATGATCAAACGCTTTCATCAACGGTTTGGTGAAGCGATAACTATGCTAGAAAGCCAAGATAAAGCGGCTTTTACACAAGCTTTTGATCAAGTAGAAAATTGGTTTGGTGATTACGCCCAACACTTTTTAACTGAGAGCCAAGGGTTATTACGCCAAGCGAACGATTCGACGCATCGATCATAGTCTTCAATGATATACAGAAGCGAGAATGGCCTCCCATTCTCGCTTTAATACTTACTGATTCTTCGCTATTCCTGTCCTTCTTTATTCTTGTACTCTTTTTTCGGTCAGTTATCTGCATTGAAGGGGATGTGTATGATGTTTTTCGTCAAACCTGTAGTTCTTGATGGCGTTACGGTACAATGAGAGCAACTTTGGCGATGGTGGCTCACAATGACTAATAAAGGTTTTACCCTAATCGAATTGATTGTGACGATCGTTGTACTCGGTATTTTAGCCGTGACGGCAGCCCCAAAATTCATGAATATTCAGGGTGATGCAAGAAAAGCCACGCTCAGTGGTCTGGAAGGTGCGCTCAAGAGTTCTGTGGGGATTGTGTATGGTAAAGCGGTACTAAACGGTGTCGAAAAGGGTCAGGCTATTGTTGAGGTTAATAATAAGAGCATTGCCGTGATTGATGGGACCCCAGTAGCGAGTAAAACCAATTTAGGCCATATAGTGCAAACCGATATCCAGGCTTTTAACGGCGTCACGAATGGGCATACAGGCCCGCATGTAGTGGTGTTTGGCTTTCAAAAGACAGCCAAAGCTGTTTATGACAGTCAGTGTTATTTGCAAGCAACTAACATCGAAAATAATAACGAAACGATCTTTGTGACCTCTATTTTTTCTGATGGCTGCTAGATGTTATTGCTATCTGTGAGGCGCTAAACAAAAGGGAGCATAAAGCTCCCTTATTTGTTGATAGTGACCTGTGGCGATTAAAATTCGATATCAACAGGTTTCACGTTCTCGCTTGGGTAGCAGCCTAATACTTTAATAAAGCGGGTTAAACGTGTTAACTCTTCAAGTGCTTCCTGCATGACGTCTGATTTTAGATTTTGCTCTACGTCGAGATAGAACATTTCTTCCCATGGGTTGCCAATAACAGGACGAGACTCAAGCTTAGTCATGTTGATGTTGAGGTTACGTAGTACTACTAAACACTCAACTAGAGAGCCTGCTTTTTGCGCCGTTGACATAATCAAGGTTGTTTTCGCTGGGATCAGTGAGGTGACTTCGACGGGTTTACGCGCAACAACAATAAAGCGGGTGAAGTTTTCTTGCTGATTCGCAATGCCAGATTTCACCGCCGTTAACCCGTAAATTTCTCCGCTGGATGCATTGCCAATAGCAGCGACATCATTACGTTGTAGTTCGGCCACTTTTTGCATCGCTTCCGCAGTGCTAGAGCAGTATTCTTGGTCTATATCGCCCATCGCGTGTAAGTATTCACTGCACTGCTGGTGGGGTTGTGGATGCGAATACAGCGTTTTAATATTCTCTAGGCTAGTGTCTGTCGCGACCAGTAGACAATGTTCGATAGGTTGAGTGATTTCGCCGACAATCGAGAGACTGGTGTGTTGCAGTAAGTCGTACACCTCATTGATAGAACCAGAGCTGGTGTTCTCAATCGGTAAGACGCCATAGTCTGCATTGCCTGTTTCAACAGTATTAATCACATCACGGAAGGTTGAGCAGCTCATTTCAACCAGTTGGGTTTGTTTTTTGCTGAAATAGTTACGGCTAGCAAGATGAGAGTATGAGCCCTTCGAGCCCAAGAACGAAACACGTGCCACGGGCTGTAAACTTTCAGGATTGGTGAGTTTTTGCAAATAGGCTTGTTGGTATAACACCGAGTCTTCAATGATGGTGTGGAAAATTTGGGTGACGTATTGTGGGTCTAGCTGTAACTCTTTACCTGAATCGACTAAGCGCAATAGGAGTGCTTGTTCGCGAGTTAAGTCTCTAACGGGTTTAGCGGTTTCAATTTTGCTTTTTGCGACTTCAAGGCTTAATTGGCGACGTTCAGCTAATAGTTTCAGTAGTTCGTTATCTATCCGGCTAACATTCGTACGAATATCATCCAATGAATATAGTTTGTCTGTCATAAGAATCCTTGTTATCGCAGTCGCTGATTGATTAATACTTTATATGTGTTGGATACATGTAAAAAAGCCTCCCGTTTGGGAGGCTTTCTATTCGTCTTTATCTTCTTTCTTGCACAACGAATAGCCTCCACTAAGGGGACATAAAAAAGAAGGTAAAGAAAAACAGGTTTAGGTCAGACATAATCGTTAGATAATTCGTTTCTTGTTTGTGATGATTTATTTACAGCCTTGTATCCCAAAGGGACTAAATCACCATATTGTTGTTGGGGGTGGTTGTCAAGGTGAATAAAGCAGCTAGAAGAACAAACAAACCCCGCACGAGGCGGGGTTGGTTATGAATTCCTCTTTAAAGCTTGCGGTTATACGTCAGCTTCTTCTTCCTCTTCCTCTACCTCGACAAGCTCAGGCTTGTTGCTATGGCTAGCTCGGCGCGCGGAAGGCTTATGCGCTTGTTTATTCAGTTGGCGTTCGAGTTTTTGATAAACTTCAGTAATCGCACCATACATGTCGTCGTGCTCTGCTGAGGCAACAATATTACCTCCCGGAATAGCAGCAGATGCTTCTACTTTAAATTGACGATTTGGCTCTGTGCTAATTACAGCGTGCTTGTTAATTAGCGGTACTTGATATTTTTCTAACTTACTGAATTTAAGTTCAATTCTCTCACGGATAGCAGGGGTGATATCTAGGTTTTTGCCGGTGATTTCTACTGTCATAATTATCTTCCTCTTTTGCTACCCTTCGTTGGGTTGAATTCAGATTACTAAATTCAGGATTCAATAATGTGATCGGGATCACGCTTTGTTTTTTTTAAATTTATCCAGAATAATTCTGTGATCAAACCGCTTTTGTCGTAAAAAACTTTCACGAAAAGGCTTGTTTATTCCGATCAGGTTAGGGCAGTATGAAGGAAGATAAAACGCTGGCGGCTGGTGCTGACTAGGGGACTTTTTCGATTAGTTACAAACGCTTGTGTTATTTTTGTCCGCTTTGTATCTGACTCGATGAGCCACGTTAAAGCTGGGTGACAATGAGTGCTGAATGAAAACGGTTCAGAATGTGGAATTAAAAAAAACGGCAGCCATAGAGGCTGCCGTTTTTTGTTATGGCGTTATTGTTAACTTGGATTGAGCGCGATTAACTTTTTAGTATTAGCAATTGGCTCTTCAAGCCCTAATGCTTCGTAAGCCGTTAGCATTAAGTCTAATGACTTACGCGCAGCTTCTGTATCTGGGTATAAGCGTTGGATTTGTTGGCAACGGTTAACCGCAGCGACCCAGGCTTCACGACGAACGTAAAAATCAGCGGTTGCTAGCTCGTAATCAGCAAGACGATTTTTCAAGAAAATCATTCGCGCTTTTGCATCGGCTGCATATTGGCTGTTCGGGAAGCGATCGAGTAGACGTTTAAAATCACGGAATGCCGTGCGTGCAGGAACAGGGTCACGGTCATGACGGTCGACACTGAACAAATCGTGCATAAAGCTGCGATCCTGTGCCATGTGCGTTAGACCACGCATATACATTACCCAGTCTGTTTTTTCATGGACAGGGTTTAAACGGTTAAAACGATCTATGGTGGCTTCACCTAACGCGAGATCGTCGTTTTTGTAGTAAGCATAAATTAGATCCAGCTGCACCTGTTCTGAGTAGGCACCGAATGGATAACGTGAATCGAGCGTTTCCAAACGTTCGATGGCTTTTGTCCAGCTACCACTTTGTAGTGCTTCTTGCGCTGTGGCATAAAGCTCAGAAGGCGGCACATCTGGCACAACTTCTTCTGTGCTGGAACAGCCCGAAAGTAGGGCGACAGCAAGAATCGCTGTGAGAGTCAGGCGTTTCATTACGGCATCAGATTCCTTGATCAAAAATTTTATTTCTGTGATCCATTACGGTGAGAGCCGTTAACAGATACAATGACACTATTAGGTTATTTTACTCAGCGTTTGGCATTTAGTCTCACGCTTTTTGAAAAAGTTCGCTATGGCACAGCAAATAGAGTTAACAAATACAGTAAATGAGAGCCAGCTAGGCAAACGTCTAGACCAGGTTGTTGCAGAATTATATCCAGATTATTCACGATCTCGCATCAAAGAATGGATCCTTGGTGACATGGTGTCGGTTAACGGCGAAGTCGTTAATAAGCCACGTGCAAAAATGATGGGTGGCGAAGAGCTACACATTATTGCAGAAATCGAAGATGAAGTGCGTTGGGAAGCACAAGATATTCCATTGAATATCGTGTACGAAGATGACGATATTATCGTGATCAACAAACCGCGCGATTTCGTGGTTCACCCAGGCGCAGGTACACCAGACGGTACGGTATTGAATGCATTATTGCACCATTGTCCGTCACTGGCTGAAGTACCACGTGCAGGTATTGTGCACCGTTTGGATAAAGACACCACAGGCTTAATGGTGGTGGCGAAAACGATCCAAGCGCAAACACGTTTAGTACGAGCACTGCAAAAGCGTAAGATCACGCGTGAGTACGAAGCTATCGCTATCGGTAAAATGACCGGTGGTGGTACGATTGAAAAACCAATCGGCCGCCATGCGACGAAACGTATTTGTATGGCTGTTCACGAGTTGGGCAAACCGGCGATTACGCACTACCGTGTCGCTGAGCACTTCCGCGTACACACGCGTTTGGTTCTACGCCTTGAAACAGGCCGTACTCACCAAATCCGTGTTCACATGTCTTACCTGACTTACCCGCTAGTGGGTGATGTACAGTACGGTGGTCGTCCTCGTCCACCACGTCACGCTTCGGATGAGTTTATTGCTGCTCTGCGTGCTTTTGATCGTCAAGCACTGCACGCACGTATGTTGCGCCTTGCTCACCCAATAACGGGTGAGGTGATGGAATGGCATGCTCCGCTACCAAGCGATATGGTGGCGATGATCGACATTCTGCGCAAAGATAAAATCGAAAATGGTGAAGACGATTACTAACGGCCATTAAGTTCGTTAGTAAATCTATAAGGATGTGATGATGGCAGCGCATATTGTTCCTGAGTGGCCAGCGCCAGCTCATGTAAAGGCAATTAGCACAACAAGAGTAGGTGGTACGAGCGTCGCCCCTTACCAAAGTTTTAACTTAGGTTTGCATGTTGGCGATGACCCTCAATCTGTGTGTCATCATCGTGATAGTTTGCAGCAACAGCTGCGACTTTCATCATCACCAGCTTGGTTAAACCAAGTCCATAGCACAAGGGTGTTAACACTCACCGAACCGTTGCTTGAAGCTGTCGATGCTGATGGTAGCTATACCCAGCAGCCGGGTATCGCTTGTACTGTGATGACCGCTGATTGCCTACCTGTTTTATTATGCGATAAGGCAGGAACACAAGTTGCGGCTGTGCATGCCGGTTGGCGTGGGTTAGTGGATGGTATTATAGAGCAAGCGTTAGCGTTATTTGATGCACCCAGTGGTGAGATCTTGGCGTGGTTAGGCCCTGCTATTGGCCCACAACAATTTGAAGTGGGAGAAGAAGTACGCCAGCAGTTTATGGCTGTGCTTCCTGAAGCCGAGTGTGCGTTTACAGCACACGGTGAAAAGTGGCTAGCTGATATTTATCAGCTTGCTCATCAGCGCCTATGCCATAGCGGTATTACCCATATTTATGGGGGAGAGCACTGCACCGTGACTGAATCTGAGACTTTCTTCTCTTACCGCCGAGATGGTATTACTGGTCGTCAAGCAAGTTTGATCTGGATTGAATAGCACTGGCCAATCATCCGATTTTAAAAGAGAAAAGCCCCATAAACGTCGTGTTTATGGGGCTTTTTGTATTTGGCAATAACAACACTAGTTAATGATAGTGATGTTCATCGGGTTCGCTTGTGACAGTTGAACCACATTCGCACCAAAGGGAACGGAATAAACCTCGTAACCATTGTCTTTTGCGCGGTAGAAGCGTTGGTTAACAGTATCGTGCAATAACACAATGCCGTTATAGCTAACAGTACGTAGCATTGCATTTTGAATAACGACAACATTGGTTGCAACAGTCTTTGGACTATGGCGGTTTTCAATGCGTGCTTCAGTACGTGACTCAATTCGAGCTTCCTGACGTACTTCTTGGCGTTTTTCTTGAATATCGCGTTGAGCCATAACGTGAGTAGATGAAGCAAGTGCGGCAATGATAACAGCGCAAGTAGTTAGGCCTTTCTTGAACATGGTTTTTTCCTCGATATGGAACGTCGTATTGTTTAAATGGTACGGCATTCTATATTTAGCTGTCAACATAAGGAATGCTATTCCATTTAATTTATCGAAAAACTAGACTCAAATAGTTAATATGACTGTTTGTGCATAATCGCTGTCGGAATTTTGGTTGTTAACCGCAATAAACTCTTGGTGGTTAAGTTGAAATTTTGAGAGATCAGCTCCATATCTATTACTGAGAAATAATATCGAGAGGGGAGGACTTATGCGTCTTGACCGATTTACCAGTAAGTTTCAAATGGCTATTTCTGATGGGCAGTCGCTAGCATTAGGACGAGACCATCAGTACATCGAGCCTGTTCACTTGATGTTGGCGTTGATCAACCAAGATGGCAGCACTATTCGTCCATTGCTGACCATGCTGGATGTTGATACCACTCAGCTGCGTTCTCGCTTATCTGAGCAACTCGATAAACTCCCTAAAGTAACTGGCATCGGTGGTGATGTTCAGCTGTCGCATAGCATGGGGATGCTACTGAATATGTGCGATAAGCTGGCACAAAAGCGCAAAGATAAATATATCTCATCAGAGTTATTTATCCTGGCGGCTGTTGATGACAAAGGCCCATTGGGGCAGTTGCTGAAAGATCTCGGTTTAACCGCAGCTAAAGTAGAAAAAGCCATCGACCAAGTGCGTGGTGGGCAAAATATTGATGATCCTAACGCGGAAGAAAATCGCCAAGCGTTAGAGAAGTTTACAATCGATCTGACAGAGCGAGCAGAGCAAGGCAAGCTGGATCCGGTAATTGGCCGAGATGATGAAATTCGCCGCACAATCCAAGTATTGCAGCGTCGTACTAAAAATAATCCAGTGATCATCGGTGAACCGGGTGTAGGTAAAACGGCTATTGTCGAAGGGCTTGCTCAACGTATCGTGAATGGCGAAGTACCTGAAGGATTGCGCAGTAAACGTGTTTTATCACTGGATATGGGAGCATTGATTGCAGGTGCGAAATATCGTGGTGAATTTGAAGAGCGTCTGAAATCTGTTTTAAACGAATTATCGCAAGAAGAGGGTAGCGTTATCCTCTTTATTGATGAACTGCATACTATGGTCGGCGCAGGGAAAGGCGAAGGATCAATGGATGCTGGCAACATGCTAAAACCAGCATTAGCACGTGGCGAATTGCATTGTGTTGGTGCAACAACGCTGGATGAATATCGTCAATATATTGAGAAAGACGCGGCACTAGAGCGTCGTTTTCAAAAAGTGCTGGTGGATGAACCAACGGTAGAAGATACCGTGGCTATTTTACGTGGCCTAAAAGAACGTTATGAATTGCATCATCATGTAGAAATTACGGATCCAGCCATTGTAGCGGCAGCCCGCTTATCGCAGCGTTATGTATCAGATCGCCAGTTGCCTGATAAAGCAATTGATTTGATTGATGAAGCAGCGTCCAGCATTCGTATGCAAATTGACTCTAAACCAGAATCACTGGATCGTTTAGAGCGACGTATTATCCAGCTCAAAATTGAACAACAAGCGCTGGCGAAAGAAAGTGATGACGCAAGCCAAAAGCGTTTAAATGACTTACACCTTGAGCTTGAAAGTAAAGAGCGTGAGTACGCCGAATTAGAAGAAGTATGGAAAGCCGAAAAAGCAGCATTGTCAGGCACGCAACATATTAAGTCAGAGCTTGAGCAAGCGCGAATGGATATGGAGATCGCGCGTCGAGCTGGTGATCTCAATCGTATGTCTGAGCTGCAATATGGCCGAATCCCAGAGCTGGAAAAGCAACTCGATCTTGCGGCGCAAGCTGAAATGCAGGAAATGAGCTTATTACGTAACAAGGTTACGGAAGCTGAGATTGCAGAAGTGCTATCACGCCAAACGGGGATACCTGTCGCTAAGATGCTAGAAGGTGAGCGTGATAAATTACTGCGGATGGAAGAAGCACTGCACAAACGTGTGATTGGTCAAAATGAAGCGGTAGATGCGGTATCGAATGCAATTCGCCGTAGCCGAGCAGGCCTGTCTGATCCTAATCGTCCTATCGGCTCTTTCTTATTCTTGGGGCCAACGGGGGTGGGTAAAACCGAACTGTGTAAATCATTGGCGAAGTTTATGTTCGACAGTGAAGATAATATGGTACGTATTGATATGTCAGAGTTTATGGAGAAACACTCTGTTGCTCGGCTAGTCGGTGCGCCTCCAGGTTATGTCGGTTATGAAGAAGGGGGTTATCTCACAGAGGCTGTGCGCCGTCGTCCTTATTCTGTCATCTTGCTTGATGAAGTCGAAAAGGCTCACCCTGATGTGTTTAATATCCTTTTACAGGTTTTAGACGATGGGCGCCTTACCGATGGACAAGGCCGCACGGTTGATTTCCGTAATAGTGTCATCATCATGACGTCAAACTTAGGGTCAGATCGTATCCAAGAGAATTTTGGAGAGCTGGACTATGCCGGAATTAAAGACATGGTACTGGATGTGGTGAGCCATCATTTCCGCCCTGAATTTATTAATCGCGTCGATGAAACAGTGGTGTTCCACCCGCTAGGTCAAGAGAACATCAAACATATCGCTAGCATTCAAGTTGAACGTTTGATTCAGCGTCTTGAAGAGAAAGACTACCAACTCGAACTTGACGAAAGTGCACTTGAGTTAATTGCGCAAGCTGGTTTTGACCCTGTTTACGGTGCTCGCCCACTAAAACGTGCGATTCAGCAATATATTGAGAACCCACTGGCTCAAGATATTCTGTCTGGCAAATTAGTACCGAGTAAGCTAATCCAGATAGTGGCAACCGATGGTAAAATTGTTGCGCAGCAGTAGTCGCTTGAATCGATAGCTAATCCATGATTTGGCCATGTCGAAGAGAAACACCGAGGTGAGAGATTGCTTCGGTGTTTTTTTATCTTCTCTTTCCTACAAATACTGAGGGATGTGCAATCTATTCCCTTTACTTTAATTTACCTGCGAATTCATTTTCGATTCACTTTGAGCGTTGTACTGTGAGTACATCTATTACAGGTGTCAGCCAGTCAAGGGGTAAGAGAATGAAAGGTTTAATGGATCAGCTACTAGGACAAGCAAGTAAATTGATGAGCGATGATAAGCCTTCCATATCAGGATCTTCATCAAGCAAGGCTGATTTGCTTAAAGGTGCAGTTGGTGGTGGTTTACTTGGGACGTTACTGGGTAATAAGAAAAGCCGTAAATTGGTGACGAAATACGGAAAGAAAGCCGCGGTTGTTGGTGGTACGGCTGTGGCGGGTACATTAGCTTATCAGGCTTATAAAAAGTGGCAGCAAAATCAACCTAGTGAGTCGGTGGTGTATCAAGAACAAGCAGGCTCTTTAAATAAAGATACAGCTAACCAAGAGAATACAGCGATAAGTCCTGAAAACTTATTACTATTAAAGGCCATGGTGTTTGCAGCAAGATCTGATGGTCATATTGATGACGAAGAAAAACAAGCGATAACGTCATGGGTACATGAGCAAGGTGTTGACGATAATATTGAAACATTAATTGCTGGTTGGATGAATGAGCCATTGGATCCTGTACTACTAGCCAAGGAGGTCAATAACCTAGAACAAGCCTCTGAAGTCTATTTGGTGTCATTACTCGCGATTGATATTGATCACTTCATGGAAAAGGCATATTTAGCACAATTGTCCCAAGCATTAGCGTTACCGCAGGGATTAATAAACGAGTTGGAAGAGCAAGCATCACTATAGTTTGTATCTTTGACGTTGTTATTTGACCGCTTTTTCATGTTTTGATGTAATTTTGTTCGGTTAGTTGCTGTTTACGTAATTAATTCAAAAAGCCCCTTGCCAATGTGATCGAAGTCTCTATAATGCGTCCTCACTGACACGGAGCAAGGCGCTTAGCCAGCAACGATAAGTCAGTTTGTTCTTTAACAATTTGACCATGCAATCTGTGTGGGCACTCGTGAAATGAATAGTCAAAAAAGATTATATCAATGAACTGAGTGACCAATACAATTTAAGTTTACTGCTTCGGTAGTGAAAATAAGTTGGCACAGTCAATTCGAATATCATGACTAGCTTCTAGTTATCGATGTTCAATCAGTATTCATTGAGCCGGTCGCAAGACCAACAAAACTTTAATTGAAGAGTTTGATCATGGCTCAGATTGAACGCTGGCGGCAGGCCTAACACATGCAAGTCGAGCGGTAACAGGAAGTAGCTTGCTACTTCGCTGACGAGCGGCGGACGGGTGAGTAATGCCTGGGAATATGCCTTGATGTGGGGGATAACTATTGGAAACGATAGCTAATACCGCATAATGCCTACGGGCCAAAGAGGGGGATCTTCGGACCTCTCGCGTCAAGATTAGCCCAGGTGGGATTAGCTAGTTGGTGGGGTAAAGGCTCACCAAGGCGACGATCCCTAGCTGGTCTGAGAGGATGATCAGCCACACTGGAACTGAGACACGGTCCAGACTCCTACGGGAGGCAGCAGTGGGGAATATTGCACAATGGGGGAAACCCTGATGCAGCCATGCCGCGTGTATGAAGAAGGCCTTCGGGTTGTAAAGTACTTTCAGCAGTGAGGAAGGTGGTAGTGTTAATAGCGCTATCATTTGACGTTAGCTGCAGAAGAAGCACCGGCTAACTCCGTGCCAGCAGCCGCGGTAATACGGAGGGTGCGAGCGTTAATCGGAATTACTGGGCGTAAAGCGCATGCAGGCGGTCTGTTAAGCAAGATGTGAAAGCCCGGGGCTCAACCTCGGAACAGCATTTTGAACTGGCAGACTAGAGTCTTGTAGAGGGGGGTAGAATTTCAGGTGTAGCGGTGAAATGCGTAGAGATCTGAAGGAATACCGGTGGCGAAGGCGGCCCCCTGGACAAAGACTGACGCTCAGATGCGAAAGCGTGGGGAGCAAACAGGATTAGATACCCTGGTAGTCCACGCCGTAAACGATGTCTACTTGGAGGTTGGTGTCTTGAACACTGGCTTTCGGAGCTAACGCGTTAAGTAGACCGCCTGGGGAGTACGGTCGCAAGATTAAAACTCAAATGAATTGACGGGGGCCCGCACAAGCGGTGGAGCATGTGGTTTAATTCGATGCAACGCGAAGAACCTTACCTACTCTTGACATCCAGAGAATTCGCTAGAGATAGCTTAGTGCCTTCGGGAACTCTGAGACAGGTGCTGCATGGCTGTCGTCAGCTCGTGTTGTGAAATGTTGGGTTAAGTCCCGCAACGAGCGCAACCCTTATCCTTGTTTGCCAGCACATAATGGTGGGAACTCCAGGGAGACTGCCGGTGATAAACCGGAGGAAGGTGGGGACGACGTCAAGTCATCATGGCCCTTACGAGTAGGGCTACACACGTGCTACAATGGCGTATACAGAGGGCTGCCAACCAGCGATGGTGAGCGAATCCCAGAAAGTACGTCGTAGTCCGGATTGGAGTCTGCAACTCGACTCCATGAAGTCGGAATCGCTAGTAATCGTGGATCAGAATGCCACGGTGAATACGTTCCCGGGCCTTGTACACACCGCCCGTCACACCATGGGAGTGGGCTGCACCAGAAGTAGATAGCTTAACCTTCGGGAGGGCGTTTACCACGGTGTGGTTCATGACTGGGGTGAAGTCGTAACAAGGTAGCCCTAGGGGAACCTGGGGCTGGATCACCTCCTTAACGATAGACTGCTTGTTTGATGCAGTGTCCACACAGATTGCTTGGTTAAAATGTAAAAGAGTGAAAAATCATAAAGTGATTTTTCTAGAAAGTACTTAGTCCCATTCGTCTAGAGGCCTAGGACACCGCCCTTTCACGGCGGTAACAGGGGTTCGACTCCCCTATGGGACGCCACTTTCTAAAGACATTCGCAAGAGTGTGATTAGAAAGTGGATATCTTCGGATAAACACATGCTCTTTAACAATCTGGAAAGCTGACTAGTAAATTGAATCAATAGATTCAATTACAATAGTTTTTATCTTAATGATAAAAACGAGTTCTCAAAACAACACACATTCAAGTGTCTTGGTTTTTGTCTTCACTTTTTTAAAAGTGGAAATGAAAATAACGAGTCCGGCGAAAAACCAATTTGTGTCCTTATCAGACACACAACCTTGGTTGTTTGAACATACAGACCCCTTGGGGTTGTATGGTTAAGTGACTAAGCGTACACGGTGGATGCCTTGGCAGTCAGAGGCGATGAAGGACGTATTAACTTGCGATAAGCCCAGTTTAGATAGTAAAAATCACTTGAGACTGGGATTTCCGAATGGGGAAACCCAACTGCATAAGCAGTTATCATTACGTGAATACATAGCGTAACGAGGCGAACCGGGGGAACTGAAACATCTAAGTACCCCGAGGAAGAGAAATCAACCGAGATTCCGACAGTAGCGGCGAGCGAAATCGGATTAGCCCTTAAGCTAGTCTTGCGTTAGGTGAACAAGCTGGAAAGCTTGGCGATACAGGGTGATAGCCCCGTAACCGACAACGCATTATTAGTGAAAACGAGTAGGACGGGACACGTGATATCCTGTTTGAACATGGGGGGACCATCCTCCAAGGCTAAATACTCCTGACTGACCGATAGTGAACCAGTACCGTGAGGGAAAGGCGAAAAGAACCCCTGTGAGGGGAGTGAAATAGAACCTGAAACCGTGTACGTACAAGCAGTAGGAGCCCACTTGTTGGGTGACTGCGTACCTTTTGTATAATGGGTCAGCGACTTAATTTTAGTAGCAAGGTTAACCGTTTAGGGGAGCCGTAGGGAAACCGAGTCTTAACTGGGCGTCATAGTTGCTAGGATTAGACCCGAAACCAGGTGATCTAGCCATGGGCAGGTTGAAGGTGAGGTAACACTTACTGGAGGACCGAACCGACTAATGTTGAAAAATTAGCGGATGACTTGTGGCTAGGGGTGAAAGGCCAATCAAACCTGGAGATAGCTGGTTCTCCCCGAAAGCTATTTAGGTAGCGCCTCGGACGAATACTACTGGGGGTAGAGCACTGTTAAGGCTAGGGGGTCATCCCGACTTACCAACCCTTTGCAAACTCCGAATACCAGTAAGTACTATCCGGGAGACACACGGCGGGTGCTAACGTCCGTCGTGGAGAGGGAAACAACCCAGACCGCCAGCTAAGGTCCCAAAGTTATAGCTAAGTGGGAAACGATGTGGGAAGGCTCAGACAGCCAGGATGTTGGCTTAGAAGCAGCCATCATTTAAAGAAAGCGTAATAGCTCACTGGTCGAGTCGGCCTGCGCGGAAGATTTAACGGGGCTAAGCTATACACCGAAGCTGCGGCAATATGACTTGTCATATTGGGTAGGGGAGCGTTCTGTAAGCCGTTGAAGGTGGTCTGTAAGGGCTGCTGGAGGTATCAGAAGTGCGAATGCTGACATGAGTAACGATAAAGGGAGTGAAAAACTCCCTCGCCGGAAGATCAAGGGTTCCTGTCCAACGTTAATCGGGGCAGGGTAAGTCGACCCCTAAGGCGAGGCCGAAAGGCGTAGTCGATGGGAAACAGGTTAATATTCCTGTACTGCTTATAACTGCGATGGGGGGACGGAGAAGGCTAGGTGGGCTTGGCGACGGTCGTCCAAGTTCAAGGGTGTAGGCTGATAGTTTAGGCAAATCCGGACTATCTTAAGGCTGAGACCTGATGTCGAGTCACTACGGTGATGAAGTCATTGATGCCATGCTTCCGGGAAAAGCCTCTAAGCGATAGGTTATACGTAATCGTACTCCAAACCGACACAGGTGATCAGGTAGAGAATACCAAGGCGCTTGAGAGAACTCGGGTGAAGGAACTAGGCAAAATGGTACCGTAACTTCGGGAGAAGGTACGCTCCTCACGGTGATGAGACTTGCTCTCTAAGCTGTAGGGAGTCGCAGATACCAGGTGGCTGCAACTGTTTATTAAAAACACAGCACTGTGCAAAATCGAAAGATGACGTATACGGTGTGACGCCTGCCCGGTGCCGGAAGGTTAATTGATGGGGTTAGACTTCGGTCGAAGCTCTTGATCGAAGCCCCGGTAAACGGCGGCCGTAACTATAACGGTCCTAAGGTAGCGAAATTCCTTGTCGGGTAAGTTCCGACCTGCACGAATGGCGTAATGATGGCCACGCTGTCTCCACCCGAGACTCAGTGAAATTGAAATCGCAGTGAAGATGCTGTGTACCCGCGGCTAGACGGAAAGACCCCGTGAACCTTTACTACAGCTTGGCACTGAACATTGACCCTACATGTGTAGGATAGGTGGGAGCCTTTGAAACCTCGTCGCTAGATGGGGTGGAGGCAATCTTGAAATACCACCCTTGTATGCTTGATGTTCTAACGTCGCCCCCTTATCGGGGGTGCGGACAGTGCCTGGTGGGTAGTTTGACTGGGGCGGTCTCCTCCCAAAGAGTAACGGAGGAGCACGAAGGTGGGCTAATCACGGTCGGACATCGTGAGGTTAGTGCAATGGCATAAGCCCGCTTGACTGCGAGAATGACAATTCGAGCAGGTGCGAAAGCAGGTCATAGTGATCCGGTGGTTCTGAATGGAAGGGCCATCGCTCAACGGATAAAAGGTACTCCGGGGATAACAGGCTGATACCGCCCAAGAGTTCATATCGACGGCGGTGTTTGGCACCTCGATGTCGGCTCATCACATCCTGGGGCTGAAGTCGGTCCCAAGGGTATGGCTGTTCGCCATTTAAAGTGGTACGCGAGCTGGGTTTAGAACGTCGTGAGACAGTTCGGTCCCTATCTGCCGTGGGCGTTAGATGATTGAGAGGGGCTGCTCCTAGTACGAGAGGACCGGAGTGGACGAACCGCTGGTGTTCGGGTTGTGATGCCAATCGCATTGCCCGGTAGCTACGTTCGGAATCGATAAGCGCTGAAAGCATCTAAGCGCGAAGCGAGCCTCAAGATGAGTCATCTCTAGACCTTTAAGGTCTCTAAAGGGTTGTCGAAGACTACGACGTTGATAGGCAGGGTGTGTAAGTGCTGCGAGGCATTGAGCTAACCTGTACTAATTGCCCGTGAGGCTTAACCATACAACACCCAAGGGGTTTTACGGACTCCATAAGCACTTGAATGACGTGTTTGAACGAAATTGTAAACGCTAGTTAGATTTTCCCAGATTGTATTTATCGCCTGACGGCGGTAAATAACCCGAATTTGCTTGGCGACCATAGCATTATGGACCCACCTGATCCCATGCCGAACTCAGTAGTGAAACGTAATAGCGCCGATGGTAGTGTGGGGTCTCCCCATGTGAGAGTAGGTCATCGCCAGGCTTCAAATTTAGATATACGTATTGAACGACGTGTATCGGATAGACAGATTACTGTTTATCACCGTGTGGAGCGGTAGTTCAGTTGGTTAGAATACCGGCCTGTCACGCCGGGGGTCGCGGGTTCGAGTCCCGTCCGCTCCGCCACTTATACTAAGCCCGAGTCTTACGACTCGGGCTTTTTTACATCTGTACTTTGGCGAATCATTACGCGGAAGCGGTCGTTCAGTTGGTTAGCCTCTTTACCTTGAAGGCGGCGGCCTGTCACGCCGGGGGGCGCGGGTTCGAGTCCCGTCCGCTCCGCCACTTATACTAAGCCCGAGTTTTACGACTCGGGCTTTTTTACATCTGTACTTTGGCGAATCATGGCGCGGAAGCGGTCGTTCAGTTGGTTAGCCTCTTTACCTTGAAGGCGGCGGCCTGTCACGCCGGGGAGCGCGCTGATTTTCGGTGTGGGAAGTCCTGTCCGTTTCGCCACTTATACTAAGCCCGAGTCTTACGACTCGGGCTTTTTTACATTTGTACTTTGGCGAATCATGACGCGGAAGCGGTCGTTCAGTTGGTTAGCCTCTTTACCTTGAAGGCAGCGGCCTGTCACGCCGGGGGCGCGCTGATTTTTGGTGTGGCAGTTTATCTATATAAAGTCCTGTCCGCCCCGCCATTTATACTAAGCCCCCTTTGTTCGCAAATAAGAAAGTACGACTTGGGCTTTTTTACGTCTGAAATTTATGCCTAACTTCTTATTTTGGTATGCCTGCGTGCTAAACAAACTGTAATTGCTTTGGAAGTTGCTTGTTGTAAAGCGTTAAAGCAAAAACGAAGGTCATGGCTTCAGCGACAGGAAGAGCAACTAAAAAGTGCCAAGGTGTGTTGAGCATAACGAAAATAAGGAGTAAGCCTACGGGTAAGAATAGCCCACGGCATAGTGCAATATAGGCGGATTGACGAGGCTGTTGGATAGCTGTGAAATACGCGGATAAGAGCAGGTTTAATCCGCTGAAAATAAAGCATGGCCAAATAAGATTTATAAATAGCATGGCATGTTGGCTTGCTGAGTCATTTATATCATCGAGAAATAAAGCGGTAATATAACTCGGTAAAAACCAAGCGAGGGTAACCATACCTAGGCTGACTGAAAGAACAGTCATACTTGATGTTACCATTACTTGCTGAACGCGAAGGTGCTGTTTTGCTCCAAAATTTTGGCTGATCAACACATGAACAGCATCGATCACCCCATAGAAAATCATAGTACCAACAAATAGCAGATAGTTAGTTACCGCAAAGCCAGCCACTCCATTTGTACCTGAATGGCGAAGCAGTAGCCAGTGAACAGTAAATATCACCACCCCGACTGCTATTTCATTGATGAATTCTGATACGCCATTGTATAGCGCTTGCATCAGAGTCGAGATCTTTAATGCGGTATGCGTAAGGTGTAATTGCCGATCTTTGTGACAAAAAAAGCTAAGCAAGATCAGGCACTGCCCTGTTTGTGCCAAGGTTGTTGCCCATGCGGCCCATTCAATTTCCCACCTTAGGTATCCTAAAAAGAATGCGTCTAGTGCGATATTCGTTGCTGCGCCCACCAGTAAGGCGATAGTTCCTAGCATAGGTTTGCCATCCGTTCGAATAAAGTAATACAACACCATGCCTGACAGTTGGATCACGAAGCAGAATGACATCACGGAGAGATAACGATACATCTCGTTATGTAATGCTGGCGGCGCACCGAGCAAGACAAATATTTTTGAATGAAAAAACATATTGAATATTGCCATCACAAGGGTAAAGGCGAGGATAGCCAGTAAGGAGAGGGTAAAAATAGCGTTAGCACTGACGTTGTCTTTTTCGCCTAAGTGTTTACCTGCAACTACAGAGCCGCCTATCGCGACCATTAAGGCGATAGCAAACATAAAGGTGAAATAGGGGATCAATAGGTTGATGGCCGCTAATGCATTCGCTCCTAAATAACGTCCGACAAAAATACCATCAACGACACCAGCCGTTGAGATAGCGAGTAATCCAAAAAGTGACGGAATTGCGTAATAAAAGAAGGTCGGTAGTACCGCTCCATCTAAGGCGCGATTATAAGGTGTCGTCATAAGGAGCAATCCATGAACTTAAGCATCATGCATCCATAGTGCTTAAGTTATCGATCGGAGACTAGCCTGCTGAACTTGCTTTTGAAGCACACTCAACCTTCCTTGTAACAAACGTAACTTGTGTTGAAATGAGAATCAATATCATCAAATATCATCTCCCCTGTTACGTGTTTGAGTTGGAAAACAGGCACGCTGAGCGGACTATAAATATGGCTTAGGTGGTTGTTAAGGTAGAAGGATAATGAGCTTGAGTGTGAAAAACATAGCGGAACATGCATCCTTTCAAGCTTTTATGAATTGTTACTTGCGAGAGGCTGACCAAGGTCATTGGAGTCAGGCTAACGTGTGGTATCAAAAGCTGAATAATTGTTCGAAAAAGCAGCCAGAGAGAGAAGGATTGTGGGTTGTTGAAGTTCCTTTGACGCACCTTGAAGGCAAACTGGCGGTTGAAGTCAGCTACAAAACAAATGTTGGTCGACATAGTTTTGGTGACATATGGCTTCAACGCAATCATGGGTGGCAACAAGAGACACCTCTGAACGCTGTGTTTATGTTAGTGCGAGAGATCTACTCAGCACTCGATGCCGATCCTATTATTGTGAGTCGAAAAGAACGAGAGTTGGTACTGCGCATTATTGATAGTGAACAAATCATGGCGCGTTACATCACTGAGCGTCACGCAGATCCTTTACTGAAAAGTACCCGCTTCATTGATGCAGAGCAGGCATTATTGTTTGGTCATTGGCAGCATCCGACACCTAAAAGTCGACAAGGTATGGTGGATTATCACCATCGACTATATGCCCCTGAGCAGAAAGGCGAGTTTATGCTCCACTATTTTAAGGTGGAACGTTCACTCGTGTGCCAACGCTCAGCAATATCACTATCGGCTGAAGATATTATTCAACAGTCACTGGCTGTTGAAGCTCTAGCGCTAGAGGATGCTGAAGCCACCGATTATGTTATTTTGCCTATGCACCCAATCCAGGCGCAATGGCTATTACATCAACCTCATGTCATGGCATTGATATCGCAACATCGCATTATCAATTGCGGTTTGCACGGCGTGTCTTTCACTGCAACCTCATCGGTACGTTCACTCTATAATCCTGTTATTCCATGGATGTATAAGTTTTCACTGCCAATCAAAATTACCAATTCGCTTCGAGTGAATAAACGTCATGAGTTAGAGGCTGGTGTTGTGATGGCTAGTTTGTATCATAAAACAGGCTTTTCTAGCCGTTATCCAAGTTTTCAGATTGTCAGTGATCCTGCTTATATTACGGTTGATTTACCTGGTTACTCTGAAAGTGGCTTTGAAGTCATTATTCGTGATAACCCTTTCCAACAAGGTCGTGATGAAAATACTGTCACCATAGCAGCCCTCACACAAGATCCTTTACCCGGGCAGCAATCATTATTACATGACATCATCACCACCCTCGTAGAGAAAACGGCAGCTTCGCTGGCACAAGTTAGTATGAAATGGTTTGCGCGATATTGGGATTGTGCGATAGATCCTATGATCCGCTTATACGACGAACACGGTATCGCGCTTGAGGCACACCAGCAAAACAGCGTAATAGCTTTGATGGATTTATACCCCGACACCTACTACTTTCGTGATAATCAAGGGTTTTACCTATCGACGGCTTACCGTACCTACCTTGAATCACTCGAACCCAGTTCAGCCACTGTGCATGATCTTTATTTTGATGATCAGGTGATTGTTGATCGCTTCTCTTATTACCTGATGGTGAATCACTTGTTTTCAATTATTGGTCGGTTTGGTGCGGATGGTTTGATTGATGAAACGACACTGCTGCTATTTGCTCAACAGCGATTAATGGCATTAAAAACAAGCTTAACGGGGGCTGGGTACCGCTTTGTCGATAGTTTATTAAGTCGAGATTTTATTCCTAGCAAAGCGAACTTACTGACACGGTTGCATGATATTGATGAGTTAACTGTAGAGAATGAGCAGGCGATATATACCCAATTTAGCAACCCATTGGCGAAGGCCTCTCTAACAACCGAGCCAAAGGAGAAACAGTATGCCATTGCCTAAGATGGCGTGCTTATCGCCAGAGCTACGTGTGTTACGTCAGTTAATCGAAGCATTATTATTTGAGGCATGCGTTTCAGTGACTCGTGAAGAGGTTGCTGCACAGACATGTTGTTTTCGTTGGCAGATGCGGGAGCATTATTATTCCGTTGAGGGAAGAGAAGGGGCGTTTGGTCGCATTCGTATTGATATTGCTTCATTGAAGTTTAGGTTAAATCCACAGGCTTCTGATTTTAACAAGCCGACATTAACCGATGTCATGCAAGATTTGCCGACAAGCTTTCGAGTAAAAACGGCTATGGATGATGAGTTTCAACAAACGATCGCCTTGTGTTTATGGAACACACAATACCTGCCAATGGTGTTATCGCGTCGCTGTTGTGATTACAGCCAATTAGAAACCAGCCTTGATGAAGGTCATCCTTATCATCCCTCTTTTAAGGCGAGAACTGGGTTTAGTTTAGATGATCATCAAAGCTATGGGCCTGAAGCGGGGCAAACATTTTCTCTGCGTTGGCTGGCCGTGAAACAGAGCTACCTTAACGTACAATTGCCACTGGATCCTGTCTCTTTCTGGCTGCAAGAACTAGGCGAGCGCCATTGGCATCAATTAACGCAGCTGCTTGCACAACACCAAGGGGATTGGCAGTCCTATGGTTTAGTGCCTATCCACCCTTGGCAATGGCAGCAACTGCAACAAGCATGGCTTCTTGATGCCCAGCGTAACAAAAGCGTGATTGACCTTGGTGAGCTAGGGGATGCTTATCGTGCAACTCAATCAGTCCGCACTTTAATGAACGTGAGTGATCCGTTAAAAGCCCATATTAAGTTACCGATGAATATGGTGAATACCTCTTCTCGTCGCACATTAGAACCACACTCGATTTGCAGTGCACCTGCTATATCAGAGTGGATAGCTAATATTGTGGCGAGTGATCCCGAATTAACACATTTGGTAGCACTCAAAGAGTATGCCGGCATTCACTTTCAGCCTCCTGAATGTGCGTTGAATCAAGCCCCAGCCGATGGTCAGCTTGGGGTGATTTTCCGTGAAAGTGTCCAGAGCCAGTTGGCACCGAATCAGCAAGCGATCCCATTTAATGCCTTGATGATGATAGAGCGTGATGGCTTACCTTTTATTAGCGATTGGGTTGAAAAGTATGGTTTAGCCACATGGTTAATACGCTTGTTTGAGGTTGCTATCACACCTGTGTGGCATATGTTGGTGAAACATGGTGTTGCGTTGGAAGCTCACGGTCAGAACATGGTGTTAGTGCACCAAGATGGGTGGCCAGAGCGTCTGATGGTGCGTGACTTTCATGAGAGTGTTGAATACCACGCTGATTTTCTTGCGGACCCCACTCAGTTACCTGATTTTCCTGAATTAAGCCCTTTATATCAAGATGCTCCGCCCGATCTTTATTATGAGATGAGTTCGGTTGAATTACTGCGAGAGTTAGTCATGGATACGCTCTTTGTATTTAATCTGACAGAAGTTTCGTACTTGATCGAAACACACTATCACTTTGAGGAAAGCGCTTTTTGGGCATTGGTCAACCAGTGTTTGAAGCGTTATGCCATACAGCATCCAGAACTTGCTACTCGCCTTGCTTGTCTGCATTACGACACCACACACATTATGACGGAATCGCTGATGACGCGAAAACTTGCGGCTTCTCGCGATGAGTGCCATCACGCGATTCCTAATATTTTAACCTTATGTGACAAATAACAAGGATTGTATGATTTACGTAAATGACGACTATTACGGTCAGCATTATTTTGATGATCTTTATGCTACTTTTTCTGATCACCCTGTGCTTGGACAGTGCCAAGGAAAACGTATCGCTGTGTGCTGTAGCGATCCTGCTTATTGGTTAGCACTATGTTTATACGTAAAAGCCCAAGGTGGCTCTTTGTATCCTATTTATGCGCAAACCCCACGGTTAGCAGCAAAACGTTTAGCGGATAGGGCGCAGTGCCATTATCTGCTGATTGAAAGCGGTGAACATTGTATGGTGCTGACGCGGCAAACCATAGATCCTAGTGATAATGATGTTCAGCCTGTATTGGTGCAAACGAGCTCAGGAACAACGGGCGAGCCGAAAGTGATTACTCGCAGCTGGGAAATGATCGAGAAAGAGCTAACCAGTTATGTCGTGACATTTACCCAGCCAAATACAATGACGCCATTAATTGCCTGCCCAATTACGCATTCTTATGGCTTGATCGCGGGTGTGTTGGTTGCGCTAAAACGGGGTCTCAAGCCCGTTATTATTAGTAATATTAATCCTAAATATCTGATCAAAAAGCTGCTTACAACAGAAAAGCCTTTGCTGTATTCATCACCAACACTAATTCAATCTGTGGTGAAGTTGTACCCATCTACAGCACGTATCCATGCCGTGATGACCTCTGGTACCGTGATCCCGCAAGAGTGGTTCATGGCATTGAAAACGAAAACAGACCATGTTTTTCAGCAATATGGTTGTTCTGAAGTTGGCTGTATTGCCGTGAATGCGGATACACAAGGCGCGGATCAGCTGGGTTACCCATTACCTCACCTCATTGTCGAGGCGGGAGAAAGTCGCGATACACCTGCTGAAATTAAAATTACAGCTGATGGCCGAAGTATCCATACACATGACCTCGGTTACTACAATGCGCAAGGCGTTTTGTGTTTTGTATCACGCTTGGATGACACCATAAATGTCGCAGGTCTACATGTTTACCCCAAAGATGTTGAAGATGTCGTAATGGAGTTGCCTGAAGTCAGTGAGGCCGTGATCTTCAAGCGTCACGACTCGCTTGCTGGTGATAGGGTGTGCTTACAGTTTATCGCTTCAGAGAGGCTAGAACCTAGCCGCATTCGTCATTGGTGTAGTACGCGTCTAGCGTCTTTTCAACTGCCCGTTGATATTGAACAAGTCGAGCATATTGAAAAATTAGCGAACGGAAAAATTAGCCGTAAAGCATTAGCTGAGCGTGGGATTGCAATCCCTGCACTAGGGTAAGGAGCGTAAAATGACTCGTGATGCGATTGTGAACGCAATAGAAAAAGTGCTTAGGGAAAACATGCAAAGCGTACATTTAGCGGCATTTACTGAAACGGCCCGTCTCAATGAAGATTTGTATCTTGATTCAGTGTTGACGCTGCAGCTGATATTACATTTAGAGCTTGATCTTGGTTTATCCGTACCCGATGGGAACTTATCAAAGCATGATTATGCCACAGTTGCTAGCTTAGCGGATTTTTTAGCTCGCGTAGATAACGCGCAGCTGGCTAATGAAATCAAGGAGCAGCCACCGGCACAGCAAGAGTTTGAAGATGTGAAAGTGCATTGTTTTGTTAGCTGCGTCTGTGAATTGTTAAAACGTGCCAGTATCGATCATCGTCCTTTTTACTTTGGCGTTTGGGATGCGGAATTTACCATTAATGAGCATTATCAATTGTGTTACCACTCCTCCGATATTGATCATCATTCTTTTCGTGCCTGGTACCAGCGCTTGTATGGTGTAGCTGTACAGCCGTGGTATGAGGAAACCGCTTCTAAAGCGACCAACGTTGATCGCTTAATGTCGTTACTGACCGAGAAAGAGGCAACACAACATGTAATGGTGATGCTGGACATGTATCAGTTACCTGAGCGTGATAATAAATTCAGCCAAAACCCTTTCCCTCATTATGTGATGTTACAACACACCGCAGATCCAGAGCGGTTATATATGTCTGATCCTGACTTTCGTTGGGAAGGAGAACTACCGACGCAGCGAATTGTGAATGCCATCATTCAGCCGACAGTTGCTGGCGGCTATTGGTTTGATGAGAAGGATGCGAAACCAGCTTGTAATCGTGATATTCAAGCCTACTTTATTGCATGTTTTTTGCCAGATGCGAATCCTCTGACGGCCGCTATTCGCACCATAGTGCATGCACATCTTGATGAAGATAAATCACTAACCTTAGAGCAGCTTACATTTGCTGTACGTGAAATTCGCGTCATCGCAGTGCGTAAATATGCTTATGAGCATGGGTTGGCTTTCTTTTGGCGTGCATTGGGATTGAATGATGATGACTTTGAAAACTGGTGCGATGTTATTGAAGATCTCATCCAGACTTACTCTCGAATTCAATATCAGATCATGAAACTTGCGGAAACCAAGGACATGGCGTTAGTGAAGCGTATTGATACCTTATTAGATAAGCAAAACCGCACAGAAAATACAATAAAGCGACGTTTGTATGAGGTGTACCAAGACTGGTGCGAGTTAAATGACTTACCGCTAATGAGTGCGGCAAAGGAGGGTTAGATGCATTTATCTATATGTACGATTTCATTTCGGCATCATCTCGTATCACTAGAAAATTTGGCAGAGTGGGCACGCACACATGCTTTTGATGGTATCGAGTTGTGGGGAGTACACGCGATAGGCTTAGAGCATCAGCCACAATATGATGCGAAGTGGCTGCAAGATATGGGGTTATCAATATCCATGCTGAGTGATTATTTACCCCTTGTCGGTGATCGCCATGCTGCCAATCAAAAGTGTGCCCATATTTGCCGTTTAGCAGATTATTGGCAAACAGGGAAAGTTCGTACTTTTGCTGGCCATCAAGCCAGTGATGATGTTGATGCCGTACAGCGTCAACAAATGACACTGCGTTTGCGAGATATCTGTCAGTATGCTGCAGAGAGTGGGCTTGATGTGTTGGTTGAAACTCATCCTAACACCTTGGCTGATACGCCAACATCAACATTACGTTTATTGGAAGAAGTGAACCATCCAGCCTTGAAACTGAACTTTGATACGCTGCACGTGTGGGAGGCAGGGGCGGATCCCGTGGCGTTTCATCGGCAAGTGATTGAGCATATTGGTCATTATCATTTGAAGAATATTCAATCACGAGAGCAACTGTCTGTTTTTAGCCCTGAAAATGTTTATTCACCAGCTGGGACTCGGCAAGGCATGGTGCCTTTATTCAATGGGGCGCTCGACTATAACGCTTTTTTACAAGGGGTTGCGAATAAACCTTCGGTTTCAGCATCTTTGGAGTGGTTTGGACATGATGTAAAAAAGACGCTATTACATGATAAAAAAAAGTTGGAACTTTACTTTAAAAACATAAGTTTAGATTCGGTTTTGGCAGTCTAAAGAGTGTTGGTGATTTGTTGCAAAAGTTATGACTTATGACGCAAAGTTTATGTGTTAGTGATTGCATATTCGGTGCATAAGTAGTTTAATGCTTACAATCTAATTGGTAATCATTATCAATTGGGTGCGAGAGTATTATAACTACATTCATTAGCGGTAATTAAAGTCAGGCAGGGAATTTCATGGCATCAAGGATTAGACAGCACTCGATGACTGTGCTGATTGTTGAACCCAATGAAGGATTAAGTCAGCAGATCAGCGAGCAATTTTGGCTTGAAAACTTTGTGGTACGCCGATGCTCGGCAGGTAACGAAGTACAGGGCGTTGTCGCTGAAGGTGGCATTGATTTAATTATTTTATCAATGCAGTTACCAGAAATGTCAGGGTTAACATTACTTAAACGTTGTCGCCAATTCACCGGTATTCCGATTATCTTAATCGCGGCTCATTATCAAATGGCAGATTGTATGAATGGCTTCATGCATGGTGCAGATGACTACATAACGCAACAGCGTCCGCTAAAAGAGCTCGTGTATCGTGCGATGGCAATCTTACGGCGGCTTAATACTGATACCGTGTCGCCTGAAAAACGTCATGAGCTCGTGGTCGGTGAACTGAAAATGGATCGCCAGCGTTTAAGTGTTACTGTCAATGAGCAATCTATCTCAATGACCCCCATTCAGTTTAAATTACTATGGACTTTGGTGTCACAACCCGCAGAGGTTCTCAGTAAATCGTATTTATACCGTCAGGTCTTAGCACGAGAGTTTAGCCCTTATGATCGTAGCCTAGATATGCACTTAAGTCGCGTTCGTAAAAAGCTGGTGGCTGCGGGCATGTCTGCCGAGCGCCTACAAACCTCGCATGGTAAAGGGTATCGTTTCGCTTAGTTCGAGTGAATCCTAAGTGTAAAAATAACATTTCTTTTCTTCCTTCATGGCAAGTTTATTGTCATGAAGGCTTCTTTGTATCTATTTGATTTTTAATGTTTTAACTTGGCTTGTAACAGTTGTAAAAACCGTTTACAGCAACCTCCCAACTATAGAGAATAGCTTAAATTGATAATAGTTCTCATTATTGTTGGAATGATAAAATGATACATGGCCGTACATTAAACCTCTCTCAGCTTACTCTTGCTATTTCTGCTGCATTTATCAGTGGTACGACTGCTGCTCAAAGCCCAGACGCGAATCATGAAACCCTAGTGGTGACGGGGAATCCGTTACAAATGACCGAAGTCGTGATCGATGCAGATCAATTAGATAAACGCCAAGCGAATGATTTAAGTGACATCTTTCGTGCCGATCCTGAAGTCTCTATTGGTGGTGGTTCGAGTGTCTCGCAGAAAATCTATGTTCGTGGTTTAGAAGATAACATGCTCAATGTCACTATTGATGGCGCAACGCAATCGGGCAATATTTATCATCACCAAGGCCGATTATCCATTGAACCTGAGTTGCTTCAACAAGTTGAAGTTGCAGCAGGGGCTGGTCGCGCAACCAATGGACCGGGTGCGCTGGGGGGAACCATTCGCTTCAAAACCAAAAATCCTGAAGATTTACTTCGTAATGGCGAACGATACGGTGCCTTGGTGAAAGGGGGCTATTACGATAATACGAAAGGCTATAAAGCCAGTGTCAGTGGTTATGGGTACCTGACAGATAAAATCAGTGCATTAGCGACAATTTCATATAGCGATCATGGCAATTTTACCGATGGTAATGGCCAAGAACAGCCCTATACGGAAGCGGAAAACAAAGTTGGCTTCTTAAAGCTTGTTGGTGATATTACCGATTCGCAAAAGCTAACGCTTAGTTACGATCGCCGTGAAGATGAAGCTTTTCGATATCACCGACCACAATGGGTGCCTAGTAAGAAAAATGCACCTATCAATCAAGAAATGATCCGCGAAACCATTACGGCTAATTACACCTTTGACCCTAGTCGCAATGATTGGGTCGCTTTGGATGTCACTTTATATAATACCGATACTTCGCTGAATCATATTGAAGGCCCTTGGGGGGACTACCTTGGTGATGCAAAAAGTTACGGTGGAGACCTTCGTAACACCAGCACGCTGGGCCATCATCAGCTTACCTATGGTGTTGAATACCGTAGCGATGAGGGGTCGTTAGGCAGCCCAATTTATGGCTCGGATAAAGATGAAGGGACAGTCGCGAGTGCTTATCTACAAGGTGACTTTCAGTTGATGGAAGCCTTATTACTAACTGTCGGTGGGCGCTACGACAAATACACATTAGATGAATCAAAAGGATCGAGTCTAAAACACAGTGGCTTTAGTCCTAACATCGGCTTGAATTATGAAATTGTATCGGGTTTAAACCTTCATGCTGGTTACGCAGAGGCGATTCGTGGTGCGCAGATCCGTGAAATATTTAAGCTCGATGGCGCTAAAAGTAGCGCAGACCGTAAAGAAGAGCGGGCGAAAAATACGGAGCTTGGCATTAACTGGCATAACAATGGTTTAAGCCTATCGGCAGTGGGTTATATCACGAAAGTAAAAGATGTGGTTGGTGAAACCGAGACGAAACCTCGTGAGCTGACCAACCTTGGTGAGCTAGAAACTAAAGGCTTTACCGCTCGTGCTGGCTATCAGTGGGATCTTGTTCGTGCGGGGCTGAGTTATAACCGCTCGCGTCCTGAGTTAAATGGCCAGCCACTTAATGATGATACCAAAGGGATAGGTACTGCGATTGGGGATACTTGGGTCGCTGATGTTAATTATCAAGTGCTTGATAGTGTAGAAATTGGTTATAACGGCCGCTACGTTCAGCGTTTAACGGATGTAGCAACGGGCTATGATGAAAAGGCGGGTTATGCTGTTCATGACATTTATGCCCAATGGCTACCACTGACAAATGATGATCTTAAGCTAACACTGGCGGTGAAAAACTTGCTGGATAAGGCTTATCGTGATCATGCCAGCTATGGCAACAATGGTGATATTGCCCAAGGAACGCTTGAGGCAGGCCGTGATATTCGCGTGAGTGCGTCATACGCATTTTAATGGTGCGAAATACGAAGAGGAGCTTGGCTCCTCTTTTTTGCGTTTATCTAATTATAAAAAATAGAAGTACTTGAGTTTGCAGCCAAGCTGCTCGAATACAGTGAAAGAAAGAGAAGGGAAAAGGATGAACCGTAAAAAAAGAATAGGATGGCGTGCAGGCGTTATGGGGGTGTTCGTTATCTTGGTCAGCGTGATGACTTGTCGTGCTGTGGCGGCTGATACCCTTGTGGACTTAGCGGGGCGTGAGGTTGTCTTACCTAAGCAGGTAAACCGAATCTTATTAGGTGAAAGTCGTTACATTCCGGCTTTAGCCATTTTAGAAGGCGATAAACTGTTTTCCCGTGTCGCAGGGATGATGGGGGATCTAAAAATTGTTGACCCAGATACTTACCAGCAATATCAAGCCGCTTTTCCTGAAATAGACACAGTCCCTCTATTTGGTAAAGGTGCTTCGGATACTTTTAGCTTAGAAACAGCGCTAGCGCTGAAAGCTGATGTCGCTATTTTTGGTGTGGAGGGGCATGGCCCGAGTGCACGAAATAGTGACATTATCGCGATTTTAGAGCGAGCTGGTGTGACGGTGGTGTTTATCGATTTTCGTAAAAATCCGATGAAAAATACCACCAAAAGCTTAGCGATTATGGGGAAAGTGCTAGGGCGTGAACAGCAAGCAACAGACTATATAAATTTTTATAATGCTGAATTAGCCAAAGTTGAACAGGGACTCGCTGCATTAAAAGATAAGCCGTCGCCCAGTGTTTTTTTACATAGTCGAGTGGGCTTAAGTAGCGAGTGCTGTGAAACCATGGCGCGCGGCATGGTGGCACAAATGCTCGATTTTGTTGGAGCTAAGAACATCGCTTTACCATTAATACCGGGTTCGGTTGGGGTGATGAATCAAGAGTATTTATTAACACACCAGCCTGATCTTTATATTGGTACGGCCATTGGCTCGACTGAAACCCAAAAAGAAGAACCGCAATTTATTGTATTGGGTACCAGTATCGATAAAACAACGGCGCACCATTCGCTAGCATTGATCACTCAGCAAGCCCCACTAAAAGAGTTAACGGCAGTACAAAACAAACGCGCTTATTCAATTTGGCATCATTTCTACAATACTCCGCTTAATATTGTCGCTGTACAAACCTTTGCTAAATGGGCTTATCCCATCACCTTTGCCCAGCTAGAGCCAGAGCAAACATTGAGAACACTTTATCAGCGCTATCAGCCCGTTTCATTTAACGGTACCTATTGGATGGCATTGTAGGATGCTGATTTTAAAACGATAGAGTGAGATTTAATGACAGCGATGGTACTGAACAATAGCGACTGTCGCCGTTAATTATTGTGAATTGCACTGTGCCGGAGAAGCCAAATTGGTGACTCCGGTTTGGCGTTTTTGTTGGTTGGAAAACGCTGTAGGTAAATGGCCTGTCATGAGAAGAAAAGGAACACTTATGGATACTCAGTTGGTATCAGCGACTTCGAAAGAGGAAGCGGCGCTTTCACTGTCTCAGCGTTATCGACGATTTGTCTTTAAACGGACGCTCTTGCTGAGCAGTATGTTATTAGCGTTAGTGATCGCTTGGGCTTTCGATACGGCAACGGGGCCATCTCATTTGGGGATAGATGTAATTTGGCAAGCATTAACGGCCCCTGACAGTCTCGATGCGGTAGAGCGAGTGATTATTTTTGATGTACGGATCCCTTATGCCCTGATGGCTGTTGTCGTTGGTGCTGCATTAGGTTTAGCTGGGGCTGAAATGCAAACCACCTTGAATAACCCACTGGCAAGTCCATTTACTTTAGGGATTGGTGCTGCAGCATCATTGGGGGCGGCCGTTGCCATTTTATTTGATTGGCGTTGGTTACCGTTTGGTTTCAATTTTGTCCTGCCATTATTTGCCTTTTTATTCGCTCTGGCGGCATCACTGCTGGTGGTGATCTTATCACGCAGCCAAGGGGCGTCGGTTAATACTGTGATCCTATTTGGCATATCCTTGTTCTTTGCATTAAACGCTATGGTGAGCCTGTTGATGTTCATTGCGGATAGTAATGCACTTCAGCAAATCGTATTTTGGACGATGGGGAGCTTAGCGCGAGCCAGTATTGATAAGGTCTTGGTTGTTACTGCGGTTTTGGTTATTTGTTTTCCACTGTCTTTGCGCCAAGCATGGGCGATGACGGCGATCCGTTCAGGCGAAGATCAGGCCCGTAGCATTGGTATTCGTGTCGAGCGTATGCGTTTAATGGTGTTGTTACGGGTCAGTGTACTCACTGCCGTTGCTGTTGCGTTTGTGGGTGAAATTGGCTTTGTTGGTTTAGTCGGCCCGCATATAGCTAGAATACTGTTAGGTGAAGATCATCGCTTTTTCTTGCCTGGTAGCGCGATTGCTGGGGCGTTACTTTTATCCTTGGCTTCCATTGCTAGCAAAAGCTTAGTCACAGGTGTGATTTTACCGATAGGAATAGTAACGGCCTTGATTGGTATTCCATTCTTTATGAGCTTGATATTGTCGCAAAAAGGGAGGGTGTAGCCATGTCGTTATTACTGGATAATTTCAGCGTGGGTTATCGCAATACCCCGATAATTAAGAGCCTCTCATTGCCCTCAATACCAGCAGGAAGCTTAGTCGCTGTACTTGGCCCTAATGGAGTGGGTAAATCGACATTATTACGTGCAATGGCACGCTTGTTACCTTTCCATGGAGAGCTGACATTAAACGGTGAGAGCGTGGATAAGATGGCGGTGGCACAGAGTGCTAGGTGTATGGGGTACTTGCCACAGACCTTGCCACAAGCAACCAGCCTCGTTGCTTATGAGATCGCTTTTAGTGCTTGTCGGGCGGTGAAGCCTGAATTAAGTAAGTCGTATATTGAGCAAATGATTGAACACACTTTTTCCAAATTAGGGATCAGCCATTTAGCGTTTAAACGTTTGAGTGAGTTATCGGGTGGACAGCGGCAAATGATTGGTTTGGCGCAAGTATTGATCCGTGAACCTCAGTTACTCTTGCTGGATGAGCCGACCAGCGCACTTGATTTACATTGGCAAATTAGCGTGTTGCAAACTGTGAAACAAGAGATCCAACAATGCCAAGCGATTGGCCTTGTCGCGATTCACGATATTAATTTAGCCCTACGTTTTTGTGACCAACTATTAGTGTTAGGCCCACATGGACTACTGGCGATGGGGGAGCCGAAATCAGTATTGACCCCTGATATTTTACAGCAAGCGTATGGCATTCGTGGTCGGGTTGAAAAGTGTTCGAAAGGTTACCCCATTGTGCTGGTGGATGAAGCGTTATCGACATCAATGAACGTGAATACGTGAATACGTGAAATTGTGTTTGTTACGCGCTGTAACGATTGATTACTGGCTGTGTTTGTACATTTCCTTCTCAATATGAGAGGGTTATAAGCTGAAATAAGGCTATGATCTGAGGTAAGTATGACGTTTTTTTATGAGCGCAGTGAATCTGAAACAGAGGTAAACATTGTGATTAAGCCACATTCACTGTATTTGATGTTGCTCATGCTCGCGGTTTGGCTATTGAATGACTTCGTATTGCAATCAGCACCTATGGCACAAGTGCTGATGCCTGCTTTTATTGTTTTTATGGTGGTTCGCTTTTTTTCTATTATCAAAGTGCACCGTGAAATCTTGGTGGCATTGAAAAAAGGGAATGTGCAAACTACTGGCAGCAAGTTTTCACTGAAGAACCCATTGACCTATTGTATTAAAAAACACGATTAAAGCTGTGGTCGTAACGGGTCAGCGAAGGGCTAGTATCGCTAGCACCCTGTGAAGTGAGACCTAGCTTACTCGTCGAAGAATCTTTATATAACAACTGTTTACTAACAAAGCCGAGCCTTGCCTCGGCTTTGTTGTTTATTGTTTCCAGATAGGAAAGTATTTCTTATTTTCGCGCTGCTAATCCTTTAATCACTATCAATGCATAATAGAATAACTATTCGTGAGGTGGAGGTATTGGATGGAAGCGTTTAACTGGAAGCCTTTATTACTAGCGTGCTTAATCGTCAGTATTGGGCAGCTAAGCCTTGGATTGGTTTTTCCTTCATTGCCTTGGATCGCACAAGATCTTGCGATCACCACAGATCAAACTCAGCTTTTAGTTTCGGGGTACCTGCTGATGTTTGGTTCTTCCCAATTAATATACGGACCTTTATCTGATGTGTTTGGCCGTCGGCCTGTGTTATTAGCTGGATTGTCAATTGCGATATTGGGTTTAGTGGTGGCTGTTTGTCAGAGTGACAATTTTTCTGGCTTGCTAACAGGTCGAATCATGCAGGGGTTTGGCGCAGGCAGTGTGGGTGTATTAGCACGTGCAACCATGCGGGATAGCTACCAGAATCAAAGTTTTGTAAAGGCCATGACATGGGTTTCAATTGTTGCCGCTTTCACACCCATCATTGGCCCTGTTATTGGCGGCATGGTGAACCACTATTTAGGCTGGCAGAGTGTCTTTATTTTACTTTTGGCTTATATCAGCTGTATTTGGTTAATACTGATCTTTTTCTTTAAAGAGACATTGGCGGTAACTTCGCGGCCACAGTCTGTTTCTGTATTGGCATTTTCCTATTTCTCTTTGCTGCGTGAGCGTCATTTTATGAGCTTCGCAGGAATAGGTTGGGTTAATTTTACCTTGGTCGTGGTGTCGATCTCTTTAATGCCTTTTATCATGCAGGTACAAATAGGCATGGACTCTGATGAATACGCACTTTGGGCAATGATCCCTGCAATTGGTTTATTGTGCGGTGGCTTATTGTGTCAGCGAGTTCGGCCGCTATTAGGCACGATGCGAGTCTTACAATTGACGCCACTCATTCATGTTGTGTCAGGGGCTATCTTTATTTTTGCTCCACTTTCCCCTATTACTGTCAGTAGTGGGCACTTTCTATTGGCGATGGCCAATGGGATGGCCTTTCCTTGTGCACAATCACTGCTGTTAATGCCTTACGCCCAGAAAGCTGGCACTGTGTCGGCACTATCTGGCGCCTGCCAAATGATCATCGCATCTTTGATCAGCAGCTTTCTATTGCACATTGGGATTAGTCAGCTCTGGCATTTAGGTTTGGTGATGTTTGGTGCTGCTATCGTTGGCTTAGCTTTGATTTACAGTGGCAGCCATTCTGCCAGTGGGAGAGAAGCGGCTGCCGCACTGAATTAAAGGCAACTTGCTCTGTCAGATTGAGTGATTTCGACCATACTTATTGTAGCCTTTAATGGTACGAGGCGTTTTCTCGTGCGCTAAAGAGCGGTTCACATAATACGGATTCATATTATAACAATGATGTGGCAAAGCCTCAGTGGCAGAGGATGCAAGTATGATGAAAGTGATAGTAGCAGCAGGAATGATCCTATGGTTAGCAGCTTGTACATCCCCGTATGAAAGCGGCCTGACAGAAGAAAAAAACTGGCAGGCACTCGGGGCTTACCACGGTGAGCAAGGATACCGTGAACTCAATGAGAAGCGCTTGGTTGATTTAGGGGCGTTGAGTGAAACTGAATACGAAGAATATCGCGCAGGGTATTTAAAAGGGCGTTTTGACTATTGTTCGGGGCGTCAATCGGTGGCGACGGTCGTGAATGCCGATTATTTAAATGAGTGTACTTCAGAATCAAGTAGCTATGGTTTAACTGGGCGTGGTTATTAGTAATTAAAAAGCTGTATTCTCAAAGATCGCTATAAATAGAAAAGGCTGCCATTGGCAGCCTTTGTCATATATATCTTATGGAAGATAATTTGAATTAGTTGTTGCTGTGAAGCTCACTGTTTAGCTCTACCGCACTCTTGTTCGTTAGGCATTCAATTTGGCCTGTTACTGAGTTACGACGGAACAGAAGATCAGGTTTACCGGCAAGATCGCGTGCTTTTACGACTTCTACCTCTTGGCCAGATGCATCAAGCATACGAACTTTAGACCCCGCCGTTACGTATAAGCCAGATTCAATCGTACAACGATCGCCCAGTGGGAAACCAAGGCCTGCGTTAGCACCAAGTAGGCTGTTTTCACCAATAGAAACCACGACTTTACCGCCACCAGAAAGCGTACCCATGATAGATGCACCACCACCGATGTCAGAGCCGTTACCGACCATTACACCTGCAGAAATACGGCCTTCAACCATGCTTACACCAGTCGTACCTGCATTGAAGTTGATGAAACCTTCGTGCATAACGGTTGTACCTTCACCAACGTGGGCGCCAAGACGTACACGTGATGTATCAGCAATACGCACACCAGCAGGGACAATGTAATCAACCATTTTAGGGAATTTGTCGACACAATCGACAGTTAATGCTTCACCGTTTAGGCGAGCTTCAATTTGACGATCGGCTAATTCTGGTAGATCGATAGGGCCTTGGTTAGTCCATGCGATATTGTGTAGAAGGCCAAATACGCCATCCAGAACAACACCGTGTGGCTGCACTAAACGGTGAGAGATCAGTTGTAGCTTCAGGAAGGCTTCAGAAACAGACGTTGGCGCTTCATCGGTTGCAAGAATAACAACCACAAGCGGTTGTGAAGAGTTTGCTGCTTTAGCGGCAAATTGTGCATGCTTGTCGTCGCTGGCTGCAGCGAAAGCTGCTTGTAAATCAGCACACTGAGCAGGAGTGATTTCAATCGCTTGGTTGCCTTCTTTGTAATCAACCACAGCGGCTACTGCGTCAACCAAAGCATCTGTTGGGTTTAAAACAGGGCTTGGGAAAAATGCTTCGATGATTTTACCGTCACGGTTTTTCGTTGCAGTACCTAAGGCAAGAGAAAAGCTAGCCATATTGAATTGTTCTCCATTTCGTAAGTGCCATAGCACTAAATTCGTCTATATATCGTTACCTTCATCATAAAGTGAGTTGTCAGAATATAGAAGGGGGGAGAGGGCAATCAGTGAAAAATGACGTAGATCTGATAAAAATGGGCGAAGCGAGCTAAATGAAGTGAAATTATCGTCATAAAAAAACCTCCAGAAGGAGGTTTTTAGGATATGTACAAAAAGTAAAAATTAAGCCGCATCTTCCTGAGGTGCATCTTCTACAACTTCAGGTTTAGCCACTTTCTTTTTTGGGGCAGCTTTTGCTTTTTTTGCACCCAGTGCTACGAGTACTTCTTCACGCTTTTGCGCCAAGAACATAGATAGCTCTTCTTGCTTTGCTTCGTCTTCGAATAGTTCGCTTTCACCAAGTAAAGCAAACATTTCGTCAGCCATATCCAACATTTTGTCGTATGCGTCGGCTTCGGACTTAGAGGTGAAAGTCATCTTTTCTTCTCCGTTGCGCTCAACCACATATTTGACGATAACAGCCATGGTCACCCTCTCCGAATTGATTTACTGGCTGTTTATACAGTAGCATCAAGGGCTATGTCCAGTGATAAGCGGTGTTATGTGATGGTGCGAGAAAAATTTGATCAGATTTATGCAAGAGCGGCAGAACGAAAAGGGGGCGATGTAGCCCTTGAGAGCCTGTTATCTGTCGCACTTTCGCCAGAGCAACTTCAGCAGATCCCAGATGATCGCTGGCTGGCTGCCTTTAGCCAAAAAGTATTTCAATCGGGCATGAGCTGGAAAGTGGTACGAGCAAAGTGGCCCAATTTTGAAGAAGTGTTCTTCGGTTTTGATATCGAAAAAATGCTCTTGATGCCAACGGAAATGTGGGAACGAAAAGCAACCGATCCTGCGATTATTCGTCACTTAGGCAAAGTCATGACCATTCCTGAAAATGCCCGTATGATCCACCAAGCGGCCTGTGAATATGGCTCGTTTGCCAATATGGTGGCACAGTGGCCTTCTGAAGATATTATTGGGTTATGGCAGTACCTTAAGAAAAACGGCAAGCGACTTGGTGGTAATACGGGCCCCTATACACTGCGTATTATGGGGAAAGACACCTTTATTTTGAGTGGGGATGTTGAGGCTTATTTACGTAATATCGGGGTGATTGATGGTGGTCGTGATACCAAAAAATCCCAGCAAGCGACATTAGCGGCTTTTAATGATTGGCAGCAAGAATCTGGCCGACCTTTGTGTCAGATCAGCCAAATTATTGCCTTTAGTTGCGGTGATAACCGTCTCTAGGGGCGTTGCAAGGTTCTATCTCTATTGAGAAAAATGCCATTGTTGCGCGAAGGATAAGAACATTTCCATTAGTGGGCTTTGGTATTTTTCTTTGTGGTATAGCAGCCAATACTGACGCTGCATATCGAGCGGCAGTGGCAAAATCACCAAACGGTGATCGTTAACTGCGTGCTGAACGGCAAATTTAGACAAGCACGTCACACCGAGTCCTGCTGCGCAGCAGTTGATAATCGCCTCTGTCGTGTTGAGCTCAAAGGCTTGATGCCAATGCTCTAGTCGCGGGGCAATACGATTAAGGTAAAACTCTCGGGTGCCTGATCCCGCCTCCCGTAAAATCCATTCTGAATGCTCCAAATCGCAGATCTGTAAATTCTTTATTTGAGTGAGTGGATGGTTTGGATGGCAAACAACCACCATTTCATCGGCAAGCCAAGGCTCAATCACTAAATCGGCTTGCTGTACTTTGCCCTCGACTAATCCGACATCAAGTTCAAATTCACTTAGCATGTGGCAGATCTGGCTGGTATTCGAGATGAACAAAGATTGATCATCATGTTTAGCATAGTGGCGAAAATCACGCAGCAAAAAAGGCGTGAGTTGATTGCCAACGGTATCACTGGAACCGATACGCAACTGACCTGTTGCTGGCCCTGTTTGATTAAACAATTGTTCGATGGTTTGGCTGCGCGCAAGCAATTCATCGGCCAAAGGTAATAGCCGTTTGCCCTGTTCGTTAATGATTAACCGGTTGTTATTGCGATCAAATAATTTGTGATCGAGCTGTTTTTCAAGTTCAGCTAATGCCATGCTCACTGCGGGTTTTGACAGAAATAATTTCTCTGCTGCAGCGGTAATCGTGCCTTCTTGGGCGACAGTGACAAATACATTCAGTTGTTTTAATGCGATGGGATGCGCCATATTCTTACCCGACAAAAGTTGCTAATATAATGCAAGTTATAGGGTTAAGCATGACTTAACCTTACGTTAAATATATTCAGTTATTATAAAACAATAGAGTTAGATACACTCCATTTTGTGTTCAGAATGTGTTCTCAGCCCATGAAATGGCTGGTGGAGAGATGTCATGATTAAAGCGACAAAACGTAAAGTTGCGGGTGCACCAACCCCAATGGCAGGACTAGCATTAGGTATCGCCAGTTTAGGTTGGTGTTGGGAAAATGTCGCCGATTTAGGTGGTTTGGGCCAACAAATCGGTGCGGGCATTGCGGCAGTATTACTTGTGATTTTGACCGTTAAATTTATCTTCCACCCAAAAATGCTATGGACTGATCTTTCTCATCCAGTCGTGGGGAGTGTTGTGCCTACTTATGCAATGGCAACCATGGTGGTATCGAAAGCGTTAGGTCAGTTTTACCCTGTATTCAGCCAAGGCTTATGGCTCTTTGCCGTGGCATTACATGTGGCGTTTCTAGCACTCTTTATTTATCACCGTGCGGTAGAGTTTGAATTACACCACATGGTACCAAGTTGGTTTGTACCGCCTGTTGGTATCATAGTTGCGGATGTCGCGTTTCCTGGCGGCGAGTTATTACCTTTAGCGCAAGGTTTGTTGGTGTTTGGTATGGTTGCCTATGCCGTTATGTTGCCACTGATGATCTACCGTTTAATTTTCAGCCATGAAATTCATGACAACGCAAAACCGACGATTGCGATTATGGCGGCGCCTGCGAGCCTATCATTGGCGGGTTACCTAACGGTGACACCTGTTCCTTCACCT